>DFSO01000059.1 GCA_002378665.1 Loktanella sp. UBA3435 | reverse complement strand
CTAAAATCTAGGACCACCTCTATTTCAAGCAGGGTGGATCAAAGAGTTTCCCGCTTTGGCTTTTCAAACAGAACAGACGTGTTAGTTCATAAGCAAAAGGAAATCGCCCATGTTGCTTCGCGCCACAAACGTGCAAAAGACATTTCAAACCGCCGATGGCGACTTTGATGTTCTACGGGGCGTTGACCTTTCACTTGAGGGTGGTGAGACGCTGGCGTTGACGGGCGAAAGCGGCAGCGGAAAAAGCACGCTTCTCCATTTGATCGGCGGATTGGATGTGCCAAATGCGGGCCAAATCCTGATCGACGGTACGGATATTGCAGCGTTGGATGACAAAGGCCGTGCACAATTGCGTCGTGGGGTTGTGGGGGTCGTCTTCCAACAGTTCAACCTGATCCCAAGCTTGAAAGTCCGCGACAATATCGCCTTTCAAGCACGCCTTGCGGGACGGTTCGATCCTGATTGGACTGCGGACCTTACTGCGCGTTTGGGGCTCACCGAACAGTTGAATAAATACCCTGAACAACTCTCTGGTGGTCAACAGCAACGCGTTGCAATTGCCCGCACTTTGGCCCCGCGTCCGCGTCTTGTCCTGGCGGACGAACCAACAGGCAACCTTGACGAGGCCACGGCTGCCAACGTGCTCGACATCTTACTCAAACTTGTCGCCGAAACGGGGGCCGGTCTGTTGATGGTCACCCATTCCACAGCTCTTGCAGGGCGGATGAGCCGCCGCCTTCACTTGCGGGCAGGTCTCGTGGCATGATCCGCGTGACCCTCTCGGCACTGCTCGGCCATTGGTTTTGCAATCCGCTGCAACTCTTTACGCTTCTCTCGGGGCTGGCGCTTGCCACTGCGCTTTGGTCTGGCGTGCAAGCGATCAACGCCGAGGCGCGGGCCAGCTATGATGCTGCCGCCGCGACCCTTGGCGAAGGACAATTCGACAGGCTGACGCGTCGCGACGGACAACCGATTTTGCAGGAAACCTATGTGCAATTGCGCCGCGCGGGCTGGCTTGTCAGCCCCGTGATCGAAGGGCGCATCGACGGCACACGCATCATCGGAATCGAGCCGCTCACAGCCCCGGGTGGACTTGCGCCGACCGCCCTGCACGACACAGGCAGCCTCTCGCGCTTTGCCCAAGGCGAGGTGATCGCCGCACCTGACACAGCGCTTGATATTGAGGGTGTTGCAAGAGACCCCGCAATCGCACCTGATACCGCAATTGGTGACATTGGCACCGTGCAAAACCTGCTTGGACGGTTGGGCGAAATCGACACTCTCATCGTGGCCCCAGTGCAACCGCGCAGTCAGCCCCAGCTTGCGGAAATTGCGCCTGATTTGCAACGCCACGCGGCGCAATCAGGCTCAGATGTCGGGCGGTTGACCGACAGCTTCCATCTCAACCTTACCGCTTTTGGCCTACTGTCTTTCGCCGTTGGTATCTTCATCGTGCATGGTGCAATTGGTCTTGCGTTTGAGCAACGGCGCGGCACGCTCCGCACCCTCCGCGCGCTCGGAACACCGCTGCGATTGCTGATAGTCTTGATGGGGGTCGAGCTTATGACCCTCGCCCTTTTTGCGGGCGTACTTGGTGTGGGGCTGGGGTATCTCGTCGCGGGTCTGTTGTTGCCCGACGTCGCAGCGACCCTGCGCGGCCTTTACGGCGCGGAGGTCAGCGGCACCCTGCAACTGCGCCCGATTTGGTGGCTCTCTGGCATGGCCATTGCTCTCGGTGGGACAGGTCTCGCGGCGAGTGGCGCGTTATGGAAACTCTCGCGTTTGCCACTGCTGGCAGGTGCCCAACCTCGCGCCCTTGCAAATGCCGCAGGGCAGGGGGCACGCGTGCAGGGGATCATCGCCTTGGCACTCCTCGTGGTCGCCCTTATCCTAGCATTCACAGCAAGCGGCATTATCGCAGGTTTCGCCCTGCTTGCGGCCATGCTGATCGGCGCGGCCCTTGCGTTGCCCCTCGTCCTGTCGGCCATCCTGACGGCGGCAAGCAACCGTGCGACGGGCGTTGTCTCAAGCTGGTTCTGGGCCGATACGCGCCAACAATTGCCGGGTCTATCGCTCGCGCTCATGGCGCTCTTGCTTGCCATGGCAGCCAACGTTGGCGTCTCGACGATGGTCAGCAGCTTCCGCCTCACGTTTGTCGGCTTCCTCGATCAACGCTTGGCGTCCGAGCTTTACGTCAACGCGGAAACCCCCGCGCAAGCACTGGCGATTGAGGCCTTTGCCGCGCAAAATGCCGATGCAGTTCTGCCTATTCAATCCGTCCCAATCCAGATCCGCGATCTACCAACCGACATTTATGGCAATCGCGACCACGCGACCTACCGCGACAACTGGAAATTCCTTGATAGTGCTGATGACCCATGGGGTGCGGTCCACAGTGGGTCTGGCATCCTCATCAACGAACAGCTCGCCAGACGCGCGCCATTAGCTATCGGTGATGCCGTCGAAGTGGATGGGGAAACATTCGTTATTTCAGGTATTTACGGCGACTACGGTAACCCAATCGGTCAGGCAATCATCGACGAGGTGGCTTTTGCAAACCTCTTCCCCGATGTTGCTCCAACCCGTTTCGGAATACGCATCGACCCCGCCAACACGAGCGATTTTATAGAAAACCTCCAAGCGGAAACAGGCATCCCCAAGGCCAACACTATCAATCAAGCGGGGATCAAAGCCTTTTCCCTTGGCGTTTTTGATCGCACATTCACCGTCACGGCGGCCCTCAATGTGTTGACCCTCGCGGTCGCGGGTTTTGCGATTTTGATGAGCCTTCTGACCCTCACCGCCATGCGTGTTCCGCAACTTGCACCCGCTTGGGCGATGGGACTGACGCGGCGCGAATTGGGCTATCTCGAACTCCTGCGCACGCTCCTTCTTGCGCTGCTCACGGCGCTTGTTGCATTGCCCCTTGGTCTTGCGCTGGCATGGGTTTTGCTTGCCGTTGTGAACGTTGCGGCTTTTGGCTGGCAGCTGCCGATGTTCGTCTTCCCCGCCGATTACGCGCGGCTTGGTGGGTTCGCCCTTCTCGCCGCTGCCTTTGCCGCTTTCTGGCCCGCGATCCGACTTATGCGCACGCCACCCTCCGAACTGCTCAAGGTGTTTTCCAATGAACGGTAAGCTTTTAGCCATCCTTCTTTGGTTCCCCATTTCGGCCGTCGCACAAGGTTTCGCAGGGCTCGGCACGTCCTCGGACGGCTTCTCAGTTCCCACGCCAAACGCAACTCTCGCATTCCCAAAAGACCACGGCGCGCACCCTGAGTATCGCATTGAATGGTGGTACATCACTGCCAATCTGCGCGATGCAGGCGGTGCGGACTATGGATTGCAATGGACCCTTTTTCGCACCGCTCTTTCGACGGAAGACGGCGAGGGATGGCCCACCCCGCAACTCTGGATGGGCCACGCCGCAGTCACCACACCTGAGGCGCATTTCGTCACCGAACGACTGGCGCGTGGTGGCATCGGGCAGGCAGGCGTAACCGCGGAACCCTTCGCGGCATGGATCGACGAATGGGAGATGTCGGGCGACTTCGATGCACCCAAACTGACCGCGAATGGCCCCGACTTCGGCTATGACATGCAACTGAGCGCACAAGGTCCAATCGTTTTGCAAGGCGATAATGGCTACTCTGTGAAATCGGCAAACGGACAGGCGTCCTACTACTACTCGCAACCCTTCTACGATATCGCAGGCACATTGCATTTGCCGCAGGGCGACGTGGCAGTCACAGGCTCTGCATGGCTTGACCGAGAATGGTCGTCACAACCGTTGGCCGCCGACCAAACAGGTTGGGACTGGTTCTCGCTGTCCTTCGATGACGGGGCGAAAATGATGGGCTTTCAACTGCGCGGCAACGATACCTACACCTCTGCGACGTGGATCGCACCCGATGGCACGGCAACGCCATTGACCAACGGCGCATTCACGGCCTCGCCTTTGGAAACCTCCGACGTCGAAGGCCGCGCAATCCCAACTACATGGACCGTCGCGCTTCCCGAAAAAGGGGTCAACGTCACCGTGACAGCCATCAACCCAAACGCGTGGATGGACACCTCAGTTCCCTATTGGGAAGGGCCCGTGCTGATCACCGGTTCGCACACAGGGCGCGGGTATCTTGAAATGACTGGCTACGAATAGATCACAGGGCAGTGGCACTGCGTCGCAATCGCTGGCACTTACCCCGCATCACAGGTTAACTGGCGACATGATGCAAACACACCTCCCCCTGACCCGCGACCTCGTCTTGATTGGCGGCGGTCATTCTCATGCTCTATTGTTGCGAATGTGGGGAATGAACCCGCTGGCAGGCGTGCGCGTCACGGTTATTAATCCGGGTCCGACTGCGCCCTATTCAGGCATGCTGCCTGGCTTTGTCGCGGGGCATTATTCTCGTGAAGACCTCGACATTGATCTGGTGAAACTCGCGCGGTTTGCAGGTGCGCGTGTGGTCCTTGGGGCGGCAACGGGCGTGGACCGTGAAAGGCGCCTCGTGCATGTGCCTAACCGTCCGCCGATTGCCTATGATGTGCTGAGCGTTGACGTGGGGATTACCTCCACAATGCCAGATCTCAAGGGCTTTCCTGAACACGGTATTCCTGCCAAACCTTTGGGCGCATTTGCCAGCAAATGGGACGCGTTCCGCAACACCGCCGCCTCCCCCGAAATCGCCGTGATTGGCGGCGGGGTTGCTGGGGCGGAGCTTGCCATGGCGATGAAGCATGCCGCGAAAGGCGACGCCAAAGTGCGGCTAATTGATCGTGGTCTTGTGCTTAAGGATTTGGGCGAAGCCGCGCGTGCAAAGGTCTTGAAGGCGTTGAAAAACGGCGGTGTTGAATTGGTCGAAAACGCCGAAGTTTCAGAAGTCACAAGTGCAGGCGTTTTACTCGCCGATGGGCGTATCATCGCGGCCCAATTTGTGACCGGTGCCGCAGGGGCGCGGCCCCATGGTTGGATGTCCGATATTGGCGTCGAGATGACGAGTGGTTTCATCGCCGTAAACCGTCAATTGCAATCGTCCGATCCTGCGATTTTCGCGGTTGGTGACTGCGCGCATATGACTGCCAATCCTCGCCCAAAGGCAGGTGTCTACGCCGTGCGCCAAGCCCCTGTTTTATTCCGCAATCTGCGGGCGGTTTTGTCGGGTGGAGCGTTGCAAACCTACACACCACAAAAGGACTATCTGAAGCTAATTTCGCTGGGCAAGAAATCGGCTTTGGCCGAAAAGCTTGATCGCGCATTTTCAGGGCCATTACTGTGGCGTTTGAAAAATCACATCGACGTAAAGTTCATGAACCAATTCAATTCCCTGCCCAAAATGGCCACCCCCGCCTTGCCGCATATCATCGCCGAAGGCGTGGTTGAGGCGATTGGTGACAAGCCGATGTGCGGTGGTTGCGGGGCGAAGGTTGGGCGCAAGGCTTTGCGCTCTGTTTTGACCGATCTGCCCGCTTCTGACCGTGCTGATGTGCACAGCGTTGCAGGCGATGATGCAGCGATTTTGACGACAGGCGGTGTGACCCAAATCATGACGACAGATCACCTGCGCAGCTTCTTTGCCGACCCAGTGGTGATGTCACGGATCGCGGCCATTCATGCGCTGGGCGATGTTTGGGCAATGGGGGCGGCCCCGCAGGCGGTGACAGCGAACCTGATCTTGCCGCGCACGTCCGCTGACCTTCAGGCGCGGACATTGACCGAGATTATGCAGTCTGCGCAAGAGGTTATAAGTGAGGCAGGTGCTGAAATTGTCGGTGGCCATTCCTCGCTTGGCGATGAGTTGACGATTGGGTTTACGGTCACGGGCCTTTGCGACCGTGCGCCGATTACGATCGCGGGAGCTAAGGCAGGAGACGTTTTGATCCTGACGAAACCGATTGGCAGCGGTGTGATTATGGCCGCTGAAATGGCGGGTGAGGCATCGGGTGATATTGTCGCTAAGGCGTTGGAAACGATGATGATTGAGCAGGGTAAGGCGTCTGAAATTCTGCATGATGCCCATGCGATGACCGATGTCACTGGCTTTGGTCTGGCGGGGCATTTGAGCGGGATTTGTGAGGCCTCTGGCGTTGCTGCGACGCTAGAAATTGATGCTATCCCATTCATGGATGGGGCGGTTGAACTGGCGGCAGGTGGCACGAAATCGAGTCTGTTTAAGGACAATCGCAGCGGTGCTGGGCCTGTGTTTGGCGCGGATGGCCCAAGGGGTGATTTGCTGTTTGATCCGCAGACGGCAGGCGGGCTTTTGGCTGCGGTGGACGCAGCACAAGCGGAGGCCGTTCTGGCCGCTTTGATCGCTGCGGGATACCCCGCAAAACGCATCGGATTTATTGCGGTGGGCGAGCCTGTGGTGAAGGTTATTTGATCACTTTGAGAATGGCGGCGACGAGGGTGTTTTGACCTGCCTCATCAAGCGTTTCTGACGTCAGATCAGCGATGATTTCATGCTCGTCCACGGCGCGTGATTTGGCGTAAGCGGCATCGTAATGTTGCTCCATCAAGGCCGCTGCGAGGGCGCGAAAATCGCCTGCGTTCATCAGCTTAATCCAGCCGTCAACGACCGCATGGCCGCGAATATTCCGCAGCGGTTCGAGGCGTTTTTCGAGGTCTATTGGATCGGAAATCACGTCAGCATAGGCTGTTTCAAGAAATGCCGCACGCGCGGAAATTGGCGCTGAAATCATGATCCTAGGCGCAGCGATCATTGCTGACCAAAGCTGTTTTGGCAGGTTTATTCTGCCGATCTTTGAACTCTCGGCCTCAAGGATCACAGGGCGGGTTGGGTCCATGTTTGCGAGGGCTGTGGCGAGCGCGGATTCGAACCCTTTTTGATCGGGCTGCCCACCTGCGGTGCGCCCTAAAAGCGAGCCTCTGTGGCCTGCCAATCCTTCGAGGTCGATGGTCTGAACACCGCGTTCTGCGAGCTTTGCCAAAAGCGCCGTTTTGGCGGTGCCTGTGTTCCCGTCGAGCAGGATGATGCGTTGCGTAATAGGGGTATCGTAGAGCGCCTTATTGACGAGCCTGCGCCACGTCATATAGCCGCCTTCAACCGTGTCGGCGCGCCAGCCGATTTGTTGCAGGATGATGGTGAAAGAGCCCGACCTTTGACCGCCGCGCCAGCAGTAAACAAGGGGCTGCCAACTGCCATCCTTTTCGGCGAGTGGACCCTCAACGTGATCAGCGACATTGCGGGCTACGAGAGCCGCGCCAAGCTTGCGTGCTTTGAAGGCGCTGACCTGCTTGTAGATGGTTCCAACCTCGGCTCGCTGGTCGTTTGAGAGGGCGGGCAAGTTGATTGCGCCGGGCATATGATCGGCTGCGAATTCGGCAGGCGAGCGGACATCAATCACGGTGTCGAAACCGTGGTCGAGCATGGCGCGGAGGGTGTCAAATTGCTTGGGCATGAGCGGTGGTATCGCAGCTAAAATCGTGATGCACAATGCGTGCACTGGGCGTGCACCAAGCGTGCACCGAATTTATGCCACGAGGGGGACGCGGCCTGTGTCGGTGAGGGTACAGCAATCGCGGCCCTCAAAGACAACGGGAACGAGGGGTCGCCCGTAACCTGCACCACCGTCGATGTCGACGCGGTTGCCGAAATGGGTGGGATGATCGAGGGCGGTGTGGCCGTGAACGACGAGCCGTTCAAAGTTGTGGTTGGTTTCTAGGAAGCCATCGCGAATCCAAAGAAGGTCTTCGATGTCTTGGTCTTTGATGGCGATGTTGGGGCGCAGGCCTGCGTGTACGAAGATGAGGTCTTCGGTCTCTAGCGTGAGAGGCAGGTTTGAGAGGAAGTCGATGTGTGATTGCCGGACAGCGGTGCGGGCTTCGGCGGCGATGGTTTCGGGGGAAATAGTTTCGCCGTTGCGGGTGTAGCGGGTGAGCGTCTCAAAGCCGTTGAGCGGGTGGTCAAAGTGGGGTGTGCCAGTGACGCCGTAGGAGGCGAGTGTGTTGGCACCGCCCAAGCGTGGGTTGATCCAAGAGATGTTGGATTTGACCTTTGGATCGTGCTCGATTGCTGAGGTCACGTAGTCGCAAAACATGCGGTCGTGGTTGCCCTTGAGGAAGGACCAGTTTTTGCCAGCGGCTTTGCCAGCAATGAGTGTTTCGATCACGCTTTTACTGTTGAGACCACGGTCGGTGTAGTCGCCGATGAAGACGGTATGGGCGTCGGGGCCGCCGTCTGCCTCGATCAATGCAAGGGCGTGATTGAGCATGTCGATTTGCCCGTGGATGTCGCCGATTGCGTAGATGGTCATGTGTTGTTCCTTGCGGGATGTCGGTTGGCGCTGTTGACCTGGCGGTCAATGCGCCCCACCCACCATCCCGTGGTTGTGGCGCATTGTTGTTTTAGACCTCAAAAGTTAGCGGTTTGACCTGCTGGAAGAGGCCAGTTGCTTCCAGCGCTTTGATGGCTGGGGCTGGCACTGGTTCGTCAACGTAAAGAAGTGCAATGGCTTCGCCTTTGGCCGCAGCGCGACCGAGGGTAAAGTTCGCGATGTTCACGCCGAGCGAGCCCATGGTCTGGCCCAATGTCCCGATGATGCCTGGCACGTCTTCGTTGGTCGTGTAGAGCATGTGCGCGCCGATTTCTGCATCGACGTTGATGCCCTTGATCTGGATGAAGCGTGGCTTGCCGTCGGAGAACACGGTGCCAGCGACGGAGCGTTCACGCTTGCCAGTCACGACGGTCACTTTGATGTAGCCTTCGAATGAGCCAGAGCGATCTTGTTTCGTGGTCGAGATCTGGATGCCGCGCTCTTTGGCGATCACGGGGGCGGAGACCATGTTGGTGTCTGGGTTTGCCCTTTTCATGATGCCTGCGATGGTGGCCGCTGTCAGGGCCTTGATGTTCATCTCGGAGACAACGCCGTCAAACAGGATGTTGATCGCGGTGATCGGCTCGTCGGTCATCTGGCCTGTAAAGTTGCCAAGGTGGCCCGCAAGTTTGATCCACGGGCCCATGATTTTCGCCTCTTCAGCGGTCACGGATGGCATGTTGAGCGCGTTGGTCACGGCACCTGTGAGCAGGTAGTCGGACATTTGCTCGGCCACTTGCAGGGCGACGTTTTCTTGGGCTTCGGTTGTCGCAGCACCAAGGTGCGGTGTGCAGACAACGTTTGGCAGGTTGAAAAGCGGGCTGTCTGTGGCAGGCTCGACGGCGAAGACGTCGAAAGCGGCGCCAGCGACGTGGCCGGATTTCAGGGCTTCGGCCAGTGCTTCTTCGTCAACCAGACCACCGCGCGCACAGTTAATGATGCGCACGCCTGGCTTGAGCTTGGCGATGTTTTCTGCGGAGAGGATATTGGCAGTAGAGTCCGTGAACGGCACGTGCAGCGTGATGAAGTCGGCGTGTGCGAAGAGTTCGTCGAGCTCGACTTTTTGCACGCCCATCTCGCTGGCTTTTTCTTCGCCCAAGTATGGATCGTAGGCCATGACTTTCATCTTGAGGCCACGGGCACGGTCACAAACGATGCCACCGATGTTGCCTGCGCCAATGACGCCGAGAGTTTTGCCAGTCAGCTCAACGCCCATAAACTTGGACTTTTCCCATTTGCCCGCATGTGTGGAGGCGGAGGCCTCTGGGATTTGGCGCGCAACGGCGAACATCATGGCGATAGCGTGTTCGGCGGTGGTGATCATGTTGCCGAACGGTGTGTTCATGACAATGATACCAGCCTTGGAGGCTGCATCGCGGTCGACGTTATCCACGCCGATACCCGCGCGGCCGATGACCTTGAGGTTGGTTGCGGCTTCGATCAGTTTGGCGGTTGCTTTGGTGGCGGAACGAATGGCCAAGCCGTCGTAATTGCCGATGATGGCCGCAAGCGCGTCTTTGTCTTTGCCAAGGTTTGGCTGAAAGTCGACGTCGATGCCGCGGTCGCGGAAGATTTGAACTGCAGCTTCGGAAAGGCTGTCGGAGATGAGTACTTTAGGTGCCATCAGAGTGGTCCTTTTGATAAATGGGGTGTCGAATTTTCGTCGAAAATTCGTAGATTATGCGTTGATTTCAGTGTCAAAGGCCCATGCCAACCAAGGCAGCATGGCCTCGATGTCAGAGGTTTCAACAGTCGCGCCGCACCAGATGCGCAGGCCCGCAGGGGCGTCGCGGTAAGCGCCGATATCAAGAGCGATGTTTTCCGCTTCCAGACGCTTTGCCACGGCTTTCGCGAAGGCAGCACCGTCGGTGATGCGGTCGTCTGTGAACTTCAAACACACGGACGTGTTCGACCGCGTTGCTGGATCAACCGCGAGGTTTTCGATCCAGTCGTTGGCCGCTACGAAGCTCCAGACAGCGCTCGCGTTTGCATTGGCGCGGTGCATCAGGGCGTCGAGGCCGCCGATGGATTTGCCCCATTTGAGAGCGACGAGATAATCCTCAACAGCCAGCATAGATGGCGTGTTGATGGTCTCGCCTTTGAAGATGCCCTCATTCAGTTTGCCCTTTGATGTCAGGCGGAAGATCTTTGGCAGGGGCCAAGCGGGTGTATAGGTTTCCAGACGCTCAACGGCGCGTGGTGACAGGATCAGCATGCCGTGGCCGCCTTCGCCGCCCATAACCTTCTGCCAAGAGAAGGTGGTCACGTCGAGTTTGTCCCATGGCAGGTCTTGTGCGAATGCAGCGGATGTTGCGTCGCAAAGTGTGAGGCCCGCGCGGTCCGCAGGGATCGCAGAGCCGTTGCTCATGCGCACGCCGGATGTCGTGCCGTTCCAAGTGAAGCAGACGTCATTGTCGTAGTTGATTGATGTCATGTCGACGATGTGGCCGTAGTCGGCCTCGTGCACATTGGCTTCGATCTTGAGTTGTTTCACAACGTCAGTGACCCAGCCGGAACCAAAGGATTCCCAAGCGACCATTTCGGCAGGGCGTTCGCCCAAGAGCGACCACATGGCCATTTCGAAGGCGCCAGTGTCGGAGGCGGGTACGATGCCGATGCGGTAGTCCGTAGGCACTCCTAAAATTTCGCGTGTCAGATCGATGGCCTCGGCCAGTTTGGATTTACCAGCGGCAGCACGGTGCGAGCGGCCAAGCGGCGCGTCAGCAAGATCGGACAGTTTCCATGTGGGGGGTTTGGCGCAGGGGCCGGAGGAGAAACGCGCATTTGTTGGGCGTTTAGTAGGCTTCGTCATTACCATGTCTGGTATCCTTACAGATAAATGCCCTTCGTTGGGGAAGGGTGTCCCGAGCACGCAGGTACGGGCGTGCTTGCTCTTCCACAAGTCACATAATGGCGCTAGACCGCCGCATAAGATGCTTTTTGCGACGGTTCGCGCGCCTATCGGAAACTTATGTGCGTGGTGCGGTTGTTTTTGAGTATTTGAAACAAAGCGAGGCGGGGGTTTGCCCTGCGAAGGAGGCCTGCGTGACCTATTATGTGACCCTTTTGACTGATCCTGCGACGCCGTCGTTGGAGAACCTGCTTGTCGAGAATCTGCGCAATGCGTGGGGCGGAGGCGATGCGGTTTGGTTGTCTGTGGGGGAGGCTGCCGAGTTTGCGGTTCCTGCCATGCCTGACAATGTGGATGCGGTTTGGACGGATTTGCAGGCTGTTGGCGTTGATCTGGTTGTGCTGCCTGTGGAAGGGCGTCGGAAGTCGATGCTGTTGGCCGATATGGATAGCACGATGATCCGTCAGGAGTGCATTGACGAGCTGGCCGCAGAGGCGGGTGTTGGTGCGCATGTTGCAGGGATCACTGCCCGCGCGATGAATGGCGAGTTGGATTTTGAAGCGGCGTTGATTGAGCGGGTTGGTTTGCTCAAGGGACTGGAAGAAAGCGTGATTGATCATGTTCTTGCGACCCGTATCACGATGATGCCCGGTGGTTATGAATTGGTCCAGACCATGAAGGCGCACGGCGGGTATGTGGCCTTGGTGTCGGGCGGGTTTACCGCCTTTACCGCGCGTGTTGCAGCAGCACTTGGGTTTGACGAGAACCGCGCAAATACGTTGATTGCCGAGGCTGGCAATTTGACAGGCGACGTGGGCCGCCCGATTTTGGGGCGCGAGGCAAAGGTGACTGCGTTAGAGGAGATCACCGCCCGTTTGGGGATTTCCGAGCTGGATGTTTTGGCTGTTGGTGACGGCGCCAATGATCTGGGTATGTTGACCCGTGCTGGTGTTGGTGTGGCGCTGCATGCCAAGCCATCCGTGCAGGCGCAGTGTGATGTGCGCATCAATCACGGGGATTTGTCGGCGCTGTTGTTTATTCAAGGCTATGCCCGTTCCGAGTTTGTCACCTAAATGTTTGAAGTCACTTATGATGTGCTTGCGCTGCTGATGGCGGCTGCCTTTGTGGCGGGGATTGTGGATTCGATTGCGGGGGGCGGTGGTTTGATCACGCTACCTGTTCTCGTGCTCGCGGGTGCGCCGCCTGTGACCGCGATTGCGACCAATAAGGTGCAAGGTGTTTTCGGCGCGGGGATGGCGGCGTTTGCCTATGCGCGCGGTGGCCATGTCAATTTTCGCAGGCAGGTGAAGCCCGCGTGCCTTGCGTTTTTCGCTGCGGTTTTTGGGGCGCTTTTGACGTCGCATTTGCCCACAGATGTGATCCGATTGGGGTTACCTGTGTTGCTAATCGGGATCGCGTTGTTTTTCGCGCTGAAGCCCGGATTGAATGATCTGGACCGTGCGGAGCGGATTGCGCCTGCGATTTTCTCGCTGTCGATTGTGCCGCTTGTTGCGTTCTACGATGGGCTGATTGGGCCGGGTGCGGGCGCGTTTTATATGCTTGGGTTTGTCGGGCTTGCGGGGTACGGCGTACTCAGGGCGACGGCGCATACCAAGCTGTTGAACTTTGCCTCAAACGCGGGCGGCATTGCGACTTATGCGGTTGTGGCACAGCCATGGTGGGCGGTTGGTTTGGCGATGGGGGCGGCGCAAATGGCGGGGGCTTGGGTTGGGTCCAAGCTTGCAATGCGCGTTGGATCGAAGCTGATCAAGCCTGTGCTGGTGACAGCCGCAACGGTACTCGCGCTGCGGCTGATCTGGGATTTATGGGTTTAGCTCTCGACCTCTTGGGTCGGGCCGCCTGCGTATTTCCAATCTGCGAGGCCGCCGACGTTCGTCACGTCGGTATAGCCCATGTCCTTGAGCGTTTTGCCAGCAAGGGCCGCTTGGCCGCCAGCGCCACACACAAGGTAGTATTTGGCATCGGGCTTCATGAAGTCTTTGTGGAATGGGGACGCTGGATCAGCGGCAAATTCCATAAAACCACGCGCCACGTGATAAGCACCGCGAATGGTGCCTGATTTTGCGATGTCGCTGCTGTCGCGCACGTCAATCCAGATGCCATCATCTTTGCCGTAGCGGGCCACGGCCTCGTCTGCGGTGATACGTGGCACGGCGGCGTTGGCTGCGTCGAGGAAGTCTTTTGCGGTTTTCATTTTCGTTTCCTTTTGGTGGATTAACCTACGAGGCGGTAGCCGCCTTGTTCGGTGACCAAGAGCCGCGCGTTTGACGGATCGGTCTCTATTTTCTGACGCAGGCGGTAGATGTGCGTCTCAAGTGTATGCGTGGTCACACCAGCATTATAGCCCCAAACCTCGTGCAAGAGAACATCGCGCGCGACAACGCCGTCGGTGGCGCGGTAGAGGAACTTGAGAATGTTCGTCTCTTTTTCCGTCAGGCGCACCTTTTTGTCGTCTTCGGTGATGAGCATCTTTTGCGCGGGCTTGAAGGTGTATTGCCCAAGCTGGAACACGGCATCCTCGGATTGTTCATGGGTCCGGAGCTGGCTGCGGATGCGGGCCAGAAGCACGGGGAACTTGAACGGTTTAGACACGTAATCGTTGGCACCCGCGTCGAGGCCATAGATTGTATCTGCGTCGCTATCTTGCGCGGTCAGCATCACAATCGGGCATTTCACCCCTTGCTTGCGCATCAGGCGGCAAAGTTCACGGCCATCGGTGTCGGGCAGGCCCACGTCAAGGATCATCAGGTCGTAGAGACCTTCCTTGGCTTTGACCATCGCGCTTGCACCATCGTCGGCTTCGAAAACGTCGAAGTCTTCGGTCATAATCAGTTGTTCGCCAAGCGCTTCACGCAGGTCGTCATCATCGTCGACGAGCAGAATTCTTTTCAATTGGGCCATAACAGCCTCCTATGTTGCTGTAGTAGATGTGTGGTGCAGACACGTATTCGGCAAGATTTGTGAACACGAAATCACACGGACGTGTGATTGGCGCGTCAAATGTTTCAATTTCCCAGCACTGTGGTTATCTATGTTTCAAACAAGGATAGATCCGCTATGACTTTTGCCCCAGATGTTACAGAACGGCTTGCGCGCGCCCGCGCAGATTTGCGTATGGGCGTGCCTGTCGTGCTGGATGGCGGTGCCGTGATGATGGCCGCCGAGACGGTGGATGCCGCGCGA
The DNA here is from genome assembly GCA_002378665.1 of Loktanella sp. UBA3435. Lineage (GTDB taxonomy): Bacteria > Pseudomonadota > Alphaproteobacteria > Rhodobacterales > Rhodobacteraceae > Yoonia. Next base: position 45,699 of record DFSO01000059.1, on the reverse strand, counting down.
CTTGCGCATTTGCGGACCCTTGGCGGTGCGCATGTTTTGGCAATCACGGGGTGGCGGGCGGAAACGTTGAAGGCCGCAGCCTATGATGGCGATTTGGCACGGATTGTCTTGCCAAGTGATGTGACGTTGAATTGGGTCCGCGCGATTGCCGATCCAGCCGATGATTTGAACTCTCCGATGAAGGGGCCGTTTCGTGTTGTCCGTGAGGGTGATGCGGGGATGCACCGTGCTGCGATTGCGCTTGCAAAGGCGGCGCGCTTGTTGCCTGCGGCGATTGTGTTTGAGGTGTCCGACCCTATTGGTTTTGCGGCCGCGCATAGTTTGACGGTTGTGTCTGCTTTGGCGGCTTTGGATACGGGGCTCTCGCCGTTGAATGCAATTATTTCGGCGCGGTTGCCTTTGGAGGTGTCCGAGGCGGGGCGGTTGCACATCTTCCGTCCCGATGATGGGGCAGAGGAGCATTACGCGGTTGAGATTGGTCAGCCGAGCCGTGATGTGCCCGTTTTGTCGCGGCTGCATTCGGCCTGTTTTACGGGCGATCTGCTGGGGTCGTTGAAGTGCGATTGTGGTCCGCAGTTGCGCGGTGCCTTGGCGCAGATGGGGGCCGAGGGAGCTGGTGTCCTGCTTTATCTGAACCAAGAGGGGCGCGGCATTGGCCTTGCCAATAAAATGCGCGCCTATTCATTGCAGGATCAGGGATTTGACACCGTTGAGGCCAATCACCGCCTTGGGTTTGACGACGACGAACGCGATTTTCGAATTGGCGCGGAGATATTGAAGCGGATGGGGTTTCATGCCGTACGTTTGCTGACGAATAACCCCGCAAAGGTGGCGCGGATGGAAGGCGCAGGCGTGACTGTGACCGAGCGGGTGCCTTTGAAGGTTGGCGAGAACAAGCATAACCATGCGTATCTGGCGACCAAGGCCGCAAAGTCGGGGCATCTGCTGTGAACACGTTTGATTTGGTGGTGATGCCGACACATGTGCGGTTCATGGGGCGAAAGTTTCCGCGCACGATTGGGCGTGGTGGTTTGACCAAGCGCAAGGCCGAGGGCGACGGTGCCACCCCGCGCGGTGTGCATGATATTGTGGGCATGCTTTATCGCCCTGACCGAATCGCCAAGCCCGCGGATTGGGCTGTGCCAATTTTGAACGGTGATTTGTGGTCCGACGACGTGCGCGACCCCGAATATAATATGATGGTTCGCGCACCGCACGATTTTAGCCATGAACGCCTGCGCCGTGCCGACCCGATGTATGATCTTGTGCTGATCACCGATTGGAACTGGCCCTATGCTGTAAAGGGGCGTGGCTCTGCGATCTTTATTCATGCGTGGCGGGGAAAAGGGCGGCCGACGGCGGGCTGTGTCGCGTTTGATCCTGCGCATTTGGCATGGATTGCACCGCGGATTCGGATCGGTAGCAAGGTTGTTATCGCATAGCAACTGGACCTTTGGCATCAATTCAGTGCAAACCGTGAGGGAACTGAGATGAAACACCAAGGTCAATTTATGACACCTGAACAAATCAACGCACTGCCCTACCGTCCATGTGTCGGGATTATGCTTGTGAACACACGTGGCCATGTGTTTGTGGGCCAACGTTTGGACCGCGACACCAATGCATGGCAGATGCCGCAAGGTGGCGTCGATAAGGGCGAAAAAACCCGCGACGCCGCGATTCGCGAATTGTGGGAAGAAACAGGTGTCACCGAGAAACTGGTCACAATCGAGGCGGAAAGCCGTGGGTTGATCCCTTATGATCTGCCCGTCGACTTGGTGCCAAACATTTGGGGCGGCAAGTATCGCGGCCAAGAACAGAAATGGTTCTTGATGCGCTTCCACGGCTCTGACGATCAGATCAATATCGCGACGGAGCATCCTGAGTTTTCAGAATGGAAATGGCTGCCGAAAGACGAGCTTGTGGCCAATATCGTGCCGTTCAAGCGCGAGGTTTATGCGCAGGTTCTCAAAGAATTCGGGGATCGGTCATGAGACAGCTTGCACTTGCAGGACTTATCGCAGTGATCGCGGGGCAGGCATCGGCGTTAAGCTGCATGCCCCCTGATCCCGTCGCTGCGTTTCAACGCGCGTCAGATTCGACCAGCACATATTATGTCCTGTATGGGACGTTGGATTTCGATGCGCGGCTTCTGCCCAAGGGCAATGGCACGAATGCCGTTGCCGAGCCCGCGCCGATTCCTGCGTTTTTCCGTGGCAATGGGTTGAGCCCAACTGGCTTTAACCTGCGCTTTGATCAGCCTGTGACGCTGCAATCCGTTTGCGCGGGGCCGTGGTGTGGGGGAGCGCCAACGCATACGCCTGCGCTTGCTTTTGTCAGGGTCGTTGGGGACGAGTTGCTGTTGGAAGTCGGCCCCTGTGGTGGTCAGCTATTTCCAGAGCCAAGCAAAGCCGTACTTGAGACGATGCTGCAGTGCATCAACGGGAACTGTGCGTCAAACTAACCGCTCGTTGGTTTTGGCGGTCTGGCGGACATATGCGCCAAGGCATCCCGCAGCATTGCAACACGGCGTGGCCTGAACGAGGCGCCTGTGCGCGTAAAGTTTTGAATGCGATCAAGGCGGAAGGCGCGGTAGTCGTCTCGCAGGTGGCACCATGCAATTAACGCGTGATTAAGCTCAAACCGGATGATGCCAAGCGGGTCAACTTCGCGTGCGCTGGGCGTGCCGTTGGCGTCTGAATAGGCGATGGAGATCGTTGCCTCGTCCCACGTAGCCTGCCGCAATGCGCGTAGATCGACCGATGTTGCGGGCGCTTTGCGGTAACTGGCAACTGCTAGAACCGCGTGCTCAAAGCGGTGCGCTTGGGCGGCAGGTAGGCGGGCTTGGATTTTCTTAAGTGCGGCACCTGCGGCACTGGCCAAGGCCGCGTCGCCAATCGCCTGCACCTCGCGCAGACCCAACACCAACGCTTCGATTTCTTCGTCGTCAAACATCATCGGCGGTAGGGCTGCGTCTTCTGTCAGGGCGTAACCGTAGCCCGCCGTGCCGTCGATGATCGCGCCCATGCCGCGCAGGCTTTCGATGTCGCGGTACAATGTGCGTAAGCTCACGCCAGTGTCATCGGCCAGCTGTTGAGCTGTCACGGGCGGGCGGTGATTGCGGAGCGCTTGCATGAGCGTCATGAGGCGGATGCTACGTGTCATAAAATCAACCTACTCAATCACTACTGCCATTTATTGACAGTAGTGGCGCGTAGGTCTGGGTCAACAGGAAATGGAGACCTCGTGATGATTACCCTTTTAACCTTTGCCCCTGCTTTTGGCCAACCAGCCGCAAGCCCGTTTTGCGTCAAGGCCATGATGCTTTTGAATATGGCGGGCGTGGAGTGGACGCCCGAATACCTGAGCGACCCGCGTAAAATGCCCTATTCCAAGTTGCCTGCAATCCGTGTGAACGGCGAAATTATTGCCGATAGTGATAACATTCGTCTGTGGTTAGAGGCGCGGGGTGCTGAGTTTAATCAGGGTCTAACAAGGGCCGAAGGCCTATTCTCGTGCATTGATCCGTATGGCAGAAGAGCACCTTTATTTCCACGTCGGTTATGATCGCTGGGGGGATGATGCCGTTTGGCCGACTATTCGCGATACCTATTTTAAGGACATTCCGCGCCCATTTCGCAAATTCATTACCGGCCAAATTCGCAAGCCTGTTGTGACCAGCTTTCACCAAATGGGGATTGGGCGTTTTAATCCGCAAGAGAGGCTGGCCCGTGCTGAACCTGATCTGAAAGCGATCGCTGATCTGTTGACGGGGCCGTTCTTGTTTGGCGAAAAGCCGACGGCGGCGGATGCTTGCGTCGCGCCGCAATTGGCGGGGATGATGTCGACCCCAGTGGCCACGCTTTTGGGTGACCGCGTGCGGGGTGACAAGGTGCTTGTCGACTATGTTGCAAGAGTAGCTGAGGCCACGTTGTGAGCCGAAGAGATCGGGAGGAAGACGGAGAAGCACGCCCCTGCCGATGACGAGGTGACAAGGAGCCCGCCACCTGATTGCCGCGCAAAGCCTTCGACCATCGATAGTCCGAGCCCCGACCCTTTGCCGACAGGTTTTGTGGTAAAGAACGGGGTTGTGACGTTGTCGATGATTGATCGGTCCACGCCTGGGCCGTTATCTTTGACGCGAATTTCGACATAGCGACCATCTTCAAGTGAGTAACCGTTGAGACGCGCACTTCGGCTATCGACACCTACTTCTTGGCAATCAACCACAACCAGACCTTTGTCGTCGAGGGCGTCTCTGGCATTCACAAGTAGGTTAATGAGCGCGGTGATAAGTTGGTTGGGGTCAATATTGATCTTAAGGTCGGCCCTTGGTTTGACAAACTCAAGCGTGATGGATTTCGGCAGCAGGCGGCGGCTTAACCCTTGAAGCTGATCAAAGAGATCAGCCAAATGCGTTTCGCTGGCTTCCAGTATTGAAAGACGGGAGTAGGCCATAAGTTGTTTGATCAGTTTGGCCGCGATCATCGCAGAGCTTCTTGCTTCGGCGACGAAGTGATCTTTGTCTTGGGCGAGATCAACTTCTGAATAAAGCTCTAGATTGCCGATCACAGCCGTGAGGATGTTATTGAAATCATGCGCGACGCCGCCAACAAGTTGCCCTGTCGCCTCCATCTTCTGCGCTTGAATGGATCTTTGGGAAGCAAGATGTGCGTCGAGACGGCTTTTGCGATGCGCGAGTGCGACCTCTGCAAAATACCCCAGAAAGCCCAACCCGGCGATACCGACCACAGCCGTGGCAGCCGTATTTGTCATGATAAAGGCCAATCCAGTTGATGCATAAAGGGATGCCAGTATTACGAGCGATATTTCGGAAAGCACCAACCAGAGGCCTGTGTCTGCACGTCGAATAATGATCATCATCGCAAGGCCAAGCGTGAGAAACCCCGCGACCTTTAGTGGGAGGTCTTCCAGCGTGGCAAAGTAGACAGGAAGCGATAGAAAGACGACTAAAGAAATCAGAATTGCCGCGCCTACATAGGTGTAATCACGTGAGGTGCATACCTGAGGGCGGGATTTCAGAACGAAGAAATAAAGCGCATCAGTGGCAAGGAAACTGAAAACCCAATAGGCGCCCAGTGGCGTGCCGTTGTAGGTATACATTGCAATTGCCACGCCAATCAGCACTGACACTTGGACAAATATTTCGTGAGGATAGCCATAGTCGATCTGCAAGAGGCGATCGATTTCGTTGCGATAATTCAAATAAATGGCCTTATTTCTATCTGAGACTCGTACATTTCAGGGCTAATCCGTTCCACGTTGCAGATGCAATTGGCCGATTTGTATCAAGCCGTACAGCAAAACATTGATCTAACTACGACTGCGATGCACCTTCTTCTTGATTTTGGCGGCTTTCTTTTTGCCAGACCCAAACTTGCGACGCGGTGGTTTGCCGCGTCCGCGACCCGCGCCTTTGGGCAGGGTGCGTTCGTCGAGCGTGACGATTTCGGCGATCAACCCGCCTGTGACGGGGGCCGCTTCGATCAGCTTTACAACCACTTTGACGCCAAGCCCGATCATGATCCCCGTTTTGGACCCCATGAGGGTCTGGCTATCTTGGTCGTAGTCGAAATATTCGTCGCCAAGCGAACGGATCGGGATGAGGGCATCCGCGCCAGTCTCGTCGAGTTTTACGAACACCCCGAATTTCGCGATACCGCTGATCCGTCCGGGCATTTCCGCGCCAAGCCGCTCGGACAGGAACGCGGCGAGGTAGCGATCGGTTGTGTCGCGCTCGGCAGTCATGGAGCGCCGTTCGGTGTCAGAAATTTTCTGACCTGTCTCGGCCATCATCTCGACGTCGAAAGGTGTCAGCCCGTCCTTGCCCCAGCCATGTGCGGTGATCAGGGCGCGATGCACGATCAGGTCGGCGTAACGGCGGATCGGCGAGGTGAAATGCGCGTAGGCCTTGAGCGCCAAACCGAAGTGCCCAAAGTTTTCAGGGTTGTAATAGGCCTGCGTCATGGAGCGCAGGGTCGATATGTTGATGACCTCGTAATGGTCGGTGCCCTTGGCTTGCTCCAGCAACCGGTTGAGGTGGGCTGTTTGCAGGACTTGCCCCTTGGCGAGCTGCATGCCTGAGGCGTTAGCCACTTCGCGCAACGCGTCCAGCTTTTCTGGTGTGGGCTCTTCGTGCACGCGCAACAGGTGTGGCGTTTTCTTGGCGAGTAGGGTTTCGGCAGCGCAGACGTTGGCCAGCACCATGAACTCTTCGATCAGGCGGTGCGCGTCGAGGCGTTCTTTGTAATTGACCGAACTGACCTTGCCCATGTCGTCAAGAATGATCTGCCGTTCTGGCAGGTCCAACTCCAACGGTTGGCGCACAGCGCGGGCGATTTTGAGCGCTGCGTAAGCGGCGTAAAGCGGGCGAATGATCTCGGAGACCAGCGGTGCAACCTTCTCGTTTGGCGCACCGTCCATCGCGTCTTGGACCTCTTCGTAATTGAGCGAGGCCACGGATTTCATCAAGCCACGGTGGAACGCGTGGCTGATCTTGTTGCCCTCGGCATCGATGCGCATGGCAACGGCGAGACAGGCACGTTCAACCCCTTCGTGCAACGAGCAGAGGTCGCCAGACAACACGTCAGGCAGCATCGGCACAACGCGGTCAGGGAAGTAGGTGGAGTTACCGCGATTGCGGGCCTCGCGGTCAAGCGCGGAGCCGCCAGTCACGTAGTGTGCTACGTCAGCGATGGCGACCCAGATGGTCATTTCGCCATTGTCATGGGTTTCGACATAGCAAGCGTCATCGTGGTCGCGGGCGTCCCAAGGGTCGATTGTGACCAGTGGCGTGTCGCGCAGATCAAGGCGTTTGCTAAGTTTGACGGGCAGGGCCGCGTCGGCCTCGGCGATGACCTCATCTGGGAAATGGTCGGGGATGCCGTGCTGGTGGATCGCGATGAGCGAGACCGCGCGCGGCTCGGAGGGGTTGCCAAGGCGCGCGACGATACGCGCAATCGGCAGACCCATGCGGCCCTTTGGTCCTGACTGTTCCGCCTCAACCAGTTCGCCGTCTTTGGCGCCGCCAGTTGCACCCTCGGCCACGGACCATTCCTTGTCGGACCCCTTTTCGATGGGCAGCACACGGCCCCCTTCGGACCCTGCGCGGAAGATACCCAAGATGCGCAACGGATTGCTGCCGATGCGGCGGATCATGCGGGCGGTGTGACTAAAGTCCTCCGTGGGGTCCACGGTCAGGCGGGCCAGAATACGGTCGCCCTTGGCAAGAGCAGGATCACCATCACGCGCAAGCATCATGATCACAGGCTCGGCACCTTTGCCCGCCCATTCGAGGGGACGCGCAAACAGGTCACCCTCGGCGTCGCGGCCGATGATTTCCAAAACGGACACAGGCGGCAGGTCTTCGGCGTCGCGGTAGCTAGAGCGCCGCTTGGTCAGTTTGCCGTCAGCCTCAAGTTCCTTAAGCACGCGCTTGAGGTCGATGCGCTGCGCACCTTTGATGCCAAACGCCTTTGCGATATCGCGCTTGGCCGCTTTGGTGGGGTTCTCGGAAATCCATGTGAGAATTTCGGCTTTGGAAGGTATCTGTTTCATAACCCCCGCCTATCATGCAGGCGGGGGCGCGTCATGGCAAATTTACGCGAAGTAATCGGTAAGAATGCGTAGGTAGATCGCCTTGAGTTGCGGAATTTGTTCCACAAGCACGCGTTCATCGACTTGGTGCATGGTTTTGCCGACAAGGCCGAATTCGACGACGGGGCAGTGGTCTTTGACAAACCGTGCATCAGAAGTGCCGCCTGACGTGGAAAGTTCAGGGGTGCGGCCTGTTTCGGCAGTGACTGCGCGTGACACCAGATCGGATAGATCGCCTGGAGGCGTGATAAAGCTTTCGCCAGAAATCGTAATGCGCCATTCTGCTTTCACGCCCGTTTCCTCGGCGATTTTCGCGGCCTCGTCTTGGAGCCAAGCAGAGATCGTAGCGCCTGTGTGCTGGTCGTTAAAGCGGATGTTCACGGCGGCTTTCATCACAGCAGGGATCACGTTGGTCGCAGGGTTGCCTGCGTCGATGGTCACGACGGCAAGGGACGATGGATCGAAGTGATCGGTGCCTTGGTCAAGATCATGAGACGCAAGACGGTCAAGAAGTCGTGCGCCTGCATGTAGTGGATTGATCGCGCGGTGCGGATAGGCGGAGTGGCCCTGCACGCCCGTGATCGTGAGGTAGCCCGTCAGCGAGCCGCGCCGCCCGATTTTCATCGCCTCGCCCATCTCACTGGGGCAAGTGGGTTCGCCCACAAGGCAGACGCTCATCGCCTCGTTGTTCGCTTTCATCCAGTCGAGAAGGGCCACGGTGCCGTCTAGCGCAATATCCTCTTCATCGCCTGTGATCGCCAGCACCACCGCCCCATCGGGAGGCGTGTTTTGCACGAAATCAATCGCGGCGGCGGCAAAGGCTGCGACGCCTGATTTCATATCCGTGGAGCCGCGCCCATAAAGATAGCCGTCTTTGATTTCGGCGCCAAATGGCGGCATGGTCCACGCGGCCTCGTCGCCCAAAGGCACAACATCGGTGTGGCCGTTGAAACCAAACGTGCGGTTCGCGCCTTGCCGTCCCCAGCGGGCGTAAAGGTTGCAAATGCCATTGCGGTCAACCCGCGTGCAGGCAAATCCAGCACCGCTGAGAATTTCTTCAAGTAACACAAGCGCGCCGCCCTCAATGGGGGTCACAGACGGGCAGCGCACGAGGGCTGCGGTGAGGGCGATTGGGTCGATGTTGCTCGGCATGTGGTGTCCTCTGGAAGCTGCTTATTGACCTAGGGTTATGCGACCCAAGGTTGTGTGTAAGTTGTTGCATCTGCGTTACAGGTGTGCGGTATTTTTGTATAGAGAGACCACAAACCATTCTTTAAAAACGATAATATCCGTTAACGTCGTGTTAATAAATGACCCGGCACAGGGCAAGCCCAACATGGGCGCAGGTATGAGCAGTTATACCACAACATATAGTTGAGGGACGTTCCTTCAATTCGTTTGCCTTGTCTCGGGTCCAGCAGGACGTGGGGCAGATACGATGGTCTATGGATCAAAGTTAGTTTGTGAAGCGTACGAGTTTTCCCGCCAGTTGGCGACAAGAATATGAGTTGGGTCGGCTTGCGCGATGCGCGCGGTGGGGTCTTTAGCCCTGTCGGTTTGGGTCAGGCCAGCCGTGGGCCGTTTGACCTCAATGCAGTGATGCCTTGTGGCACGCTGATGCTTGAATTTGCGTCCGACCCGCGGGGTGGGGTGCAAACGCTGATTGATTATGGCTCAAGCCATCCATGGGCCGCGGGACTGCGGGTGACGCTTGATCAGAACGGTCTTTTGACGTTGTTCCATTGGCAGGGTGCGCAAGAGCGGCACTTTACGTTAGAGACAGGTCTTGTCTGCGTCACGCTAAGCGTTGTGGTGACCTATACGTGGGATGCGCCAATGCGGCGCGGTGTTCTCGCGGTGCAATGCCCCGACCAGAACTTGATGCTATTCTCTGAACTTAGCGCACCTTTGCCGCTATCGATGCGCGATGCGATGCGCGTCATGGCGGATAAGTGTCACTGTCGGACCAGCAGCAATGCCGCATTTGTGGCGCTTGCCGACGAGGTGGTGCCGATTGGCGTCATGCCAACGCTGGGCGCGGATGTGTTGATCCCAACGTCCGAAGGCGACGTTGCCGTCTCAAAAATTCGCGCGGGCCAAATGGTTGTTACGGCAACGGGTAAGTTGGCGCAGGTGCGTTGGGTCGGGGCTGCGACGCTTCCTGCAAGGGGTCGTTTTGCACCGCTCACAATGCGCGCGCCCTATCACGGGTTGTGCAAAGACGTGACGGTTGCGTATGACCAACAGTTGCGCATTCGTGGGCCAGAGGTGGAGTATCTTTTTCACACGGAACAAATCTCGCTTCGGGTTGGCGATTTGCGTGATGGGGTTGCCGTGCGGCGGGCACCAGTGGCGCTCACGCAAGAATATTGGCAGATCGTACTAGATCAACCAGAGCCTATCGCGATTGCGAATATGGAAATTGAGGCGATGGATATTAGCGCACTGCGCATTGATCCCGCGATCAAAGCGCATTCGGTACTGGCGTCGCTTCCATCAGAATTGGTCCCGAAGGAGACGCCAAACGTGTGGCCAATCTTACAACCCTATGAAACCCATTCGCTGCAAAAGCTGCGCGTGGCTTAATCGTCGACTTCATCACCTTCAAAGAATGGCGTCATCTGAGCCACAATAACCGAATTCTCATCAAGGGCGCGCTGCATAAGCTGCTGTTCCTCGTCCGGAATGTCATGGCCTTCAGCAAGGCGTTCTTCGAGGGTGCCGTAGCCAGAGACATCAAGCGGTGACAGGTCGGCTTGCTTGAGGATGGCCACGGTTTCGCGCACGGCCTCGGCCTCGTCGACGCCAGACGCATAGCACATCAGCGCAGCACCTGTCGCACCTTCGGGAAGGCCGTCGTCAGGGCCTCGACCCACTTCGACAAGCAGAGTGAAAACTTTTTGGCGACTTGGCTTTTTCATGATGCAGGCCCTTTGTTTACGTCATACAGCAGTTGCGGTGCTGTTGCGTCCTTGTCAAGACAGGCGCTTTGAAACACAGTGGCAACTGTGGTGGAAATGGGAAGAAAAATGCAGACATATCTTAAGGTCCTGACGGTGCTTTGCCTATCTCTCTTGGCGAGCACATCGACGGGGCAATCTGCGGAAACCCTCAATATTACCACAGTGACACGTGCACCGTTTTCGATGGAAATCGATGGGCAAGCGGCAGGGTTCAGTATCGATTTGCTGGGGGCCGTCGCCGATGAGTTGGGCCTCACCATCAATTATGTGCGCAAAGATAGCTTTGCCGAGATGCTTGACGCGGTCAGAAATCGTGAAGCAGACGGCGCGATTGCGAATATTTCGATCACCGCCGAGCGTGAACGGATGACGGATTTCACCCAGCCGATTTTTGATAGCGGCATTCAGGTGATGATGCCTGCAAGCCCAAGCAGTTCTGCCGCCGTTCTTTCCGCGATTTTTACCCGCCAGATTGCGCTTTCGATTTTGGGCGCGCTTGTGCTGCTGTTTGGCGGCGGCATGTTGATGTGGTTCTTTGAGCGCCGCCATCAGGAATATTTCAACCGCAGCGCCACAGAGGCAGGGTTCCCCGCATTTTGGTGGGCCTTGAACTTGGTCGTGAACGGCGGGTTCGAAGAACGCGTGCCGCAAAGCCGTGGTGGCCGTTTCTTTGCCGTCATGCTGGTCGTATCGAGCCTGTTCATCGTGTCGATCTTTGTGGCGCAAATCACCGCCGCCCTGACCGTCAGCGCGATCCAAAGCAACATCGAGAGCATTTCCGACCTTGAAGGGCGGCAAGTGGGAACAATCGGCGGGTCGACCTCTGCATCGTTCTTGGATCAACGCGGGATCGTGCCTATCGAATTTGAAAACCTAGAAGACATGTTCGCTGGTTTTGAAACAGGCGCGCTTGATGGTGTTGTCTTTGACGGACCGATTTTGGCCTATTATGTCCGCAACCAAGGGCAGGGAAAGGCCGAGTTGTTGGAGCGCGTTTACCGTCCTGAGAACTATTGCATGGCATTCCCAACGGGGAGCAATCTGCGTGAAAATGTGGATCAGGCGATGCTCCGTCTGCGCGAAGACGGGCGCTATGACGAGTTGCTGATCAAGTGGTTCGGCCCTGCCTACGTGCGCCGTTAAGCCTCGTCCGACCAACGCGATTTTGCCGCCCACATTGCCGATATGATCAAGACGATCTGCATGGGAATAAAGTAGATGGCAAAGAGCGCGACGTAGACCCATGCGCCCTTTGACGCCGCCAATCCGCCCACAATCATGGGGGCGGAGAGGCCAGCAATGCAGAAGAAAAGCACCGCATCAAACATCACCAAACCCCATGCCTCAAACCAGCTGGGCCTTGTGCCCGCAGCCACACGGCGACGGGCGATGGTGCGGCTTAGGATCATTAGTCGCGCAAAAGCTCGTTGATGCCTGTCTTGGAGCGGGTCTTGGCATCCACGCGTTTCACGATCACGGCGCAGTAGAGGTTGATGCCGTTCTTGGAGGGCATGGAGCCCGCGACAACCACCGAATAAGGCGGCACTTCGCCGTAGAAGACTTCGCCTGTTTCGCGGTCAACGATCTTGGTCGATTGGCCGATGAACACGCCCATGCCAAGGACCGAGCCTTCACGGATGATGCAGCCCTCAACAACCTCGGAACGCGCCCCGATGAAGCAGTTGTCTTCGATGATTGTTGGACCTGCTTGCATTGGTTCCAGAACGCCGCCAATGCCAACGCCGCCAGAGAGGTGCACATTCTTGCCGATTTGTGCACAGGACCCGACAGTGGCCCAGCCGTCAACCATGGAACCCTCATCGACATAAGCGCCCAAGTTCACGAAGGATGGCATCAAGACAACGCCTTTGCCAATGAACGCAGAGCGGCGCACGATAGAGCCGGGAACCGCGCGGAAGCCAGCGGTCCGCCATTCGTCGTCGCCCCAGCCTGCGAATTTCGATGGGACCTTATCCCACCAAGACCAGCCGCCATTGCTGCCGGAAATCTGTTGCATGTCATTGAGACGGAAGGACAAAAGCACGGCTTTCTTAGCCCACTGGTTGACTGTCCAGTCGCCGTTTTCCTGACGCTCGGCCACACGCAATTTGCCGCTATCCAGCGCGTTCATTGTGGTTTCAATTGCGTCGCGCACTTCACCTTTTGTATCAACGGTGATGGTATCGCGCGCATCCCATGCGGCTTCGATTGCGGTCTCTAGGGCGGCGTTGGACATGTGGCTGGCTCCGAGCAAATGTGAATTTGTCAGTGCTATACTGTCTTGCAGGGTTTCGCGCAATGGAGGCGGCCAATTGCATCCCCTGCCAATTCGGGCGACTGTGAGGGTTGATGAGTAACTAGAGGCTAAAATGAGCAATAAACTTCACCGCAAGCACCCTTTCCGCGACAGCCAACAAGACCGCAAAGAAGCGGATCACGTGCCAGATACGCCGCAAACGCGTGCGCCACAGTATCGTCTTGCCTTCGCGGATGATGATTTTCTGCTGCGTGACGAACTGCGGCCCGTACGACTGCAACTCGAATTACTCAAGCCGCAGATATTCATGGATGAAGCAGGCATCGAAAGCACGATTGTGTTGTTCGGCGGTGCACGTATTCCTGAGCCACCCAAGAAAGACGCGGCGCGGACCAAGACCCTTGCGGACCTGTCGAAATACTACGCCGAGGCCCGCAGATTTGCCGAAATCATGACGCGCAAATCGATGGAAACTGGCGGTAAAGAAGGGGTCATCGTCACAGGTGGCGGCCCTGGCGTGATGGAGGCGGGCAACCGTGGTGCAATGGATGCGGGCGGCAAGTCGATTGGCCTCAATATCGTATTGCCGCATGAGCAAGCGCCGAACGAATATGTAACGCCAGAGCTCTGCTTTAACTTCCACTACTTCGCGATCCGCAAGATGCATTTCTTGATGCGCGCCTCTGCGGTCTGCGTGTTTCCAGGTGGGTTTGGGACGCTGGACGAGACGTTTGAGGCGCTTACCTTGATCCAAACGGGCCGTATGGCGCGGGTGCCGTTCCTCTTGTTTGGTGAGAAATTCTGGCGCGGGATCATCAACTGGGACGTGCTGGCGGATGCAGGCACAATCTCTGCGGATGACCTCAAGCTATTCCAATTCGTCGAGACTGCAGAAGAGGCCGTTGCCGCCATCGAGAACTGGGAAGGCAAAGGCCAAAAGCGCCAAGAGTTGCCGGGGCGTTAAGCCCCGCCAGTTTCTGCTTCAATCTGGGCGCGTGACTTGCGCGCGCGCTCGGTTTCCGACTTGAGCTGACCACAGGCCGCCATGATATCTTCACCGCGTGGCTTGCGGATCGGCGATGCATAGCCCGCGTTATGGATGATCTCGGCGAAGGCGCGAATGCGGTTGTTTGACGAGCGTGTATACGGCGCACCTGGCCATTCGTTGAACGGGATCAGGTTGATTTTCGCAGGGATACCTTCGATCAGTTTAACCAAGCGGTGCGCGTCTTCGTCGCTGTCGTTCACGCCGTGCAGCATGACATATTCAAAGGTGATCCGCTCGGAATTGGACACCTTTGGATAGTCGCGCAGGGACTGCAACAGCACCTCAAGGTTCCACTTTTTGTTGATTGGGACCAGCTTGTCACGGACCTCATCCGTCGTGGCGTGGAACGAAATCGCAAGCAGGCAGCCGATCTCTTCGGCGGTGCGGGCAATCTCTGGCACGACGCCAGATGTGGACAGCGTGATGCGGCGGCGAGACAGTTGAATCCCCTCAGGGTCCATCGCAATCTTCATCGCGTCACGCACGTTTTCAAAGTTATAAAGTGGCTCGCCCATGCCCATGAGCACGACGTTGGACAGCAAACGACCATCCTCAACAGGTTGCCCCGGAACTGGCCATTCGCCCAGATCGTCGCGGGCCAGCATGACTTGGCCGATGATTTCGGCGGCAGTCAAGTTACGAACCAGTTTCTGAGTGCCCGTGTGGCAGAATGAACAGGTCAATGTGCAGCCCACTTGAGAGGAAATGCACAGCGTGCCGCGGTCCTTTTCAGGGATATAAACAACCTCGACCTCATGACCGCCAGCGATACGGATCAGATATTTGCGGGTGCCATCATCAGACACCTGACGGGTCACGACCTCTGGCAGGGCGATCACAAAGTTCTCTTCCAGCATCGCGCGGAAATCTTTGGACAGGTTCGTCATCTCGCCAAAATCGCGCACACCCCAGTGGTAAAGCCACGCCCAAATCTGGCTGATACGCATCTTGGTCTGCTTTTCAGCGATACCGCGCTCGATCAACGCCGCTTTCATCTGCTCGCGGGACATGCCCACGAGGTTTGGCAAACCCGTTTCCACCTTGCGGGGAATGGTCATCACGTCTTGGGTGATCGGTGCTGTCGCGTCCATGGGGCCTACTTTCGGAAGGGGGTCAAGCGCCCCATATAAGCAAAAGAGGCGGCTCCCGCAAGAAACCGCCTCAATTCTGGTGAATGAATGGAACGCTGCTTACTTACAGCGGTTTTCGGCCTCTTCAACGCCAGCTGTAAAGCCAAGCAAGCTAAAGGTATCAGCGGTTTGCGTGCCGCGACCGGAGCGTGCTGTAAGTGTGGTGTCAGAGCCACGCTTCATGGCTGCTACGATCTTCGTGTCGTCCTCAGGGGTGGCTGGCCAAGCCCATTCTCCCTCGGTGAACAACTGAAACGTCGTGCCGCCGACTTCCATGGTTGCGGTTGAACCGCTTGCAAATGGGTACCCGCCGGTGAAAGCCACTTGACCCTGCACCGATGCACCTGGGCGGTAAAATACAAACAAAAGAACTTCGCCGCGGCGCACCTGTACGGTTTGACCGTCTTTGGTGTTCACGGATTGCTTTGGCGCGGATGTTGCCCAGCATTCTTTCGGGTTATCTTCAACAAATACTGACCAATCCGTATTCGCCGCAACCTGATTGGTGCTTGTTTGTGCTATCGCGGATGTGCTGATCACACATGCCGCCATCACGCCTAATGCGCGAGAAATATTCAAAATCATACCTACAGCCTCCAAGCTGTCCTTGCCTCTGGATGTCCCATTCGCCTTGATGCATCTTATTGGCATCTTTTCTTGTGGCGGGAACTGTTTCAACTCGATACCGAAGATGGTAGCAAAAAACCGCTCGGTTGGGAAAGCCCTGATTTGCTCAGGCTGCAATATCTCGCCGCAATGAAAGGATTACCCATGGGAAACCCCGTCAATCTGGTCGAAATCTGGCGCAATGATCTGCTGGAATGCGTGCATCAAGGTCATGCTGTCGTGTGTGACGAAGCAGGCGAAATCGTGCATGCTTGGGGTGATCCCTCGGCTGTGATTTTTCCGCGCTCGTCGTGCAAGATGATCCAAGCTCTGCCGCTGCTCGAAAGTGGTGCAGGCGCGCACCTGACAACCGAACAACTGGCGCTGTCTTGCGCGTCCCATCAGGGTGCGAAAATCCATACCGACCGCGTGAGCGCTTGGCTTAAGGATTTGGGCTATACCGACGACGATTTCCGCTGCGGCCCGCAAACGCCCAACGACAAAGAGGCCCGCGAAGACCTGATCCGCGCAGATGAACAGCCTTGCCAGATGCATAACAACTGCTCGGGCAAACATTCGGGGTTCCTGACGCTCAACAAGCACATCAAAGGCCACGCCGACTATGAAAAGGTCGATCACCCCGTGCAGATGATGGGCAAGGCCGCGTTTGAAGAGACGACCCAAGAGACCAGCCCGACCTACGGGATCGACGGCTGTTCTGCGCCCAACCACGCCTGCACCGTGCACGGGCTTGCGCGGTCCATGGCCTTCTTTGCCAGTGCCAAGGAAACTGGCGATCTGCGTGCGCAAGCGGCGGTCAAACTGCGCAACGCGATGATGACCTACCCTGAACTTGTCGCGGGCGAAACGCGGGCTTGCACTGACCTGATGCGTGCGATGGATCATAAGGTTGCGATCAAGACAGGGGCCGAGGGCGTGTTTGTCGCGATCATCCCCTCGCTGAAAATGGGCGTTGCTTTGAAGATTGCAGACGGTGCGACCCGTGCGTCAGAGTCCGCAATCACCGCGATCCTCGTGAAGCTCGGCGTTCTCGACGCCAAACACCCCGCCGCCATTGCCCGTATGTCGCCAGAAATGCACAACTGGCGTGGCATCCACGTCGGCTTCACCCGCCCCTCTGCTGCACTGCTTTAAGGAAAAGATATGTCGTTTACGCTAGCCACTTGGAACATCAACTCTGTCCGCTTGCGCGAGGAGCTTGTCCTGCAATTGATGCGCGACGAGCAGCCTGATGTGCTTTGCCTGCAAGAGTGCAAAAGCCCCGTCGATAAAATTCCTTTGGAGCAGTTCCACGCGCTGGGCTACACCTACATGGTTGCGCGTGGGCAGAAGGGGTATAATGGCGTTGCGATCCTGTCGAAAATGCCGATTGAAGAGGCGGGCGCAGAAGATTACGCGCAGCTTGGCCATGCCCGCCACATCGCAGGCAGGCTTGCCAATGGGGTCACAATCCACAACTTCTATGTGCCCGCTGGCGGTGACGTGGCCGACCGTGAAGTCAACGAGAAGTTCGGGCAGAAGATGGATTACCTCAGCCAGATGCGCGAAGCGTTCCACGCTGATAAACCGCAAAAATCCATCCTTGTCGGTGACCTGAACATCGCGCCTCGCGAAGACGACGTTTGGGACCACAAGAAACTGCTGAAAGTGGTCAGCCACACCCCCGTCGAGGTCGAAGCCCTTGCCGACGTGCAAGCCTCTGGCGACTGGATCGACGTCACCCGCGCCAACATCCCCGACGGCAAACTCTACAGCTGGTGGTCCTACCGCGCCGCCGACTGGGACACCGCCGACAAAGGACGTAGGCTCGACCACGTCTGGGCGACCGCAGACATCGCCGCCTCAGGCCACTCCAGCCGAGTCGTGCGGCACGTGCGCGGATGGGAAAAACCAAGCGACCACGCGCCTGTTTTTGCGACGTTTGATTTGTAGAGGGGTAAACTTAATGGCCGCTATGCGGACTTTGCTGCCATTTCAGGTCGCCATCTGAATGGCCGCTTCTTGACGTATGGTGTGAATACTCTAAGCCTTACTGAGCGAATGCCGAGGACAAGGTCCTCTAAACCCATGAAGAACGTCATCCTGACCCACTCCACCAGTGCAGGCGGCACAATTCGTCAACTCTTTCGGAAAATTAGACCAGATTGGCAAACGCGTGTAATCGCATCCTACGATGATTACTCGCACGGACCTCTGCCATCATCTGGAACAAGCCATGACTTTTTTGTGGAACGGCAAGAGTTCTGGAAATCGCTCAATCTATACGATGTCGACATAATTCACGAGTTCGATTTAAGTGATGAGCAAATCTCGCTGGTCAAGGAAATTAAATCTGCAAAACAAGCTGAAATATGGATCGCAAACAGCGTGCAGGACATATTCTATACCGTGGTTATCCTACACTTACTGAAGCTGGATGGAGTTGATACCTCTGGCATCACCGTAAGAAATTTCAGCGGTCATCAGGTCAAATGGGGTCTTGGCACTATTCGGGTCGAAGAATTTGAACCCCTTTACAAAAACAGCGAAGCTGCGCCTTTCGACGCAAAACTTTACAGTGGGGCATGGAACGCAATCTCCCAAAGCTCAGGTGGAGCGATCAAAAGTGTCATCCAAGGACAAGACCCTTCCACACCGATGGCTCCGGCGCTTTAAGCATACCTTTTGCGGTTCCCAGAATTCAACGGTGGTCTTGGATCAATCGAACGCTCCTTGCTAGGAGCTGGCACCATCGAGATGAAAAAATCTGCATACACCGTCGGAAACGCCATGGCTTTGGGTGAGCCAGAGAATGATCAAATTGGAGACCAGATACTGTTCAGAAAATTGGTTGAGCTTTCTGGTGCAGAACCAGAACCATGGTTCAAAATCGAAGGCAACCCTCGGCACATGAGAAGCTGTTCGGCGCAGATCACTGAGAACGGAAAATTAGCGCGTGCCAAATATTCTGTTCAACTTCTTTGAGCAGGAAAATCTGCGATCCAGATAGCCGACATTCGTGCACATCGCAGCATTGATGAAATTGGGCTCAAAGCAGGCTTTCAACCAAAAACCACATTTCCCCTTGTCCTCACCCTGTTTAAACCACATCGAAAGTTAAACCCTATTCAGGAGATGACCCATGATTGAAATAGGTGGAACACCTTCAATTTGGTCGGGTCAGTAAGCTTGCGACTTACGAACCGCCACTTTCCCGCCGCCCAATCTCCGCCGCCACAGCCTGCCCCAGCACCTCATGCGCAGCCGCATCAAAGTGGATGCCGTCGGTCGGGCTGCTGGTGATATGCGCGCCCGCGTCGAGAAACCATGTGCCTCGCGCATTGGCGACGAAGGCATAGGCCGCGGGCAGGGCCTCTGACACCGCGCTTTGCCCCGCAAAGTCACCGGCAAATGTGCCTTCCTCCAAGATCGGCGGCGGGCAGATCAGCAGGATATCAAAACCGTCGTGCTTCGCCTGAATATCCGCATTCTGCGCGATCTTGATCAGACCTGCGACGCTTGCCGCAATCTGGGTGGCGGTCTTGCCGTGGTCGAGCTTGAGGTCGTTTGTCCCCAACATAATCGTTAGCAGATCAATCGGTCCGTGGCTTGCGAGTGCAATCCGCAGCCCCAACTGCCCGTTCATCTCTGGCCCCATCGTGGTGTCGGCGTGACCTGCAGCAAGGCGTCCGGGCAAACCTTCTTCAATCACCGTGCAGCCCAAGGCCTCAGCCATTACCACAGGCCAACGGCGCAGATGGCGGGGATGGCGACCAAAATCGTGCATGGGCGGCGTCCCATGGGTGTTGCTATCGCCGAATGTGAGGATTGTTTTTGTCATGAGGGCGAGGTTAGCAGCAATCTTGGCGCGGTAAAGTGGTCTTGCCTCTTGGCGTTTGCGCCGCTTGCGCACATATAGGGGGTAACCGCGATATTAGGAGATTTGAATATGATCGAACTTGGTGGAACACCCAAAACAGCCCCTGCCTCCGAGCACATTGTAGACGGCACTGACGCGACCTTTATGCAGGACGTCATTGAGGTCTCTAAAACCATCCCCGTAATCGTGGACTTCTGGGCGCCTTGGTGTGGCCCGTGCAAAACGCTTGGCCCCGCTATCGAGGCGGCTGTTGCCAAGGCTGATGGTCGTGTGAAGCTCGTGAAAATCGACGTGGATGCGAACCCCGGCATTGCAGGCCAGTTGCAGGTGCAATCTATCCCGACGGTCTATGCGTTCTTTAACGGTAATCCCGTCGACGGGTTCCAAGGGGCGCTGCCGCCATCAGAGATCAATGCGTTTGTTGATAAGATTGTGGCCTTGGGGCCAGAGCCTGACAACGGGCTTGATGATGCCGTTGCTGCCGCCGAAGAGATGCTCGCCAATGGCGAAAATGCCGACGCGGTCGAAACCTTCGCCGCGATCCTGTCCGAGGATGGCAACCACGCCGTCGCTTACGGCGGTTTGGTCCGCGCACATCTGGCGCTGGGCGAGATTGATCAGGCAGAGGCGGTGCTGAACGGCGCCCCTGCCGAGATTTCCACGCATGCCGCGTTAGAAGCCGCGCACGCGCAGATCGTGCTGGCGCGCAAGGCTGCGGGCGCTGGCCCAGTGGACGAGTTGCGCGCAAAGGTCGAAGCGAACCCTGACGACCATCAGGCGCGGTTAGAGTTGGCGAACGCTTTGCTGGCAAACGACGACGCACAGGGTGCGGTTGATCAGCTTTTGGAACTCTTCCGTCGTGATCGCGAATGGAATGAGGGTGCAGCCAAGACCGAACTTTTCACCATTTTCGACGCTTTGCCTCCGAAAGATCCCATTGTCCTGAATGGTCGCCGCAAATTGTCTTCAATGATATTTGTCTGATCGCGGTTTCGGTCTAGGTTAGCGCTATGAGTAAAACTTTTGACCTCCCCGATACAATTCCAGTCTTTCCGCTTCCCGGTGCGCTTTTGTTGCCGCGATCGCACTTGCCGTTGCATCTGTTCGAGCCGCGCTATCTGCAAATGCTCGATGATGTGCTCAAGACAGAGCACCGCTTGATCGGGATGGTGCAGCCTTACGGCAAGGACCAGCGCCTGCATAGCATCGGCTGCGCTGGGCGTGTGACCGCGTTTTCCGAGACGGACGACGGGCGCTACATGATCACCATGGCGGGGCGTTCGCGGTTTCGGATTTCCAACGAAGTGGACGGCTTTACGCCCTACCGCCGTTGCAAAGTGTCTTGGCAAGGGTTTGAGCGCGACTTGGGGCCAGCGGAAGTTGACGAGACCTTTGATCGGCACAAATTTATGCGGGCCTTGGAGCGGTATTTCACAGAGGAAAATCTGGCGACGGATTGGGATAGCTTGCAAGAGGCCGACGACGAATTGCTGATCAATTCACTATCGATGCTTTGCCCGTTCGAGCCAGAGGACAAACAAGCGCTTCTTGAAGCTCCGTCCTTGACGACACGCCGCGAAACCCTCACGACACTGATCGAATACACACTGCGCGGCGGGTCCGCCGAGGAGATCATGCAATGACCAACACGAACTTTGACCCCAAGATGCTTGAGGCGCTGATCTGTCCGCAAACCCGTGGAAGGTTGGAGTATGATGCTGACGCGCAGGAACTGATCTCTAAAAACGCGAACCTCGCTTTTCCGATCCGCAATGGCATCCCTGTGATGCTTCTGGATGAGGCGCGGGTGATCGAATAATCTTGCGGCTTTTATCAGTATTTTAATCTGCCATGGGTTTGATGGGCGGACGGTACGATAAAGGACCCCTTGATGAGAAACATACATCCCGCTTACGAACTCGCAATGGTGCGGGCAGATATTGATCGGTTGCGGCAACGCGAGGCGTTTTTGCGCCGTGGCTTTCTGGGGGATACGCTGCCCCGCCATGGTGACGAAGCCGTGGTTGAGATTGCAGTCTTCCGCAGCAGGCGATTTTTGCGCGACAAACTTCCCCCAGGCATTTTAGAGAACGAGGCCTATTGGGGCACACAACGCACCGAGCACGTGAAAGTCAGGCCGCGTTAACCCCGCATCAGGCTCGGCAGATCACCCGTTAGCCCTGCGGCCTCGCGGATAAACCCGCGTCGCAGCGGTGCTGCGCCATTCACGAGGCCCATGCCGATATCACGCGCCGCCCGCAGGATCGGGTTGTCGTTGGAAAACAGGCGGTTGAATGTATCGGTGGCAATCGCCAGCGTTGTGGTGTCGAACCGTCGCCACTGTTGATACCGCGCCAAGGCCAAGGGGCTTGCGATGTCTTCTCCGCGTCCGCGTGCCTCTGTCAGGACGTCAATCAAAGCGGCGACATCGCGTAGACCCGCGTTCAACCCTTGCCCTGCAATCGGGTGCACGCCGTGGGCCGCATCGCCGATGAGGGCCACATGATCTGCAATAAAGCTTTGCGCAAGCGTCAGACCTAGCGGGTAGGTGAACCTTGCACCCGTCAGGTGAATGTCGCCAAGAAAGCTGCCAAACGCAGGGCGCAATGCTTCTAGAAAACCCGCGTCGTCCCGCGCCATAATCTCTGCCGCCCGCGCCGTGGTTTCCGACCAAACAATCGATGACCGATTGCCCGTCAGCGGCAAGATCGCAAGCGGGCCGTTTGGCATAAAAAACTGATGCGCAATGCCGCCGTGTGGTTTTTCGTGGCCAACAGCGCAGACAATCGCGGTTTGATCGTAACCCCAGCCCGTGCGCTTGATGCCAGCCCGCTCGGCCGTGCCGCTCTTGCGCCCATCCGATCCGATCAAAAGCTGCCCTGAAATTGTTTTCCCAGAGGCAAGCGTGACCGTCACACCAGACCCATCAACCGATTGCGCCACGACAGTTTCGCCATCAATCTGGGTAATCCCGTCTTCCGCGTCCATCGCATCCAAAAAGGCCAACCGCAAATGGCGGTCTTCCAGCATATAGCCCATCGGCCCTTCTTCGATTTCCGCATGGTCAAAATGCATCATCCAAGGGGCCGACCCCTCACCTGCGCGACCATCCGTAACCTTGATCTCAAGCATCGGCTGGGCATCAGCACGCACTCGATCCCAAACACCGATCCCGCGCAAAAGCCGCTGACTGGCAAGTGCAAGCGCATAAGATCGCCCATCAAAATCGCGCATTTTCCGCGCCGCTTTGGGCAGGGTATCAATCACGGTCACGCGAAATCCAGCGCGCGCCGCAGCGATGGCAAGGGCAGGGCCGTTGAGCCCGCCGCCCACAATGATCAAATCCGTTTTCATACCCTTCAATATGGGCAGACGCGCGGGATTGTCCATGCGCTGCGGTGTCGCTAGGCTGCGATAAACCTTGGGAAGGATCGACACGATGCAAGAGTGGCTATGGATGACGGCGGCGGATTTGGGGCGCGGCATCGGCGCAGGTGACATCGACCCGATTGCGCTGACTGAGACCTATCTCGCGGCGATTGACGCACACCCGGAGGCGCGCCGGATTTACGCCCGCGTGACCCATGATCGCGCCCGCGCCGAGGCGAAAGCGGCCAGTTTGCGGGCGGCGAGCGGTCATCGGCTTAGCGCCTTGGACGGTGTTCCCGTTTCTTGGAAGGACCTCTTTGACACGGCTGGCGTTGTGACCGAAGCAGGCACAAAACTGCTGGAAGGGCGCACGCCCACCGAGGATGCCGCAGTGCTGAAAGCCGCCACCGCGGCTGGTCTCGTCTGTCTTGGCAAAACTCATTTGTCGGAAATCGCCTTTAGCGGCCTTGGCCTGAACCCGATTATGGAAACGCCGCCTTGCATCAACGATAAAGACGCCGTTCCAGGTGGGTCGAGCTCTGGCGCGGCCACGTCGGTCGCCTTCGGTCTGGCCGCCGCTGGGATCGGCTCTGACACGGGCGGCTCGGTGCGTATTCCGTCTGCTTGGAACGATCTGGTTGGCCTCAAAACCACCCATGGGCGGCTGTCGGTCACGGGCGTCGTCGCCCTTTGTGCGCAGTTTGATACGGTCGGCCCGCTTTGTCGTTCGGTTGAGGATGCAGGGCTTTTGCTGGCCATTCTGGAGGGCTCAAAGCCTGCTGATCTGGCGGGCGCAAGCCTCAAGGGCGCACGTTTCGCCATTATCGACACTCTGACAATGGATAGTTTGCGCGATGCGCCTCGCGCCGCATTCGAGAGCGCCGTGCAGAGATTACAGGTGGCAGGGGCCACAGTGACACACATCCAAATGCCCGAAATTCATGATGCATTTGATCAGGCGTTCAACCTCTATGCCGCTGATTCCTATGGGCATTGGCGTGATCTCGTAGACGCACACCCCGAAAAAATGTTCCCGCAAATCCTAGAGCGAGTGCGCGGCGGGCAGCAGGTATCTGGCGCCGATTACGTCGCCTCTTGGATCAAACTGCATGCGGTGCGCAAGATTTATGCCGCGCATCTTGCGGGCTTTGACGCGTTCATCATGCCAACCGCGCCGAACATGCCGCCAAATGCCGCGCGGTTGCTGACGGACGACGACTATTACAAAACTGAGAACCTTCTGGCGCTGCGCAATACGCGGATCGAGAACCTGATGGGCGGGATCAGCCTCACTCTGCCGACAGGCGTGCCGTCGTGTGGGATCATGTTCAACGCGGCCCCCAATTCCGAAGAGAAATTGTTGCGGATCGGGGCAGCAGCGGCCAAGGCACTGTCCTAAAAGACACAATTTTACCACGCAGGGGCGAATCATGCCCCGCTTTTTATGGACAGCGGTGCCATTCACAGGCTAGTTTGATCAAAAGCGGGGCAAAAATGATCCCGTAGTTGAGGCAGTTATGGTATTTCCCGAGCGGTTTTCGAACCTTCCGGTTGCGACTTGGCCACGTTTGCGCGCTCTTTTGGATGTGCCGACGCAGGCTGACGAGACGATCAATATGACGATTGGCGAGCCACGCCACGCGTTTCCTGCTTTCGTGGGCGATGTTTTGGCGGCCAATGAGGGGTCCTTTGCGAAATATCCAAACAACGACGGCACGCCCGAACACCTTGATGCGATCGCTGGATTTCTGAAGCGCCGCTACGACCTTGATATGCAGCACGCCAATTTGCTGACGCTGAACGGCACCCGCGAGGGGCTTTATAACGCCGCGATGGCGCTTTGCCCCGAGACCAAGAACGGCAAACAGCCGATCATTCTGACGCCAAACCCATTTTATCAGGTCTACGCCGTCGCCGCTTTGTCGGTTGGGGCCGAACCTGTCTATGTGCCTGCGACGCCAGAAACGGGGAATCTGCCAGATTTCACCAGCCTTTCGACAGACTTGCTCGACCGCACCGCAATCGCCTATATCTGCTCGCCCGCGAACCCACAGGGTGCCGTGGCTGACGAGGCTTACTGGCGCACGCTGATCACTTTGGCTGAAAAGCACGATTTCATCATTTTCGCGGATGAATGCTATTCCGAGATCTACCGCGATACGCCTCCCATTGGCGCGATGCCGGTCGCAACTGCGATGGGTGCTGACCCTGACCGCGTTGTGATTTTCCATTCGTTATCAAAGCGGTCGAACCTTCCGGGGCTCCGTTCAGGCTTCTGCGCGGGTGGTGTCGAAAGCATCAAACGCATTCGTGCCTTGCGGGCCTATGCGGGTGCTCCGCTGTCAGAGCCTTTACAGGCCGTCGCCACCGCCGTGTGGAACGACGAGGCCCATGTGGTCGAGAACCGCGCGCTTTACGGTGTGAAATACAAAATCGCGGATGACATCTTTGGTCATGTCGCAGGCTACGATAGCCCCAAGGCGGGCTTTTTCCTGTGGCTTCCTGTGGAAAACGGTGAGGCGGCAGCAGTGAAGCTCTGGCAAGAAACAGGGGTGCGCGTGCTCCCCGGTGCTTATCTGAGCCAAATCGCAAACGGGGTGAACCCCGGACACGGCTTTATTCGGGTGGCCATGGTCGCCCCAACACAAGAAATGCAGCGTGGTCTCACTTTGATCCGCGACTGTTTGTACGATTGAGGACTAGAAAAATGGCATCATATACATCCCGCGGGCGCGATCCATTGCTGGACAGCAACACCCAAGCTGCGATTGAAAAACGGGGCAAGGAATTGTTCGGTATCGCATTGATCGTGATCAGCGTTTTGATGGCTATGATGGTCGGGTCCTATTCGCCCGAAGATCCAAGCTGGATCTCCGCGACGGATGCGCCTGTCCACAATTGGCTGGGTCGCTTTGGTGCCTCGACAGCGGCACCTTTGATTATGGTCGTAGGTATTGGCATCTGGGCGATGCCGCTGATTTTGATGACTTGGGGCGTGCGTTTCGCCGCCCACATTGGCGAAGAACGCGCTGTAGGTCGCTTGATCTTTGCGCCAATCGCCATCGCGATTTGCTCGCTTTATGCTGTGACCTTGTCGCCTAGCCCCGCTTGGCCGCCGAATTTCGGCATGGGTGGCATGTTTGGCGACACCGTTCTTGCGATTGTCCTGACCGTTTTGCCATTCGGTGCAGGCCTCGCTGTGAAACTCTTCTCGCTCATCATGGTTGTCGTGATGTTGGCGATGATGTTTTTCGTTTTGGGCTTTACCCGTCCAGAACTGCGCGTCGGCGTGCGTTTCCTCACGCTTGGCATGATCATGACCTATGCCGCAATTCTGAAAGCATTGGGTCAGACCGCATCTGTTTCGGCCCGTGCCGCACAGGGTGGCATCGCAACATTGCAAGCCAAGCGCGAGCAGTCACGCGAATCCCGCGTGGCTTTGGCCTATGAATATCAGCAAGAAGAAATCGCGCGTCGCATTGTGCCAAACCCAGAAGCAAAGGCGCGTGCTGCTGCCGTGGTCCGCGCAAACCCTGCAATGCCGACCCGTGCGGCTGCGCCAGCACCACAAGCCGCGGGCCGTAAAATGCCGCCAATGACGGCGCCAACGATCAATGCCGCCGCTGTCATGCAACATACGCCAGAGCCAATGGTCGCCCCCGTTCGTGCCGCCGCGCCACAACAATCGGGCGGGCTTTTGTCGGGTCTGCTAAAGCGAAAAAAAGTGATGCCAGAGCCTGAACTTGTGGCCGCGCATTCCTTTGACCAAGATCCGCCTGCCGTTGATGGTGACCGCGTGAAGGCCCGTATTTCTGACGCCATCAAAAACCGTAAAGTGGCCGAAGTGGCCGCGCCAACAGGCCTGCGGATTGAGCCGAAACTAACCGCGGGTCGCGGACCAGCGCCGCTTGTAGTGAACCTAAGAGCAACACCTCCGCCACCGCTAGACGACGATTTTGCTGACCTGATTGAAGTTGACGATTTTGACGACTTCCAGAACGAGACAGCATTCGTCCCAGTTGCAGCCCCTGCGCCCACGCCAGTGATCCGCTCGGCACAAGTTGCTCCGCAAGAGCGTGTCGAAATCCCGATGCCAGAGCCAAAGAAAGTCGTGCAGCACGCGGCCGTAAAGCCGCTGCAGCCGTCAAAGCAGGCAAAAGCGGAGGCCCAGCCAAAGCTGCAATTCGAAGAGAAATACGCCGACTACGAGCACCCACCACTGAGCCTTTTGACGGCCCCTTCCGTCGTCGAGCGTCATCACCTTCCTGACGAGGCTTTGGAAGAAAATGCACGCATGTTGGAAAGTGTTCTGGATGATTACGGCGTCAAAGGCGAGATCGTCTCCGTGCGCCCCGGTCCCGTTGTCACCATGTACGAACTTGAGCCCGCTCCGGGACTAAAAGCGTCCCGCGTCATCGGTTTGGCCGACGACATCGCCCGCTCTATGTCGGCCCTGTCTGCGCGTGTTTCCACAGTGCCAGGTCGCTCTGTGATCGGTATCGAATTGCCGAATGAAAAGCGTGAAATGGTTGTGCTGCGCGAGATGCTCTCGGCGCGTGACTTTGGCGATAGCAACATGAAGCTGCCGCTCGCACTTGGCAAAGATATTGGTGGCGAGCCGATCATCGCGAACCTCGC
Organism: Loktanella sp. UBA3435; assembly: GCA_002378665.1. Lineage (GTDB taxonomy): Bacteria > Pseudomonadota > Alphaproteobacteria > Rhodobacterales > Rhodobacteraceae > Yoonia. Next base: position 18,191 of record DFSO01000059.1, on the reverse strand, counting down.
GAAGATGCCTCACCTTCTGATCGCGGGTACAACGGGTTCAGGTAAATCCGTGGCCATCAACACCATGATCCTGTCGCTGCTTTATAAGCTGACGCCAGAAGAATGCCGCATGATTATGATCGACCCTAAGATGCTCGAACTGTCGGTTTACGACGGTATTCCGCACCTGCTGTCCCCCGTCGTAACAGACCCTAAAAAGGCAGTTGTGGCCCTAAAGTGGACCGTGGGCGAGATGGAAGAGCGTTACCGCAAGATGTCCAAAATGGGCGTGCGCAACATCGACGGCTATAACGGGCGCGTGAAAGAAGCGCTCGCGAAAAACGAAATGTTTAGCCGCACTGTGCAGACTGGTTTCGACGAAGACACGGGCGAGCCAATCTTTGAAACCGATGAATTCACGCCAGAGGTCCTGCCATATATCGTCGTGATCGTCGACGAGATGGCCGACCTGATGATGGTCGCTGGCAAGGAAATCGAAGCCTGCATTCAACGCCTCGCACAGATGGCGCGTGCCTCTGGCATCCACCTAATCATGGCGACACAGCGTCCTTCCGTGGACGTCATCACAGGCACGATTAAGGCGAACTTCCCGACGCGGATTTCCTTCCAAGTGACGTCCAAAATCGACAGCCGCACGATCCTTGGCGAGATGGGCGCAGAGCAACTTCTTGGCATGGGCGATATGCTTTACATGGCGGGCGGCGGCAAGATTAGCCGTATCCACGGCCCGTTCTGTAGCGACGAAGAGGTCGAAGAAATCGTCAACTTCCTCAAGGGCTTTGGTCCGCCAGAATATATGTCGGGCGTGGTCGAAGGACCATCCGACGAGGCTGGTTCAAGCATCGATGCGGTCCTTGGTTTGGGCGATGGGTCCGACGTTGAGAACGCACTTTATGACACCGCCGTTGCGATTGTCCTCAAAGACCGCAAATGCTCGACCTCCTACATCCAGCGCAAGCTTGCGATTGGCTATAACAAAGCCGCACGCCTTGTTGAGCAGATGGAAGACGAGGGCGTTGTCTCCTCTGCCAACCATGTCGGCAAACGCGAAATTCTGGTGCCAGAGCAGCATCAGCAATACTAATCAAAGTGGCGCCTTCGGGCGCCATTTTTCTGGGGAACGTTCATGACTTTCACGATTGGCATCGGGCCGAATAACCGCAAATCCTGCTACTTTGACGCGACGGTCGCGGATGGCGTAAAGTCGTTCTCGGTCTACAACCATATGTTCATACCTGCGCACTTTGGCGATCCTGCCGCCGAATATGACCGTCTGATGAACGGCGTCGCGATGTGGGATGTGGCAGCCCAACGGCAGGTCGAAATCAAAGGCCCAGACGCAAGCGGGTTGATCCAATACCTGACGACCCGCGACATGAGCAAAACCAAAGTCGGGCAGGGCCGCTATGTGCCGCTTTGCGATCACGCGGGCAATTTGATTAACGACCCAGTCCTCCTGAAGTTGGAAGAAAACCGCTTTTGGCTTTCCATCGCAGATAGCGACATCGCCCTTTGGGCCTCCGCAATCGCCGCCGAGCGGGGCTTGGATGTGCAGGTGTTTGAACCCGACGTCTCCCCCCTTGCAGTGCAAGGACCAAAGGCCGAGGCCGTCATTGCCTCACTCTTCGGCGACTGGGTGCGCGAGCTTACATATTTCGGGTTCAAGCAAACTGACCTCGACGGAATCCCCCTCGTCCTCGCGCGATCTGGCTGGTCCAAACAAGGCGGGTTCGAGCTTTACCTGCAAGATAGCAAATTCGGGCCCGACCTCTGGGCAAAGGTGAAGGCGGCAGGCCAACCCCACGGCATCGGCCCCGGTGCGCCCAACGATCTGGAACGGCTGGAAAGCGGCCTTGTGTCTTACGGCGCGGACGGGCGGCTACAGGTCAATCCGTGCAACCCGTTCGAGATCGGCTTGGGCAAGCTTGTGGACTTCGAAAAAGGCGATTTCATCGGCAAAGCGGCCCTGCAAAAGATCGTAGCGGACGGCGTTAACCGGCAGCGCACAGGCTTCACCATCGACGGCGAACCGATCCTGCATTTCGAGGATAACCTGACGGTCGTGGATCCTAAAGGCGTCGCTGTTGGCACCTTGAGCGAGGCGACCTACTCACCGCGTTGCGGCGGCAATATCGGCGTCGGCATGATCGCCAAAGACGCGCCAGATGACCTCTTCGTCACATATGACAACGAAACGCGGCAGCTCCATTTGGCCCGCTTGCCGTTCGTCTAGATCACAGGCACGATCCGACCCAACAGGGAGACACCAATGGCATATCGCGGCGCAGGCGGCACGGACGGCGGGCAAGGCAGCTTTTTACTCGGGCTTATCATGATGATCGGCGGTGGATACCTCCTGCTGAAATCCATCATCGTGCGGCCAACTTTCGGGCTTGGCATGACAACCTTTAACGCGGGCGGCGTGCCTGTGACGAGCGGTATGATCCTGATCGTGTTTATGCTCGGCGTGCTGATGATTTTCTACAACTCGCGCAACTGGATCGGCTGGATCTTGGCCGTAGGCTCCATCATCGCGCTGATTTACGGCGTCATCGCCAGCACCACCCTACAATTCGCGAACATGAGCGTCTTTGATCTGCTCGTCATACTCGTTCTGCTCTTCGGCGGAACGGGGCTATTCCTGCGGTCACTTTTGGCGCGATAACGGTTCCATGTTCAATGTTGGCTGCGCGCGCGAGCTAGGCTGCCTTTCGTTTCCTCTTGCGCCAAAGCAAGAACCAACTGCCTAGGAATACAAAAATGGCGCCTTGGCCCAAGAATAGCCAATTGAACAACTGGCTTTTGCGAAGCATGAGATCGCTCGTAATCTCACCAGTTTTCTCATCATATCGGCCAGCAACAACGTCCCCAACCTCATGAGGTTGGGGCCATACCCACATCTCTCCAATGTGCTCATGTAACGTTTCGTCAGACTTCAAGATCGCGAAGACGGGTCGGAACAATGATCTATCTCCAGCGGGCTTTTCCTCAACGCGTATCACCTCAACATTCATGCGAGTTGACCCGAAATCGAAGACATTGTCTGACAGAATCGGGATTAGGTTCATAAAGATACCGACGCTGCCGACAATAACGGCGAACCACGCGATAAAGGCGAAATAAGCCATAAAAAACTTGCGGACCATCTCTCGGAACCTTCTAAAATTTACCCTCTGATTAACCTGTATCAAAGGAAAAACAAAACCCCCGCCAGATCACTCTAACGGGGGTTTCTAGTTTTCAAAACGAGGATCGGGCTGCTTTACAGCAAACCTTCACGCTGGAGCTTCTTCCGAGCCAGCTTGCGCTGACGACGGATAGCTTCTGCTTTCTCGCGTGCTTTACGCACGGACGGTTTCTCGAAATGCTGCTTAAGCTTCATCTCACGAAAAACGCCTTCACGCTGGAGCTTTTTCTTCAGAGCACGCAACGCCTGATCGACGTTGTTATCACGAACACTAACCTGCATGTGGTTTTCACCACCTCTCTAAGTTAAATTTGCAAAATTGCAGGAAGTTGTCGGATAGCAAAGGCTTTTGATTTTGTCTAGTGTTCTGTCAAGCACAGGAGTTTGACCATGACCAATCCGCTCGACACCCTTCTTGACGCAGCATTGCCGCACGTCGCCTTCGACGGCTGGTCGCCCGCGACCTTTGATGCGGCCGTGGCGGAAACGGGGATCGATCCCGCAATCTGCCCGCGCGGTGCGGTGGATTTGGCGATCGCTTACCATCTGCGCGGGGATGCTGCGATGACCAAAGCTATGGCCGAGGCGGACTTGTTCACCATGCGTTATTCCGAAAAGGTCGCACATGCGATCCGCCTGCGGTTAGCAGCGGCCGAGGATAAAGAAGTGGTGCGTCGTGGCACTTCACTCTTTGCCTTACCAAACCATGCGGGTGACGGGGCGAAGCTCATTTGGGGCACGGCTGATGCGATATGGAATGCGCTGGGTGATACCTCTGACGATGTGAATTGGTACACAAAACGCGCAACATTATCAGCGGTTTACGGGTCCGTCGTGTTGTTCTGGTTGGGCGACGATGCGGGTGCCGTAGATGATTTCATCGACCGCCGTATCGAGAATGTCATGCAGGTTGAGAAGGTCAAAGCAAAGGTTCGAGGATCGGCTTTGTTGAAGCCGTTCACCGGCCCACTCGCCGCAATGATGAGCAGGATCAAAGCACCAAACAGCAAACCCGATCCCGATCTTCCGGGTATCTGGAAAGAGGGACCAAAATCATGAAAGCCGTTGAGATCACCAAAGCAGGCGGACCCGAAGTCTTGCAACTCTGCGACCGCCCTATGCCTGTCGCGGGTTACGGCGAGGTCGTCATTCAGGTCGCTTATGCAGGCGTGAACCGCCCCGATGCCTTGCAGCGCGCGGGCCTCTATAACCCGCCCGCGACTGCCAGCGATCTGCCCGGTCTTGAGGCCGCAGGCAAGGTTGTAGCCCTCGGTGACGGCGTTGCGAATCTGTCTATTGGCGATCAGGTCTGCGCCCTTTTGCCGGGTGGCGGTTACGCTGAATTTGTGGCGACCCCCGCCGCACACTGCTTGCCGGTGCCCGCTGGCTTGACCCTGAAGCAAGCCGCTTGCCTGCCCGAAACATTCTTCACCGTCTGGTCTAACGTCTTCATGCGCGGTGGCCTGATCGGTGGCGAGCGGTTCTTGGTGCATGGAGGCAGCTCGGGCATCGGGACAACCGCGATCCAACTGGCGCGGGCATTTGGGGCGCGCGTGTTCACCACCGCGGGATCGGATGAAAAGTGTGCAGCTTGTCTGGCACTTGGGGCCGAGCAGGCGATCAATTACCGCGACGCGGATTTCGTCGAAATCATACGCGCGATGGGTGGCGCGGATATTATCCTCGACATGGTCTGCGGGTCTTACATGCAGCGTAACATCAAGGCCTTGGCCAATGACGGCCGCCTTGTGCAGATTGCATTCTTGCAAGGGCCAAAGGCTGAGTTGAACATGATAGAAGTCATGACCCGTAGGCTTACGATGACAGGCTCAACCCTGCGCCCGCAAAGCGATATCGCCAAGGCGAAAATTGCCGATCAGTTGCGCAACAAAGTTTGGCCGCTTCTGACTGCCGGTATCGTCGCCCCCGTCATGGATCAAGAGTTTGCGTTGGCGGATGCGGCAGACGCACACCGCCGCATGGAGACTTCCGAGCATATCGGCAAGATCGTGTTGCGTGTGGGCGAGGTTGGGTAAAATCGGTGCACGCGCTGTGCACACTTAGTGCACGTCCCGTGCATTGCAGTTACTGGCGCGGCGGGAAGCTTTTATAGACGGGAAGCTGCCAGCCAAAGGCGATACTGCCTGCCCGCAAAGTGAAGGTTGAAAGACCACACGCCAGCAGCGCCTTCCCTTCGCTCAAGCCAACCTGCAACGCGATCAACGCGGCAATTGCACCAACCAAAGCGCAGGTCACATAAAGCTCGCCTTGCTTCAAAACCATCGGCACTTCGTTGCAAACCACGTCGCGCATCAACCCGCCAAAACACCCTGTCGTGATCCCCATAATAATCACAATCGCGCTTGGTTGTTCCATACTGAGCGCCACGGCCACACCCGCAGGCACAGCCACCGCGAGGGCTGCGGCATCAAGCCAAACGATGCTTTTCGCGCGGCTTTCCAGCAGGTGCGCGGTGGCGAAAACGATGAGTGCAGCAAGGGCTGCAACGGCGATTACCCAAGGGTCGGCGACCCAAAACACGGTCTCGCGATTGAGGATAATATCACGCAGCGTACCGCCACCTACAGCCGTCAAACTTGCGATGAAAATGAACCCGATCAGGTCGAGTTGCGCACGGCTGGCGACCAAGGCGCCCGTCAAAGCAAACACAAAAACCGACGCATAATCGAGGAAAATCAGCGGGTTCATTTCTTGAACGGTTCCATGCCCGCCCGCGCCAATTCATCAGCACGCTCGTTCTCTGGATGGCCCGCGTGCCCCTTAACCCATTCCCATTTCACATCATGGCGCTGGGTCGCGGCATCAAGGCGCTTCCACAGGTCTTCGTTTTTCACGGGCTTGTTATTCGCGGTTTTCCAGCCGCGTTTCTTCCAGCCGAAAATCCAAGAGGTGATACCGTCTTTCACATAAGAACTATCGGTCACGATGGTCAGCGTGGTGGGGCGCTCTAACGCCTCAAGCGATGCAATCGCGGCCATCAACTCCATCTTATTGTTGGTTGTATGGGCCTCGCCTCCGTTCAGCTCTCGCTCTTTCAAAACCGTGTTTCCATCCTTCGCGATCAGGATCGCACCCCAGCCGCCCGGTCCTGGATTGCCAGAGCAAGCACCGTCTGTGTAGGCATATAAATCAGGCATGTTTGCGGGCTCTCATCACGACAAAGGGATCATTGGTGCCAGCACAGCCGACCTCATGGCCTTCGACCACATCCAGCACGTCAAAGCCAGCATCATTCAGCAGACCACGCAATTCTGGAACAGAAACGTAGGAATAGAGACGGTCGATTTTGTCACGTTCAACCCCTGTGCCGACTTTCATTGCGATGTGGAAAATACCTTTGCTATGCAGCGACTTTGCGATAGCCGAAAGGTAACGCGGCAGGTCTTCGTGCGCGGCGTGAAGCAGCGAGAAGTTCGCCCAGACGCCGTCGTAGACATCAACCATATCAATGTCGTCAAACGTCGCCAAGTGCGCGCCAATATCATGGGTTTTGTTGGCCAGCTCAATCATGCCAGTGGAGGCATCCACAGGATCAGGTCGAAACCCCGCATCACGCATTTGCACAGAGGCGCGGGCAGGGCCGCAGCCAATATCAAGCACAAAGCCGCCCGCGGGCAAAAGTGCCATAAACGCCAAAAGGTTTTCGTTTGGCGTGCCTGTGTCCGTTAGGTTCGCGTAACGCTCTGCAGCGGTGTCGTAAAAGGCAATTGTCTTTGCGTCAGGCATCAGATGAGCACCAAGAGAAGGGTGAGAATGACGATGGTCGTCAACAGTAGTCGCAAGCGCATCCACCAAACGGGCGCGAGGCCAAGTCGCCAGAAATACCAATCCAGCAGAAGCAACCCGCCAAAGCCGACGATCAGGTTCACGGCTGCCGTTTCTGGTCCGCCACCTGTGGTGAAAAACGCCCAAAGCGCGGGAAGTGTGGAAAGAGCGTAGCCGATCCAGCCTTCACCCTTTGTGGCAAACCCCCAGAGAACACCTGACATGAACGACAGGATGATCGCGCCGTAAAACAGTTGCACATAGGGTCCGACAAAGCGTCCGCCGAGCGTCATTTGGCCCCAGTTTGCGAGGGCGGGCACGTGCACCGTCACCGCACCCCAAATGAACGGCAAAAGCCCCGCCAGACCTAGCAGAAGCGGCCCTTGTGGGATTGTGCGACCTGTCGTCATGATGCCTCGCGCAGGACGCGCGGCACTTTGAACTCGACGTTCTCGACGGCGGTTTCCACCATCTCGACAGTCACATCATAGCGGTCGCGAAAAGCGTCGATCACTTCGTTGATCAGGACTTCTGGCGCAGAGGCCCCCGCCGTGATTCCCATTGAGGTGATCCCGTCCAAAGCCCGCCAATCAATGTCCGTGGCCCGTTGTACCAGTTGCGCATAGGAACAGCCTGCACGCGCACCGACCTCGACCAAGCGGCGCGAGTTCGACGAATTGGGCGCGCCGACGACAAGCATCGCGTCGCACTTTGGCGCCATCGCCTTGACCGCTTCTTGGCGGTTGGTGGTGGCGTAGCAGATGTCTTCTTTATGCGGGCCGACGATGGCAGGAAAGCGGGCCTGAAGGGCTGCAACAATATCAATGGTGTCGTCGACGGACAGGGTGGTTTGGGTCACAAAGGCGAGCTTGCTTGGGTCGCGCGGGGTCACCGATGCGACGTCTTCGACCGTCTCGACAAGCAGCACTTCGCCAGTCGGTAACTGGCCCATGGTGCCAACGGTTTCGGGGTGGCCCTCATGGCCGATCATGATCATTTGCAGGCCGGCATCGGCATGGCGCTGTGCCTCGATATGGACCTTGGACACTAGCGGGCAGGTCGCGTCGACATAGACCATGTTGCGGGCTTCTGCCGCATTTGGCACTGATTTTGGTACGCCGTGTGCCGAGAAGATCACGGGGCGATCATTGGGGCATTCGTCGAGTTCTTCGACAAAGATTGCGCCTTTATCGCGCAGGCTATCAACCACAAATTTGTTGTGCACGATCTCGTGGCGGACATAGACGGGCGCGCCCCATTTTTCGATCGCCAGTTCGACGATTTTAATGGCGCGGTCAACGCCTGCGCAAAACCCACGCGGGGCGGCAAGATAAAGGGTGAGAGGCGCTTTGCTCATTTGAGGTCTCCGACGGGTATCAACTGCTTATAAGTCCTAACCTCAATCGCGCACGGCGTCCATGCGACGAGGTTACAGGGTGAAGTTTGGCCGGTAGCACAATTGTTCGCGGAGCGATGCGGGATAGGTCGGGGTAGCTTCGGAAATGGTGCTTTGAAAATCTACCCTTTGGCGGGTCGTCAGCCCGCGATACGAACCTCTGGTTTGAGTGCGCAGAAAAACTATTGCCAGTAAGGTCGATTTGCATGGAAGAAGGGCCAGAGAAATCTCTGGCCCATATTCGTTAATCAGCGTCTTGGTTGAGAGTCTCTTGCTCGCTCATTGGTTCGCGAGTTGGCCTGCCGACAACGTCACGCAGCTCGTCGAGCTCGATGAAATTGTCTGCCTGACGCCGCAGTTCATCCGATATCATCGGTGGTTGGCTGCGGATCGTGGAAACGACAGAAACGCGAACACCTTTGCGTTGCAGCGCCTCGACCAGCGGGCGGAAATCGCCGTCACCTGAAAAGATCACAATATGGTCGACAAAAGGCGCAAGCTCCATCGCATCGACGGCTAGTTCGATGTCCATGTTACCCTTGACCTTACGGCGGCCCATGCTGTCTGTGTATTCCTTGGCTGGCTTTGTCACCATGGTGAAGCCGTTGTAGTTAAGCCAATCGACCAAGGGGCGAATTGGTGAATACTCGTCGTTCTCTAAAAGCGCGGTGTAGTAAAATGCGCGTACCATTTTCCCGCGACGCATGAACTCAGCGCGCAGTAGCTTATAGTCGATGTCAAAGCCGAGCGATTTTGCAGCCGCATAAAGATTTGAACCATCGATGAAGAGCGCAAGACGCTCGTCACGATAAAACATTAATTGTCCTTCCAAATGTGTCTCGCGGGTGTTCGTAAGTATGTGGGTGGCTTATCAAGTGCGAGACGGACTTCATCTAGGGGAATTATCACGATGCTGCAAACCATACAAAAGGATAGTGTCGAGGCTAACGCCTTGATTGCATTGGGGAGCAACGTAAACTCGATTTGGGGTAACCCTAAGTTAACTATACAAAAGGCTATACTTGAGGTTGAATTATTGCTGGGCGGTCAGGCGGAAACTAGCCGATATTTCGCGACACCAGCCTTTCCTGCAGGTGCTGGCCCTGATTTCGTCAACGCAGCGATTCGGGTCACGACAACATGCGATGCGCAACAAATTCTTGAGATTTTGCACGCAGTCGAGGATGCGGCAGGTCGGGAACGGGTCATTCGCTGGGGGCAGCGCACTTTGGATCTTGATTTGATCGCATTGGGCGACGAGGTTTTACCCAATCCAGAGGGGCACGCTTACTGGCGCGACCTTCCCGCCGCGAAACAGGCAGAAATAGCGCCAGAGCAGCTTATTTTGCCGCATCCGCGTGTCCAAGACCGTAGCTTTGTGCTGGTGCCTTTGGCCGATATTGCGCCCGATTGGGTACATCCAATCTTGGGATCGAGCACCATTGAAATGCGCGATGCGCGCCCCGATGAGGAATTGGCAAGCGTTCGGCCCATCTGAGGGGTTGCAACCTCTTGTCATTCGAGCAAAAAGCGCTTAGACGACCCCTTTCTGAAGTACTGTCCAATTGATTGGAGCACGCCCATGGCCCGCGTTACCGTAGAAGACTGCGTCGATAAGGTTCCGAACCGTTTTGAACTTGTGATGCTTGCTGCACATCGTGCACGTGAAATCTCTGCTGGTTCGGCGATTACCGTGAACCGCGACAACGACAAGAACCCTGTCGTTTCCCTGCGCGAAATCGCAGACGAAACACAGCGCGCTGACGATTTGCGCGAGCGCATGATCGAAGCGAACCAGACACAGATCGAAGTTGACGAGCCAGAAGAGGACAGCATGTCCTTGTTGATGGGCGCTGAGACTGACAAACCTGCGGATGACGATATGTCCGAAGAGAAATTGTTGCGCGCCTTGATGGATGCTCAAGGGCAGCGTTAACCCACCAATTCATAGGCGCGGGACTTTATGACCAAGACGACAGCAGACGATCTGATCGCACTGGTCCGCGCCTATCACCCCCGCACGAATGAAGCGCTGTTGCGCGATGCTTTTGCCTTTGGTGCTGAAATGCACGAGGGGCAATTCCGTCATTCTGGCGAGCCATACTTCACACACCCCGTTGCCGTCACTGTGATCCTTGCTGGGCAACAGATGGATGACGCGACGCTTGTGACCGCTCTTTTGCATGACACGATCGAGGATACAAAAGCGTCATTTGCGGATGTCTCTGAGCGGTTTGGTCGCGAGATTGCCGAGCTGGTGGATGGTGTGACCAAGCTCACTAACTTGCAGCTCACGAGTACCCAGACAAAGCAGGCCGAGAATTTCCGCAAGCTGTTTATGGCGACCAGCCGCGATTTGCGCGTCACCTTGGTGAAGTTGGCCGACCGTTTGCACAACATGCGCACAATCAAATCCATGCGCCCTGACAAGCAGGTCCAAAAGGCCCGCGAAACCATGGATATCTATGCGCCGCTTGCGGGTCGCATGGGTATGCAGTGGATGCGTGAAGAGTTGGAAGATCTGGCCTTTCGCGTTCTGAATTCCGAGGCGCGCAATTCGATCATGCGCCGCTTTATCATGCTGCAACGCGAGACAGGCGATGTGGTCGAAAAGATTACGGCCGATATGCGCGTCGAGCTGGAAAAAGCGGGTTTGACGGCAGAGGTCGTTGGTCGCGCGAAAAAGCCCTATTCGATCTGGCGTAAGATGCAGGAAAAGGACCTTGGCTTTAGCCGCCTGTCCGACATCTATGGTTTCAGGATTCTGACTGCGACAGAGGCCGATTGCTACCGCGTGCTTGGGGCAATTCATCAAAGATGGCGCGCTGTTCCCGGTCGCTTTAAGGACTATATCAGCCAGCCGAAATCGAACGGTTATCGCTCGATCCATACCACGGTTTCTGGCCGTGATGGCAAGCGCGTCGAGGTGCAAATCCGTACCCGCGAGATGCACGAAGTTGCCGAAACCGGTGTGGCGGCCCATTGGTCGTATCGTAACGGGGAACGTGTGGAAAACCGCTTTGCTGTTGATCCCGTGAAGTGGATTGCGCAACTGACCGAACGGTTTGACGAAAGTCATGATCACGATGAATTCTTAGAGGCCGTCAAGCTTGAGATGTATCAGGACCAAGTGTTCTGCTTTACGCCCAAAGGCGAGGTGATCAAGCTGCCGCGCGGTGCGACCCCGATTGATTTTGCCTATGCTATTCACACACGGATTGGGTCGGCTTGCGTCGGTGCCAAGGTGGACGGCATGCGCGTGCCGCTTTGGACCCGCCTTAAGAACGGGCAATCGGTCGAGATTATCACTGCGTCGGGTCAAAAGCCGCAGGCGACGTGGATTGATATTGCGGTCACAGGTCGTGCGAAAACCGCTATTCGCAGGTCCTTGCGCGAAGAAGATCGCGAACGCTTCGTCCGCCTTGGGCGCGAATTGGCACGTGTGGCGTTCGAGAACGTCGGCAAGAAAGCCACTGATAAGGCGTTGAGCACGGCGGCCAAGGCTTTGGCGATTGAGAGCGGCGAGGAATTGCTTGCGCAGCTTGGGTCTGCGGAAATCACATCACGAGAAATCGTGCGTGCGATTTATCCTGAGCTGGCCGAAAAGCAAGGTGATGAGATTGACGAGAAGCGCGCCGTTATTGGCCTGGATGCCGATCAGCAGCATCGACGTGCCAAATGCTGTCAGCCTGTGCCAGGTGAGCGGATTATTGGGATCACATACCGCGGCCAAGGCGTGGTTGTGCACGCGATTGATTGCGAGGCATTGGCCGATTACGAGGACCAGCCAGAGCGTTGGGTCGACTTGCAATGGCAAGAGGGCACCCATAGATCGATCAACACGGTGACCTTTGATGTTGCGATTACCAATGATGCGGGTGTTTTGGGTCGTATTTGCACATTGATTGGTGAACAAGAAGCCAATATCTCGGACTTGAATTTTATTGACCGAAAGCCGGATTATTACCGTCTCTTGATTGATATCGACCTGAGAGACGCAGAGCATTTGCACCGTGTCTTTACGGCGTTAGAGGCGGATAGCAACGTATCGTCGTTGTCGCGGCACAGAGATCCTGGGCTTGCGAGCGACATTCGGGGTTAAACGAACAAGAGGACGGATCGGTTGGTATTTAAACGCAGGGATAGGCGCTCGATCGTTCAGATCGTGGCTGACTTCGTCTATCCTCGGGGTGGCTGGGGCCGCGCGTTTGAATACGTAAAGCACCGTGTTCGCCGTTTGCCTGATACTCCTGAGAAAATTTCGCGCGGTATTTGGGCGGGTGTGTTTACCACATTTACGCCATTCTACGGCCTGCATTTTCTGGTGGCGGTATTAATTGCGCGTGTGATGCGCGGCAATATTCTGGCGTCCTTATTGGGCACGTTTTTCGGCAACCCGTTGACCTATCTGCCAATCGCCGTGGCGTCACTGTCCACGGGCCACTTCTTGCTGGGATCGCGCCTTGAAAAGGCAGTTGATCGCTCCTTGGGGGATAAGTTTGCTGGGGCTGGTGCTGATCTTTGGAATAACTTCGAGGCGCTCTTTACGCCTGCGCACGCGGATTGGCACAAGCTGGGCTTGTTCTATGATGATGTGTTTTTCCCTTATCTTGTTGGCGGCCTGATCCCTGGCGTTGTTGCCGCGACGGTTTCCTACTATCTGTGTTTGCCGCTGATTAGCGTTTATCAAAAACGGCGTCGCAAGCGGCTTCAGGCCAAGCTGGATCAATTGCGTAAAAAGTCTGAACCAACAGATGACCTTGGGCATACTTAGCGCTAGGTTTATCCTGTTGGCGCATGACAAAAGGATAGTCACATGACACTCAAACATTTGCGGCTTGGCGTGAATATCGATCACGTGGCGACTGTGCGCAATGCGCGCGGCGGCGATGTGCCTGATCCCGTGCGTGCCGCCTTGGTGGCCGAAGCTGCGGGTGCGGATGGGATCACGGCTCACCTGCGCGAGGATCGCCGTCATATTATTGATAGCGACATTGACGGGCTGATGGCCGCACTCAAAATCCCGCTGAACTTCGAGATGGCCGCGACTGCAGAGATGCAGGCGATTGCCCTGCGCCACAAACCTCATGCCGTGTGCATCGTTCCTGAGAAGCGCGAAGAGCGCACGACCGAAGGCGGCCTAGAGGTTGCGGGTCAAGATAATACGCTTGCCGCATATATGGCCCCTTTGCAGGCAGCAGGTGCGCGGGTGTCGCTGTTTATCGCGGCCGACAAACGTCAGGTTGAAGCATCAGCGCGGATTGGCGCACCTGTGATCGAACTGCACGCAGGGGCCTATGCCGACGCTTGGGCCGAAGGGCGGTGGGCAGCGCGGGATTCCGAACTGTCCAAGATCACCGATATGGTGGCTTACGGCACGGAGCTTGGGCTTGAAGTCCATGTTGGCCACGGGTTGACCTACGATAGTGTCGGGCCGATTGCCGCGTTGCCGCAGGTCGCAGAATTGAACATCGGTCACTTTATCATCGGCGAGGCTATTTTCCGCGGGCTTGGTCCGGCGATTGCCGAAATGCGCCGCCTGATGGACGAGGCGCGCGCGTGACAGAACAATGATCCTCGGCATCGGCACGGACCTTGCGAATATCGAGCGGATTGCAGGCACGTTAGAACGCTTTGGTGACCGATTTCGCAATCGGGTCTTTACCGAAGTGGAGCAAGCCAAGGCAGAGCGCCGCAAGGATGTGGCGGGAACATATGCCAAGCGCTGGGCTGCCAAAGAGGCCTGTTCAAAGGCGCTGGGCACTGGTCTTGCGATGGGAATCTCTTGGAAAGACATGTCCGTTACTAACTTACGTTCAGGTCAGCCAACAATGCAGGTGACAGGCTGGGCCAAAGAGCGCTTAGATGCAATGACGCCAGCGGGGCATCGGGCCGTGATTCATGTCACTTTGACGGATGATCACCCTTGGGCGCAGGCATTTGTGCTGATAGAAGCCTTGCCAATAGAGGCATAGGTTGACAGGGCAGATGGCTGCCCTCATGTAGCGCTGAACGATGAATGTAGGACTGCGATTATGGCTGAGAACACAAGTGCAATCGAAGGCGTCAAAGAAACGGTGAAAACTGTTGTCTACGCGTTGCTGATTGCGGGCATCTTTCGGACGCTGTTTTTCCAACCATTCTGGATTCCGTCCGGGTCGATGAAGGACACGCTGTTGATCGGCGATTTCTTGTTCGTGAACAAAATGGCTTACGGCTATTCCTACGCGTCATGCCCGTCGATCCGCGTTCCTGCGATCGGTCTTGATGCTGAAGCGGACGATTTTTGTGGCGTCTTTAAGGGCGCTGACAAGCGGTTCTTGGGCTCCGAGCCACAGCAGGGCGACGTCGTCGTGTTCCGCCATCCTGTGACGGGCCGCGACTTTATCAAGCGTTTGATCGGCACACCGGGTGATCGCATTCAGGTGAAAGACGGCCTATTGTATATCAACGACGTCGCGGTCAACGTTGAGGACGATGGCGTGTTTGTTGAGCCATATGGCCCGCAAGGTCCGCAAGACAGCTGGCCAATTTGCGCGAATGGTGCCGTTGGCCTTGGTGCCGATTGCATCAAGGAAAAATCGATTGAAACCTTGCCCAATGGTGTGAAGCATTCGATTTTGAACGTGACGAACACCGCCGAATTGGACAATACAGCTGTGTTCACGGTACCTGCCGACCATTTCTTCTTTATGGGTGATAACCGCGACAACTCCACTGATAGTCGCAAACTCCAAACCAAAGGCGGCGTTGGTTTTGTGGCGCGCGAAGATATCGTTGGGCGTGCGGATCGGATCATGTTTTCTTCCGCTGGTCGTTCCATGCTCGCGTTCTGGACATGGCGTTCGGACCGCTTCTTTAAGGCTGTTGAGTGAAATTATCTACTGATCTTCAGGCCTTTTCAGGCCGCCTCGGCTACACATTCGTTAAGCCTGACTACCTCGTGCGCTCTGTGACCCATTCGTCGATGGTGTCTCCGCATCGTGATGACAATCAGCGGCTTGAATTCTTGGGCGACCGCGTGCTTGGTCTTGTAATGGCTGAAGCGCTTTTGAAGGCTGACCCAAATGCGCCAGAGGGGTTGCTTGCACCACGCTTTAACGCGCTTGTGCGCAAGGAAACCTGCGCTGATGTTGCCCGCCAAGTTGATCTGGGTGCTGTCCTAAAGCTGGGTCGGTCCGAGATGAAAACAGGCGGTCGTCGCAAAGAGGCGCTGCTTGCCGATGCGATGGAAGCGGTGATCGCTGCTGTCTATCAAGACGGCGGGTTCGAGGCCGCACGCGACGTGATCCTGCGCCTTTGGGGTAAGCGGGTGAATAACGTGGCTGATGACGCACGTGACGCAAAAACCGCGCTGCAAGAATGGGCGCAGGCCCGTGGCGAGACCCCGCCGCAATACGTTGAGGTGGCCCGCACGGGCCCCGATCACCAACCGATTTTCACCATTGAGGCACGACTATCCTCTGGCCCATCCGAACAAGCGACTGCAGGCTCAAAGCGTCAAGCCGAGCAAGCCGCAGCAAGCGCTCTTCTCAAGAAAGTAGAACAAACATGACCGATGCGCCTACCAAAGCGGGCTTTGTTGCCCTGATTGGCGAGCCCAACGCGGGCAAGTCCACATTGCTGAACAAGATGGTTGGGGCGAAAGTCTCGATCGTGACGCACAAGGTGCAAACCACCCGTGCGCGTATTCGTGGCGTCGCGATGGAAGGACAATCGCAGCTTGTTTTCGTTGATACGCCGGGTCTATTTAAGCCACGCCGCCGTCTGGACCGCGCGATGGTCAAGGCCGCTTGGGGTGGTGCTGCGGACGCGGACGTTGTCGTGTTGATGATCGAGGCGCACCGTGGTCGCTCTGAGGGTGTGAAGGCGATTATCGAGCGCTTGAAGGAACATGCGGGCAAAGCCCCCGTCGCCCTTGCGATCAACAAAATCGATAAGGTGAAATCCGAAAAACTACTCGGCCTCGCAGAAGAAATGAACGAGGCGTATCCGTTCGTACAGACGTTTATGATCTCTGCGGAACGCGGTCACGGCTGCGATTCCTTGCGCGAATGGTTGTCGCATCAGGTGCCAGATGGTCCGTGGCTATACCCCGAAGATCAGATCGCCGATTTGCCCCTGCGCATGATCGCGGCCGAGACAACGCGCGAGAAACTGACCCTGCGCTTGCACCAAGAGTTGCCTTACCAGCTCACCGTTGAGACCGAGAATTGGGAGGACCGCAAAGACGGCTCCTGCCGTATCGACCAAATCATCTACGTCATGCGCGATGGCCATAAGGGCATCGTTTTGGGCAATGGCGGCGAGACGATTAAAGCGGTCAGTACTGCCGCGCGTGTCGAACTCGAAGAGTTCCTCGACCGCCGCGTCCACCTGTTCTTGCAGATCAAGGTGCGGCCAAACTGGCTTGAGGAAAAAGAGCGTTACTCCGAAATGGGGCTCGACTTCAAAGACGGCAATATATGAGACTGACGGCGGAAATCTGGGTTTCCGCTTACTTGACGCGGCTGCGGCTGGTGGAAATTCCCGCTTTCGTCGTCAAGCGTGGCGATAACACGGCGGGCGCTGTTCTGGTCAAACTGAACACGCTCGACGGTAAGGCCTGCTGCTTTCAACGCTCGTTTGATTTGATGACTGGCGACCGTAAATGGGTTGTTCTGGTTGAGGGTGACGAGGCGCTTGTCGATCAATCGGTGACCAAGCAGCGCGGCTTTGATCCTGACCTTTGGGTGATCGAGGTCGAGGACAAGCAAGGTCGCCACCTCTTGGATGAGGATGACCTGTCATGATCACATGGTCCGACGAAGGCGCGCTTTTGGCGGCACGGCCATTCGGCGAGACATCCATGATCATCGAGGTTTTCACCCCACAGCACGGGCGGCACGCGGGTGTTGTACGCGGCGGTACCAGCCGCAAAGTCGCCCCGCATCTGCAACCCGGATCGCAGATCGCCGTGACGTGGAAAGCGCGGCTCAATGATCACTTGGGATCGTTCACCATCGAGCCCATTCGCAGCCGTGCCGCCCAAGCCATGGGCGACCGTTTGGCGCTTGCGGGCCTCAATGCGGTCTGTGCCTTGCTGGGGCGCGTTCTGCCAGAACGCGAGGCGCATCTGCCGCTCTATGAACGGACCATCGCGTTGTTGGACTTGCTCGGCCAATCCGATCTCTGGCCGCTCGCCTACCTGCGTTGGGAGCAAGCCCTGCTCGAAGAAATGGGGTTTGCGATGGATCTGTCCGCCTGCGCTGTGCGCGGCGTGAACGAAGATCTCGCGTTTGTGTCCCCCAAAACGGGCCGCGCGGTCAGCCGAGACGCGGCAGGCGAATGGGCGGATCGCCTCTTGCCGTTGCCGCCCGTTCTTGCTGGCAAAGGTGATGCCGACAACGACCAAATCGCCATTGCACTTGGCACCACAGGCTTCTTTATTGAGAAACGCTTGATGCGCAGCCTTGGCGACAGACCAATGCCTGCCGCCCGTCAGCGCCTGATTGACGCGATTGGCCGTCAGGGCGCCTGAAAGACCATTTCGCTGCCGTCAGGGTTGCTGAGGATGAGTGTGTCACCGAGGGCCTCCGAGAGTGTCATTTCGGACAGTGCAGAGAAAAATGCGGTTTCCTCATTGAGCTTGTCACATGCCATGCGTGTTGCGCCAATTGGGCCGGCTTCAAACCACGGATAGACCGTTTTTTGATCTGCGAAATACTGATTGCAAGGGGCTTGGCCTTGGATGCGCCCTGCCTCGGAAAGGTCAATCGTCGCCTCCGCTCCAAACGGTGCGCCATCGATTGAGACCAGATTAAATACCGCCGGTCCTGTCAA
>DFSO01000094.1:191300-192537 GCA_002378665.1 Loktanella sp. UBA3435 | reverse complement strand
ATGCAGGCATGACCTTCAAGCTATTGCGTGAAGCTGGTCTGAAAGCCAACCTGACCGTCCATTACGAGGCGGGTATCCAATGGCGGGATTGGGCGGGCACCTGGGGTGTGATCACAGGGAAAGGTATCAATCGGCAGATTGAGCGGGCCTACGGGGTGCTGGCGTCTCGGTATCGGACAGGTGATAAAATCATTTTGATCGGCTATTCGCGCGGAGCTTATGCGGTGCGCTCTCTCGCCGGTGTTATTGACTTGGTCGGATTGGTGCAGTCGGATCAGGCGACAGTGCGCACCGTGCGTCAAGCCTACCGTCACTACCGCGTCGGTGCGACATCACATGCGGCGCGGCGGTTCACCGAGATTTATTGCCAACCTGATGTGAAAATCGAAGCGGTGGCCGTTTGGGATACGGTAAAGGCCTTAGGGCTGCGCGTGCCGATTGTTTGGCGCTGGGTACCCGCGCAACACGCGTTTCATAACCATAGGCTTGGGGCGCAGGTGTTGAACGGATTTCATGCGTTAGCAATCGATGAAACCCGCGAGGCCTATGCGCCCGTCATGTGGTATGCGCCAGCCGATTGGGAAGGGCATATGGAACAAGTCTGGTTTCGCGGCTGTCATGCAGATATTGGCGGCCAATTGGGGCATTTCCCGCAGGCGCGCCACTTGGGAAATATTCCCTTGGTTTGGATGCTCGAGCGATTGGAAAGTTGCGGTCTTAGTTTGCCTGACGGTTGGACCGCGAGATTTCCCCAAGATGTGACAACCCCTTCAGCAGGGTCGTGGCGCGGCTGGGGGAAATTGTTCTGGTCGCGCCGCAAGAGAATTATTCTTGGTAGCGCGACCGAAAGTTTACACCCAACGGTGGTTCTCACTAAACGCCAGTTGGCGCGGCTGAGAGCTGGTCGTTAGGCCACGTTCTGCAAGGCACGCTCAGCTGTGTACCCAAGTGCGTGCAAGACATTGCGGGTCATGGTGCCGCGGTTGAGCGTGTAAAAGTGCAGGTGCTCGACACCGCCTTGCAACAAATCATCACAAAGTTCAGCAGCAAGCGCCGTCGCCAGAAGGGTCTCGGTGCCGTCCCGCATTGCGTTGCGGAAGCCATCAGCGATGACCTGCGGGATATGGGTGCCACACTGCGCAGCAAACCGCTGCACACCGTCCCAGTTTTCTATTGGTAAGATTCCTGGAATGATCGGCGCGGTAATCCCCGCCGCGGCACAAGCATCGCGGAAGCG
>DFSO01000094.1:181512-190979 GCA_002378665.1 Loktanella sp. UBA3435 | reverse complement strand
TTTAAGTATGCGATATCAGCGGCTTGGCTGGTGGCTTCTGGGTGTTTCTCTGGATAAGCCCCAACGCGAATGTTGAAGTTGCCAGTGTCCGAGAGGGCGGAGATAAGTTCAATCGAGTTTTGGAAACCATTGGGTTTCGGTGCAAAGCCAGCGCTGCCTTTTGGGGCATCTCCACGCAGGGCGACGATGTCTTTTACGCCCACGGCGGCGTATTCATTTGCGATTTTCAGGGTCTCTTCGCGTGATGCGTCGACGCATGTGAGGTGGCCAGCGACCCGCAATCCTGACTGGGCGGTCAATGTCGTGACAGCCTCATGTGTCAATTTGCGTGTTGTGCCGCCCGCGCCGTATGTCACGGAAACAAAGTCAGGATTGAGCGGTGCCAAGTTTTGGACGGCATCCCAAAGGCGGAATGATCCTGGCAAATCTTTTGGAGGGAAAAATTCGAAAGAGAGTGCTGGGCGGGTCATAATCGCAGTCCTTTAATTGGCGTTTCCATCTTGTCTCACATCGGCGTTCGTGAAACAAATTCATAAAATTCAGTTTTATTATGAGGATCATTCATAATGCGGATCGAGTTCCGGCACTTGCGTACGATTAAGGCGATACATGAAACGGGCGGTTTGGCACGGGCTGCGGATGTATTGAACATGACGCAATCGGCGCTAAGCCATCAGATTAAGGGCATTGAGGATCAGGCTGGGGTTGCATTGTTTGCCCGCAGGTCGAAGCCGCTTCGCCTTTCGGCGGCAGGCCTCAAGCTTTTGGCGGCGGCTGAGACTATCTTGCCCCAAATGGAATCTTTGGAGGCTGAATTCGCAGGCTTGGTCAAAGGACGCGCTGGGCGGATGCATATTGCCATCGAGTGCCATGCTTGTTTTGAATGGCTTTTTCCTGTGCTGGAGCAGTTTCGTAAGGCGTGGCCAGATGTTGATGTCGACATTCGACCAGGACTGGCATTTGACGCACTGCCTGCGCTGCGGCGGGAGGAAGTCGACTTGGTGGTCTCATCCGATCCCGAAGATCTGGCGGAGACGGATTTCACACCAATTTTTGATTATGAGCCTGTTTTTGTGGCCTCTTCGAACAATCCCTTGGCCGCAAAGGAGGTGATTGAAGCGGAGGACTTTCGTGATCAAACCTTGATCACCTATCCTGTTGATCGTGCGCGATTGGATGTTTTTACCCAATTATTGACGCCCGCAAAGGTGGAACCCGCGGCCGTCAGACAAGTCGAATTAACCGCGGTGATCTTGTTACTGGTGGCGTCAAATCGCGGGGTTGCTGTTTTGCCAGATTGGGTAGTCCAGCAAGTCAGATATAGTGCGGACTATGTCACGCGCCCACTTACGCAAGGCGGGAAAACGCGACGACTTTATGCCGCCACCCGCGTTGAGGATACGCAGCGACCATTCGTTGCCCACCTTATTCGTTTGGCGCGGCAAGAGGCGGTCAGGATGCAGCGCGGCTAACGGCGCCTTTTGTGGATGTCATTGGAAATTCTGGAGTTTTATGAAGTAAATCAATAGCTTGCGTGGCGGTCATCTCCGCGCCAAAGAAGTGGCCCTGCACAACTTCACATCCCATTTGAGAAAGCAAGTCCACTTGGCTTTGCGTTTCAACACCTTCGGCCACGATTTGGACACCTAACCCTTTGCCGATCGCCAAAAAACCTTTCACTAAAATATCGGCGGCAGGGTCGATGCCAAGTCCGCCAACAAAGGCGGTGTCAAGTTTGAGCTCATCAAACTCTAAAACGCGCAGGTGTTGGAAGGACGCAAAACCAGTTCCGAAGTCGTCAAGTGAGACGCGAATGCCTTCGGTCCTAAAAAATGCGATTGACCTTTGAATCATTTCTCCAGCGCGTGCGATAAAGACGTCTTCTGTAATCTCAAAAGTTAGATTTTTCCGCAAATGTGGGAATTTTGCGATGAGGCCAGACAGTTCAGCGCGACCTGACAGCGTCGCCAATGTAACCTCGGGGACATTGATCGACATTTGGCCGATATCGCAGCCCGCGATGTGCATTTTATCCATGTCGCACAAGACTTGTTTGGCGACCTTCATAAGAAGGTCGCCATGCAAGCCGAATTCCGTAACGAGCGGGAGGAAATCAGCTGGGCATAATATCCCTTTTTGCGGATGTTCCCAACGCGCCAATGCTTCAAAGCCAACGACATTGCGGCTTTTTAGGCAAATCTTGGGTTGGTAATATGGCTGAATTTGTTCCTCTTGGATGGCACGTTGCAGCGCGTTTCGGTCTTCCAAGGTTGCGCGAACAGGGAAATCGGCAGGGTTATAGAGCACCGCTTTTTGCGCTAAATCTGCTTTTGCGTGGTACATCGCCTGATCGGCGCAAGCGAGCAGTTCGGATGGTTTGTTCAAGTCCCCGCTTGCAAACGCGATACCGATACTCGCGCCGACGCGAAGCTGTTTTTCTTGAAAGCGCACGGATGCATTAAAGGCGCGTATCATATAGCTGGCAAGACGGAGGGCTGCCTCTTGGGATGAGATATCAGGGATCACGGCCGCAAATTCATCGCCGCCGAGGCGTGCGACAATTGCATCAGGGCCAGCGATTCTTGCAAGGCTATTGGCGATTGCGACCAAAACGGCGTCACCAGCTAAGTGGCTGTAGCTATCATTGATTGGTTTGAAATCATCTAGATCGATGAGGAACACGGAAAGGTGCTCTAGGTTTTTGGTTGCCAAAAGCGCCGATCTAAGCCCCTCATCGAAACCAAGCCGGTTTTTGAGCCCCGTCAATTTATCGTGCCGTGTGAGGTGTTCGAGTTCTTCGAGGCGAGAGTTTAATTCACTGCGCGCGCGCAAGTGCAGCTTGCGTATCGTCGTGCTTGTCCATCGTCTCGATGGTATTGACGATGTAGATAACCATCAACATGGCGACCACGAGCCATTCGACCCGTGAAGCGGGGTATATTTGGTGATTGGAAGACACATAAAGCAACCCGAACGCAACTAGAAATGACGGTAGCATCAGGCTCCAGTTGTAGAATGGCAGGAACGAATAGCTATTGGATGTATGCACGTAGATGCCGAAAAGCCAAAGGTAGCCTGCAATCATAAACGCGATGGATGGGCTATTACCCAAAACAATAGAAAAGGATAAATACACAAGGATTAAAGTGCAATTTAAACCCCAAAACGCCAAGCCAATTGCGATGGATTTATCGCTTTGCCCTTTTGGCATTGCCTTCACGACGACGAACGAGAGTATTTCGTTGATTATGATTAAAGCGCCAATAGACAAGCCTAAAGCACTGGCGCCGGACCAAATCACCACGCCGATCATCATAAACATCGAGGCAATGCGTTTGCGCGTATCACGCCCCGTAATATGCATGGCGATGCGCGTCTGATACATAAACTGATCGACCGAATGGCGGCGCATTTTTACCTTGAAACTATAGTTGTTGTTGCGACTATCGTGTTGTTTAAAAAAAAAGTCGTTAACGCTGGCGATGAATTTGCAGACTGTCGTCACGCTAGCCCCTTGTTTGCTGCCCGACATCGGCCTATACGCCGCGCTTGATCATGAAGTTTCGGAGGTCCAGATGGCTGGCAGTGCAAATCTCAATGTGATGATGAAGGTGGCCCGCAAGGCTGGCCGCGCATTGCTTAAGGACTTTACAGAAGTTGAAAATCTTCAGGTGTCGACCAAAGGCCCTGGTGACTTTGTGTCTCGTGCTGACAAGCAGGCCGAAGCGACAATCAAAGAAGATTTGCTTTATGCCCGTCCGACCTACGGGTTTATGGGCGAAGAGGGTGCCGAGATTGAAGGCGACGATCCAACACGTCGTTGGATTGTTGACCCGCTTGATGGCACCACAAACTTTCTTCACGGCTTGCCGCATTGGGCTGTTTCTATTGCGTTGGAGCATAAGGGACAGATCGTTGCAGGCGTCGTTTATGACCCTGTGAAAGACGAGATGTTCTGGGCGGAAAAAGGCGGCGGTGCTTGGTTGAACGAGAGCCGTATGCGTGTGTCGTCGCGTCACCGTTTGATCGAGAGCATTTTCGCGACAGGGATCCCGTTTGCTGGCCGTGCTGACCTGCCACACACGTTGCAAGACCTCGCGCGTCTTATGCCAGCTTGTGCGGGCGTGCGCCGTTTTGGGGCCGCGTCCCTTGACCTCGCTTATGTGGCTGCTGGCCGCTATGAGGGTTACTGGGAGCGGAAGCTCAAGATTTGGGATATGGCCGCTGGTCTGATTATCGCACGTGAAGCGGGCGCAATTGTCGAGCCGCTGACCATTGGTGGCGATATTTTGGCTGACGGTGATGTGCTTTGCTCGAACGAGCCGATCTTCGACGCTTTTGCAAAAGTCATCCGTAACTAAAGATTAGCGGCGCATAACCCGCGGAATACGGGATGGGTAATGCGCCTCCGGGTGCGGCGGATGGTATTCCGTCTGCCGCCACCAGCCCCCTGCACCAAGCTTAAGCCAAAGCGGCAGTGTCAGGATGAACCCCACAACAAAGCCGCCCGCATGCGCCCAGTAGGCCACGCCGCCGCCGCTCATGTCGGCGCTGATGCCGTTGAACACTTGTAGCCCAAACCAAACGCCGAGCATGAGCCATGCTGGGACGGGGACGATGCGGATGAAAATGATAAGGAAGATGAAGATATCGACCTTCGCCTTGGGGTAGAGGAGAAGATAACCGCCCATCAGACCAGCGATTGCGCCAGATGCGCCGACTGTAGCGATGGGGGAGTGCGCGTCGAATGCAAATTGCGCGATATCAGCCCCGACGCCACAGATGAGGTAGAAGATGAGGAACGGGATATGCCCCATTACGTCTTCTAGGTTGTCGCCAAATATCCACAAAAACAGCATGTTACCTGCAAGGTGCATTAAACCAGCGTGCATGAAAATTGAGGTCATGAGCGAGAGGTAATTCTCGCCCTGCGATATCCGCGCGGGGATCATCGCGTAATCGTAATAGAACTGATTGAGCGCCTGATCTGAGGTGATGAAGGCATAGCCGTAGAGGAAAACGGCGATATTTAACGCCATCAACCCATAGGTAACGTATGGCGTGCGCTCGGACGGGTTGTGGTCGCGGATTGGTAACATGGCGTGAACGTCTGCGATTGCGCGGCGGGCGTCAAGGTGGGCTGTGCGCCCACCTTGGTTTGTTTAGGCCTTGCCGACTTCGGCCAAGAGCGCGGCGTTTCCGCCTGCTGCTGTTGTGTCGATGCAGACGTGGCGTTCATGCAGTACGTGGGCCGCGTCTGGGTAGCTGGTGATCAGAGCTGTGATCGGGCCTGTACGGTCCGACAAAGCCTGCTCGATTGCGCGGCCAGTGTCGGTGTCTCCCCACCAGATTACGCCCGCCAAGTTTGGCAATGTGGCAAGGGCAGATGGGTCGATTTTGCCATTGATCCCAACGGGCGTGCCGCCGAGGGCTGTAACGGCCGCAACTTGTGCTTTTGTGGCAGCCTCGCTTGGCCCCATGCAAAGGATCGGTCCACGCGCGCGGGTGCTATGGCGGTTGCTTTCGCCCGTAGGCCCTGGCAAGTCGGTTGGTGCATTTGGCATCGCGTGGGATTTGGCCTTAAGGGTTTTGGTCAGCGCCGCGATGTCGGCGTCTGTTGTCCATGCTTCCGCTATCGGTGCAGCCTTAGGAGCCGTGAAGCGGGGCAGGTAGTATGGTCCGCCTGCCTTTGGACCTGTCCCAGAAAGACCTTCGCCGCCAAAGGGTTGACTGCCGACGACTGCGCCAATCTGGTCGCGGTTCACGTAGATGTTGCCAGCCTCGATCTTTTCCACAATCGTTTGCACACGGTCGTCGATGCGGGTGTGCAGGCCGAAGGTCAGGCCGTAACCTGTGGCGTTTATCTCGTCGATGACCTTGTCAAGATCGTTGGCCTTAAATGTCGCGATGTGCAGCACAGGGCCAAAGATTTCGCGGGTCATGTCGGCGATCCCGTTCACACGGATCACGGCGGGAGAGATAAAGGTGCCTGTGCTTGGGCTTTGCAGCGTGTGGATCAGACGACCCTCAGCCTCGGCCTGTGTGATGTGGTCGGCGATGGTTTTATGTGCTGCGGCGTCGATGACGGGGCCGACGTCTGTGGACAGGAGCCATGGATCGGACACCACGAGTTCGTTCATCGCACCTTTGAGCATTTTGATCAGCTTTTCGGAGATATCTTCCTGCACGTAAAGGCAACGGAGTGCCGAGCAGCGTTGACCCGCAGAGCGGAAGGAGCCGTTGACTATATCGCGCACGGCGTGTTCGGGCAGGGCGGTGCTGTCGACGATCATGGCGTTCAGGCCACCTGTCTCGGCAATAAGCGGTGTGCCTGCGGCGCAGTGTGCTGCCATGGTCTTGCGGATTTTGAGCGCGGTTGCGGTGGAGCCTGTGAAAGCCACGCCACCTATCCGCGCGTCAGAGGTGAGTGCTGCGCCAACAGCGCCACCACCGGGGATGAGTTGCAGGGCTGATTTCGGAACACCTGCGGCATGGAGCCATTGAACGGCACGCATTGCGATGATCGGCGTCTGCTCTGCGGGTTTAGCAAGTACGGCGTTGCCAGCGGCGAGACCTGCCGCGATTTGGCCTGTGAAAATCGCAAGCGGGAAGTTCCATGGGCTGATGGAGGTCCAGACGCCACGCGGTGCTGCGCCCTCACGGGCTTGGGCCGCGTAGTAGCGCAAGAAATCAACCGCTTCGCGCAATTCGGCGACGGCGTCGGGCAAGCCTTTGCCTGCTTCGCGGGTGAGGATAGCAAATATTTCGCCGGCGTTGGCCTCGTAAGCGTCTGCAGCCGCGTTCAAGGCTGCGGCGCGCGTGTCGGCGTCGGCTGCCCAAGGTTTTGCTGCGTCTAATGCGCTGGCGATATCTTTCTCGTTGGCTGGGACCACAAGGCCCACGATATCACCCAGTTTGGCAGGGTTGGCGATTGGCAGTGCTGTTTTAGATTTTGCATATTTTTGCTCGGAAAAAAGCAAGGGGTGCGCGAGGTAGGTTGTGGTTGCGAATTTTCCACGGGATTGTTCGATTTGTGCCAGTGTGGGCGGGTAGGTGAGATCAAAACCTTTGGAGTTTTTACGCTCTGGTTTGAAAAGTGCTGGGCCTTGTGGCAGGTCTGCGGGTTTTGTGACAGCACTAAACGGGTCGGCAGCGACGGTTTCTGGCGTTACTGCTTCATCTACAATCTGGTTCACAAAGCTGGAGTTCGCACCGTTCTCAAGCAAACGGCGTACGAGGTAGGCCAGCAGGTCTTCGTGGGCACCGACAGGGGCGTAAATGCGGCAGCGGGTGCCTTCGGCCTTCAGGACGATCTTGTGCAGCGCTTCGCCCATGCCGTGCAAGCGCTGGAATTCGTAGTCAGCGGGGGTGCGGCTCATCTGCTCGGCGATGTCGAGGACCGCAGCGACGGTGTGCGCGTTATGCGTGGCAAACTGCGGATAGATCCGGTCGGTGAGGCCCAAGAGTTTGCGAGCGTTGCTGATGTAGCTGATATCGGTGTGGATTTTATTGGTGAAGACGGGGAAGCCCTCCATGCCCATGACCTGCGCCCGTTTGATTTCGGCGTCCCAATAGGCGCCTTTCACAAGGCGGATCATGATCTTGCGGTCAAGACGAATGGCGATGTTGTGCAGGGCATCGATGACGAGCGACGCGCGCTGGCCGTAGGCTTGCACGACGATGCCAAAACCATCCCATCCGCGCAGTGCCGGCTCTTCCAAGACCGCTTCGATTACATCAAGGGAAAGTGCAAGGCGATCAGCCTCTTCCGCGTCGATGTTAAAGCCCATGCCAGCGGACTTTGCGAGCATAGCGAGTGCGCGGACGCGGGGCACGAGCTCTTCCATCACGCGGGCCTCTTGCGCAATCTCATAGCGCGGGTGCAGCGCGGAAAGCTTGACCGAGATACCCGGATTTTCGGCAACGGTGCCGTGGGTGCAATGCTGTGCGATGTTGGAAATGGCGCGGCTATACGACAGGTGATAGGCGCGGGCGTCGGCGTCGGTGCGGGCCGCCTCGCCAAGCATATCGTAAGAATAGGTGAAGCCAATGGCCTGCATCCCCTCGGCGCGTTTCATCGCCTTGTCGATGTTCTCGCCCAGCACAAATTGACGGCCCATCTCGCGCATGGCACGGCCAACGGCGGTACGGATCACAGGCTCGCCCAGACGCTTCACAGCACCGCGCAAATGTCGTGTGATGCCGGGCTTTTCGTTATCCAGAACGCGACCCGTCAACATCAGGGCCCAAGTGGAGGCGTTCACAAGAGAAGAAGCCGAGTGGCCAAGGTGCTTGCCCCAATCGGACGGCGCGATCTTATCTTCGATCAACGCGTCGATGGTTTCGGCGTCTGGTACGCGCAGCAAAGCCTCGGCCAGACACATCAGGGCGATCCCCTCATCGGTGGACAGCCCATATTCAGCGAGGAAGACCTCCATCAGGCCCGGCTCGGCACTGCCGCGAATTTGACGCACCAGATCCGCACCCTTGGCCGCAATGCGGGTACGGTCGTCGTTTGTTAGTGCTGCACTGTCGCGCAACGCCGCAACGGCCTCCATTTCGGGCGCATACATTGTGGCATCGATTTTGGCGCGAAGTGCGGCGACAGGCAGCTGTGACATGGTCTTTCCCCAAATGTGTAATTAGCCTACTATAGGGTGTTGTCAGAAGTCTATCTGACCTCTATTTGATAAACCACGACTATATTCGACCAAAGAATCGGTAAAAATATGACTAATCAGACTTCTGATATTGATAGCTTTGACCGCAAGATTCTAGACGTGCTGGCTGTGGACGGGCGGATCAGCGTAACAGAGCTTGCGCGGCGGATCGGTCTGTCGAAATCGCCAACCCAAGCGCGGTTAAAGCGGCTGGAGGATCGCGGTGTGATCCGCGGTTACCGCGCGATTTACGACCCGATTAGATTATGCCGAGATCATGTGGCTTTTGTTGAGGTCAAATTGTCGGACACCCGCGAGGCGGCGTTAGCGGCTTTTAATGCGGCAGTGATGAAGATTGTCGAGGTTGAGCAATGCCACCTTATCGCGGGCGCGTTTGATTACCTGCTTAAGGTACGCACTGCGGGGATGACGGGTTACCGCGCTGTTTTGGCAGAGAAAATTTCGACCCTGCCGCATGTCTCGAACACATCTACTTATGTTGCGATGCAGGCCGTGAAGGAAGAGGGTCTAGCGCCAATCGCCCCGAGTACCGTTGTATAACGCAACATCAAGGCCTTGCACCGCCGCAAAAGCCCGCTTAGGAAGAAACCGTGTTGCGGGCGTGATGGAATGGTAGACATACCAGACTTAAAATCTGTTGGGCCTTGTGCCCGTGTGGGTTCGAGTCCCACCGCCCGCACCATGGTTTTGAAAGCCACGCTCCCAAGGAATTAATGTATTGTTAACGATTTACTATCGTGCCAGTTGGTAAGTTTCTTTACCTAGAAAACATGAACTTGAACGAGT
>DFSO01000094.1:180025-181147 GCA_002378665.1 Loktanella sp. UBA3435 | reverse complement strand
ATTGCCATTGCAAGGGCCTGTCGCGAGCGACCAACAAGGCCTGCGGATGCTCTGATGCTTGGCGCGATTTCGTTTGTGACGCATTTTGACAATGAGAACGGCTTGGTGCCTGATACGCCAGCCCCTGAATTGCGGCATCGCTATCGCGTTATCGCTATTCTTGCGGCTGATGTTGCCATGCTCACTGGCGCGCGCAGCTGTCAGGATCTTG
The DNA here is from genome assembly GCA_002378665.1 of Loktanella sp. UBA3435. GTDB lineage: Bacteria > Pseudomonadota > Alphaproteobacteria > Rhodobacterales > Rhodobacteraceae > Yoonia. Next base: position 180,936 of record DFSO01000094.1, on the reverse strand, counting down.
CGCAAATCTGGCAAGACACGAAAAGTGAAATTTTCAGGGATGATTAGCCCGCGCCTATGACGTTTTAGATTTTCATCATGGCTTGGGTCGTTGTAAGGTTGCCCGCGGTCATGGTGGTGATTTTGCGCGCGTCGGGGGCGGTCCATGTGAACATCTCACGCGCGGTCCCGATGTGATCGGCCAGCGATGCCTCCACCTAAAACACCCACGTTATCGGTCGTCCCGACGGTGCCTGTCGCGGTGATCACCAGCTTTTGAGCACTCGCAGTGATACTGACCAAATCGGTGACATTGCCGTCGTGGTCGCTGCAATCCTCCTCAATCTTACCGTCATCCAGCAGTAAATCCTATGCGATGAGCCGCTGTAGTGGTCCGTCAGTCGGCGGCAGCCGTATTTTTTGCAAGGTATAGTGAACGGGGTGATAATCGCGCCGATGAATTCGTGCAGGCTTTCTTCGAAAATCGCAGCGATATTATGGTTTTTGATACGCTGGCGCAGGGCGCCGTCGGTCGCGTGGTTTGGCAACTCTTCGTCATATTCCGCGGCGAGGTATCTGAGCCCTTGCACGATCTGCGAGATACAAAATGCGAGAGAGCGCGGCATACGTCCGCCAAGGCTCAGGAGCTTGGCAATCGCGGGGGCGGTATTGTCGCCCTCAACGGCCCAGCGGAATGACCGATGCGCCGAGACCGAGCGTAGGGTCGTGTCCCACTGTACGTTATCCATGCGGCTGCCGACAAAGGACCAGGCAGGGCGCAAGGCTCACGTCAATGATCCGCGCGGTGCTGTCGAGGTGTGCGATAAATGTGCCGATGCGGCCGAAATCGTAGATGTCATTGCGCAACGTGAGGGCGGTGCACACAAGGCGGCCATTGTCTCGCGTGGATTTAAGGACCGAGAAAACCAAGCG
>DFSO01000094.1:149052-179777 GCA_002378665.1 Loktanella sp. UBA3435 | reverse complement strand
AACCAAGCGGATCTTGAACGACATGCTCTTGCGGCGGATCGTGCGGCAAATATTATCGAAAATAGTCTACTTCACATCGGGCACGGTTTGGCTGACGTTGCTAGGGTTGTCGAAATTGCGGAACAGTCAAATGCCTCGCAAAGCAATGCGTTTCACAAATACCTTGATCAAAGCCATATATTTGAAGAATTCCCAGCCATAAAAGGTATTGGGCTTGTCCTAACCGCAACTGCTGGAACGCTGATTCAAACTGTACAGGAGGTCAACGGGGATCCATATCGGCAAGGGTATGGGTATCTTCCATTCCGCCCCAGTAGCTTAGCAGACACGAATGACCATGCGCTGCTCGTCATGTTTGAGCCGATGTCCAAAGATGCCCAGACGCAAATTGGGTCAGACATTTTTTCGCGACGGCACAAAACTGTTTTTCAAAGCACTATCGATAGCAGAGAAATGCACATGTCGCGTTTTTTCGAAGTGCACGCGAATATGAATGCCGCAACACTTTTTGTTCCCCTCTATGATGCGAAAAGCGATCACCAAACGCCTAAGGGCGCAATTGCCACGGTGTTTCGGATTGACCTATTTCTTGAGGGGCTCACTCAGGAACTTGCCCCTCTTGGTGTCGAAGTAGATATCTTTGACGCGGGGGAGACGCGACCCGAATTGGGTTTTGCACCCAAAGAGACATTTCTCGCGACGACCAGCTATCCGAGCCGAGATGTGCGCGTACAATCTGACGCACAATTGGCGCGTTTGGTAAATGTTGGTGGGCGACAGTGGCGGTTGCAAATTCGTCCCCAAAAGCAGATCGCAAGCCCATGGGCCATTGATGCCCCACTTATGATGGCGCTGATCATTTCAATTCTATCTGGTCTGTTGCTGTATCGGATGTCGCGCACTGCAGACATTCTGAGCGCTTTGGTTTCCAGACGGACGAAAAGCTTAAAACTAGCGGCAGCAAAGCTGGAGCGCGAAAAGCTTATCGCTTACGATGCTGCTACACATGACGCGCTGACGGGGCACCTAAACGAACGGGGGTTAGGTCAAGCGTTTGAAACGTTTTTTATGGCTCAGGACAATGCCGCGCCACGGTCTATTCTCAGTATCGACTTAGACCGCTTTAAGGAAATTAACGATACGACGAGTTACCGAACCGGGAACCAACTGCTCGTTTTTGTTGCAGAGTTTTTACAATGCGTCGTGCCCGAAGGGACCTTCCTTGCGCGCTTTGGTGGGGATGAGTTTTTGATTCTAACGCCGCTCAATGAAGAAGGCGCACGTCAGCTTGCGCATGATATTGTATGTTGGGCCGATCAGCCGCAAACCGTTGATGGGAGGGTCATACGTTTCGGCACGAGTATCGGAATCGCATCCGACGAGACCGGAGAGTCGCACATAGATGGGTTGTTAGCTGACGCAAATATCGCATTGTCCGAAGCAAAGTCGACGGGGCGCGGCCGTTATTGCGTCTATGATGACAAGATCAAACGTAAAACAATTTCTACGAAATTGATTGCCGATGAACTGCGGCATGCGCTTGAAGAAGATGAGTTCGAACCCTATTTCCAGACACAACACGACGCGACAGATTTTACCTTGTCGGGCGTGGAATGTCTCTTGCGCTGGAACCACCCAACGCGCGGAATACTTCCTCCTGCGGCATTTTTAGAGGTCGCTGAAACGATCGGTATTTTGGGCGATCTTGATGCGATTGCACTGCGGAAGTCATGCGATGCTATTGTCGCGATGGAGCGCAACGGCTTTTTTGTTCGTAAACTAAGCGTGAATGTCAGTTTGGCGCGATTACGTGATCCGGAGTTGCTCTTTGCACTCGAGGCCTTACCTGACATGCAATGTGAACTGACGTTCGAAATTCTGGAAACAGTGTTCATCGACGAATTGGATGTGCCCTTACGCAGACTGCTCATAGAGCTCGAGAATAGGGGGATTTCTATCGAAATTGACGATTTTGGCAGTGGCCGTGCATCTATTCTTGGCCTAACGCAACTTGACCCAGCGCGGCTCAAAATCGACCGCGCTCTCGTTATGCCGTTGCTTGATAAACCAGAGCAAAAAGAGTTACTTAAATCCATTGTCGCGATGGGTAGGGCGCTCGATATTGGCGTCACTGCTGAAGGGGTTGAGACCCGTGAACATGCAATCATTCTTCGCGAAATTGGCGTCGATACATTACAAGGGTTCTATTTCAGTAAGCCGATGCCGATTTCAGAGCTGAGAGAGATTTGCCAACTGCAGGCCGCATGATGAACCACACGGCCTCGCAAATGATTAGCTTCAGCCTTCAATCCGTCCAGCCATAATTGCGATCGCCTTTTGGTAAACGCCTGCAGCATTCCATTCTTGGATGACTGCGAAGTTTGGTTGGCCCTCTTGGTACCCTACGCCCGGACGCCAGCCTTTTTGGCGCAAAAAGTTGGCGGTAGAAGCCAGACTATCAGTGAGGTTCGTCAGATCAACGACGCCGTTCCCGTCGCCGTCAACGCCGTATTGAAGGACATTGCCGGGCAGGAATTGTGTATGTCCAACCTCACCATGCATCGCGCCCACAGTGTTGGACGAAAGGCTACCACGATCAACCAGCTTCAACGCGGCCATAGCATGGCCACTGAAAAAGTCAGAGCGGCGGCAATCATATGCAAGAGTTGAGATCGCGGACACCACATTTGCGTCGCCCATAAAGTTCCCGAAACCGGTTTCCATGCCGTGTATCGCAACGATAACAGCAGCAGGCACACCATAAGCGGCCTCAAGGGACGCATAAAATGTGGGGTTCCCCGCGATTTTACGTCGGCCTTGCGCGACAATAGTATCGGCGCCACGGATGCGCATAAAGTCAGCCAATTCGTAGCGGAACGATTTTTGGTTGCGGTCCGCGCTGATCGTGCGGGTCGCATAGGATGTGTTGGCGAGTGCATCCAATCCGCGCTGGCCGACGCCTGCATTTGCCGCTTCAGCGGCAAATTGTTGCTTCCAAGTGTTAAAGCCGCTTGCGTCATTGCCACAGGTCGCAGCCGAGGCGGCCCCAGACAACGTCATAAAGGACAGCGCAGCGGCGGAAATCAAAGTCTTCATCGGGTCACTCATTCATTAGTTAACTTAATCGTTAACACATTAACACAAGCGGCCTGCTATCCAATAACACATTCTGAAATTGACTTAGTCGCGGGTGCCCGCAAACTTTTCCGCCCACTCCGTCCGCTCGTCATCAGTGATTTTGCGGAACGTGATTTCGGGCACCTGAAACGCGTGACCCGCTTGCAATGTGCTGACCGCAGCCGCGATACCATTTGGCCATTCGGCATCAGACGCATTCATCGCTGCCAGAATGTCGGCACTGGCATCGGGGATAAACGGCGACGAGAGCACCCCATAAAGTCGGCAAAGATTGAGGCCCATGCGCACCTGCATTGCGGCCTGTTCTGGATCGGTCTTGAATGTCGTCCAAGGTGCGACGGACTGCAAATACTCGTTGCCCAAGACCCAGATCGCGCGCAGGTCTGCGGCAGACTTGCGGACTTCCATCGCGTCCATATGGCTTTCGTATTCTGCAAGCTTGGCCGCCAAATCAGCAATCAGTGCTTCTTCTGCGGGGCCATAAGCGGGGCCTTCGGGAACGGCTTCGCTAAACTTGGACCTGCAAAACTTCGTGATCCTGCTTACAAAGTTACCCAGAACATCAGCCAAGTCTTTGTTCACGTCAGTCTGGAAATTCTCCCATGTGAACTCTGCATCAGAGGATTCTGGGGCATGTGACAACAACCACCACCGCCAATAATCGGAGGGTAAAATCTCGAGCGCTTGGTCCATAAATACACCGCGTCCGCGCGATGTGCTGAACTGACCGCCATCATAATTGAGGTAGTTGAATGACTTGATGTAATCGACAAGCTTCCAATCCTGCTGCACGCCCATGATGGTCGCGGGAAAGCTAAGTGTATGAAATGGAACGTTATCTTTGCCCATAAACTGCGTGTAGGTCACGTCGCCAGCACCCTTATCGGTCCGCCACCAGCGTTCCCAATCGGTACCTTTGCCCGCATCAACCCACTCTTGTGCGCAGGCAATATATTCAATCGGGGCGTCGAACCAAACGTAGAAAACTTTGCCTTCCATGCCCGGCCAATCGTCGGCACCTTTTTTGACGGGGATACCCCAATCAAGGTCACGGGTGATGCCGCGGTCTTGCAATCCGTCGCCGTCGGTGAGCCATTTTTTGGCAATTGACGTGGTCAGGATCGGCCAATCCACCTTGGACCCGATCCAGTCGGCGATATCGCCCTTTAGCTCGGATTGGCGCAGGTAAAGGTGCTTGGTCTCGCGCACTTCCAGATCGGTGGAGCCTGAAATCGTGGAGCGCGCGTCAATCAAATCAGTCGGATCAAGTTGTTTGGTACAATTGTCACATTGGTCGCCGCGGGCACTATCAAAGCCGCAATTCGGGCAGGTGCCCTCGATGTAGCGGTCTGGTAGAAAACGACCATCGGCGTTTGAGTAGACTTGCTCTTCAACGACTTCGCGGATCAGGCCCATCTCTGCCAAACGGCCCGCAAATGCTTGGGTCAGCGCATGGTTTTGTGGGCTGGACGAGCGGCCAAAGTGATCAAACGACAGCTTGAAGCCTTTCGCTATTTCCGCCTGAACATCATGCATTTCAGCACAGTAATCAGCCACAGGTTTGCCCGCTTTGGCCGCGGCCAATTCCGCAGGCGTGCCATGCTCGTCGGTGGCGCAAAGGAACAAAACCTCGTGCCCACGCCCCCGCAAATACCGCGCGTAAAGGTCCGCAGGAAGCTGGCTTCCCACAAGGTTCCCAAGATGCTTGATCCCGTTAATGTAAGGGATCGCGGAAGTGATGAGATGGCGGGCCATTGCGTGGTTCCTTCTGAAGTTCCTGCCGTTCTAGCGGGGGTTTTCGCTGGTTGCCAGACTAGCCCGTGTTTGAGGCTAGAAAAACATGCGCAAAAGACGTAGAATCAGGGAAAATCGAGCAACAAAATGAGGCAAACCATGAAAATCACACCAATCGCAATCGCGGTTGCCCTGTTGGGTAGCACCGCACATGCACAAGACACCTACGCAGGCGTTTCGTTTGACTTCGGCGTTGCGGATAATGACAACAGCCAAACCGTGGCGACGCTGCTAGGCGGCGCGACCTATGATTTGGGCATGATGACGCTTGGCGGCGAAGTCGAATATGGTGCGTCGGCCGTTCTTGGCGGTGACTATGACACCGCGCGTTTGCGTCTTTTGGGCGGTTATGATTTTGGCACGCTGACTGCGCTTGCGTCTATCGGCGGTACCAGTTTTTCGGGTGACGCTGGTGACTTTACTGGCTTCAACTTTGGCCTTGGCGTTCAGACTCAAATCAGCAACGCGCTTGATCTACGCGGCGAAGTGATCCGTGATGTGATGGGTGATGATGGCGTCGATGCCACGACAGGTCGTATCGCTGCGATCTATTCGTTCTGATCACGGTTGCGACTGCGCCCTAGCAGCCGCCCCACGATAAAACTGGTGCGCGGCGCGTAAATATAGCGCGTCCGCGTGACAGGTGCGCTCCGCACCCGCATCCGCATCAGGCCAAAGATGACAAGCAGCAAATGTCCCACCGAGATGAACGTGAAAAGTGCGCCTGCGCCAAAACCGGACATCAATTTTGACGAGACATAGGGCGCTGCAATCGCTCCTACCGCATAGAAAAACATGAGCGCTGCCGAGAGTTCGATCCGTTCTTCGTCTGAGATGAAGTCATGGGCGTGCGCGGTTGCGACCGAATAAACTGGGAACGTCGTGAGTCCAAAAAATGTGGCGGCCGCCATCACGGCCCAAGTCCCCATTCCCGCCGAGGCCACGGTCACGATGCAAGCGATAATCGCCGCAACTGACAGCCAAATCAGCACCCAACGCCGGTCAAATTTATCCGCAAGCCAGCCCACGGGATATTGCGCCAAGGCGCCGCCTGCGACGTATGCGGCTAGAAAATAACCGATCTGGCTGGCTTGCAGGCCAACCTCTTGCCCGTAAATCGGCCCAACCATCCGAAACGCTGCACTTGATTGTGCCGCTACCAAAACGCCTGCGACAGCAAGAGGGGATGCACGCCAGGCCAAAGCGGGGCGCAAGCGCGGTGCGCTGGGTGTTGCGGGCTGTTCTGCCTTCGTCAAAGTGAGCGGAAAAATCGCAGCACAGCACAAGATCGTCAGCGCGTTATAGGCGATATAGGTTTCCATATCGGCCAACGCACCGATCATGAACTGTGCTACAAATGATGCACCGACGTCCACCACGCGGTAGCTGCCCATGGCGCGGCCCCTTGTTTCGTTGGTCACTTTGGCCTGTAACCACGCCTCGATCACCGTATAACAGCCCGCGACGCAAATGCCTGACGCGATGCGGAAAAACGCCCACCAGATCGGATCCGTAACAGTCACGTGGGCGGCCAATCCGATGGCCCCCATCGCCGTGAACGTCGCATAGGCGCGGCTATGGCCAACGTTGCCCATCAGGCGCGGCGCCCACCAGCAACCGATGAAAAAGCCAAAGAAATGCGCAGATCCTAAGAAGCCAACCTCGCCTTGGCTAAACCCGTTGGCCAATCCCGTCAGCGCATCAAGTGGCCCCACGCCCCCCGACGAGAGTTGCAACATCGCGACTGACAGAAACAGCGCGCCGAAAGTGATAAGCATCTGCATAAGGCGACCTTGCGCCGATGATTTCGTCGCTGCAATCCCAAACTGAGACTTGCCTCCAAGAAGTTAGACACTAGGTTGCGTCCAACCCTATGGAAGGCAAACAGATGCAAATGATCCCGCTTGGCCGCACAGATATTCAGGTCTCAGATTGGTGCTTGGGCACGATGACTTACGGCAACCAAACCCCGCAAGACGACGCGCACCGCCAGATTGATATGGCGCTGGCGGCGGGGATCAACTTTATCGACACCGCCGAGATGTATCCCGTAAACCCGATCCGCAAGGAAACCGTGGGCAAGTCCGAAGAGATCGTCGGCAATTGGGTCGCGGCCTCTGGTCGCCGCGATGATGTGGTGATCGCGACGAAAGTCTCTGGCGACAATCCGGGTTGGGTCCGCGACGGCAAGGGCTACGACGGTAAGGTTATCGCCGAAACAATCGACAACTCGCTCATGCGCCTCAAGACCGACTATATCGACCTTTACCAAATGCACTGGCCGATGCGCGGTTCTTACATGTTCCGCCAAAACTGGACGTTTGATCCCTCTAGCCAAAACCGTGCGCAGACGATGGATCACATGATGGACGTGCTCAGCGCCCTTGATGTGGCCGTCAAGGCCGGCAAAATCCGCGCCATCGGTATGTCGAACGAAAGCACTTGGGGCATGACCCAATGGACGCGTTTGGCTGAAGAACACGGTTTGCCACGCATGGCCTCTGTGCAAAACGAATACTCTCTGCTTTGCCGCCTCTATGACACCGACATGGCGGAAATGGCCGTGAATGAGGATGTAACCTTGCTGTCCTTCTCACCACTGGCTTGCGGCTTGCTGACTGGTAAATACCAAAATGACGTGATCCCCGCAGGCAGCCGCCGATCTATCGGGCCAGACCTCGGCGGACGGATGACGCCGCGCACTTTGCCGACTGTACAGGTTTATCTCGACATTGCAGCCAAGCACGGGATTGCCCCAGATCACATGGCGATGGCATGGCAGCGCACGCGGCCCTTTCCGATCTCTGCGATCTTCGGGACGACGACAGCGACGCAATTGGAGCACCTTCTCGAAGGGCGAAATATGGAACTTTCGTCAGAAATACTAAAGGAAATCTCGGCCGCCCACCGCGCCCACCCGATGCCCTATTAATCAACAGGTATCCAAAACCGCGGCCCCGCGTCGGTGATCTCTTTAAGACCCATCGCGCGGTAAGCGGCCTGTGCAGTCTCATTATTGGGCGCCGTGCCGATGGTCACACCCTTTGCACCTTGTGCGCGGCCCAACTCTTTGGCGGTCGTGATTAAGGCGCGGCCAACGCCCTTTGCACGATGATTTTCCTCAATGAACAGGTGATGAATATCAATCCGCGTGCGGCCCGAGTGGATTTCAGTTGTGAAGTTCAGGCCCGCATAGCCGATCAAAGCATCCCCCTCACGCGCGACAAATGCCGTGGATAACCCAGAGGTGAACAGCACATCCTCCAGCCGTTCCATCGTTACAGTCGCCTCATCCCCATGAAAGGCAGAAAGCGCGCAGATCATCTCATGAATGCGCGGCAAATCGGAGCGCAGGGCAGGGGTTACGTGCATGGCATCGGTCCTTAACTATTTCACAGCCAGCGCAATTTCCCCAAAAGATGTCGCTCGTGGTTCTTGCCACTGCGCAGGGAATCGCACAACGTCAGCCCAACACACATGGGGGACGACATGCCACTACAAATGAATCGCGAAGTTTTCATCACCTGCGCCGTGACGGGATCAGGCAGCACACAAGACCGCAGCCCGCATGTGCCCCGTTCCCCCAAACAAATCGCCGAAAGCGCGATTGACGCCGCGAAAGCAGGGGCTGCGATTGTGCACTGCCACGTCCGCGACCCCGAAACGGGTGCACCATCGCGCGATCTGGCGCTTTACCGCGAAGTGACTGAGCGTATTCGCGACTCTGAGGTCGACGTTGTCCTGAACCTGACTGCAGGCATGGGCGGCGATATCATTTTTGGCGGCGTCGAAGCGCCGTTCCCAACCGCAAAAGGAACAGACATGATAGGGGCCACCGAACGTGTCGCCCACGTGGCCGAATGCCTGCCCGAAATCTGTACCCTCGACTGCGGCACGATGAACTTTGCTGAGGCCGATTACGTCATGACCAACACACCGGGCATGTTGATGGCCATGGGCACGATGATGACCAAACTCGGCGTAAAGCCAGAGATCGAGGCATTCGACACAGGCCACCTTTGGTACGCAAAACAGCTTGTCAAAGACGGCGTTCTGGAAAAAGGCGCTCTCGTACAGCTTTGCATGGGCGTGCCGTGGGGCGCACCTGACGACCTCAATACATTCATGGCGATGGTCAACAATGTGCCAGACGACTGGACCTTTAGCGCCTTTGGCCTTGGCCGCTCACAAATGCCATATGTCGCGGCCTCCGTGCTGGCGGGCGGCAACGTGCGGGTCGGTCTGGAAGACAACCTGATGCTCGACAAAGGCGTCTTGGCAACCAATGCGCAACTTGTCGAACGTGCCGCCACAATCGTCGCAAACCTTGGCGCAAGGGTCATCACCCCCGCCGAAGTCCGCGCCAAACTGGGCCTGACCAAACGCGCTCCGGTGGGAAAATGAGGGCACTCGCGGCCCTTTTGCTCATCGTCGCTTGCGCCAAGCCTTTACTTAACGAGCCCGTGGGCCAGCTGTTCGAAGTCTACCGTGATACGACAATTCCCATTGCCTCCAAAGCGGTGTTTGATCCGGCGCGTTACCTCGGTACTTGGTATGAAGTCGCCCGCTTTCCCGTGCCTTTTGAGACCGGTTGCGTCAAAGTCACGGCGGAATATGCCTTGCAGGATGATGGCAATATCTCCGTTCTCAATACTTGCCGTAATCCCGACAGCACGGTGCGGTCCACGATCCAAGGTAGCGCCCAAATTGTTGGACCAGGGAGACTGAAAGTGAGTTTCCCTTCCGTACCGTTTGGTGCATCCGATTATTGGATTCTTTGGGTCGATGAAGGTTATCGCACAGCCGTCGTCGGCGCGCCAAATGGTCGTTCGGGGTGGATTTTGAACCGCGATCCAAAGATTCCTGTCGATAGATTGAATGCGGCACGTGAAGTTTTGGATTTCAACGGTTATAATGTTTCCAAATTGATGGAGGTGCCGCAATGAAGCGAGTCGTTTTTGGATGTGTAATGGCCCTTGGGTTGGCTGGTTGTGACGATGTTGCGATGCAAGGTGGAGGCAGTTCGTCCGCGTCAAGCGGCAGCGGTGGAAGCGCGTTTCGCGAGTACCTCGTGATCGGATCAAAAATGTCCTTCGAGCAGTGCCGTGCAAAAGGCGGATTGATCATTCGTGATGCAGGCAGCCCGATGACAGCTTGCGATCCAAACGTGATCCGTGCGCCGGTTCCCGCGGATGAATTTGATAATCCAGACAATAACTCTGACGAATTGGCGGCCCGCGAGGCCGAAGATTTGGCAAACGGCTCAGGCGGATAAATAATGACACAACAGGCGACAAAATCTGCGGCCATCATTGGCGGTGGGGTAATTGGTGGTGGCTGGGCTGCGCGTTTCTTGCTTATGGGCTGGAACGTTCAGGTTTTTGATCCGGATCCAGAAGCACAGCGGAAAATTAGTGAAGTCATTGATAACGCACGGCGTTCTTTGCCCGGTCTGTCCGACGTTGCCTTGCCTGAGGAAGGGGAACTGTCATTTCACGACACCATGTCAGAGGCTGTCGCTGGCGTCACATGGATTCAAGAAAGCGTGCCTGAGCGTCTGGAGTTGAAGCGCAAGGTTTACCAAACACTGCAAGAACACTGCCCCGTCGATGCGATTATTGGCTCCTCAACCAGCGGTTTTAAGCCGTCGGAATTGCAGGGCTGTGCGACCCGTCCCGAACAGATCGTGGTCACGCACCCGTTCAACCCTGTCTACCTTTTGCCGCTGATCGAACTTGTCCCAACCGCGCAAAACAGCCCCGAATTTATCGCGCAGGCGAAAGAAATTCTGACCGAAATCGGGATGTTCCCGCTACATGTGCGCGCCGAAATCGACGCCCATATCGCTGACCGTTTTCTTGAGGCCGTCTGGCGCGAGGCGCTTTGGCTTATCAAAGACGGCATCGCCACCACGGAAGAAATCGACAACGCGATCCGGTATGGATTCGGGCTGCGCTGGGCCCAAATGGGCCTGTTCGAAACCTACCGCATCGCAGGCGGTGAGGCGGGCATGCGCCATTTTATCGAACAATTCGGCCCCTGCCTTGAATGGCCATGGACCAAATTGATGGACGTGCCAGAACTGACCGAAGAGCTCATCGACGCCGTTGCTGGCCAGTCGGACGCGCAATCTGGCCACATGACGATCCGCCAATTGGAACGCGCCCGCGACAATAACCTTGTTACCATTCTGCGCGGCCTAAAGGCGCAGGACTTCGGGGCAGGGGCTTTGCTCAATGCCCAAGACAAGCGCATCGGCGAACCCGCCGCCATGCCCGCCGACCCAAGCCAGCCCATCGTTACGATCCGCCGTGCCATCCCGCTCGATTGGACCGATTACAACGGCCACATGAACGAGGCGCGTTACTTACAGGCCTTTGGTGACGCGACGGATCGCATGATGGAAATCGTCGGTTGTGACGCGGATTATATCGCCAATGGTGGCAGCTATTTCACTGCCGAGACCCACATCCGCCATCTCGACGAGGTTCATGCAGGGGCAAAAATTCATATCGAGACCCAAGTATTGCTGGGGACCGGCAAGAAAATGCACCTCTTCCACCGCATGTTTGAGGGAGATCGCGAACTTGCCACGGGCGAGCATATGCTGATCCACGTGAGCCTTGAGACGCGCAAGGCCTCTGAGCCAGCGCCACAAATAGCTACCGCTTTGGCGATCTTGGCCGACGCCCACGCGAAACTGCCCAAGCCTGAAGGGACTGGCAAAGCGGTTGGGGTAAAATGAGCCGCGTCCTCATCACCGCAGGCGCATCCGGTATCGGGCGCGCCATGGGCGAGGGGTTCGCTGCAGCTGGTTTTGAGGTTTGGGTCACGGATATTAATGCCGAAGCTTTGGCTGCGTTGCCAGGAGAGTGGCGCTGCCACCAAGTTGACGCCTCTGACGAGGCTGCGGTCGCTGCGCTTTTTGCCAAGATCAAAGCTGCGGGCGGCCTCGACGTGCTCTGCGCCAATGCAGGGATCGCGGGGCCAACCGCTCTGGTTGAAAATGTGCAACTTGCCGACTGGCGGACCTGCGTTTCAGTTAATCTGGAAGGGGCGTTTCTTGCCGCCAAATATGCGGCACCGCTGATGAAGCCGGCAGGCAAAGGCGCGATGATATTCACGTCCTCGACCGCGGGCATTTACGGCTACCCCAACCGTGCGCCCTACTCTGCGGCGAAATGGGCAATCATCGGATTGATGAAAACACTGGCGATGGAACTTGGCCCATTCGGCATCCGCGCAAACGCGATTTGCCCCGGTGCGGTTGAGGGCCCGCGTATGGAAGGCGTGCTCGCCCGCGAGGCCGCAACGAAGGGCATGACCCGTGATCAGGTCTATGACGGCTACGCCTCTGGCACCTCGATGCGGAGCTTTGTCGAGGCTGAAGATATCGCCAATATGGCTGTCTTTCTAGGTACGGATGTATCGCGATTGGTCTCAGGTCAAGTCATCGCTGTTGACGGTCATACTGAGAATCCCGACCCAAAAGTTTAGGATATCTCGCCCAGCAACTGATCAATATGTGCGGGTACGTCGCGGGCATCAATTGATGCAGCGCGGACCAACCCATCAAAATGCGTGGTCATGGCAGCAACTCTCTCGCGATCTCGGAAGGCTAAGTAATTGCTGCCTAAATAGATCACGGCGAGCAGTGGACCAAAGATCGTAACTGGGGCCGAAAACAGCTGTCGCTGGTCAAATAGATGCAAGCGCAAGCTCGGATAAAGCTGCTCGTGAAGGTCACGAAATCGGGTCAATTGTGCGCGGCGTAGCTCGGTTGAAAGCCCTTCATAATACCCCTCCGCCCGCGCAAAGCTCGACAATTCACACAGGGGAAATGCGATCTCATAGTCCGACCGCGCGCCACGCATCCACGCCAATCTGTCCTTACTTGCACCCACAGCCTGATCAATGGTTTTGCCCAAGGACGGCTGGTATTCCCACCGCAGCATCGCATCTGTTTTGAGCATATCAGGGAGCCCCGCAGGCACGTGGCGGATTTTGTAACCTGCCGCTTCTTGGTGCCACGCAAAAATCTGTTCATCAACCAAAGCACGCGGCGCTTGTGTCATGGACATGGCCGCAGCCACCAAATCGGTCGCCTGTTCCGGCCTGTCTGATAACCCCAAAAGCCAATCCGCACTGACCCCAAGCGCCGCGGCACAAGAGGCAACCAGTTGCGCGTTCGGTAATCTCGCACCCTTATCCTTGATCAGTTGCGACAGCGTAGACCGGTCCACACCCGTATCCCGCGCAAGCTTGCTCTGGTTCGAATTCGTCAAGTTCATCGCCTTCGTGAGGCGATCACGAAACAGGGCGGCGCGGTCGCGTTTGTCAGTTTTTGTATGCATTGGTGATATATATCATCAAATGGATTAATTGTGAACTACTGTCCTGCTGCGCAAAGCGTTTGCAATATGCCAGTGATAGGACATGAAACCAAAGGTCGATTGGCCCACGCTGGCCCTTATTATTCTCTGCTACGCTGTATGGCTGCTGCTCTTGTTTGTGGCCCCGCTTTGGCTAAAAATCCCGTTTCTTGGCGTGGTCATCGCATTGCATTCCTCTTTACAACACGAGGTTCTGCATGGGCATCCGTTTCGTAATCAACGCATTAACGAGGTGCTGGTTTGGCCCAGTCTAAACATCGTCATTCCTTACACGCGGTTTCGCGATACCCATTTGGCGCACCACAACGATGCGACCCTGACCGACCCTTACGATGATCCAGAGAGTAACTATCTAGACCCTGCTGTGTGGACCACCTTATCGCGCGCGAGGCAGATGGCTTTCCGCTTCAATAACACGCTGATTGGCCGTCTAATGATTGGCCCCATTATCGGCACAGTGGGCTTTTTCGCCGGCGAATTACAACGTAATACCCGCAGAATTTCGATGCAATGGCTTGGCCATTTGCCGGCTATGATCGCCGTTCTCGCGGTGGTTTCGGCTTCGCCAACCCCGCTTTGGACCTATGCGGTTTCGGCCTATTTCGGCCTCGCCATTCTCAAACTGCGCACCTTCCTAGAGCACACAGCGCACGACCGCTGTTCGCACCGTACCGCGATTGTGGAATCCTCTGGTATTTTTGGATTTCTATTTCTTCACAACAACTTGCACGTCGTTCATCACAAGCATCCCTCAGTGTCGTGGCATAAACTACCCGCGCTCTACCGCGCCAATCGCACCGCATTTCTGGAACGCAACGGCGGCTATTTCTACCCGTCTTACGCCGCGATTTTCCGCGCCTATGCGCTGCGCCCCAAAGACCCTGTCGCACATCCGCTCTTTTCAAAACGCTAGGGGCTGTGCATAGAGGCGCATGGACCTCTGGATACCGATCACAATTGGCGCGGCTTTGGCACAAACCGTCCGCTTCATGCTGCAAAAACAGCTGAAGTCTGCGCAGCTTTCAACGGCGGGTGCGACCTTTGCGCGGTTCCTTTATTCCTCGCCGCTCGTGGCCCTGATCGCCGTCACTTACGCCACCAAAACGGGCCAAGGTGCACCCGACATTCCGCCTGTTTTCTGGACCTATGCGCTCCTCGGCGCGAGCACGCAAATCATCGGCACCGCCTGTGTCATAGCACTTTTTTCACATCGCAACTTTGCCGTTGGGATTACGTTTAAGAAAACCGAAGTCCTGCTCAGCGCGCTCATCGGCGCTCTCATCCTTGGTGATTTGATCACATGGCCTGCACTCGGCGCGATCCTGCTTGGCCTGATCGGTGTGCTTTACCTCTCCGACACACCCAGCGCGGCAGGCGGCATTTTCAAACGCATGTGGAGCAAAGGAACGGCTCTGGGTCTCGCCTCAGGCCTCGCGTTCGGATTTTCTGGCAACGGTTATCGCGGCGCATCTCTAAGTCTTGGGGATGGCGACACATTCTACCGAGCGATTGTTACGCTTGCTCTCGTCACAGCATTTCAAACTGCGATCATGGTGGTCTGGCTGATCTGGCGCGAGCGCGGGGAAATCACGCGCGTGATCAAGGCCTGGCGCATCGCAGCACTTGTTGGCCTCACATCCATGGCAGGCTCAATCTGCTGGTTCGTCGCCTACACCTTGCAAACCGCAGCCTACGTGAACGCGCTTGGCCAAGTTGAACTTCTCTTCTCGCTTATGATCGGGGCATTTGTGTTTGGCGAAACGATTAGCCGCCGCGAATGGCAGGGGCTCGCATTCCTGACGGGCAGCATCGTCTTGCTGGTCGCGGTCACTTAAAGCGGGCTTTGGCCGCCCAGTCGGTGCACCATATGGCGTTCATCGTCATTCTGGAAAAACGGCACGGTGCGCGGATGCCCACCCCACGCGATATGATCAATTAGTTCGGCCAAGACGACTTGTGTGATAAATGGCAGATCAAAATCGCGGGCGTCCTTTAACGGCACCCACTGCAAATGCGAGAGCTCATCTTCAGCCCCGCTAAAATCATCGGCGTCAGTTACCAAATCGGCCGCATCTGCGAGTAAGAATCGTGCATCAAAACGGCGGGGCGCACCTGTCGGAGTAATGGCACGGAAAAAGAACGAAGCCGCTGCAAGATTTGGAACATGCCCCGTTTGCGCAAAGCCACGCCAGCCCTGTGGCGGGTTATCCCACGCTTGGCGGTGGCCTAATATCTGACCTGTTTCTTCCCAAAGTTCGCGAATTCCAGCAGCAATAACCGCGGCGGGGGCAATGTCAGAGCGATCCGCGAGGCGGTCCTCGCACAGTTTCGCAATCGGTGTTCCCGCGACATCGGCGTCGTTGGGATCAACTGCGCCACCAGGGAACACGAACTTGCCTGGCATAAAAGCAGCCGTTGCGCCGCGCTGACCCATCAAGACTTTTGGCGTTGTGGCGCGGTCACGCAAGACGATCATCGTCGCCGCGTCACGAATGGGAACGCTCATTTAGACACCCTTATCAAAACCGTTCATACGGCGTGACCATTGTATAGCCACAACCAGACCCTTCAGGCGTGGCAGCAAAAACAGCGAGAGCGCAACCGCGAACACGCCAAAAATTGTGGCCATAACCATTGGCTCAGGGCGATACCATTGCCAAACAAAGTGGATCAAAATAGCCAGCAAATGCCCAACGATCAAGATAGTAAGATAGGCAGGGCCATCGTCTGCGCGGTGGTGGTACATCTCTTCGGCGCAAACAGGGCATTCATCAACGACCTTCAAATACCCGTCAAATAAATGACCTTCACCGCATTTGGGGCAAAGCCTGCGAAATCCTAGCAGCATCGCTGGCTTCATTGGGCGGTCATCAATGGTAAGGTCACGCATCATCGTCTCCACTTTTCTTACTCTAGCAATGCGCGGTTTTTCCCATTTTGAAAAGGGGGCGCGGCCCGATGCCGCAAGCCGCTAAAGAAAAATTCCACAGATTGCGACGGAACTTTAGCACCACTTCGTTGAAGAGGGGTCAACGGCGCAAAGGGCGCCACATAGAACCGTAAAGGATAGAGACATGAAATCGACAGTATTGATCGCAGCAATCGCAGCAGGCCTGACATTGGTCGCACTTGACGCCAGCGCCGAAGGTCGCGGTGGTCCACGTGAAAAGCCAGCCTTTGCAATACTTGACGCAGACGGCAACGGCTCCATCACAATGGAAGAGCTTGAAAATGCAGGCGCTGCACGCTTCGCCGCGATGGACACAGACGGCAACGGCGGAATCTCGGCGGCAGAACTCGCCGCTGCACATGAGGCCAAAATGGCCACCCGCACAGCCAAAATGATCGAACGCATGGACGAAAACGGTGACGGCGAATTGCAGGCCGATGAGATGAAACCGCGCGACCGTGGCAATAACGCCGAACGCATGTTCGATCACATGGATGAAAACGAAGACGGCGCCATCAGCCAAGATGAATATGACGCAGCCGGCGAGGGCCGTGGCGGTCGTCATGGCGGCAAAGGTGGCCGTGATCGCGGCTAAGGAGAGCAGGAGCGGGGCGTCGTTGTGCGCCCCGCATTGCCGAACTGGATGATTGTGGATACGAACCTTACTCATGAATGCCCCACTGGGATCTTGGAGCGACGCGCCCGACGACGCGGTTTTGCTCGCCTATGCCAATGGGGACGAGGAGGCAGCGCGCGTGCTATCGCTGCGCCTCGTGCCGCGTGTTTTGGCGCAAGCAACCCGTATGCTGGCCGACCAAGCCGAAGCAGAAGATGTGGCACAAGAGGCCATGATGAGCTGTGGGAAATAGCGGCCGACTGGCGACAGGGCGAGGCGCAGGTCTCAACATGGCTTTACCGCGTTGTGGCCAATCTTTGCACCGACAGGCTGCGCAAGCGGCGGGGCGTGTCCTTGGACCAAATAGCCGAACCAACCGACCCGCAAATGAGCGCGACAGCCCAAATGCAGGAAACATCGCGTTTGACTGCATTGGCAAATGCGCTCGCTCAATTGCCAGACCGACAAGCCTAAGCCGTGTCTTTGCGGCATCTGGAGGGGTTAACAAATCCCGAAATAGCGCAGATCATGGACATCAGCGTCCGATCTGTCGAAAGTCTCACCGCGCGTGGCAAGAAGGCCTTGGCCGACATCTTGGCAGGGCGCAAAGCCGAATTGGGGTATGAAGATGACGAAATCTGAAGATCAAATGCTCGACGACCTTTTCGCTTTGGGACGCGGTACCGCACCTGTGCCCTCAGATGATTTGATGGCGCGCATCTTGCATGACGCGACCATGGCCCGCGCCGTTGAACCTGCACCTAAATTCTCGTTGTGGGCTGGATTTCGGGACATGGTTGGGGGCTGGCCTGCTGTCGGCGGTCTTGCAATGGCGGGGGTGACAGGCGTGTGGTTTGGCATTGCCCCCCCGACGTCGGTTGCAAGTTTTGCCTCTGATCTCATTGGTACATCCGTCACGGTCGACCTATTTGACGATACCAGCAGCTTTTTCGCGGAGGCCTCGATAGATGGCTAATTTCTCAAAACCTCACCGTTTGTGGCGGATCGTCTTGGTGGTGTCACTTGCCCTGAATGTTGCCGTGATCGGCGGCGTCGCGGGGCTCGCCATTTCTGGACGGGCGGCGGATGGCCCACCACAAAGGTTTATGTTTGATTTTGGCCCCTTAGGGCGGGTTTTAGACCCAGAAGATCGGCGCGCGATCGGGCACGCCATGCGCCGCGACGGGGCAAAACCGTTTAGTCGCGATGAAATGAAAGAAAAAGTGAGTGGCTTGGCTGCTGCATTGCGTGCGGAGCCATTTGATGTGGCGGCTGTTGAGGTGCTTTTTGTGGATTTTCGCTCTCGTTCAGAACGCGTTCAACAAGACGCCCAAGAGGCATTTGTTGCGCAGCTTTCGGCGATGAGCGTTGAGGCAAGAACGCGATTAGCTGATCGGCTAGAGCGCGGCACGCGCAAGTAAACTACGCCGCCGCGATCCTGCTGCCAAGTGCGACGGTGTCGCGGCCTGCTGATTTTGCAGCATAAAGTGCAGCGTCGGCGTAGCCGCACATTTTCTCAATTTGTCCGCGGTCAAGACGGGTCAGACCACCTGTTGCGACGCCCACTGGCACCGTAACCTTTATTGGCGAAAAATCACCGCCAAGGGGAAAAGGCTTGGCCGAGATGAGGCGGCGTACGCGGTCAGCCGCGGCATGCGCCTGATCACTTTCGGTGCGGGGCATAGCGATGAGAAATTCTTCGCCACCAACGCGTGCAACAAGATCAATAGCACGCAGATTTTCGCGCAAACGATTGGCCAATTCGATTAGGACCATATCTCCTGCGGCATGACCAAAGCGATCATTAATGGATTTAAAATGATCGATATCGAGGATCATGACTGCAAACTCACGCTGCGCTGCACGAGCCTGTTCTGCGATGCGAACCAAATGGGGCTCGACATATCGCCGATTGTACAAGCCAGTTAACGGATCCGTAACAGCCGCAGTCAGGCCATCGCGGACAGTATTTCGTAATTTGTCATGCAAAAGCTTTTGGTGGATAAGCGCCTTGCTGCGCAACACAAGCTCCCCCGCCGAAATAGAGCCGCTTACGGAATCGTCGGCGCCGAGGTCTAGCAAAAGTGCCGCAACTTCAGGCTGATTGTCGGGTAAAATGATCATAAGGCTTGTCGTGCGGGTTTCGGCCCGACATCTCAGATCAGACACGAGACGGAAAAGGCTCTGACCTTGATCGGTGATTTTTGAACCATCGATGATGAACAAATCTGGGACGGGCATCATTGATGTTTTCGTCAGGATGCAATCGGTTTCGAATTGCATGATCGGTAAAAACGCGCCGCTTTTCAACTTGGCAGCAATTGCATTGCGGGACGATGTCGCATTCGACACCAAGGCAACACGACCTTCTTTTTTGAAATCGCTGCGCGCTTCTTCAAAGCCTAACGCACGGCTAGTCCCGTCACGCAGCATCAATTCTTGACGCGCGTGTCTGACGCGCAAGAGGGAGCGGATACGGCCAAGCAAAAGAGCGTCATCAATTGGACGGGGCAAGACATCGTCGGCGCCAGCATCAAGCGCTGCAAACCTTGCACGGGCGGTGTCAGCGATCCCAACCGAAATGATGGCGATCGATGAAGTGTCGGGATTGTCCTTAAGTTCACGGCAAAACCCATGACGGTCCTCAATTTGATCAGACAGATTGATCAGCATGAGATCAGGGCGACGTTTCGCTATAATTTCTTCCGCCTCTTGTCTGGAAGCGCAGGCATCAACCGCAAACTGAGCGGCAAGCATTTTCACCTTCAGAACAATCCTGTTTGTAGGAATTGTATCGACAATCAAGATGCGGCCCGTCATAGCTATATTCCTTCTGTGGTTTCACCACTGCGACAGGTACAAAACTAGGGCCGAAAAGTTAAAAAACTGTTTCTGAGAATGAGAGGACGCCAATGACCCCCGAATTTGCGCAAACCATCGCGCTGCAAGCCCTCGGATGGCTGGCTGGCAACGACGAGCTTTTCCCAATTTTTCTGGGGTCTACAGGCGGGTCGGCGGATGACTTGCGCGCACAGGCAACCGACCCCGCATTCCAGTCATCGGTACTTGAATTCATCACGATGGATGATGCTTGGGTGATCGCATTTTGCGATGCGCATGACTTGAAATACGATCAACCACTGCGCGCGCTACTCGCTTCCAAGTGGTGAGATAGAGACTGATTCTGCCTACTAAGCGGTTCGCAAAACGGGAAAGCAAACGCTACTCTCCCGTTTTTACACTTAAGTAGCAGGCGCTTCTTTGGCCCCCGTCATAAAGGCCACGGCGTCGGACATCGTATAATCCTTAGGATCGATCACACAAAGCCGTTTGCCCAAGCGGTGTACGTGAATGCGGTCGGCGACCTCAAACACATGCGGCATGTTGTGGCTGATCAGGATGATCGGGATACCACGTGAACGCACGTCGAGGATCAACTCCAGCACACGACGGGATTCCTTCACCCCAAGCGCCGCTGTCGGCTCGTCGAGGATGATCACCTTGGACCCGAACGCGGCCGCACGGGCCACGGCCACACCTTGCCGTTGACCACCCGAGAGCGTCTCGACCGCTTGGTTGATGTTCTGGATCGTCATCAGGCCAAGCTCGGTCAGCTTATCGCGCGCAAAATCTTGCATCTTGCGCTGGTCCATCTGGCGGAACACCGAACCCATGATCCCCTCTTTGCGGATTTCACGGCCCAAGAACATGTTGTCAGCGATCGACAGGGCAGGGGACAAAGCAAGGTTTTGATAAACCGTCTCGATCCCTTCGCGCCGCGCATCGTCGGGTGACTTGAAGTGAACCGCTTTGCCGTCGACCAAGACCTCGCCGTGGTCGGGTGTGACCGCCCCAGACAGCGCCTTAATCAGCGTTGATTTGCCGGCTCCGTTGTCGCCAATGACGGCGCAGATCTCACCAGGGTAAAGGTCAAAATCTGCCCCATCCATGGCGATCACAGTGCCGTAGCGTTTCATCAGACCGCGTGCTTGGATGACAGGTTGAATATCACTCATTTTGTGGCCCTCCGCAGCCATTGGTCGAGCGCCACGGCGATCAACACGAGATTGCCTGCCGCGAACATTTGCCAGTAGTCGTCAACACCTGCGAGCGAGAGCCCTGTGTTGAACACGCCGACGATCATGGCCCCAAGGACAGAGCCGAGGATTGATCCACGTCCGCCGAAGAGTGACGTGCCGCCAATCACAACTGCGGTGATGCTGGCGAGATTGATGTCGGTAAATCCGATTGGTGAAATTGAGCCCACACGGCCCGCCGCGACCCAGCCTGCAAAGGCGCAGATCAGACCTGCGAGGGCATAGACAGAGATCAGCGTGCGGTTGATCTTGATACCCGACAGCATCGCCGCATCAGGATCGTCACCAATGGCGTGCACATGCCGTCCCCATGCTGTTTGGTTCAGCAGATACCAGACCGCAAGCGCCAAGAGGATCAAGGCGATCCCGCCGTAGGTGATGACAAAGCCGCCGAATTTTAGGGAATTGCCAAAGAACAGGATACTCGGCGCGATTTCGCGAATGTCTGCGCCGCGAATGGATTGCGAACCAGAATACCAAAGCAACAACGCGGTAAAGACCGACAGCGTGCCGAGCGTTACGATAAATGGCGGTAGCTTGATGTAGGTAACAAGAAAGCCGTTGAGCCAGCCCATCAATGCACCAAAGAACATCGAAATCGTGACAGCAAAGATCGGGGGGATGCCAAAATCAACGGCCAAGCGTCCCATGATCATCGACGACAAAACCATGATCGCACCAACCGACAGATCAATACCCGCGGTCAGGATGATGAGCGTTTGCGCGATGGCGACAACACCTGTGACGGTCACTTGCTTGAGGACCAGCGACAAAACGCCGGGCGTCATAAAGTTCGGCGCGATAATGCCAAAGCAGATGACGCTGATCAGCAGCACCATTGCGGGAATGATTGTTGGATTGCGGCGCAATATGCCGCGTAAAATATAGCCGATGGTTTTATCATCGCGCGCGAAGGAGGCGACGGATTTATCAGCGGCGGATAGGCCTGCCTCAAAATCCGCGCCTGCGGGCGCTTTTGGTTTCTGGTCAGTCATAGTCTGTGTTTCCCCCACTTATGCGGTCCGACTGTAAGAAAAAGGGCGACATTATAATGCCGCCCTTTCACTATTTCAGCGTGTTAAAGGCTTAGCCCCAGCAGAGCTCAGTGCCCTTGTCGCTGTCAATAGAAGGCACGCCCTCGGCTGGTGCATCCGTCACAAGGTTCACACCTGTGTTGAAGAATGTCAGGCCATCTGTTGCCGCAGGCTTTGTGCCGTCAGCCGCATAAGCTGCGATCGCTTCAACGCCTTTGGACGCCATCAACAATGGGTACTGCTGCGATGTTGCACCGATCACGCCAGCCTTAACGCTTGCGATACCTGGGCAGCCGCCGTCGACGGAAACGACGAGAACACCTTCAGCTTTGCCAGCATTCTGCAGCGCTTGGTAAGCACCCTCAGCGGCAGGCTCGTTGATAGTGTAGACAACGTTGATGTCTGGGTCTTTTGCGAGCAGGTTTTCCATCGCAGTCACGCCACCCTCAACGGATGCCTGTGATGTCTCATGGCCGATGACGCGTGCATCTGTCTCGGAACCCATCACTGTCAGGTCAGGCACTTCGATGCCGAAACCAACGAGGAAGCCCGTGTCGCGTGCAACGTCAACAGAGATGTTGTCTTTGTTGATGTCGAGCATGCCGATTTTGGCGTTTGCAGCCTCATCACCAAGTGTCGCAGCAGCCCACTGACCAATCAGAAGACCAGCTTCAAAGTTGTCAGTCGCAAATGTCATGTCTTGTGCTTCTGGATTAGCAAGCGGTGTATCAAGTGCGATAACCAGAACACCAGCAGCGCGCGCATCGATCAGTGCCGGACCAACAGAGTCGTTGGACGGTGTGATCAGGATGCCCTTGGCTCCAGCCGCAACGCAGTTTTCAATCGCGTTGATCTGTGGGGCCGCGTCACCGTCTGTGATACCTGCGTAGGCTTGGAAATCCATGCCAGCAGCCGTTGCAGCAGCTTCAGCGCCTTCTTTCATCTTCACGAAAAACGGGTTGGTGTTGTTCTTTGTGATCAAGCAAGTCAGGTCAGCAGCAGATGCCATGCCAACGGATGCGATAAGGGCCAATGCGGACCCAGCCAGTAATTTCTTCATAGTTTCCTCCCAGAAAACAAAATGTTAGGGCATTAGCCCTTCGCTGTTAGCGATCCAGCTGATGCCGGTGCTGGAGCCTACATTGCGCGATTCGAGACCCTGCGTCAATTAATTAGTTAACTTTCTTTATTAATTCACTTCTGCTATGTTTTCTTAAGGAAAGCACAGGTAAGGTGCGCAAAATGGATGACGGGTTGGTAAGAACACTGAGTATTGGCTTAAGCCAAAGGGGCGTGAGAGATCACAACGAACGCCTGCTGCTCTCGCTTATCCAACGCCACGATTCGCTGCCCGGCAGTGACCTTGCCAAGATTGCAGGGCTATCTCCGCCAACCGTGTCCGGCATCCTGCGCCAGCTAGAGGCGGACGGGTTGATCGAACGCGGCGATCCTGTGCGCGGCAAGGTGGGCAAGCCCTCGGTGCCGAAGCGGTTGGCGGCAAACGGCGCCTTTGCGTTTGGGATCAAGATCGGGCGCAGGTCAGCTGATCTTATGCTCATGGATTTTCGCGGCGGTACCAAGGGGCAACTCAAGGTCACCTATGATTATCCAGTCTTTCAGACTGTTCTCGCATTTATCGCCGATGGCCTTGCCCAGCTCAGTGCGAGCCTTTCTGATGATGAACGTAACCGAATATGCGGCATTGGCGTCGCGGCCCCCTTTGAGCTTTGGAATTGGGAGGCACCGAAAAACGCGCCGGCCAGTTCCTTTGTGTCGTGGAAAGACGTGGATATCTCGGTCGAAATCGCAAAATTCAGCGACCTGCCTGTCGTTCAGATGAATGATGCCACCGCCGCCTGTCAGGCCGAACACACCTACGGGCGCGGCAAAGAATTCCAAGATTACGCCTATTTCTACATCGGGGCCTTCATCGGCGGCGGAGTCGTCCTCAACAATTCCGTCTACATCGGACGGCAAGGGAACGCGGGCGCGCTTGGTTCACTGCGCAGCATCAGCCCTATCGGCGAGAGTATGCAGCTCGTTGATATGGCCTCGATCCATCAGCTAGAGGCACGCCTGCGCGAGGTCGATATCGACACCCGCCAGCTTTGGGATGATCCTACAAGTTGGACAAAACTGAGCCGCTACGTCGAGCCGTGGCTTTTGCAAACAGCGCAGGAATTAGCCAAGGCCAGCCTATCGATCTGCTCGGTCATCGACTTTGAAGCGATCCTCATCGACGGATCATTCCCTGCCAGCCTGCGCGAAGACCTCGTCAACCGCGTCCGCCGCTATGTCGCTACCCAAGATACCCGTGGCCTGATCCCGCCCAAGATTGAGGCAGGCATCATCGGAGGCAATGCGCGTGCGCAAGGGGCCGCCTGCGAGCCAATCCGCGCACAGTTTTTTCTCAAGGCGAATACGGGGCGAGGGGCGAGTTAGGCACGCCTAGAGATCAATCTCGATTTCACCATCCACTTGAGCGGCGCGGCTTTGACACAAAATAATCTCGCGCGCGCGTTGCGCCTTTGACAGTACATAATCGCGATGCTCGACTTCGCCCGAAACTACGCCGCATTTGCACACACCACAAAGCCCATCGGCGCATTTCACATCCACGGGCACCCCGATTTTCAACAGCGCATCCGCCGCCGTTTCATCCGCCGCAACAGGCACAATCCGCCCGTCTTTCATACGCAACGTAAAGGCATGGTTCACATAATCGGGCGCATCAGGCACGGCGAAATATTCCAAATGCCGCGCCTCTTCGGGGTAACCATTCGCCTCTGCCGCCGCCATCACCGCCGCCATATAAGCGTCAGGACCACAGGTATAGGCATGCGCACCATCGCGGTATGTCATCACGTGCGCCAAATCTGCACGCGTGCCCTCATCCGTAATATTCAGATGTACGTTCGCCGCCCAAGGTTGCGCTTCTAACAGTGGAATAAACCCAGCATCCGCACGGGTTTTGGCACTATAATACAGCGCAAAAGGTCGCCCCAAAGCGTGCAATTTGTGCGCCATTGCGATCATCGGCGTGATCCCAATCCCGCCCCCCATCAGCATCGTGTGGCTCGCATCCTCGACCAGTGGAAAATGGTTAATCGGTTTGGAAACAAAGACTCTGCGCCCCAAGCCGAAAATCCGGTGCATCAACTTCGATCCGCCACGGCCCTTGTCCTCGCGCAGCACAGCAATCTGATAGGAATTGCGATCGGCAGGATCGCCCGACATCGAATACTGGCGGAAAAACTCTGGCGCCACGACCACATCTAAATGCGCACCAGCCGTAAACTCTGGCAAATCAGCACCCGTTGGGTCCGAAAACTCATAAAGTGTCACGGCATCCGTCAACTTTTCGACCCGCGTGACCACCAAATTCAGGATCGGAATATCGCCCTTCGCAGCACTATAGATATGCTCCGTCGGCACGCCTTTTGCGCGAAGCAACTTGTGCTCATCCGCCGAAATCATCGCCTGATAGGCCGCGATCCCCGCCTCGCGGTCCATTGGAAACGGCCAAGGATAGGGCGGGGGCGCAAGTGGCGCAGGATAAACCGCCAGCGTCTGATCCGCGTAAACCAGTTTCAAATCCCGCGACAATTCGCGCTTGTTCACAGGCTCGCGGGCAGGGCGGTAAGCGCCATCGTCCAACATCTCCAAATCCCACCACCACTTTTTAACGGGATTAATCGACCCTTTGCCAAGCCTGTCGTCCAGCGCCGCCAATGCCTTCGCCGCCTTTGGCACAGTCATCGCCAACTTGCGGAAAGGGGCCTCCGCAAACAGCCCTTCAAGGTTCCAAGGGCAGGTTTTCATACACCGCCCGCACATCGCGCCGTTCTTCTGGCTCACGCGGTATGTTGTGCATTTCTGGCTATCGGATTTCCAAATCTCATAGCCGTTGAACATAAGTTTTGGCCCTGCGGTAATTGCACCAGAGGGGCACTCGCGGGCGCATTTATTGCAGGCCTCGCAAAATTTTTGCAGGCCAAAATCAATCGGCTTGTCATGCGTCATCGGCATATTCGTCGTGACAACACCCGATTTTAAACGGGGCCCAAGGAATGGATTGAGGATCACCTCGCCAATGCGGCTCACCTCACCCAAGCCCGCCAGCAATAACAACGGCGGATGCAAAACCTCGTCGTCCATCACCGAATGGACCCGCGCCGTATAGCCCAAGTTGCGCAAATGCTGCGCCAATACACCGCCCAAAAGCGAGAACCGCAAATAGGCACGCATGGATTGGGCACAAGCGATCCAGTCGTCACCAGACGCGCCCTCCATCGTTTCATGACCCTGATCGATAATCATTGAAATTGCGTTACTGTGATAAGGCGTAATCGACTGGCCCGCCGCATCGTGACTATAGTAGGTCCAGTCTGGACAAGCGCTTAATCCGCAGGCATCGACCCCAAGAAAATAAAGTGCCCCTTTGATATTCGCAGCATTCTGGTTTGCATTGTCCGTGCCCTCTTGCTTTTCGCGCGCGTCGCCGTCCTGCAGCAAAACGAACGCGCCTAGCGACGGACGGAAGGCAAATGCACTCGCAGATTTACGCACATAATTGCCGTTCTTCGTGGCCTCTTGCACATGCTTGCCCATATCGCCAAACAAGGCCCGCGCAAACAAGTTCGCCCGCTTCGGCACTCGCGCCACATTCGGGGCATCTATATAAGTCGTGGGATTATCCACCCGCTTGAGCGTCTCAAACGGATGTGGTCCCAAAGCAAAATCGCGCTTGGCATAAACATCGCGCCGCCCCGCCGACTTCGCATGATCGCCGGTGCCGTAGGTATAGCTCTTCGGCGCCTCCTGACGCGGCAAAATCGGTAAATCGGCAGCCATTGCAAGCGTCGTCGTCACCGCCGCCAAGCCATAGCGATTGCCGGTAAACGGGTTCACCAATACGCCGTCTTCCAAGGCGACCAACCCCGCAGAGGCGGCCAATGCGCCCAAATTCACATCACTCGCGGCCATAGAATGCGCCCGCGCCTCATACCCCAAGGTGCGGATATAACTCGCCAGCGTCACCGCAGTCTCGGAGGCGCGCAAACATGTCCGCTGCGGCAGGGCATCCTTGATCCAATCCGCCCCGACCTCATCCACACGGGGTGCGCGGGGATGGTCATACAAAAACACAACCGCATGGGAATGATGGCGGCAATCGGCAGGCGGCAAAGCCATGCTCTCGCGCAGACCCGCCATAATCACATCAATGCCAGCGGCCAAGGATTTCGGCTGCATCACCCGCAACTTATCGGCCAACCTATCAACATCGGGGTTCACAAGCGTCTCGCCCATCCATACCGCAGGATCAATCGCACAAGTCCCCACCATGCTGGCATCGCAATAATAACCAAACGATTTCATATGATTAGCCCGCTCGACCAATTCATCAGGTATCTCGGCAATCTCCTTCTTGACCATCCCGTCACGCGTCGCATCCAGCATCGCCTGATACTCCTGCATCGCATTCACGATACTTTTGGGGTCCTCAGGGCGGCGAAAAGAAACGGGTTGCATCGCAGGCATGGCTGACAGATCAACACGGAGCATCCGCTTGAGTTTTTCAAGCGGAAACGGACCCAAATGCATCGGGCGAGAGCGGTAAGAGCGAAGCTTTAGCATGATGGTTGACACCGTCGCGGCGTCGGGGTGGAGTGTCAATATACGACAACGAAGGAAGCTAAAATGATCAAAGGTATCGTCTTCGACAAAGATGGCACGCTGTTTGACTTCAACGCCACTTGGGGCGCTTGGACACGTGGCATGATCGCTACAGAGGCGGGTGATGATCCTGAGAAAATCGAGACTTTGGCAAATGCGCTTGGCTACGATTTCGAGGGCGGCGTGTTCTGGCCAGAAAGCATCGTGATCGCCGAAACTGTCGATTTCATTGCTGATGCACTGATCGAACATCTGCCCGATGTCAGTAAAAAAGACCTGATGACCCGCATGCACAAAGCCGCCAAAAACGTGCCGCAGGTGCAAGCCGCCCCGCTTTGGCCGCTGCTCAACGAAATCAAGGAAATGGATATCCTGCTGGGCGTCGCCACCAATGACGCAGAAGACAACGCGCGGGCCCATCTCGGCGAGGCTGATGTGCTTGATCTCTTTGACTTCATCTCTGGATACGACAGTGGCTTTGGCGGTAAACCAGAGCCGGGGCAGTTGCTTGGGTTTTGCACGACGACAGGGCTGGAGCCCGAAGATTGCATCATGGTCGGCGATAGCACCCACGACCTAAACGCTGGAAATGCGGCAGGTATGCGTACCGTGGGCGTCCTCACTGGCCCCGCGCAGGCCTATGAATTGCAGCCCTATGCCGATGTTATCCTCAACTCTATCGCCGAGTTGCCCCACTGGATCGCGCAGCAAAACCGCTAGCGTCTGACTAAAACGACACATCTTGTCGCATATGCGCAAGGTATGGGCCGTGGCCGTGGCAAAGTGATCGCATCGCAATAGGGGAGATCAGATCATGGCAGACACACCAAAACGCCGCGGCGGCGGACGGGCAGGCAATGCGACAAGGCGCGGCCACGAGGTGATTGACCAGATGCCATGGCGCATTCCTGTCAACACCGACAGGCCGACCGAACCGCTTGGCCCCGAAGGTGTCGAGGCTATCCATAACGGTGCGATGACGATTCTTGAGGACATCGGGATCGAATTCCTTAACGAGGAAGCGTTAGAGCTATTCAAGCAAGCGGGCTGCACCGTGAACGGCACCAACGTGCGCATGGGCCGTGACTGGGTCATGGAAATGCTCTCTCACGCGCCGGCGCAATTCGATGTTACCCCGCGCAACCCTGATCGCAAAATCACCATCGGCGGCAAGCACATCCTGTTCGGCAACGTCTCCTCTCCGCCCAACTATTTCGACATGGAAATCGGGAAAAAGGTCTCAGGCACCCGCGCGCAATGCGCCGACCTCTTGCGGCTGACCCAATATTTCAACTGCATCCACTTTGCGGGCGGCTACCCTGTTGAGCCTGTCGATGTACACGCCTCCGTGCGCCACCTTGACGTGGTCTACGATAAAATGACCCTCACCGACAAAGTGGCCCACGCCTATTCTTTGGGCAAAGAACGCGTCGAAGATGTCATGGAAATGGTCAAAATCGCAGGCGGTCTGACGGAAGAAGAGTTCGTCTCCAAGCCGCATATGTACACTAACATCAACTCGACCTCTCCGCTCAAACATGACGTGCCGATGATCGACGGTTGCTTGCGCTGCGTGCGCCGTGGTCAAGCCGTCATCGTCACGCCATTTACGCTCGCAGGTGCCATGGCCCCCGTCACCATGTCGGGCGCGGTCACGCTGTCTATCGCCGAAGCACTCTCCGCGATTGCTTTGTTCCAATACGTCCGCCCTGGCGCACCATGCGTCATTGGCACATTCACCTCCAACGTCGATATGAAATCAGGGGCACCCGCGTTTGGCACGCCCGAATACATGCGGGCCACGCAAATGACGGGCCAAATGGCGCGGTTCTACGGCCTGCCAATGCGGGCATCTGGCGTCTGTGCGGCCAACGTGCCAGACGGCCAAGCGATGTGGGAAACCTCCAATTCGCTCTGGTCGGCTGTGCAATCAGGCACCAACGTCGTCTATCACGCGGCGGGCTGGCTTGAGGGTGGCTTGATCGCATGCCCCGAGAAATTCATCATGGACTGCGAAGTCATCCAGATGATCCAGCGCTACATGGAACCCGAAGTCGTGGCGACAGGCGTTGACGACATCGCCATCGACGCGATCAAAGAGGTCGGCCCAACGGGGCATTTCTTTGGCATCCAACACACCCAAGACCGGTATGAAAAGGCGTTCTACTCGCCCATCGTCTCGGACTGGCGTAACTTTGAAGCTTGGGAAGTTGCAGGAGGTGTCTGGACTGCACAACGTGCGCACCAAACCTTCAAAGACATCATCAACACATTCGAGCCACCCGCAATGGACGAGGGCATCCGCGAGGAACTGCAAACTTTCGTCGCAAAACGCAAAGAAGAAGGCGGCGCACCGACTGATTTCTAAGCTCAACTAAAAGGGCGGCCCTTATAAAAAGAGCCGCCCCATGTTTTTAGCTGGCTTTGGACCAAGAAAATTTTTCAAACGCGGCATCCACAGGCGTTTTGGCCAAGTGGTTGGTGTAGTTCGACATGATCTTTTGGGCGTAACCCAAAACGACCTCAAGAATGTTGCGCTTGGTGAAACTGGCGTCAAGGAACGCCTTAACTGCTGCATCATCCACATGGCCACGGTCGCGCACGATCAACAATGTGCAGTCGCGTAGCGCTTCGAGGCGTGCATTTGGCAGTGGCGCTTCATTGCGCAGCGCCTCGGTGATCGCATCATCAACACCCATCGCTTTAGCAATTCCCGTATGCGCAGGCACACAGTAGCCACAGCCGTTCTCAACATTGATTGTCTGCCAAACAACGGTGATTTCGTCCTTGTCAAAGCTGGTTGCCGCAAAAAGCTGGTGCGCAACTTGATAGGCTTCAAGCAAGCCTGGCGCTTCGGCCATCGTCGCGTGCAGGCCAGGGATGCGACCAAACGCAGCCTTTGATTTGGCAAGCAATGCCTTGCTGCCTTCTGGTGCTGTGTTTTCGTCGTGCTTTGTAAATTCGGTCATTTTGTTCGTCCTTTGGTTTGTCTGTCCTCTCCATATGATAATATTGAGTGATCACTCA
>DFSO01000094.1:134573-148775 GCA_002378665.1 Loktanella sp. UBA3435 | reverse complement strand
TGAGCCGACCCAGATGACAAACCCGACGAATGGCACTAAATAGATCCCTATGACACGCGCCCAACCATATAACCGCGATGCTGCGATCGACGCCGCGATGACCCTTTTCTGGCAAAAGGGCTATCACGCGACCTCGCTCAAAGACCTCGAAGGCGCGCTCAGCATGAAGCCGGGCAGTATCTATGCGGCATTCTCCAGCAAAGAGAACCTGTTCAACCTGTCGCTCGAACGTTACTTCACAAGCAACCGTGATGAATTCCGCAAATTCATGGCCGCCGCCGACACGCCTCTAACAGGTCTCGCCAATTTCCTGCGTAAAATAGGTGCACCAAATCATGACGATCCGACGCGACGTGCCTGTATGCTGGTCAAATCCCTCTTGAATACCACCTCCGAAGACGGCGCGATCACGCGGCAAATCTCTGACTACCTTTCAATGATGGAAGCTGAAATGGCCGCTGTTTTTGAGCAAGCCAAACACATCGGTGAACTCTGCGCAGATGCGGACACGGCAACGCTGGCGCGTCGTTTTCAATCCGACGTGACCGCCCTCAAGATCGAAGCGCAACGGCAAGTGGACCCCGCCATCCTTGCAGCATCGGCCGAGCAGCGCGCCCGCCAAATCATAGCTTTGCGCCAGTCCTAAGACGCCCCCGAAAATAATTTTGTAATGCGCTGAAACTCTTTTCAGCATTCCGGCGTGGTTTATTCGAACGCAAGGCAAGGGGCTTTGCGGCGACACCAAATGGGATACCAAAACAATGACAAAATCGACATTCATCTCCGCTGTAACTGCTGCTGTTCTTTCCTTCTGTGCAAGCGCTGCATTTGCCGAAAGCCACGCAATGGCAAACCCGATGGTCGGCGGCGCAGAAATGTTTGCAGACAAAAACATCGTTGAAAACGCTGTGAACTCTGCCGATCACACAACACTCATGGTCGCAGTCACAGCCGCTGGTCTTGTTGACACTTTGGCAGGCGAAGGCCCGTTCACAGTTTTCGCGCCAACCAACGATGCGTTCGGCAAAATCACAGAAGAGTCCCTCGCAGCCTTGCTCTTGCCAGAAAACAAGGCATTCTTGACCAAAGTCCTGACCTGCCACGTTGTCGGCAAGGCCGTTTTGTCTGACGCTCTTGGCGGCATGATCAACGACGACGGCGGCGAGCACCCAGTCCCAACACTTGGCGGTTGCACATTGATGGCGAAATATGAGGGTGACAAAATTACACTGACCGACGAGCGCGGCAATGTGGCCAATATCACAATCGCGGACGTCATGCAGTCCAACGGCGTGATCCACGTGATCGACACAGTGATGTTGCCAGCGGAATAAGCGAGGCTTATCAGTTATATAGCTAATAATTTTGCCCGCGTCCCATATTTGGTGCGCGGGTTTTTTATTCCGCCAGACAGCCCGAAATCTGATCTGCCAGCTGCGAAATCAACGCAGGATAGAGCCCAACGCCCAGCGGAATATCTGCCCCAATCGGATCAACCCGCGCGATCTTTACGTCCGTTCCTTCGGTCAAAAGATCGCCCCAAGACGGGTTCACCTCTGGGTCTAAAGCCACGCAAACCACGTCGCCACTTTGCGTCATTTTCCGCAACTCCGCGATATGCGCAGGGCCAGGTGCCGCCGCATCGCTATCCGAAATCGCCCCCATCGAGGTCACCCCAAAAGCATCCGCAAAATACCCGTAAGCATCATGCGGCCAAATCACACCGCGCCCTGTTAAAGACTCCATCTTGGCCGCAATATCCAACCTTAGCTCCACATTGCTCACCGCCGCCCGCTCTGCGTTATCGGCATAGGTCTCCGCATTCTCAGGATCAGCGGCACCCAACACTTGCGCAATCGTGCCCAACCAGGCGTACGCAACCGCAGGATCAAGCCACGCATGCGGATCAATCACCCCATGATCATGATCATCCCCGTCATGCAATTCGCGCGGCGTCCAACCGTCACTTAGCAATAAGGCTAACCTTGTGGCGTCAGGGGACAAAGCATCCAAAGGCGCTTCTAACCAAGGGGTTAGCCCAGCACCCACCCAAATCACCACATCCGCATCCGCCAAGACCTGCGCATCGGAAGGGCGCATCGTATAGTGGTGCGCGTCGGCATTTGCGGGCAACAAAAGGGTAGGGCTGCCAAGGCCGCCCATCACCTCACTCACCAACCCATGAATAGGCGCGATATCCGTCACCACATTGGGTGCCGTTTCGGCAGAGGTAGCAATCAGGGCGGCAAAGGCAGCAATCAGGCGCATGTTTTCAACTTGTGTTAGGTCTCGTTGAGAGAGTATATGTTATAACATAACAGAAAGTGCAAGATGTCTCCTGATCCACTCGGCTTTGCTACCCATGACCATAGCACCTGCGTGCAGTCAGCAATGACGTCCGCACGCGCGATCTGCGCCGAGCGCGGCGTGCAATTCACGCCCGTCCGCCAGCGGTCGCTTGAAATCCTGCTCGAAACCCATGCCGCGATGGGGGCCTACGATGTGCTAGAACGGCTTAGCGCCGAAGGCTTAGGGTCCAAACCACCCGTAGCCTACCGCGCACTGTCCTTTCTCGTCGACCAAGGCTTCGTGCACCGCATTGAACGGCTCAACGCCTTCATCGCCTGCGCCCATCCGGGGGCGGCACACGATCCCGCTTTCATGATTTGTCGCGCTTGCGGCACCGTAGCCGAGGCGCAATCCGCAGGTTCTTCCTTAGGCGCATCCGCTGCCCTCAGCGGCTTCCAAATCGAACAAACCGTCATTGAGGCCGAAGGGCTCTGCCCGTCCTGCCAAACAGGAGCGCAGGCATGACCGCGATCCTCTCCGCCACGGGCATCACCGCGAAACATGGCCGCAACACTGTGCTGCATAACGTCGACCTCTCCCTCAAAGCGGGCGAGATCGTCACCATCGTCGGCCCGAACGGATCTGGCAAATCGACGCTACTGCGCGTTCTCATTGGGGCTTTGAAGCCTACGAAGGGCAAGGTCACCCGCAAGGATGGTCTGCGTATCGGTTACGTGCCGCAAAAACTGCATATCGACCCGACCATGCCGATGACCGTCCGCCGCTTTCTTGATCTGCCAACGCCCGTAAGTGACGAAGACGCGGTGCACGCCCTGTGCACGTCCGGTGCACAGGGTGTGCACAGCCAACAAATGGCCTCTTTATCGGGTGGACAGTTCCAACGGGTGCTGCTCGCGCGCGCCATTTTAGGACGCCCCGATGTACTTATGCTGGATGAGGCAACCCAAGGTCTCGACCAACCCGGATCAGCGCGTTTTTATCAACAAATTGATGCAGTTAGGCGGGAATTGAACTGCGCTGTTTTGATGGTCAGCCACGAGTTACACGTGGTCATGAGCGCCTCTGATCGCGTCATTTGCCTCAACGGCCACGTCTGCTGTGAAGGGACACCAGATGTTGTGTCCGCAGCCCCCGCCTACCGCGAACTTTTCGGCACAGGCACAGGCGGCGCATTGGCCCTTTATCGCCACGAACACGACCATCATCACCACCATGAGGCGGCAGAATAATGCTCGACGATTTTATGCTCCGCGCCACTCTGGCCGCCATCGGCACCGCGATTTCCGCAGGCGCTTTGGGGTGTTTTGTGGTCTGGCGACGGATGGCCTATTTCGGAGATGCGACCGCCCACGCGGCAATTTTAGGTGTCGCACTGGCCCTTCTCTTTGGCACGTCTATCTTCTTAGGTGTTGGTTTTATTGCTTTTTTAATGTCAGTTCTGATTTTCGCACTCTCAGGAAAAGGGCAATCCGTCGACACAATCCTTGGTGTCTTGTCCCATGGCGCATTGGCCCTCGGCCTTGTCGCGGTCACGATGATCCCCAATCAACGCATCAACCTCGACGCTTATCTCTTTGGCGATGTGCTCACCGTGACACGCGGCGATCTCGGCATTATCTGGATCGGCGCAGTGGTCGTCGCGCTTGTACTTTGGCGGCATTGGACAGCACTTTTGACCTCAACGCTAAGCCCAGATCTAGCATACGCCGCAGGCATGAACCCGCGCCGTGAACAGCTTGTTTTAACGCTGCTCCTCGCCGCCGTCGTCGCCGTCGCGATCAAAGTTGTAGGTGCTCTTTTGATAACTGCCATGCTTATCATACCTGCCGCAGCTGCGCGGAATTTCGCGAAAACGCCTGAACATATGGCGTTCATGGCCAGCGGTATCGCGGCGCTTGCGGCCTTTGGAGGCGTGCGGCTATCGGTGCTGCTCGATACGCCTGTCGGCCCCACAATCATCTGTGTGGCAACAGCGTTTTTTGCTCTCGGCGCGGTTAGTAGCTTGGTCAGAAGAGCCGCTTAAATATCGTACCAGATCGTGCTGGGGCCTTTGTTTGTAAGGCTTACGTCCATTTCAGCGCCAAAGCGGCCCGTGGCAACTGGCACGCCATGGGCGGTCATATCGGCGATGAAATTCTCATAAAGCGCACGTCCATCTTCAGGCGCTGCCGCATAAGAAAACCCAGGCCTGTTGCCGCGAGAAACATCCGCCGCAAGGGTGAATTGGCTCACGATGAGGGCACTTCCACCTGTGTCTTTTAAGGACAGGTTCATCTTGCCCGCGTCATCTTTAAAAATGCGCAATTTTGATATCTTGGCGGCAAGCTGCGCCGACTTCGACGCATCATCTCCCTGCATTGCACAAAAGAAGATGAGCATCCCCTCATCAATCTGCCCCACAACCTCGCCATCAACCGTCACACTGGCATGGCTGGCCCTTTGAACAAGTGCCCTCAAAGCTCAGACGCCCAAGGCGGATTTGCCCCTGCGCGCGACACGGTGATCGCCGCGACCTTGGCGCCGAAAGCGGCGGCTTGGGTCAACTCTTCCATCGTTGCCGAACCGATTTTCGCCTTGGTGAGCAGGCCGCGTGCGTCAAGATTGGCCAAGAATCCCGCGCTAAATGTATCGCCTGCGCCAACCGTATCGACGACCTGCGCCTTGACGGCGCGCACATCAACAGAGCCATCGCGGGTCAGGACAGTGACGCCCTCGGACCCCTTCGTGAGCAGGATGATTTGCACCGAAGTGCCCTCAAACAAGACTGACGCGTCTGTGCCCCCTGTGATCCACTGAAGGTCTTCGTCAGAGGTCTTCATGATGTCCGCTACGGCAAACATGGACGTCAGGCGGGCGCGATACGCAGCCTCGTCGGTGATGAAACCCGGGCGGATATTGGGGTCGATCATAGTCACGCGGGTAGGGGCCTCGCGCAGCATGAGCGCTTGGTAGGCCGCGGCGCAGGGCTCGACCACAAGGCTGATCCCGCCAAAGAAAATCGCGTCCGCAGTGACCTCTGGCAGGTCGTTTGCCGTGATCAAGCGACCTGCTGTATTCTCGTCGTAAAACGCATAGGAAGCGTGGCCGTTGGTCAATTTCACGAATGCCAAGGTCGTCGGGCGGTCGCTAATACTGGCGGGGCTGCTGTCGACCTTTGATGCTGTCAATTCGGCGCGCAATACGTCGCCGAACAAATCCGACGACAGGCCCGAGAAGAACTGCACATGCGCATCCAAGCGACCCAAGGCAATCGCGGTGTTGAACACCGATCCGCCTGCGAGTGGGGCAAACGCGTTTTCGCCGCTCGTAGACTGGCGTGGCAACATATCAATCAGGGCTTCGCCCGCACAAAGGATCATCTCAACCTCCAAGACTATTGGTTGTTAGCGATAACATATCCAGTGATAAGCGCAATAATTAGTCCGATAATTACCGCAAAAGTAATTTTCCACGCGGAATAGGGTCGTTCGCCTTGAACCCGCCCGGTGCGGCCATTCACGACAAAACGAAACGTGCGCCCACGATATTTATAGGCCGCGAGCCAGACGGGCAGCAGGATATGTTTGAAAGTCACATTGCCGATTTGGGTTTGCACGTCGCTGACGCGTTGTTCGTCGCCGCCGATGTCGTATTTTATATCCCGTAGGATCATGCGGTCCATATATTGCCGCGCCTCAGTAAAGCCATCGGCAAGTTCAACCTGATAGCCTTCGGCGCGGAAACCAGCAAGATATTCGGGCTTATAGGGCTCCAGAGCAGACAGGTCCCACGGCTCTAACCCGTCAGTATAACGTTTCGGCAGGCTCTTGGACGCTAGCACCAGCACATCGTCAAAGAAGCGCGCCACGCGGCCAGAGGCGCGTGACCATCGTGTTTTGCGAACCTGAACTTGCTCGCGTTTCCCATCGCGCATTACGGTTTTGGTCTCGTAGTAATGCATGCCGCGCTGACCCTCATAGGCGCTTTTGGTGTTGGCATCGAAGGTCCAATAGGGGACGTAAATCCCGTTCATTGTGCGGCCCTTACGAGCGTAATCCATCAGGCCATTGGGCGCGAACCATAGGCTGCCAAGCCATCCTGTGAGCGCCTTGCGTGCGGAGGGTTCATCAAGGGCAAAGGGGAGCAATCCACGCGGTTTAATATGTCGGTGCAGGCCCGTGTCGGTAACAACGGGAGTAGCACAAAACGGACATTCGGCGGAATGGGTCGTCTCGTCGAATTCCGTCGTTGCCCCGCAATTGGGGCAGGTCACGACGCGAGTTTCTTCGATCTCTGCGGCGTCTAAAGTATTGGCAATTGCACTGCGAAAATCGAGCTCTTTGATCCCGCTAGCCAACTGTCGTGTACCGCCAATGACTTGTTGGTTGCCACAATGGTCACAGACAAGCTGATGCGATGCGGGGTCAAATCGGAGGTCCGACCCGCAGGTTTCGCATGGAAAGCGGTGTTCGATCAGCGCGTCTGCCATTTTAACTATTACAACCTCAGGCGCCTGGTGGCGGTGGTGGCATGACGGTGAATAGCTGCGCCAATTCCATCACGGCATCCGCACGCATCCATCCGTCTTGGCCCTGCGTCCAGACTTGGCTTTCGCGGGACAAAGTCCCGTCCGTGACCATACGCCCCATCGAAGCCTTGGAGAATGGCCCCGTGACCGCACCATCAACGGCAATATGCCAGACATGTTCGACAGGCGGCGCGGTGGGTGGTGTCGGCATTGGCCCCCACGGACCCGTTTGCATTTGGTTGGCCATCGCCATGCCCATACCCATCCCAAGGCCAGCACCCATGCCGTCACCGCCGCTTGGATTGGATGCAGCTGCGGTCATTGCCTCGGCTGTGGAATATTGGGTGAATTTGCCTAAATCGCCTGCAATGCCCATCGATGTGCGCTTGTCCAAAGCGGCCTCAACCGCCTCTGGCAAGCTGATGTTTTCGATGTAGAGTTCAGGGATCATCAGACCATATTGCGCGATTGTAGCACTGATTGTTGTGGCAACCAGCTTGCCCAAGTCAGCGGTATTCGCGGCCATATCGAGCACGGGAATGCCACAAGACGCGATGACGCGGCTGAACTCTTGCACGATGATATTGCGGATCTGGAAGCTGATCTCATCCATCGTGAATTCACCGTCGGTGCCCACGATTTCGCGCATAAATACGGCTGGATCAGAGACCTTGACCGAATAGGTACCAAAGGCACGGATGCGCGTCGGGCCGAACTCTGGATCGCGCAACATGATCGGGTTTTTCGTGCCCCATTTCAGATCGTTAAAGCGGGTGGTGTTGACGTAATACACCTCGGACTTGAACGGGCTTTTGAAGCCGTGATCCCAGTGGTTCAGGGTCGTCAGGATCGGCATGTTGTTGGTCTCAAGCATATAAAGACCCGGGGTGAAGACGTCAGCCAACTGACCTTCGTGAACGAAAACAGCGGCTTGACCTTCGCGGACGGTGAGTTTGGCACCGTATTTGATCTCGTGGCCTTCACGCTCGAAACGCCAGACCATCGTGTCGCGGGTGTCATCTGTCCAATGAATAACGTCGATAAATTCGCCGCTCAGAAAATCGAAAATGCCCATGTGTGAGGCTCCTTGTGCTGTGGGGCTAGCTCGCGCCGCCGCCTGTCAATTCTGTCGCGATGATTTTTGCGATTGGTGCGGCTTGGGCCGCGTCCATGCCAGACGACAAGCGTTTGTCGTAAAGCATTTTGAGCAACAATTCATCGTGGGTTGTGAGCAGCCCGAATTCTTCGTCGTCGTTGAATATCGACGGACGCGCGGCAGGGCTGTCGTTGGCAAGACCTAACCCTTGGGCCAGTTCCTCGTGAACGCAAGATTTGCGCATAAGGTCGGGGTGTTCGTCGCGGATCACGGCCACGGCCTTTGTATATTCTGATCGGCCCGGTTCGGAGAATGCAACAACGATGCAAAGCTGATCGCGCGGCAAAGCCAGGATCGCACGCAGCGAGCTTTGAGCAATTCCTGGAACGATTTGGCGCAAGCGTGCTTCTGATCCAAGACGATCATTCTCGCTTAGGAAAAGGACGAAATAGTTGGGATCATTGTCCGTTTGGGAAATCGGAAGGCCCGAAATACGCGACAATCGCTGCGCAAAAGCTGTGACGTTTGCTTTGTCTTTGACGCGTTGTTCGGCGCTTGTGCTGGCCCCAAATTGAACCGACATGCGCACAGGTTGTTCCCAGCGACG
This sequence comes from Loktanella sp. UBA3435, assembly GCA_002378665.1. Taxonomy (GTDB): domain Bacteria; phylum Pseudomonadota; class Alphaproteobacteria; order Rhodobacterales; family Rhodobacteraceae; genus Yoonia. The sequence goes on along the minus strand of DFSO01000094.1, from coordinate 140,255 downwards.
CAATTTCGATTCCGTCGGACTTGCCCGCAACCCATTGGCATCGCTTATATATTCGTCGAATAGCGCGATGCGGACGAAATTGCGCGTCAGCTGAGTGTCGGTGAAAGGCGTATCGGGCCCGCCGCCGTCGGTACGAAGCAGGCCGCGATTGACCAGGTCATTTTCGAGCCGCTTATAATAGATGCGCAAAGTGTCATCTTGCGGGATCGGCTGGGCTATAATCGGTGTAATTGGTGTGGGCGTCTCTACCCGCGCCTGAGGCGGCGTTGGCGGAACGGGTTCAGGTTGGGGCGACAGCGCAGGGGTGCAAGCGGTCAGGGCCATAAGACCCAAAACACCCCATAAACTGCCGCCCCAAACTGTCATTTATGCGCCAGCCGCTGTGCCGACATTGTCGCCAGTGCCAGTTTTGCGGGCCTTTGCGGAAGCGAGCGTGTTTTTCAACTCTTCTTCCATCTTCTTGAGTTCAAGCTCGGCTTCTGCACGCTTGCGCTTGCCTTCATCCGCAATCTCAAGGCTCTCGTTTATCGTGGCGATCAGGTTGGCGTTGGCCTCTTTCACCGCGTTGATATCAAACACGCCGCGTTCCATTTCCTGACGGATCACCTTGTTGGCGTCACGCAAGTTCTTAGCGTTGGCAGTCAGCAGATCGTTGGTCAGATCGTTGGCATCGCGCACGGCTTCGGCGGCCTCGGCAGAGCGTTGGATCGTCACTGCTTGCGCCAATTGAGTTTCCCAAAGTGGCACAGTGTTGACCAAAGTCGAGTTGATCTTAGTCACAAGCGACTTGTCATTTTCTTGCACAAGGCGGATCGAGGGCAGGGACTGCATCGTGACCTGACGTGTCAGTTTGAGGTCGTGCACACGGCGTTCCAGATTATCACGTGCAGAGCGGATATCGCGCAATTCCTGCGCCATCATCACGGCTTTGTCTTCTGGCGCCTTGGATACCTGAAGCTCTTTCTTTGGAATCACGGTGCCATCAAGCTCGGCGATTTTGGCTTCGCCAGCGGCGATATAAAGCGCGAGTTCGTCGTAGAATTGGAGTGTCTTGTCATAGAGCACATCAAGGCTTTCGATGTCTTTCAAAAGCACATGCTCGTGCTTTAATAGATCATCGGTGATCATGTCGATCTGGCCTTGAACATCTTCAAAACGTGCAACAAATTTTGCCATTGGGGCCGCACGGCCCAGCAACTTTTCCCACCAAGACCGCTTGCGACGCACATCAAGTTCGGAAATCGAGAAGCCGCGAATTGTGCTGACGATATTGCGCAGGCTGTCACCGGCTGGGCCAACATCTTTGTTGCGTACACCTGCCAGCATCGACTGGCTGATGACCTGCAATTCGGCCTGAGCAGAAGAGCCAAAGGACACGATCGACTGTGTGTCGCTCATGTCGATTTCGTCCATGCGGCGTTTGATTTCTGCAGTCGTGGGTTTGTCAGCCTCGGCCATGCTCACCAGTTCACCAGTGGGTTCGGCCAGCACGACGGCTGTCACTTTTTCAACTTCGGCTAATGCAGCCTCGGCTTTTTGACGGATATCTTCAGACATATGATGTCTCCCTTACTTATTACAGGCTTAAACGCCTTCGCGCTGCAAACGGTCGCGCAGCACTTTGATTTCAATGTCCATGTCGCTGCGATCATCGAGCAACATTTTTTCGGTGCGGGCGGCGAAGTTTTGTTCCAAATCGCCGAGCAGGCTCTCAAAGTTGGCACGCGCTGTTGCGTCCTTTGAACGGCGATACAGATCAACGAATTTCACCGTCGCATCACGTGCACCCATCAAGTAAACGCCCAAGAATTTCCGTGCGCCAGTAAGGTCGCGGGGGTCTTCTTCCACGGTGCGGATCATCTTGCGTGCGGCAGCCTGAAACGCATTCACGCGGATCAGGATTTGGCGGTCGCCAAGCCCTTCGATCTGGCCTTTCATGACGTTCAGATAGGCTTCGGCCTCATCTACCACTTTGGCGACGCGGTCCTGTTGGAAAGTGTCGATCCCCTCCATCCGTTTGTCGCGCATCGGATCAATCCCAAATGCCGCAACATGCACCGCAAGGCCAGCGACACCATATAGCAGCGCAGTTAAGACGCTGGTATCATGGGCATAAGAGGCGATTGCGACCCCCACACCCGTTAGGGCAGAGGCGAGTATTTTGCGCGGAAACGCAGGGCGGCGGGCCACTTTGCGCAAGTCATATGCGGCCTCGGCGCGTAGTCCTTCGCGCAAAAGCATCGCGGCGAGGGTCAACGCACCGGCACCGACAAGACCTGTGATCAGCGACACAGGACCATCCGAAAAAGTTGTCGCCACCAGCACAATCGCAGGGATGAACAACAGGTTTGAACGCCCGCCAGCCGCATCCACTTGGCGATTATCAATCACCTCAAGCGGGCCAGTGCCGCTTGCGCCGTTTGGGCTAAATTTTCCGCCGAACGTCTTGGCCATCAGAGCGCCCCCAACCAGCCAGATGTGACGCCAAACAGCAGCACGATCAGGACGACATAGGCGCCGCGTTGAAATGGTTTAGGCATAGTGCCCCCTTAGGCTTGGCCGAAAATGAAGGACCCTTTTACAATAAGCGTTCTGAAGCCGCTTTACGAGTGTTTCTGTAGTGCTTTGCGTTCGGCGTTCAGTTTGCGGCTGTAACCTGATTGCAGGATTTCGACCGCGAACAAAACGACGACAGAGAAGTAGAAGGTCGACTTTGACATCGGGATGATGTCTTGGCCGAATACTTTGATGTTGAGTGTATCGTCATGCACCGCATGGGCCGCAGCAACGCCTGCTTCACCTAGCAAAACAACGCCAACGATCAGCAGGATGAAAAGGCCAAGCACCTCATACATGCGGTTCTTTTCTAGAAAGCGGGTCACACCGTCAGCGAGCAAAAGCATCGCGACCCCAGACAGGCCGATGGCGATTGCTAGCACAGGAAAGACGTCCGTTATGGCCAGAGCAGAAAGCACGGAATCAAACGAGAAGATCAGGTTCATAATGACAATCAGCACAACCACTCGAGTTGCCGACTTTGAAGATTTTCCTTCAATATCATGGCCTAAGCCGTCGAGCGACAGCATGTGGCTGATCTCTTTCACGGCCGTATACATGATGAAGGCGCCGCCGATGACAAAGACACAGGTCGCAAAGTTCACGCCGCCTTCAAGCACGCCAGGCCAGTTGAAGATGTAAAACGGCTCCGAGAGCAGCGCGATCAGCTTGATCATCACGAACAGCAGGACGATCCGCAGGGCGACAGCGATCAGAATACCCCAGGTGCGTACGGCTTTTTGTTGGGCAACAGGTGCGCGTTGGCTCTCGATCGAAATGTAGAGCAAGTTATCAAAGCCCAACACAGCTTGCAAAAAGCAGAGCATGATCAGGTTGGTTGCGTTTTCGAGAGTCAGCAGGTCAGCCACGGTAAAATATCCCAATATTGTTAGCGCCTAACATGCACAACCATGCAGCGCCGACAAGGGTTCAACGTGTACGGTTTTTCCCCGTCGGTGCGCCCGACTTGGATCTTGCGATGGGTTTGCGGGTTCTTTGCGGCTCTGGCTTTGATTCGAGGCCCAATTGGTCGCGTACGACGCGGGCCTTAAGTTCTTCGACTTCGCCTTGGGCGAGGTTACCAAGCTGGAAAGGTCCATAGCTGACGCGGATCAGCCGGTTTACGACGACGCCGATGGCCTCCATCGTACGACGGATTTCGCGGTTTTTGCCTTCGCGGATCGACACGGTCAGCCATGCGTTCGCACCTTGTTGGCGGTCGAATGTCACGATCATCGGCTGGTAGTGAATGCCGTCAACAGTGATGCCTTTACGTAGCTCGTCAAGACGTGCCTCGGAGACCGAACCGTTAATCCGAACACGGTAGCGGCGGAGCCAGCCAGTGGAGGGCAATTCGAGTTTTCTCTTTATTTCCCCGTCGTTTGTGAGGATCAGAAGCCCTTCGGAGTTGATATCCAAACGGCCCACAGACATCACGCGTGGCATAGTTTCGGGCAGGGCACCAAAGACAGTCGGACGGTCTTTTTCATCGCGCTCAGATGTCACGAGGCCAGCAGGTTTGTGGTACAGCCACATGCGCGGGGCTTCGGGTGCGCCGATGCGTTTGCCGTCGACGACGATCTTGTCGGCGTCAGTCACGTTGAGGGCGGGGCTGGTGATGGTTTTACCGTTCACCGAAACACGACCTTCTTCGATCATACGTTCAGATTCGCGGCGCGAGGCAACGCCAGCGCGGGAAAGGACTTTGGCGATACGGTCGCCTGCGGGCATGTCTTTGTTCATAGGCTTGCCTTACGGCGTGACGGGTTTTTGCGCAATCGGCTTTGTGCCTGCAATAGAGGTCGCACAGCCGAAAAAGTGCTTTTTATAAGTCACTTTGAGGCCTGCGTCGCGTAATGCGCTTTCCATATGACGGCAGTTTTCAAAGTTTCTCGTATAGGTGCTAATCATGCTAAAGTCTTGTGCAGCCTTAAGAAATAGCCGTTCGATGAGAGGCAATGCACCGTGTAGGTAGGCGCGGTAGAAGGGGCGGAGCGGCCACCCTATGGGATCAGATGCTTCGATCAAGGAAAAGCTGCCACCCGGCATCAGAATACGGGCGATTTGACCTGCAAGGACGGTTTGTTGCTCCTTGTTGAAGGTTTTGAGCCCGAAAGTCGCCACAAGGAGATCAGCGGTGTTTGCGGGCAGATCATCATCAAGCGCATTGGCGGTCAGGTGGTTAATTTTATGGGCGCGGGTGCCGTGGAGTTTGGTGATCGCCTCGGCGTGCATGGCGGGGGAAATGTCGATGGCGGTGATCTGGGCGCGCGGGAATGCACCCAGAACATGAGGCCAGACTTCACCAGTTCCTGCCATAAGATCAATGACTTGCGTGACTTTTGGAATGCGTGGCGAAAGGGTGCCTTCATGGATGCGGGCGACGTTAGACTGGCCTACGAGGCGATCTACACATTGTTTGCGCCAGAGCCAAACAAAGCCAAACGACGACACAGCGCTCCAACGGCGATAACGGGTGGAGCATCGGTCAAATAAGCTGGCAACAAAGGCCGGATCATAAATATCTTGAGCCATAACGCACCTTGGTCCGACAAATTGGGGGTTGCAAGAATGATATGGCGTGAGGCATCAAATAGCATGAGTTTTACCAGTCACATGCAGGCCGCACTAGCCGAAGCAATCGCCGCCGCAGCGCGGGGCGAGGTGCCTTGTGGTGCCGTGGTGGTTGGGCCTGAAGGCGTTGTTTCTAAAGCAGGAAATCGCACGCGGGAGTTGAATGACCCAACCGCACATGCAGAGATTTTGGCCATTCGCGCGGCCTGTACTGCTTTGGGGCAAGAACGGCTTACGGGCTATGATCTTTACGTTACGTTAGAGCCTTGCCCGATGTGTGCAGCGGCGATTTCGAACGCAAGGATCGCGCGGCTGTATTACGGTGCGGCTGACCCGAAATCGGGCGGTGTGGCGCAGGGACCAAGGGTGTTTGAGCATGCCACATGCCATCACAAGCCCGAAATCTATGATGGGATCGGGGCGCAGGCGTCGGAAGAGTTGCTGCGAGAGTTCTTCGCGAAACGCCGCTAAAACGGGGTGTGATTTACGTGCACACAGCGTGCACCGATGAATTCGCTTGTGAGCGCCCTGCATACCGTACATATTGCAAAA
>DFSO01000094.1:100105-134221 GCA_002378665.1 Loktanella sp. UBA3435 | reverse complement strand
GCGTCTATGTCGGGATGCATTCGATGGGTGGCATGCACATGGTGGTGACGAACTTGATCGGTGAGAAAGCGATGCACAACGTGATCGGCACGCCGATGCTGGTCGGTGTGGATACCGAGGATTTTGAAGTCGCCGAATTGCGCACCTTGTTTGAAGAACATTCAGAGATAACGCGGACTGTTGAAAACCTGCCCAATGGCATCCGCACTGTGACGGAAACCACGAACCCTGAACTGCGTGATGCGCTGACCAGCCACATCATGAGCATGACGACGCGGGTCGATGAAAAGCGCGATCCGCAAATCCCTATCCAAAGTGAGACTTTAGACGTCTTGTTCGAAAAGTCCGAATTTATCACCACAGAATTCGATTATACAGACACTGGGGTTGTAGTAGTGCAAACGTCGGATGACCCAGAGGTCGTAGCGGCCTTGCAAAGACATGCCGGCGAAGTGTCAGATTTGGCGGCACGTGGCATGGAAGCGGCACATGAATCCATGATGGCCAAGCACCACTAAGGGGCAGTGGCCTGTTTATAAAGGTGCCACGTGGCATGCCCCAAGATGGGGAGGGCTACGTAAAGGCCAAGGAAGGCGGGGATCATTGCGGCAAGCGTGATGATCCCGATGAAGATCCCCCAGATCAGATAGATGACGGGCTGGGCGGAGACGGCCTTGAATGACGTGATCATCGCTGTCACGAAATCCACGTCGCGGTCGAGGAACATCGGCATCCCAAGGACGGATAGCGCGAAGGTAAGGCTGGCGAAGCCTGCGCCGATGACTGTGCCAAAACCGAGCATTTTCAAACCGTTGCCAGAGAAATAGACCTCCGTGGAGGTGTGCACGTTTGTCCTGGGCGTCAGGCCCAAAAACAGCGCAAAGATCATATGTCCGAGGAAAAACCAGAACATGAACAGGATCACGGCGAGCCACGGGAGTTGGCCGCCTTTGTGCGCCCATACGACTGTTGCAATTTCGCGCAAGTTGATAGGTTCTGATGCGGCGCGTCTGCGGCTGGTCTCATAGAGCCCGAGGGCCGCGAATGCGCCGATCAGCGGAAAGCCCATGACCGCGAGGACCAGCCAGAATGTGGAGCCCGTGATGTAGGTGATCCACGTCATGACGAGGCCACCCAGCACGTAGAAATTTGCAAAGAAGAGGCCAGGGACGGGTGCGGCGCGGAAGTCTGCAAGGCCTGCGCGCAGGCTTTCGAAAATATCTGAAACCGTGATGGGGCGCAGCTTTGGTGCCCCGTTTGGTCTGTTGTGCATTTCCGCTCCTCCCGAGTTTGGTAGGGGGATTTGACGAAAACGACGGGTCGATTGCAATGACCTAGATCAAGGCACAAAAAAGGGCAGCGCGAGGCTGCCCGATTTTATAATTTCAAAAAGCTTACGCTTCTGTTGGGATACGCAGAACCTGACCTGGGTAGATTTTGTCTGGGTGTGTCAACATTGGCTTGTTGGCTTCAAAAATCGCGTGGTACTTGTTCGCGCTGCCCATTGTTTTCTGGGCGATTGCAGAAAGCGTGTCGTCCTTTTCAACAGTGTGGAACACGGTGCCCTCGGAGGAGCCTTCCATCGCGTCTTCGACTTCTTCGATGCCGTCAACGTTGCCAGCCGCGAGGATGATCTTTTCGCGTGTTTCCTGATCAAGGGCTTTCCCCTTCATCACGACTTTGCCGCCTTCAACAGAAATGTCGACGTCTTTTGCGTCGAGGCCGAGATCAGCCAATTCCTTGTTGATCGCCTCTTCCGGACTGTCGTCTTTGCCGATCAATTTCTTGCCAGCGCCTTAAACAAAGCTCCAAAGACCCATGATATATTCCTTCCCTAGTTTGCACGGCTACTTGCCGATTGAGGTTGAGTTTGCCGCGCATGGTCGGGGATTGCCAGTGGGGATGAGGGGGGAATTTGCAGGCGCTTGCGTCAGATTGTGATCGTTTCCATCACTTTTGGGGTGATGACGTTGATGTCTGGCAGGGCGTCGACGAGGGGTTGGGTCGATTGTGCGAGCAGACCAAAGGTGCCGAAATGGCAGGGGATCACGGTTTTGAAGTTGAAATAGCGTTTGGCGGCATAGGCGGCAGCGTTCATGTCCATGGTGAAATGTCCGCCCGCGCAAAGGATGCCGATGTTGGGTTTGTAGTAGTCCCCGATCCAATCCATGTCGGCCATGATGTCGGTGTCACCCGTGATGTAGATGCAGTGCCCTTCGCCTTTGACGATGAAGCCCGCTTCGGTTCCTGCGCAAATACGCGATCCGTCGGGCGCGCGCAGGGTGGAGGAATGCACTGCGTTGACCATCGAGACCGCGACATCGCCGATTTTGATGGTACCGCCTTTGTTCATGCCGATGGTTTTGATTTTATCGCTGGTTTCCCACCAGTTCATCAGGTCGAACTGGCCAACAAGGACCAAGCCGTCGGATTTGGCCAAGGCCAGCGCGTCAGTGGCGTGGTCGTCGTGGGCGTGGGTCAGCAGAATGTGCGTCGCGCCTTGTATGGCGGCCTCCCTTTGATCATTGGGGAAAGACGGGTTTCCGTCGAGCCACGGATCGATGAGGATGATTTGATCTGCGATCTCTAAGCGAAAGCTAGCGTGTCCGAGCCAAGTGATTTTCATTATTGTCCCCTGTGTTTGAGCATATGATAGCCCTAAACTTGCGCAGTTCAATCGGGTTTGAGGACTTGCGGGGCGGTGGTGGCAGGGTTAAACGGATGTCCAAAGTTGAACCCCCGTTTTTGGAGGCATATCATGTCAATCGACACCGAAACCGCCCGTCGCGTGGCCAAATTGGCCCGTATCAAGGTCGAAGAAGATGCGTTGCCGGCGCTGGCGCAAGAGTTTTCTGCCATTTTGGGGTTCATCGAGCAGCTCAATGAAGTGGACGTTGAAGGAATTGAGCCGATGACCTCTGTCACGCCGCAGCGTTTGGTGCGTCGTAAAGATGTGGTGAATGATGGTGGTCAGCAGGCCGCGATCTTGAAGAATGCGCCCGATGCGCGTGAAGGTTTCTTTGCTGTGCCGAAGGTGGTTGAATAATGACTGATCTGTCCAAACTTACGATTGCATCTGCCCGCGACAGCTTGCGCCGCGGTGAGGTTTCCTCTGTTGAATTGACCAATGCTTATCTGGGGGCGATTGAGGGATCAAAGTCGCTTAATGCTTTTGTCCACAACACCCCTGAGATTGCAAAAGTGCAAGCCGAGGCGGCAGATAAGCGCATTAAAGCGGGCGATGCGCCTGATATGTGCGGTATTCCTTTGGGGATTAAAGATCTGTTTTGCACGAAGGGTGTGCCGTCTCAGGCCGCGTCTGGCATTCTTGCGGGCTTTAAACCTGAGTATGAATCGACAGTCACGACGCAGTTGTTTGATGCGGGTGCAGTTATGTTGGGCAAGCTCAACATGGACGAGTTTGCGATGGGGTCTTCGAACGAGACATCCGTGTATGGCGATGCTGTGAACCCTTGGAAAGTCGATGATCGTAACCTGACACCGGGTGGCTCGTCTGGTGGGTCTGCGGCGGCAGTTGCCGCTGACCTCTGCCTTGGTGCGGCGGGCACGGATACAGGTGGCTCAATCCGCCAACCCGCTGCGTTTACTGGTATTACGGGCATTAAGCCGACCTATGGCCGTGTGTCCCGTTGGGGTGTTGTGGCGTTTGCTTCGTCTCTCGATCAAGCGGGTCCGATGACCAAAGACGTGCGCGATGCGGCGATTATGCTGGAGGCGATGTGCGGCTATGATGCCAAGGATAGCACCAGTGCGAACCTTGAGGTGCCGAATTTTGAGGCAATGCTGACGGGCAACATCAAGGGCAAAGTCATTGGTATTCCAAAAGAATATCACATGGATGGTATGCCTGCCGAGATCGAAAAGCTTTGGGAAGATGGCACGGCGATGCTGAAGGATGCCGGCGCTGAAATCCGTGATATATCACTTCCACACACTAAGTATGCTTTGCCTGCCTATTATGTGATTGCCCCTGCCGAGGCCTCCTCCAACTTGGCCCGCTATGACGGTGTACGCTTTGGTCACCGCGCGAAATTGGCGGCGGGTGATGGCATCACGGAAATGTATGAAAAGACACGTGCTGAAGGTTTCGGGTCCGAGGTTCAGCGCCGTGTTATGGTGGGCACATATGTTCTGTCCGCTGGTTTCTATGACGCTTATTACAACCGTGCGCGTAAAGTGCGGGCCTTGATCAAGCGCGATTTTGATCAGGCGTTTGCCGCTGGGGTTGATGCGATTTTGACGCCTGCGACACCATCAAGCGCATTTGGTTTAGGCGAGATGGCCGATGTTGACCCGATCAAGATGTATCTGAACGATGTGTTTACCGTGACGGTGAACCTTGCGGGTCTTCCGGGGATCGCGGTTCCAACGGGTTTGGATTCCAAGGGTCTGCCGCTTGGTTTGCAGCTCATCGGGCGTCCGTGGGAAGAAGGCGACTTGCTGAATGTCGCTTATTGCCTCGAACAAGCAGCTGGATTTGTAGCCAAACCGCAAAAGTGGTGGTAAAGCCCCTTTTAATCGTATGATTTGATGGATGAATGACGTGAAAACTCTTGGTTTAATTGCTGCTGGTCTGATGCTGTTGCAAGCATGTTCGCCGCAGGTGCCCGCGAGCAATGCTGGTCCTGGGTTCAACGACTATGCTGACTATGAGCTCGAGCGCGCGCGCCGCGAGGCGTCTTTGGCAGGCAATGGCAGCACAACATTCCAAGCACCAGTGACCGTTCAATCTAGCGCTATCGGGCAGTCAAGCTCCATCGGATCGTCGGACTTGGCGGCCGCTGGGATCGGTCAATCGACCGCGCCGATGTCGTCCTCGAACGTGGCACCAATCGCCAATACCGCGCCCGCTGCGCCGCAGAACAATACAGGCATTTCTGACGAGCAGGATTTTGACGCCGTCGCATCGCGCGAAACGATTGAATCGGATGCCGCCCGTCGTGCGCAGCAGGCGTCGATGCGCGAACAGATTATGCCAACCGCTTTGCCAACCCGTTCGGGTCACGAGGGTGCAAACATTGTGGAATATGCTTTGAAAGCCCCGAACCGTAAGGGGCAGGAATGGTATTCGCGTTCTGTTTTTGCAACCCAAGCGAAGTATCAGCGTAACTGCGCGAAGTACACTTCGCCTGATGCGGCACAGCGCGATTTCTTGGACAGTGGTGGCCCTGACCGTGATCGCAAGGGCCTTGACCCCGATGGTGATGGTTTCGCATGTGGTTGGGATCCCGCACCTTTCCTGGTGGCAGCGGGCCGCTGATTAAACTGACCCATCCGTCGCCCAATTTTGGGCCGCGCAAGAATGGCGCCACGGCTGATATGGTCGTGGTGCATTATACCGCCATGCAATCGGCACAGGCTGCTTGTCGCACGCTGTGCAATCCCGACAATGAGGTTTCCGCCCATTATCTGATCGCTGAAAGCGGTGAGGTGATGTCGATGGTCGCCGAGGATATGCGCGCTTGGCATGGCGGCGCTGGTCGCTGGGGCGATGTGGTGGATGTGAACAGTCGCTCGATCGGGATTGAATTGGCCAATGATGGCTATTCGCCATTTTCGGCTGCATTGATGGACAGTTTGACGGATTTGCTGCGGGGCATCATGGCCCGTTGGGATATTCCTGCATGCCGTGTGATTGGGCATTCAGATATGTCGCCTGCGCGCAAAATTGATCCGGGATTGCGGTTCGACTGGCGGCGTTTGGCGCTAGAGGGCGTGAGCGTTTGGCCTGAGGCGGAGCAGGGCGCGTCGTTGGATCAGTTTCCACAGATGATGGCGCGGTTTGGATATACGGCGACGGATGATCCTTCATTGCTGCTCGACTGTTTTCGCAGACGGTTCCGCCCGTATGGGATTGGTCCGCTCGATGAAACAGATATGGCGATGATCACCGATCTTGCCAATCGATTCCCCGTTGACCAAAGCGCCCCTACCGCATAGCTGCGTATTTGCGCGGGTGGTTGGATGATCGCGGGGGGGTAACCCTTCGAGGAAAGTCCGGACTCCATGAAAAGCACGGTGCTGGTTAATGGCCAGCGGGGGTAACCCTAGGGATAGCGCCACAGAGAACAGACCGCCTTCTATATGGAGGTAAGGGTGAAACGGTGAGGTAAGAGCTCACCGCGGATGTGGCAACACAGACGGCACGGCAAGCCCCACTGGGAGCAATGCCAAATAGGGGCTTCGTGTGGGCAACCACAGGGACGCTTGAACCCGAGAAGCCCGGGTTGGCAGCTAGAGGCCAGTTGGTAACAGCTGGTCCAGATGAATGATCATCTCGGGGCGGCAACGCCCTAGACAGAATCCGGCTTACAGATCACCCGCGCATTTTGGGTATTGGGAAATAGGGAGTGATTATGAAAGCGGCTTTCGAAACCAAATATTATATGTGTCAACCGAATGGACTGTTGATGATATTGTTGGTGCTCATCGGTGCTGTCGGTGCAATTGTTTTTATCTATGTTGCCTTTACGGGCGGGGACGTTTCGCTTTTGAGAGGTGCGTTCGAGCTTACTGGGGGAGCAGCCTTGTTCGTGGCATCTTTATTTAGCGTATTGTTCCTAGGCGTGGCCGCTTTGGGTATCGCGGGGACTGCCAACAGTTTTGGTGCGCCCATGCAAGTGATATTGGGATCTCAAAGCATTCTTGCGCCGAAATCCATGTTCAGCAGTAAAATCACTGAAATTCTTTATGTGAATGTCACAGGGCTTTCGCAACAAAGAGTGAAGGGCGGTCATATCTTGATGATTGTTCAAGGCCGTGATGCCAAGGTTGCTATTAACAAATCAACGATGGTGGATAAGGCGCAGTTTAACGAGCTTTTCGCCGAATTGGAACGGCGTTGCGCATAAAGCGGCGATTGGTGCGCGAAATCTGCGCTTTGCGGTTGACTCGCGGCGGGGCAGTTGTAAAAGGCACCAGATACATGAATTTTGCGTTGTGCCGATGATGGCCCGCACTCCAGGAGATTAGAGATATGGCGAAGCCAACCACAATCAAAATCCGCCTGAACTCCACCGCGGGTACTGGCCATTTTTACGTCACGAAAAAGAACGCACGTACGATGACTGAGAAGATGACAGTCAACAAGTACGACCCAGTTGTGCGCAAGCACGTTGAATACAAGGAAGGCAAAATCAAGTAATTGATCGCCACTTGGAAGAAACGGGGGCTGCGCAGAGATGCGCAGCCCTTTTTCGTTTTGGGACCATTGTTATGTTTATTCGCCCCTCGACCCTTGCTGATAAGGCCGCCATCGGCGAGATGGCCTTTGCTTGCTATAGCGCAACGCTTGCCAAGCATTACGCAGCCGATGTTCTAAAGCTCGCGCTGCCGCATTTGTCGCATGTGCCCGATGGGCTGGTGCAGTGTGGCACTTATTTTGTTGCCGTTGAGGGCGATGTGATTGTCGGCGCTTGTGGTTGGACGGATGGCCCGCGTGGTGCGGAGGTCCGCAAGCTGGCTGTGCATCCTGACCATCTGCGCAAAGGCATTGCTCGCGGACTGCTGGCGCATGTGCATGCCTCTGCCAATGACGCGGGCCACGAGCGGATGAGCTGTGCTGCAAGCCTGAACGCGGTGCCGTTTTATCGTGCGCTGGGCTATACGGCGACGGGTTGGGTCACAATCGACACAGGGCACGCAGACGCGCCGTTTGATGCCGCGACTATGGCGTTGGATCTACAGGCTTTGCACCCTTCTTATTGCGCCGCGTAGAGTAGGGGCTGTCGGCGGGCGTGCCGTCGTGGTGCGTCCAGCGCCGTGTCCGCTCAGTGCCCTTGCGTTCAAAGTGGCCGATGCGGTCGTTGTCGGGGTAGGTGACTGTGTCGCCTGACGATCTTGTGCCGATGACGAGGTAGCGAGCCTCTGTGTCGCTGGCGTTCTCGATGCAGTGGCCTGCGGCGACACTTGCTTTGAAGGTGGCTGCTTGGCCTACGTGAAGAGGTGTGATGGTGTCGCCTTCGTGCAGCAGGACCTCGCCCGAGAGCATATAGACCATTTCATCTTCGCCTTTGTGCCAGTGTTTGACGGAGGAGCGTGAACCGGGTGGCAGGATTTCGACGAAAGCGCCGAACTGCGTGAGCCCGCCTGTGTCGCTGTAAAGCTCGGCGGCGTATGGGCCGCAGGGGTCATCTACGCCGTCGCCGCTGTCTTTTTGGACGGTGTCTGAGGTGATGATGGGCATGGGTGCCTCCTGCGCAAAAGAAAAGGGCCAGTGTTTCCACTGGCCCGATCTTAGCAGAATTTCTGCGTTTGTCTTATTCGCGGTTACCTAAGAACGAGAGCAAGAACATGAACATGTTGATGAAGTCGAGGTAGAGGTTCAGCGCGCCCATGATGGCCGCTTTGCCGAGCCATTCGCTATCGCCATGTGCAGCGTGTGCAACGTAGTCATTCTTGATCTTTTGTGTGTCGTAGGCTGTGAGGCCCGCGAAGATCAGAACACCAACTGCGGAGACTGCGAAGTGTAGCGCCGAGGATTGCAGCCAGATGTTCACGATGCTTGCCACGATCAGGCCGATCACGCCCATGATGAGGAACGAGCCCCATGCGGAGATGTCTTTCTTTGTGGTGTAGCCGTAAAGCGACAAGCCTGCGAAGGCGATGGATGTCACGAGGAATGTCTGTGCGACGGAAACACCTGTGTACATTGCGAAGATGTAGGAGATCGAGATGCCCATGACGGCGGAGAAGGCGTAGAAGAACAGCTGTGCGCCAGCGGCGGACAGTTTGTTAATCATTGCGCCGAAGGCGAAAACCATAATCAGCGGTGCAAACATCACGATATAACGGGTGAACCCTGTGAAGAGAGACTGCATCATCGCCGCGTTATTGCCCACGGCCCAAGCGGCCGCGAATGTCAAAAGCAAGCCCACGGACATTGTGCCGTAGACCTTGTTCATATGGGCGCGCAGGCCCTCGTCAATCTCAGCGGTGCGCACGGCACCGGATGTGCGGATGGTATCAAATTGAGCCATTACGGACCTCCAAAAAAACTCTGTGGCGCCTTGAATGGCACCTTGGGTTGAATATTGGCAGAGGGGCGCGAGAAATCAAGGCCGCAAGGCGTTAGAATTGTATGAATATGAGCAGAATTGTCGGATTTAGCTGCGCCAATGGGTTGGCACATCCCAAAATGCCCGATTTGCCTCTTTTTTGGCCTCTTGGGTGCTGATGCCGATGTCGTCGCGTTGTGCGTCGGAGAGGGAGGCCAAGGCGCGGCGCTGGCGGGCGAGGGCGATCCATGTGATCAGGATTGCTGATAGGGTGCGTGGCTTGCGGTGGGGGATGCAGTTGGTTTGCGCGAGTGTCATGACATAGTTCCTTTTGTGATGCTTTATCTCGTTATCATTCCGATGCTTGATGTATGGGGGAGGTTGTGGCATAAGTAAAATGAATGATTGGCGGTTGACGTATCAAGGAATGTGATATGGCTCGAAATTTGGATATGACCGCGCTCCGGTCCTTTGTGGCTGTTGCTGATAGTGGCGGCGTGACCAAGGCGGCTGGGTTTTTAAACCTGACCCAATCTGCAGTGTCGATGCAGTTGAAGCGGTTGGAAGAGAGCCTGAACGTCGCGCTTTTGGATCGTTCGGCCCGCACGATTGGCTTGACCCCCGCGGGCGAGCAATTGGTGTCTTATGCGCGACGTATGCTGGCGCTCAATGACGAGGCTTACGGAAAACTCACGGCAGTGGAATATGAGGGCGAGATCACCTTGGGCGTGCCGCATGACATTATTTACCCCGTGATCCCTGGTGTTTTGCAACGCTTTGCCGCCGCTTACCCGCGCGTAAAGGTGCATCTGGTGTCGTCGTTCACCAACGGCTTGCTGGACGAATTTTCGCGCGGCCAGATGGATTTGATCCTGACGACAGAGGACGGCGTGCAAAAGGGCGGCGAGACGATGGCGAGTATCCCGCTTTTGTGGGTTGGTGCGCCGAACGGGCAGGCGTGGAAACGTCGGCCGCTACGGTTGGCTCACGAGCACCGCTGCGCGTTTCGTCAATTCGCGCAGCGCCGTTTGGATGAGGCGGGAATACCGTGGGAGATGGCCGTCGAGACCGATAACTCGCGGGCTGTTGAGGCGACCGTGAGCGCGGATTTGGCCGTACATACGATGCTAGAGGGCACAGAGCCGCGCTATGTCGAGCCGATCGACCATGGCGGCGCATTGCCCAGTTTACTTGCGATGAACGTGAATCTTTATATGTCAGATCAATCGGTTGGCCCTGTGCTGCCCGACCTCGCCGAAATGATCCGTAGTGCCTATCGCAAGGCGCCTGCGACGGTTATGGCGTGACGACCACTTTACCTGTCGATTTGCGGGTCGCGAGCAGGTCGAGCGCGTCGGCGGCTTGGTCGAGGGAGAGGGTGTGGCTGATGTGCGGGTGCAGTTTGCCTGCTGCGTGCATGTCCATCAATTCGCGGATGCTTTTCATCACCAGATCGGGCCTGAATTTCAGGTAGCCGCCCCAGTAGAACCCCAGCACGTCGATGTTTTTCACAAGGATGATGTTGGCGGGGATGGGAGGCACGTCGCCGCTCGCAAAACCGATGACGATGATGCGGCCTTTGCGGTTGGTGGCGCGCATGGCGGCGGTGAAACCTGCACCACCCACGGGATCATAAACGACGTCGGCGCCACCTAGCGCTTTGACGGCATCTGTGATGTCGGCCGTTTCGCTATCGATCAGGTGGTCGGCACCTGCGGCCTTTGCAATACCGAGCTTTTCGGGGCCACGTGCGACAGCAATGACAGTGGCGCCCATGGCCTTTCCGATCTCAACGGCGGTGAGGCCAACGCCACCAGCGGCCCCAAGGACGAGGAGGGTTTCGCCTGGCTGAAGGCGCGCGCGATCGCTCAGTGCGAGGTGGGATGTGCCGTAGGCCACGAAGAACCCTGCGGCGACCTCAGACGACATGGTTTCAGGCACAACGACACAGTTTTCGGCAGGGAAAACACCGTATTCGGCTAAGCCGCCATCGCCGCCAAAGACCGCGACCCGCTCTCCTTTAGCGGGTGACCTAACGTCATCGTTAGCGTTAACAACGGTGCCGCAAACCTCCATCCCCAGAGTGAAGGGGGGCGTCGGCGTGTCTTGATATGTGCCCTTTGCCATCAGCAAATCTGCAAAATTTAGACCGCAAGCATGAATCTTTAACAACACTTCGCCTGTCGCAGGGACGGGAGTCGCGATATCTTTGAGGGTTGGTTTGCAATCGAAATCAGTGACTTGGAAGGCGTGCATATTGATTCTTTCTACTGATTTAGCCGCATTTATGCCGCAGAAGTTGGTGTTTTCTAGTAGGCCAATTTGGGCAATGTCACCCCAAAAATGGTTTCGTGAGCGAGTTTTTAACGATTTGACCTGTCTTTAAGGGTAGGTCTGTGACTGCAACCGTTGCGTGTTTCTAGCGGCTAGTGCGAAAGACATCGGGTGATTGGGCGAGTGCCGTTCAATTGGCACGTCTTGCTGATTGAGCACAGTCCAACCAGAGTAAATATTTTAGGTAAGGAAGCCGAATGAAACATCTTGTGGACGTCCATGTTGGTAAACGTATCCGTCAGCGCCGTTGGATGAATGGCACGACTCAACAGCAATTGGCCGAAGCGGTTGGAATTAAATTTCAGCAGATTCAAAAATACGAAACAGGCATGAACCGCGTCAGCGCGTCTCGCCTTTGGGATATTGCGCATGTGTTGAACGTGCCTGTGTCTTTTTTCTTTGAGGGCTTGGATGCCGCTGAAGCGGGCGAAGCACTACACGGCAATGTGCCGGGTGATGTTTTGACAGACAAAGAGGCGCTCGACTTGCTGCGCTCTTATTACGCGATCCCTGAAAACCAGCGTCGTCGCTTGTTTGATTTGGCACGCGTGTTAAGCGAAGCAGCCTAACAGCTTGACGATGTAGCGTGCCCCGCGTTACCGAATAAGAAACCAAAATAAACGGGGCGATACAATGTCAGTAGATGCAGCAACCCAATCCGAATTGATCAGAGTTGCGCATCTGCTCGCAGATGCGGCCCGCGTAGAAACGCTTCGTTTGTTCCGCGTTCCAGGCCTTGTCGCAGATGATAAATCTGCCCAAGACGCCTTGTTTGACCCGGTGACCGAGGCGGATCGCGCTGCAGAAAAGGCGATGCGTGCCATTTTGGCAGTGGAGCGCCCTGGCGATGGCATCTTGGGCGAGGAGTTCGGCACAAAGGCTGGTACCTCTGGTTTAACATGGGTATTAGACCCAATCGACGGAACCCGTGGCTATATCAGCGGCACCCCGACTTGGGGTATTTTGATCGCTATTTCCGATGCGACTGGACCCGTTTTTGGCATTATTGACCAGCCCTATATTGGCGAGCGATTTGTCGGTGGGTTTGGAGTGGCCGAGGTGACCGGACCGACAGGCGTCACCCCATTGGCCACAAGAAAGCGTACAAGTTTTGCGACGGCGACGTTGCTTTCGACATTTCCAGAAGTTGGCAGCAAATTGGAGCGCCGCGCATTTGAGGCCGTTTCTAGTGCTGTCAAATTGACCCGTTATGGGATGGATTGCTATGGCTACGCATTGCTTGCAGCGGGCCAAGTTGATCTGGTGATCGAGGCAGGGTTACAGCCTTACGATGTGCACGCGCCGATTGCCGTGATCAAGGCGGCTGGTGGTGTTGTATCAAATTGGCAGGGTGGTGCGGCGCATCATGGCGGCCGCGTGATTGCGGCGGCCAATGCGGATATTCACGCGGTGGCCTTAGCGGTACTTCAGGATGTGATTGATGGTTGATACGGTTCTACGAGGGGCTGAGGTTGTCCTGACGATGGACGATGAGCGATCCCGTTTAACGGGAGTTGATGTGCATATCGCTGGCGGCGTGATCGCGGCGATTGGGCCTGATTTGCAGGTCGCTGGCGCTGAGAGTGTGAATGTCGCTGGCTGTGTTCTGACCCCTGGATTGGTGAATACCCACCACCACCTTTACCAGACGCTCACACGTGCGGTTCCAGGCGGGCAGGATGCCTTGCTGTTTGGCTGGTTGCAGACGCTCTATCCAATTTGGTCGCGGTTTGGTCCCGAAGAGATGTTTGTTTCGGCCCAAGTCGGGTTGGTGGAGTTGGCACTTTCGGGCTGCACGATGACATCGGATCATTTGTATCTTTATCCCAACGGATCGCGGTTGGATGATACGATCGCAGCAGCGGCGGATGTTGGTCTGCGGTTCCATCCGACGCGCGGTGCGATGAGCATTGGCGAGAGCGACGGCGGGTTGCCGCCTGACGCTTTGGTCGAGAAAGAGGCCGCGATATTAGAGGACTGTATCCGCGTGATCGACGCGTTCCATGATGCACGTGCGGGCGCGATGGTGCGCGTCGGTGTGGCCCCCTGTTCGCCGTTCTCCGTCAGCCGTGACCTGATGCGCGATGCTGCGATTTTGGCGCGTGATAAGGGCGTGATGCTGCATACGCATTTGGCCGAGAATGACGAGGATATCGCTTATTCACTTGAGAAATTCGGCTGCCGTCCGGGGCAATATGCCGAGGACTTGGGCTGGACGGGCGACGATGTTTGGCATGCGCATTGCGTAAAGCTGGACGGTCAAGAGATTGATCTGTTTGCGAAATCTGGCACAGGCGTTGCCCATTGCCCTTGCTCGAACTGCCGTCTCGGTTCCGGGATCGCGCCAGTGCGCCAGATGCGCGATGCGGGTGTGAAGGTCGGTCTTGGTGTTGACGGATCGGCCAGCAATGACATCGGCAATCTGATGGGCGAAGCGCGTCAGACCATGCTGTTGCAGCGGGTGCAAAATGGCGCGGACGCGATGTCTGCGGATGAGGCCTTGTGGATCGCGACGCGTGGTGGTGCGCAGGTCTTGGGCCGTGATGATTGCGGTGAGATTGCGGTTGGCAAACGCGCGGATATTGCAGTTTGGGATGCAAACGGCATTGAGAGTGCTGGCAGCTGGGATCCTGCCGCCTTGGTTCTTGCGGGGCCATCCAAAGTGCGCGATTTGTTTGTTGAGGGGCGTCGTATCGTTGCAAGTGGCCAGATGGTCACGATTGATACCGGCTCGGTGATTGCGCGGCAAAATACCCTCGCGAAACGGCTTTGGGAGCGGATGTAAGTGCGGTTTTTGCTGGCTTTTGTGGCGCTAAGCGCCTGTTTTCCAGTTATCATTCCTTTACCAGTCACGGTGCCTGCGAGTGAAATCCGTGTTTTGTCGTCAGCGCAGGCAACAGACCAAACATTTGAAACCTTTTTGAATGCTCATCGTGCGAAAGTCGGGCTATCTGCCCTGTCGCAAAGTCCGGAACTGACCCGAGCGGCCACGGCCCATGCCGCGGACATGGAGGCGCGTGGATATTTTGATCACAAGACACCTGAAGGTTTGAATGCGAGCGATCGCGCCCAAGCGGTTGGCGTGCCAAGCTGTGGCTTGGGTGAGAATATCGCTTTTGGGCAGAAAACCTCGACTGAGGTCTTGGAGGGCTGGCTCGCTTCTGGCCCGCATCGCCGCAATTTGGAGAACGCGAAAATGGCCAGCTACGGCTTGGGCCATGTGGGCGATATGTGGGTTTTGATGCTTTACGCGCCCTGCTAGGCTGTCGGTTTACCTGCCACCCAAACATCCGCAATTGCCCGATCATCGCCCATCATGATGGTCGGGAAGAGCGCGTCCCAGATATCGGTGGCGCGGGCGTTTCGCTGTGCGATGGCGGGGGTGGAGGCAAGGTCGAGTACGATGATGTCGGCCATTGCTCCAGCGCCTAGGTGGCCTATTTGTCCTGACATATGAAGCGCTTGCGCCGATCCTTCGGTGGCCAGCCACATCAGTTGCGACGGGTGCAGGGCCGTGCCGCGGAGTTGGCCGATCTCATAGGCGGCGGCCATCGTGCGTAGCATCGAAAAGGACGACCCGCCGCCTGTATCAGTGGCCAGCCCCGTGCGGATATGCCGAGCCGCAAGGCCGAATGTGTCGAACAAGCCTGAGCCGATGAACGTGTTTGACGTGGGGCAGTGCACAAGGGCGGCACCGACGTCAGCGAGCCTGTCAATTTCGCGCGGCTCCAAGTGGATCGCGTGTCCGTAAAGGCCGCGTGCGCCCAAGAGCCCGTGTGATTCATAGGTGTCGAGGTAGTCGCGTGCGGTGGGGAAGAGTGATTTCACCCATGCGATTTCATCATGTTGCTCAGACAGGTGCGTTTGCATGAGGCAGTCGGGGTGCTCGGACCAGAGTGAGCCTAGAGCGTTCAGTTGATCAGGCGTGGAAGTCGGGGAGAAGCGCGGGGTGATCGCATAGGTCGCGCGACCGCGCCCATGCCATTTTTCCAAAAGCGCCTTGCTGTCATCATAGGCGGATTGGGCGGTATCGCGCAAAGTGTCGGGCGCATTGCGATCCATACAAGTCTTGCCGCCAACAACAGCCATGTTACGGGTGGCAGCGGCCTCGAAATAGGCGTCAACGCTTGTTGGATGAATGGTGCAAAAGCTGGTCAGCGTCGTGGTGCCATGGGCGAGTGCGAGGTCCATGGTGCGGCCTGCGATCATGTCCGCATAAGCCTTATCACCAAAGCGGGATTCCTCGGGGAAAGTATAGGTATTGAGCCAGTCGATCAGCTGCTTGCCCCAACTCGCGATCATTGCAGTCTGCGGGTAGTGCATATGGGCGTCAACAAAGCCTGCGGTAATGAGGTTTTGGCCGTAATCGGTGACGGTGGCGTCAGGGTGCGCGGTGCGCAAATCGGCGCCGCTGCCTGCCGCAGTGATCCGGCCAGCCTCGATCAAAACGCCGCCTGCGCTATCGACAGTACAGGCGTTTTGCCAGTCATCATGCAGCGGATTGGCGTGGAATTGCAGGGTTTGGCCAAGGAGTAGGTGTTTTGTC
This sequence comes from Loktanella sp. UBA3435, assembly GCA_002378665.1. Lineage (GTDB taxonomy): Bacteria > Pseudomonadota > Alphaproteobacteria > Rhodobacterales > Rhodobacteraceae > Yoonia. The sequence goes on along the minus strand of DFSO01000094.1, from coordinate 118,324 downwards.
ATAACCCTTGCTTAGACTGTCAAATGGGGGGCTGTAAATTGTCAAATTCGGGTGGGCTCTCCTTGTGTCGCGACGGCAAGCCGCTATGGTGCGCGAAGCGAACAGGAGAATGCCATGTCAGACCAAGTTGACGAGATTGACGACGAGGCATTCGGGATTACCGATAGGCTTTTGGCGGATGTCATGGCGGCGGTTGAGGCCCGCGACGCGGCGGCGATTGAAGCCCTTCTTGACCCGTTGCACCCCGCCGATATTGCCCACTTGATTGAGCAAATTAGCGTCAAAGACCGCCGCGATTTGCTGGATGTCTGGAAGGGCGGGATGGATGGTGACATTCTTTCCGAGCTAGATGAGGGTCTGCGCGATGAGGTGATTGCGAGCCTTGATGCCGCGCAATTTGCCGAGGCTGTCCGGGATCTTGAGACCGACGATGTCGTTGATCTTGTTGAGTATTTGGACGACGTACAGCAAGAGGCGGCTTTGGGCGCCTTGGATGCGGGCGACCGTGTGGCTGTTGAGCAGGCGCTTTCCTATCCAGAAGAATCCGCGGGTCGTCACATGCAATCCGAGCTGGTGCGTGCGCCAGAGCATTGGAATGTGGGCAACGCGATTGATTTCTTACGTTCTGATATTGAACTGCCAGATCAGTTCTACCACATCATTCTGGTCGACCCGCGCATGAAGGCGGTTGGCTATGTGACCCTTGGGCGGCTTTTGTCGTCGCGCCGCAATGTGCCGCTTGTTGATATCGCGGAAGATAGTTTCCGCACCTTCCATGTTGAGCAAGATGTGGAGGAGGTCGCGCAAGCGATCAACCACTATCACATGATTACCGCGCCCGTTGTCGACGATGACGACCGCATCGTTGGTGTGATTACGATTGATGATGCGATGGCGTTTTTGGAAGAAGAGGCCGAAGAGGATTTGCTGCGTCTTGCCGGTGTTGGCGAAGGATCGCTGTCTGACCGTGTGCTTGAGACAACAAGGCAGCGTTTTCCTTGGCTGGCGGTGAACTTGTTGACGGCGATTTTTGCCTCTGGGGTGATCTCATTGTTTGAAGGGACGATCCAGAGTTTGGTGGCCTTGGCGGTGCTGATGCCGATTGTGGCATCGATGGGCGGGAATGCAGGCACGCAATCCTTGACCGTGGCTGTGCGTGCGATTGCGACACGCGATTTGACGGGCGCGAACGTCTGGCGGGTTATTCGGCGCGAGGCGCTGGTGGGCCTGTTGAATGGCCTGGTCTTTGCGGTTGTGATGGCGCTTGTGGGTGTGTTCTGGTTTGGCTCGCCGATGCTAGGGGCCGTGATTGGGGTCGCGATGGTGATCAATATGGTCGTCGCAGGGTTGGCTGGCACGATGGTGCCCGTGATGTTGGAGCGTGTGGGTGTTGACCCTGCACTGGCGTCGGGCGCATTTGTGACGACGGTGACTGATGTCGTTGGGTTCTTTGCATTTTTGGGATTGGCGGCACTATGGTTACTTTGACACAACGCAAGGCTGCGGCGCGGGCGGATGCCTTTGCCCGCCGCAAGATTGCCCATGAAATGGGGCAGGGAACGGCGGCTCATTTGTCGAGTGTTTTGGCGGGGTATCGCGGCGTGCCGACGGCTGGGTATATGGCGATGCGCACGGAGATCGATCCGACAGCCGCGATGGAAGAGGCTGCGGCGCATGGTGTCGTGGGCGTGCCTGTGATCATCGCCAACGGTCAGCCGCTCAAGTTTCGCATTTGGGAGCCTGACTGCGTGATGGTCAAAGGCGACTTTGGCGCGTTTATCCCAGAGACGGGCGATTGGATGGAGCCCGAGATATTGATCGTCCCGCTTGTGGCCTTTGATCGCAAAGGTGGACGTTTGGGTTATGGCGGTGGATTTTATGATCGCACGCTAGAGATGCTGCGGGCCGAGCGGCCAACGATGGCGATTGGCTTTGCCTATACGGGCCAAGAGGCAGGGGATTTGCCCTTGGAGCCGACCGATCAGCCGCTTGATATGATTGTCACCGAGACTGGGGTGCTTTCGTTTTGAGGCAGGCGGCCGAATTTCGCCGAAAATTCGAAATGAAAATTCTTCTAGAAGAATTTTGCGCCAAGACGTAACAGGGGCCTTATGAAAATACTTTTCCTTGGTGATGTGATGGGCCGCTCTGGGCGGCAGGCTGTGGTGGATCATCTGCCGCGTCTGCGCAAAGAGTGGCGTTTGGATTTTGTCGTTGTGAACGGCGAGAATGCGACTGGCGGCATGGGGCTATCGGCCCCTCATGCGCGGATATTGCTGGATGCGGGAGCGGATGTGCTCACGCTGGGTGATCATGCGTTTGACCAAAAGGACATGATGCAATTTGCGGCCTCCGAGCCGCGCATCATTCGCCCGCTGAATTTCTCAAAAGCCGCACCAGGTGTCGGTGCGCGGGTTTATAATGCCACCAATGGCCGCAAGGTTTTGGTCGCACAGGCTTTGGGCCAAGTGTTCATGAAGCGCCCCTTTGATGATCCGTTTTCGGCCTTGGATGCTGTGATGCGCCAGTACCCGATGGGCGGGGCAGTTCAGGCGAGCCTGATTGATATCCATTGTGAGGCCACATCTGAAAAGATGGCTGTTGGCCATTTCTGTGATGGGCGGGCCAGCATTGTTGTGGGGACCCATACCCATGTCCCGACCGCAGACGCGATGATCCTGCCCAGTGGGACGGCCTATCAATCGGACGCGGGCATGTGTGGCGATTATAACTCCGTGATTGGCATGGATAAGGTCGAGCCATTGCGCCGCTTTATCACGGGCATGCCCAAGGAACGTTTTACCCCTGCGGCGGCCGAGGCCACGCTTTCGGGGCTATATGTTGAGACAGACGACCGAACGGGCAAAGCCACCCGTGTCGAGATGGTACGTCAAGGTGGGCGGTTGTCGCCTGCTGGGCCTGCATAGGATTTACCCATGAGTGAGCTGTTTAATCTGACCCAAACGCAAGAAGCGATTTTCGCTTTGATGGTTTTGGCTGGGATGTTTGTGCTGTTCTTGCGCGAAACCTTTCCTACGGAGGTTGTCGCCATGGGCGGGGCGGCGGTGTTGCTGTTCACCGGTGTCTTGAAATACGACGACGCGGTTGCTGTTTTGTCAAACGCGGCCCCTTGGACGATTGCCATGATGTTTATCGTCATGGGGGCGTTGGTGCGCACGGGTGCTCTTAATTACGTGACGCAATTGGCCGAACGCGCAGCAAAGCGGAACCCCAAGCAGGCGATTGGCGGCTCGATGACCTTTGTGATCGCGGCCTCGGCGTTTGTGAATAACACACCCGTTGTTGTTGTGATGCTGCCAGTGTTTGTGCAGATGGCACGGACGTTGAAAATTGCGGCTTCAAAACTGCTGATCCCGCTGTCTTATGCCTCAATCGTGGGCGGAACGCTCACGCTGATCGGCACGTCAACAAACCTCGTGGTTGACGGTGTGGCCCGTCATGCGGGCATGGAGCCATTCACGATTTTTGAGGTGACACCGATTGGTATTATCATCGCTTTGTGGTCGATGCTGTATCTTTTCCTCTTTGGCAACAAGCTTTTGCCTGATCGTGATAGCCTTGCGATGATGCTGTCGGATCGCACAAAGATGAAGTTCTTTACCGAAGCTGTGATCCCGCCAGATAGCAACTTGATCGGCCGTGAAGTGCTTACCGTGCAGTTGTTCAAGCGTGAAGGCGTGCGTCTGATCGACGTGATCCGCGGCGATCAATCTTTGCGCCGCAATCTTGAGGGGGTGACCCTGCAAACGGGTGACCGCGTGGTTTTGCGCTCGGCCATAACCGAACTTTTGAGCCTGCAAGCGACCAAAGATTTGCGCCGCGTGGATCAGGTGTCTGCTGTTGAAACCAACACGGTTGAGGTGCTGATTTCGCCAGACTGCAAGATGGTAGGGCGCACGCTTGGCTCGATGCGTCTGCGTCGTCGTTATGGCGTTTATACGCTGGCGGCACACCGCAGGGACAAGAATATCGGCCGTCAACTTGATGATTTGATCGTGAAAGTAGGGGATACCTTTCTGCTGGAAGGTGCGCCTGAGGACATTCAGCGCCTTGCCGTTGATATGAATATGACGGATGTGACCAAGCCCACCGCGCGTGCCTACCGTCGCACCCATGCCCCGATTGCGATTGGGGCGATGTTGGCGGTTGTTGTGCTGGCTGCGATGAATGCAGCCCCGATTTTGGCACTGGCATTTATGGCCGTGGCGATTGTTTTGCTGACAGGGTGTATTGACGCGGAAGAGGCGATGGAAGCGATTGATGGATCACTGCTCGCGCTGATTTTCGCGATGTTGGCGGTCGGGGCTGCACTCGAATCCTCTGGTGCGGTTGAAATAATCGCAGGGACGCTCTCTCCTTATATGCAGGTGATGCCACCCTATTTGGTGATCTTTGTCGTCTATGTCATGTCGATGGTTTTGACCGAGCTGGTGTCAAACAACGCTGTGGCCGTGGTTATGACGCCGATTGCGATTGGTCTTGCAAGCGCGCTGGGCGTCGATGCGCGGCCCTTGGTCATCGCTGTGATGATGGCGGCTTCGGCCAGTTTCTCGACCCCGATTGGCTATCAAACCAACACGCTGGTCTACGGTCCAGGCGGCTATAAGTTCACCGACTTTCTGCGCGTCGGTGTGCCGCTGAACATCTCGCTGGCGGTGGTTTGTTCCATCGCCATCCCGATGATCTGGCCGCTTTGACATAACCCCTAAACTTGGCGTAAGAGACGCCAAACGATTATTCATAGGATTCCGATATGGCTGGCCACTCAAAATGGGCGAATATTCAGCACCGCAAGGGGCGTCAGGATAAACTGCGCTCGAAGCTGTTTTCCAAACTGGCAAAAGAAATCACTGTTGCCGCCAAAATGGGCGACCCTGATCCAGATAAAAACCCACGCCTGCGCCTTGCCGTGAAAGAAGCCAAATCGGTGTCTTGCCCGAAAGACGTGATTGATCGCGCGATTAAGAAATCGATTGGCGGCGATGCCGAGAACTATGACGAGATCCGCTATGAGGGCTACGGGCCCAAAGGCGTTGCAGTCATCGTTGAAGCTATGACTGACAACAAAAACCGTACGGCCTCTACTGTGCGCTCGACGTTTTCTAAGAACGGCGGCAACTTGGGTGAAACCGGCTCAGTTGGGTTCATGTTCGACCGCGTGGGCGAGATTGTTTATCTTGCGTCCGTAGGCGACGCAGACACGGTCATGATGGCCGCGATTGAAGCGGGCGCAGAAGACGTGCAGTCCGATGAAGGCGCGCATGTGATTTACTGTGCCGACACCGATTTGAACGAGGTCGCAACCGCCCTTGAGGCATCCCTTGGCGAGTCGGAAACGACCAAGCTGATCTGGAAGCCGAACATGACAACCGAAGTTGACCTTGACGGGCTGACCAAGCTGATGAAGCTGCTCGATACGCTCGAAGACGACGACGACGTGCAGCGCGTGACGACGAACTTCACAGCACCCGATGATGTGATGGACGCCTTCGGCGACGCTTAAACGCCACGCTAAATGGACTTGAACGGGCGTGCCACTGGCGCGCCCTTTGCGTTTGTGGGCTTGTGTCTTTTGCAAAGGTCTGAAAACCATTGGCCATGCCAAATCAAAATTTAGCAAACCCCGTCGCGGGGATTCTCTGGATGGTCTTGACGGGCCTGATGTTCGTCTGCGTGACCGCCATTGTGAAATATGTGGGCAGTGATTTGCCCGCCGCGGAGGGGGCGTTTTTGCGCTATGTCTTGGGGCTGGTATTCCTCATTCCGATGATCAAGCCGATCTTGGCCGCACATCTGACCCGCCGCCAGATCAAGCTTTTTGCCGCGCGCGGGGTCGTGCATACGGGGGCCGTGATCCTTTGGTTTTTCGCCATGGCCCGTATCCCGTTGGCCGAGGTCACGGCAATGAATTACCTCTCGCCGATTTATATCGCGATTGGGGCGGCGCTTTTCTTGGGTGAGCGTCTGCCGCCGCGTAGATTGGCGGCCGTGTTTGCAGGGCTTGTCGGTGCGTTGATTATCCTGCGCCCCGGTGCGCGCGAACTTGATCCGGGGCATTTTGCGATGCTGTTCACCGCCTTAGGGTTTGCAGCCAGTTACCTGTTGGCCAAACAGATGTCGGGCGAGGTGCCTGCCGTGGTGGTCGTGGGGATGCTGTCGATTACCGTTGCCATTGGGCTTGCGCCCTTTGCCTTTGCTGTCTGGGTGACGCCGACATTTGTACAAGTCGGCTGGATGTTCCTGGTCGCTTGCTTTGCCACGGTAGGGCATTTGACGATGACCAAGGCCTTTGCCGCAGCGCCTATGACCGTGACCCAACCTGTCACGTTTTTGCAGCTGGTCTGGGCCGTGCTTTTGGGTGCTGCGTTGTTTCATGAGCCGATTGACGGCTGGGTCATGTTCGGTGGTGCTGTGATCATGGCCTCTGTCAGTTTCATCACATGGCGCGAGGCGGTAGCGCGGCGCAAGATCACGCCTTTGGTGCATGAAACCAAGCTCTAGTCGTTTTGATTGACTGGTCAGTCAATAAAGAATAGCCTGCGGCATCGCATGAGGATTCTGAGATGCCAAAAGTTGGAATGGAACCGATCCGCCGTGACGCGCTGGTGCGTGCCACGATTGCCGAGATCGGCGAGGCGGGGTCGCTGGACGTCACAGTTAGCCGTATTGCTAAGCGTGCTGGCATGTCGTCGGCTTTGGCCCATCACTACTTTGGCGGCAAAGACCAGATTTTCGAGGCCGCCATGCGTCAGATTTTGCGCGATTACGGTGCCGAAGTCCGTTTGGCCTTGGCAGGGGCAAGTAACCCATCTGAGCGGGCCCGTGCCATCATCAGCGCCAGTTTCGCCCAATCCTGCTTTGATCCCGCGGCCGTCTCTGCATGGATGACGTTTTATGCGCAGGCCCAGACGAACCCAGCCGCGTTGCGATTGTTGCATGCGTACCAGCGGCGGCTCCGCTCTAATCTCACCCACGCGCTGCGCCCGATCTGTGATGCGCCAGAGGCCGTGGCTGATACGCTCGCCGCCCTTATCGACGGGCTTTATATCCGCGCGGCCCTAACTGCGCCTGACGCAAACCCCGAAGGGACGGCGCTCGCTGTTCTTTCCACATTGACCAAAGGTGCCGCATGACCCAGCCGAATATCCTGATTATCATGGTTGACCAGTTGAACGGGACCTTTTTCCCTGACGGTCCTGCCGATTGGCTACATGCGCCACACCTGAAGAAACTGGCTGCAAGATCCACGCGTTTTGCGAACGCCTATACCGCCTCGCCACTGTGCGCCCCAGCGCGCGCCTCGTTTATGTCGGGCCAACTTCCTAGTCGCACAGGCGTCTATGATAACGCTGCCGAGTTTACATCGTCGATCCCGACCTACGCGCACCACCTGCGCCGCGCGGGCTATCAAACCTGCCTGTCTGGCAAAATGCACTTTGTCGGCCCCGACCAGATGCACGGGTTTGAGGAGCGCTTGACGACCGACATCTATCCCGCCGATTTCGGCTGGACCCCTGACTACCGCAAACCCGGTGAGCGGATCGAATGGTGGTATCACAACATGGGTTCGGTGACGGGGGCAGGGGTGGCCGAGATCACCAATCAGATGGAATATGACGACGAGGTCGCCCATCACGCGAAGATGAAGATGTACGATCTGTCGCGTGGGGCTGATACGCGCCCTTGGTGCCTGACGGTCAGCTTTACGCATCCGCATGACCCTTACGTGGCGCGTAAGAAACATTGGGATTTGTATAACGATTGTGAACACCTGATGCCCGAAATCGCACCAATCCCTTATGAAGATCAGGACGCCCACTCAAAGCGCATCTTGGACGCCAACGACCGCGATAACTTCACGATTACCGATGAGAATGTGAAGCGCGCCCGCCAAGCCTATTTCGCCAATATCAGCTATCTTGATGATAAGGTCGGCGAACTCATGCAGACGCTTGAGGACACCCGCCAAGAGGCTGTGATCCTGTTTGTGTCTGATCACGGTGACATGCTGGGCGAGCGCGGCTTATGGTTCAAAATGTCCTTCCTTGAGGGCGCATCGCGTGTTCCTTTGATGATCTGCGCACCAGAAATGGAGGCAGGGTTGAACACCACACCCGTCAGCAGCATCGACATTCTGCCAACGCTTTGTGATCTCGCGGGCGTTGATATGTCCGAGGTGATGCCATGGACCGACGGGCAATCCATCGTGCCTTTGGGGCAGGGCGGGGAACGCTTCGAGCCTGTGGCGATGGAGTACGCAGCCGAAGCCTCTTATGCACCGTTGGTGTCCTTGCGTTACGGCAAGTGGAAGTTCAACCGCTGCGCGCTGGACCCTGATCAACTGTTCGACCTTGAGGCCGACCCGCACGAGCTCATTAACCTCGCAGCGGTGCCAGCCCATAAAGGCACTGCCGACCAGCTTCGTGCCAAATCCGAGGCCCGCTGGGATCTAGACGCCTATGACGCCGCCGTGCGCCATAGCCAAGCTGGACGCTGGGTCGTCTACGAGGCGCTGCGCAACGGAAACTATTACCCATGGGATTATCAGCCGCTGCAAAAAGCGTCTGAGCGCTACATGCGCAACCACATGGACCTGAACATTCTCGAAGAAAGCAAGCGTTTCCCAAGAGGTGAATAAGCTTTCTATGTCCCTTTTTAACTCCCGCCGGAGGCATCATGACCTATAATACACAACCAATCGCCAGCCATTTTATTGATGGCAAATACGTCGAAGACAAAGCTGGAGAGCCGATCCCTGTGATCTATCCTGCCACTGGAGAAGTCATCGCGACCGTCTATTCCGCGACCCCTGCGATCATCGACCAAGCCCTCGCCGCCGCCAAACGCGCAGGCAAAGAATGGGCGGCCATGACAGGCACGCAGCGGGGCCGCGTCTTGCGCCGCGCCGCTGACATCATGCGGATGCGCAACCATGACCTCTCCGTGCTGGAAACCTATGACACAGGCAAACCATACCAAGAAACCTCTGTCGCCGACGCCACATCAGGGGCCGACGCGCTGGAATATTTCGGCGGTCTCGCAGGCGCAATCACAGGCGAACACATCCAGCTTGGCGACGATTTCGTCTACACCCGCCGCGAACCTTTGGGCGTTTGCGTCGGCATTGGCGCATGGAATTACCCTACCCAAATCGCAAGCTGGAAAGGCGCACCAGCGCTCGCTTGTGGCAATACGATGGTGTTCAAGCCCTCTGAGACAACGCCGCTTTGTGCCCTCAAAGTCGCCGAAATCTTACATGAAGCAGGCGCACCCGCTGGCGTCTATAACGTGATCCAAGGCTACGGCGCTGTTGGCGCATCTCTCATCACGGACACCCGCGTCGCCAAAGTCTCGCTCACTGGCTCAGTGCCAACGGGTCGCAAGGTTTACGCCGCCGCTGCCGAGGGTATTCGCCACGTGACGATGGAACTTGGCGGCAAGTCACCGCTAGTGATCTTTGATGACGCGAACCTCGAGAATGCGGTCTCTGGCGCGATCTTGGGCAACTTCTATTCCTCTGGGCAGGTCTGTTCGAACGGGACGCGAGTTTTTGTGCAAAAGGGCATCAAGGAAGCCTTTCTTGCACGCCTCTCTGAGCGCCTGAAGGGTGTGAAAATGGGTGATCCGCAAGATCCCGACGTTAACTTTGGCCCCATGGTGTCCGAGCGTCAACGCGATATAGTCGAAGGCTTCATCGCCAAGGGCAAGGCCGAGGGCGCACGTCTGATCACAGGCGGCAACCGCGTGGACGGGCAGGGTTATTTCCTAGAGCCCACCGTCTTTGCCGACGTCACCGACGACATGACCATTGCACGCGAAGAAATCTTTGGGCCCGTCCTTTCGGTCCTCGATTTCGACACCGAAGAAGAGGTCATCGCACGCGCCAATGAAACCAAATTTGGTCTGGCTGCCGGTGTTTTCACCTCTGACCTGACCCGCGCGCACCGCGTAGTGGCGGGCTTTGACGCAGGGACATGCTACATCAACACCTACAATTTGGCCCCTGTCGAGGCTCCGTTTGGCGGCTCAAAACAGTCGGGCGTTGGCCGCGAAAACTCTAAGGCAGCGATTGAGCATTACACACAGATCAAAGGCGTTTATGTCGCTATGGGTGATGTGGAGGCTCCGTTTTGAACGCTGATTATGTGATCATCGGCGCGGGTTCTGCAGGCTGTGCGATTGCTTACCGTTTGGCCGAGGCGGGCAAGCAGGTGCTTGTGATTGAACATGGCGGTTCGGACGCAGGCCCGTTCATTCAGATGCCTGCCGCGCTGTCGTATCCGATGAATATGAAGATGTACGACTGGGGCTTGAAATCGGAACCAGAACCACATTTGGGCGGGCGTCAATTGGCGACGCCGCGCGGTAAGGTTATCGGCGGATCATCATCGATCAATGGTATGATCTATGTGCGCGGCCATTCTAAAGATTTTGATCATTGGGCGGAAAGCGGTGCGCAAGGTTGGGCTTATGCTGATGTGCTGCCATACTTCAAACGTATGGAGAGCTGGCATTCTGGCGGACATGGTGGTGATAAAGCATGGCGTGGTGATAAAGGCCCGCTACATATTACGCGCGGCCCACGCAAAAACCCATTGACCAAAGCCTTTGTCAAAGCGGGCGAGCAGGCGGGGTATCCGGTCACGGGCGACTATAACGGACAGCAGCAAGAGGGCTTTGGGCCCTTTGATTCAACGATCTGGAAAGGGCGGCGCTGGTCTGCCGCGAACGCTTATTTGCGGCCCGCGTTGAAGCGCCCGAATTGCGATTTGATCCGTGCTTTTGCGCGCAAGGTTGTGATTGAGAATGGCCGCGCGGTTGGCGTTGAGGTCGAGCGCGGCGGCAAGATCGAGGTCATCGGCGCGAACGTCGAAGTCATCATCGCGGCCTCCTCGCTGAACTCGCCAAAGTTGCTGATGCTGTCGGGTATTGGGCCTGCCGCGCATCTGGCCGAGCATGGGATCGACGTGGTCGCAGATCGCGCGGGTGTTGGGCAAAACCTGCAAGATCACCTCGAGCTGTATATCCAACAAGCGGCGACCAAACCTGTGTCGCTGTTCAAGCATTGGAACCTATGGGGTAAGGCAAAAATTGGGGCGCAGTGGTTGTTCACCAAGACGGGTCTGGGGGCGTCGAACCAGTTTGAAAGTGCCGCATTCGTGCGCTCGAAGGCGGGTATGGAATACCCTGATATTCAGTACCACTTCTTGCCGATTGCGGTGCGTTACGACGGGCAGGTTGCGGCTGAAGGGCATGGATATCAGGCGCATGTCGGGCCGATGCGCTCTGTCTCGCGCGGTCAGGTGACACTTAAATCAAGCAATCCCAAAGACGATCCGCGTATCCAGTTTAACTATATGTCGGCCCCTTCTGATTGGGAGGATTTCCGCACTTGCATCCGCCTCACGCGCGAGATTTTCGGCCAGGAGGCGTTCGCGCCTTACCGTGGCCATGAGATCCAGCCAGGAACCGATGTGCAATCGGATGAGGCCTTGGACGCCTTTATCAAAGAACACGTCGAGAGTGCTTATCACCCTTGCGGGACCTGTAAAATGGGCCGCGCCGATGATCCGATGGCTGTGGTTGATCACGAGACGCGCGTGATTGGTGTTGAAGGGCTGCGGGTTGCGGATAGCTCTATTTTCCCAAGGATTACAAATGGTAACCTGAACGGGCCTTCGATCATGGTGGGTGAGAAGGCCGCGGATCATATCCTTGGACGGCATCCTTTGGCCCCGTCAAATGACGAGCCTTGGATCAACCCGAACTGGAAAATTGCGCAGCGTTAATCGACCTGATAGGGCAGGACCCCACGTGCGTTGGGGTCCACGCGAAGGCGCCGTTCAATCGGTGGAACCGAGCGTTGGTGGCAGTTGCGCCTCTCACAAATGCGGCAGGAAATTCCGATGGGGGAATAGGCGCTGGGTGCTGCGCGGTCCATGTGATCGGCGTAAACGAGGGCGTCGGCGTGGCGCACTTCGCAGCCCAATCCGATGGCGTAACGGCGCATTGGGGCGTTGAAGGCCCCACCGGATTTTGACACGTCGCGGGCGAGGCAGAAATACCGCGCGCCGTCAGGGGTTTCGGCCAATTGGCGCAGGAATTGCCCGGGTGTCTCGAACGCCGCGTGTACGTTCCACAGCGGACAAGCGCCACCGTAGCGGGCAAACTGCAAGGTCGTGGCAGAGTGCCGTTTCGTGATAGTACCTGCTTGGTCCACGCGCACAAAGAAGAATGGAATGCCTTTTGCGCCTGTGCGTTGCAAAGTCGAGAGCCGATGAGCCACTTGTTCGAGCGATGCGCCAAAGCGGGTGGCGAGGATTTCGAGGTCGTGTCGGGTGTCTTGGGCCGCTTGCAGGAATGCGCCGTAAGGCATGAGGGCCGCACCCGCGAAGTAATTGGCAAGGCCGACTTTGGCGATTGCACGCGCTTCGGGAGAGCCAAAGCGGGCCAGGTCGAGCGTGGCCTCAATCAGTGGTTCTTGGGTCAAAAGCGCCATTTGGAGCAGGAGTTGGAACGTCTGGGTGGCCTCGGGGGTGTTGGTCGATAACGTCAGGAGTTTGTTCGCGGGATCGTAGTGGCGTAGGGCATCAAAGGGCTTGATGTCGACGGTGACGCCTTGGGCCAAAAGCACGCGCTTGGCGGCATTGGCTTTGCTCTCGCCCACGCCGCATTGATCCGCAAACCGCTCTGCGGCACGGTCCACTGCATCAATGTAATTATCGCAATAGTGAAAGAAGTCGCGGACCTCTTCCCACGGGCTGGGTTGCAGGCGGGCGTCTTCGCGGCCCAATGCTTCGTCCAAGCTGGCAAGGCGTTCGTGGGTCTGGCGGTAGGCCGCATGCAGGTCAAGAAAGGCGCGGGCAAGGGTGGGGGCATTTGCGGCCGCAAGTCGTAAATCTGCAAGTGCGGGGCTGTCAGATGTGAACACAGGATCGGCCAAAGCCTCGCGCATATCACCGACAAGGCGGGCCTCGTCACCAGATTGCAGCTCGGTGACGTCAAAGCCGAATTCTTGCGCAAGCCCCAGCACAACAGAGGTGCTGACGGGCCTGTTGTTGTTCTCCATCTGGTTGAGATAGGGCAGGGAGACGCCCAGCTTTTGCGCGAATGTCTTTTGGGTCAGCGAGAGCCTGCCGCGCAATTCGCGCAACTTTGCACCAGCATAGATTTTCTGAACGGCCATATCTTACCTTTGCAAAGTCTCGCTATGGCGCAGAATAGCGCCTGCAAAGATTGCAAAGCAAGCAGTTAGACGGCCCGCTTTTCCCGCCATATTACAAAGAGCACCGAAAGCAGCGACGCGATGGCGGTGAGGAACATAAGCCACTGCAAAGGAACTGCACCTGTTGCAGGATCAAGGAGCGTGCCTGCGAATTGCGCCAATGCAGCGCCACCGCCAACCATCATCGCACTGCCAAGGCCTGAGGCGGTGCCTGCAAGATGCGGGCGCACGGACACGAGGCCTGCAGTGACGTTTGGCAGCGCGATGCCGTTACCGAGGCCCAAGAATGTGCAGCAGCCAAAGAAGATGAGCGCATGGTGGAAGCCGAGGAGGGCGAGGCCAAGGGACAGGCCGAGGCCAAAGATGATGAGTAAGGAGCCTGTCACGGCCATGCGATTGATGCCGAGCCTGACGGAGTAGCGACCCGCAAGGAAGTTGCCCAAGCCGTAGCCGATTGCAGGTGCACCAAGAGCGATGCCTGACCACAGTGGTGACAGGCCAAAGACGGTGCTGGCGACAAAGGACGCGCCACCGAGCAGTGCGAAGAATGCGCCAGAGGCGAAGGCTGCGCAAAGGGCGTAGCCCCAGAAGCGGGGGGAGGCGAAGAGTTCGGGGTAGCCCTTGAGTTGCTCGCGAAATGAGAGGCCACCTTCGGCCAATGTCTCGCCTTGATCAAAGTAGCAAAGGGCAAGGACTGCTGCGCCGCAGATCGACAGAAATAGGAATGTCGCGTGCCAGTCGAAGAACTGGTCAATCGCGCCGCCGATCATCGGTCCGACCATGGGAACAAGGGACATGCCCATCGTCACATAGCCGATCATCGAGGCGGCTTGGGCTTGCGGCACCATATCGCGCACGATGGCGCGGGAAAGGACAATGCCCGTGGCTACAGCGGCTTGTAGCATGCGGAAGCCGAGGAAGGCAGTGATGGTCGTGGCGAAGTAACAGCCGATACTGGCGATCACAAAGATGAGGAGCGAGACCAAAAGTACGGGCCTACGCCCAAAGCGATCCGAGATTGGGCCGATGAAAATTTGCAGCACGGCCGTCGCGGCGAGATACCCTGAAAGCGCGAATTGCATCGTTGCGTAGTCGGTCTCGAAATACCCTGCCATCGCTTGTAGGCTGGGCAAGAAGATCGACATGTTGAGCGCGGAAATACCTGCGATCAAGATGAGTGTGGCGATATGGGGCGGGGTGCTTCGGTCGAGAAACCGCACGATGGGTGATGTTGTCATGTGATTGATTTAGGCCGATGATTGCAGGCTGTCCAATAGTTCTGACCATCGGGTCAATAATTAACAAATTTGCAAATATCAAATTTTGCGAATTGCTGACTTTGCAAATATCCCGTTTCCTGCTTCCCCTAAGGGAAATGCCTCGCTAGGGTCGCTGCAAATCAGGGAGAGTCTCACATGGACGTTTTGCAAGAGCTTGAAGCCCGCAGGGCAACTGCCAAACTTGGCGGCGGGGAGGCGCGGATCGCGTCACAGCATTCAAAGGGTAAGCTCACGGCGCGCGAGCGTATTGAATTGCTGCTTGATGATGGCTCTTTTGAAGAATTCGATATGTTTGTCGCCCACCGCTGCGTTGATTTTGGCATGGAAAAGCAGCGCCCCGCAGGTGACGGTGTTGTCACGGGCTGGGGGACGATCAATGGCCGCATGGTTTACGTCTATTCCCAAGATTTTACGGTCTTTGGTGGGTCTCTGTCTGAAACCCATGCCCAGAAGATTTGTAAGATCATGGATATGGCGATGCAAAACGGCGCGCCTGTGATCGGGATCAACGATTCTGGCGGTGCGCGAATTCAGGAAGGTGTGGCGTCGCTTGCGGGGTATGCCGAAGTGTTCCAGCGCAATATCATGGCCTCTGGCGTTGTGCCGCAGATCAGCTTGATCATGGGGCCATGCGCGGGTGGGGCCGTTTATAGCCCAGCGATGACCGACTTTATCTTTATGGTCAAAGACAGCTCTTACATGTTTGTGACTGGCCCTGATGTGGTCAAGACGGTCACGAATGAAGTTGTGACAGCGGAAGAATTGGGCGGGGCGAGCACCCACACCAAGAAGTCGTCCGTTGCTGATGGCGCGTTTGAGAATGACGTAGAGGCCTTGGCCGAATGCCGTCGCTTGGTGGATTTCCTGCCGCTCAACAACAAAACGAAGCCGCCCGTGCGCCCGTTCTTTGATGATGTGAACAGTATCGATCATAGCCTTGATACGATGATCCCCGACAATGCGAACACGCCTTACGACATGAAAGAGCTGATCCATAAGCTGGCTGATGAAGGTGATTTTTACGAGATCCAAGAAGATTTTGCCAAGAATATCCTAACGGGGTTCATCCGTTTGGAAGGGTCTTCTGTCGGTGTTGTAGCCAACCAGCCGACGGTTCTGGCTGGATGTCTTGATATCGATAGTTCACGCAAGGCGGCACGGTTTGTCCGGTTCTGCGACGCCTTTGAAATTCCGATCCTGACGCTGGTCGATGTGCCTGGTTTCCTTCCGGGAACGTCTCAGGAATACGGCGGCGTGATCAAGCATGGCGCGAAGTTGCTGTTCGCTTATGGCGAGGCGACGGTGCCAAAAGTGACCGTGATCACTCGCAAAGCCTACGGTGGCGCCTATGACGTGATGGCGTCCAAGCATCTGCGCGGTGACTTCAACTATGCGTGGCCGACGGCCGAGATTGCGGTGATGGGGGCCAAGGGGGCCACCGAGATTATTCACCGTGCGGATTTGGGTGACACCGAGAAGTTGGCCAAGCACACTAAGGATTATGAAGACCGTTTTGCGAACCCGTTTGTGGCCGCCGAGCGCGGGTTCATCGACGAGGTGATCTATCCGCATTCAACCCGTAAGCGCGTGTGCCGTGCCTTTGCATCCTTACGTGGAAAGTCTTTGCAGAACCCGTGGAAAAAGCACGACAACATTCCGCTTTAAACGGATGGTGAGGGGGGCTGACTGCCCCCGCGCCTGTGACGCCCCCCGTAGGTATTTTTGATCAAAAGAAGGACAAGATCATTCGTACATTAGCGATCATAGCAAGCCTTTTGGCATCTCCACTGGCGGCGCGAGAGTTCGTGGTTCCGTCAGGGCGTGTGCTGACATTGTTTGATGTGATCATAGAGCCAGACATGGGGCGCTTCCGTTTTGTCCTGCCCGAAATTGCAACTGGCGTGGAATTTGAAGATATCGTTGACGATTTGGACTATGTTTGTGCCCAAGTCGCACTTCCGGCCTTGACCCAAGCTGGATCAGATGTATCCCAACTCGTGATCTCGGTGTCGGCTTCTGAAGTACCTTTTGGTGAGCCCACGGAGATTGTTCAATATTTTCAGCCGTTTCACCGTGAGGGTGACGCCTGTATTTGGGAAGAGTTTTGATATGGAAAAGCACCGCGGGTTTCCGGGACGATTGGCTGGTACTGACTTTCAGTATGTGATCCGTCGCGACAATAAAGATGGCGCCACTGAGATTACAAAGCGCGTGCGCCATCCCGATCGGCGGCCCCCTGATAAGCGCGCTGATGCGGGCTTTATGACCGCACTTTACGAGCAATTCGGCGAAGAGCCCTTTGTGCGCGGTAACTTGGATGCGGGCCGATTGTCGTGGTTGTTTGGCCGCGAAGTCATCCCAGCCGAAGACCCTTTTGATCCAGCCGACTATGAAGCGATGTTGAAGATCGACATTAAGGTTGCGATGATCAGTTTTCCAGAAATTAAGTGGCGCTAATGAGCCAATTGTCGCGCAATATCAACTTGTTCGGGCAGGATTTTGCCGATTTTGAGCAGCGAATTCGCGTGGCCTTTTGCGCGGCCAAACAAAAGTGCAACCTCAATTCAGACGTCCACGGTGTCCCCCGCCATGGGCTGAATGATAGTTTTTATTGTTACCCTTCCCCTGACCGGTTTGTGCGTTATTCGCGCACTCCGGTCGCTTTTTCTCGCCTTGTGGCAGGAAATTGCTTGAGGGAGCCGTGGGGCCTTGCGTTTCACAGTGACTTCGCAGGTTCTGTCCGCACCATAACACCTAACAAGGGCAGAAAATCATGCTTAAAACTTCTTATATCATCGCTGCAACAGCTTTGCTTTCCCTCACTGCTTGCCTCTAAAACGATGCTGAGCGTGCGCTTGTTGGCGCGGGCATCGGCTGCGTCGCTGGCGAAACAATCGGCAATAACAACTGCACCGAAGGCGCACTTGCTGGCGGCCTCGTCGGCGCACTTGCCAACGACCTCTAATACGACCTGCCGCAAGGCAATTGAAATCATTGAAACCGCCGCCGCAGGTCAGCCCTGCGCGCGGCGGTTTTGCTTTTGAAGGACCATCCTCATGTTCAAAAAAATCCTGATTGCTAACCGTGGCGAAATCGCCTGCCGCGTCATCAAGACCGCCAAGAAGATGGGGATCAAAACGGTCGCCATTTACTCGGATGCGGATCGTAACGCTATGCACGTGAAGATGGCCGACGAGGCGGTGCACATTGGCCCGTCACCTGCCAACCAATCCTACATCGTTATCGACAAAGTGATGGCCGCGATCAAGCAGACGGGCGCTGAGGCGGTGCATCCAGGTTACGGTTTCTTGTCCGAGAATGCCAAATTCGCCGAGGCGCTTGAGGCCGCTGGCGTCGTCTTTATTGGCCCACCAAAGGGTGCCATTGAGGCGATGGGTGACAAGATCACGTCTAAGAAGCTTGCCCAAGAGGCCAATGTGTCAACAGTGCCCGGTTACATGGGGCTGATTGATGATGCAGAGCACGCGGTCAAGATTTCCAATGAGGTCGGATATCCTGTGATGATCAAGGCCTCCGCTGGCGGCGGCGGCAAGGGCATGCGTATCGCATGGAATGACCAAGAGGCCCGCGAAGGGTTTCAGTCCTCCAAGAATGAGGCGGCCAACTCCTTTGGCGACGACCGTATTTTCATTGAGAAATTCGTCACCCAGCCGCGCCACATCGAAATTCAGG
>DFSO01000094.1:75710-99777 GCA_002378665.1 Loktanella sp. UBA3435 | reverse complement strand
GTGATCGAAGAGGCGCCAAGCCCGTTCCTTGATGAAGAAACACGCGCCGCGATGGGCGCACAGTCTGTCGCATTGGCTAAGGCTGTGAGCTATTCTTCTGCGGGCACCGTGGAATTTATCGTTGATGGTGACCGCAATTTCTACTTCCTTGAGATGAATACCCGTTTGCAGGTGGAACACCCCGTCACCGAGCTGATCACTGGCATTGATCTGGTCGAGCAGATGATCCGCGTGGCCTACGGTGAAACGCTGCCGATGAAGCAAGAAGACTTGAAAATCAACGGCTGGGCAATGGAAAGTCGTCTTTATGCCGAAGACCCATATCGCGGGTTCTTGCCCTCGATTGGCCGTTTGACCCGCTACCGTCCGCCAGCCGAGGAAGCGCACCCAACCCGTGCTGTGCGCAATGATACGGGTGTTTATGAGGGCGGCGAAATCAGCATGTTCTACGATCCGATGATCGCCAAACTCTGCACGTGGGCACCAACCCGTGCGGCGGCGATTGAGGAAATGCGTCTGGCCTTGGATGGGTTTGAGGTCGAAGGGATCGGGCACAACTTGCCGTTCTTGGCCTCAGTTTATGACCACGAGAAATTCACCTCGGGCAATATGACCACAGCCTTTATCGAGGAAGAATTTCCCGATGGCTTTAATGGCGTGTCCTTGAGCGATGCTATGTTGAAGCGGGTCGGGGCGGCGGCGGCGGCGATGCACCGTGTCGCCGAAATCCGTCGGACGCGCATTTCGGGACGGATGGATAATCACGAACGCAAAATCGGGGCTGACTGGGTCGTGAGCCTGCAAGGGCAATCGCATAACACTTTGATTAAGGCCGATAAAGCAGGCTCTGACGTCACAATCGGTGGCGAAACGCTGCGGGTCGAGGGTGATTGGACACCTGGCGATCCTTTGGCGCGGATGATGGTCGATGGTAGCCCGCTTGTAATGAAAATTGGCAAGATTTCGGGTGGTTTCCGCGTCCGTTATCGTGGTGCCGATCTCAAAGTCCACGTGCGCACGCCGCGTCAGGCAGAACTTGCCTCATTGATGCTGGAAAAAGTGCCTGCGGATACATCAAAGCTTCTGCTGTGCCCAATGCCTGGTTTGATCGTAAAAATTGATGTCTCCGTCGGTGATGAAGTTCATGAGGGGCAAGCACTTTGCACCGTCGAAGCAATGAAGATGGAGAACATCTTGCGTGCCGAGAAAAAGGGTGTGGTCGCGAAGATTAATGCTGTAGCGGGTGATAGTTTGGCCGTTGACGCAGTGATTATGGAGTTTGAATGATCATGTCACCGCGCGCCCGTCGTTTTCTGGTTTGCACGGTAGCCTATGTCGGTGGTTTGCTCGCGGCAATGACGGCGCTCATCGGGCTGATTGATCCGCAGACCCTGAACCTGAATAGTGGCCTGCCGACGATTGCGATCATGACGCCAATGATCGCGGTCGTTGTGTTTTTGGGGGGGGTGCGCGTTATGAACGTGCCGATCGACCCACTGCGGACATTCCTATTTGGCGCCATTGCCATTTATTCGCTGCTATATTTATGCGGACGTTTGGTTGGCGCAGGGCTCTCCAATCAACTGGCGACATTGCTTGGCGCGACTGCTTTATACGGTTTGGCCTATTTCGCGGTGACGTCAAAACAGGCGCATGGGCGGTGAGGCATTCTGTCTACTCTGCGACGCGTCTTTCGCGCACTTCTTGCTGGCGCAACGGCGTTTTGTCGATGTTCCGCGAGATTTCACGCACGTCCCAAGGGGCAGGTATACGAATGGACGTACTTCCTTCCTTGTCGATGATCGCCAGCATGAACGCACGCGGACGCAGCGACATACGCAGCGCAGATTTGGCCGCGGGATCAGTGTCGATGATCACCACCACGTCACGTTCGGCTAATGCGTCAGGGCGCGCGGCGAGCAGTTCCATCTGCTGCACAAATTGCGGATCAAGCGGGCTTTGCGCAAACACAACAATCGGCCGCCCGATCCAGACAAAATCGGCAGGATCTATCTCGGTCGCGTTAAAGATGTGGGTGCGGTCCGCTTCCCACGTTTCCAATGCCGTTTGCGCCGCTGTAACAGAGGCAAGACAACTAAGAACCGCGCTGAGGATAAGTGCTTTCATACCAATCAATATAGGGGGTGTTTTTCAGATGACGACCTCCAATGCACTGAATGATTACAAAAACATATCGAAGAGCTGTGCTGCATAAGACTTGCGGCAGGCCTAGACCGGAGAAGAACCATGGGACAGAATGACGAATGGTCAAAAATTGCCGCAAAGGAAATGCGCGGCAAGCCACTGGACGCGCTGACGTGGAATACGCTCGAGGGCATCGCGGTCAAGCCGCTTTATACCTCGGACGATACCGACGGCCTGCCACATATGGGCGGTATTCCGGGTAAGGCGCCGTTCACGCGCGGCGTGAAAGCGACGATGTATGCGGGGCGCCCTTGGACGATCCGCCAATACGCGGGCTTTTCGACAGCTGAGGAATCGAATGCCTTTTACCGTGCGGCTTTGGCTGGTGGTCAGCAGGGCGTTTCCGTCGCCTTTGACCTCGCGACCCACCGTGGCTATGACAGCGATCACCCCCGTGTAGAAGGTGACGTTGGCAAGGCTGGCGTGGCGATTGACAGCGTCGAGGACATGAAGATCCTCTTTGACGGCATCCCGCTCGATAAGGTCTCTGTTTCGATGACGATGAACGGTGCGGTGATCCCGATCCTCGCCAGCTTCATCGTGACGGGTGAAGAGCAGGGACACGATAAATCTCTGCTCGCAGGCACCATTCAGAACGACATTCTGAAAGAGTTTATGGTCCGTAACACCTACGTCTATCCGCCCGAACCATCGATGCGGATCATCGCTGATATCATCGGCTATACGTCCGAGCATATGCCGAAATTCAACTCGATCTCGATCTCGGGCTACCACATGCAAGAGGCGGGCGCGAACCTTGTGCAGGAACTCGCCTTCACTCTCGCAGATGGTCGCGAATACGTGCGCACGGCGATTGCCGCTGGCATGGACGTTGACGCATTCGCGCCGCGCTTGTCGTTCTTTTTCGCCATTGGCATGAACTTCTTCATGGAGGCCGCCAAACTGCGTGCTGCGCGTCTGCTCTGGTCCAAGATCATGGCAGAGTTCGAGCCGAAGGACGAAAAATCCTCCATGCTGCGCACCCATTGCCAGACATCGGGCGTCAGCTTACAAGAGCAAGACCCCTACAACAACGTGATCCGTACCGCCTATGAGGCGATGTCTGCGGTGCTTGGCGGTACGCAATCGCTGCACACCAATGCGCTTGATGAGGCGATTGCCTTGCCGACGGATTTCTCTAGCCGCATCGCGCGCAACACCCAGTTGATCTTGCAAGAGGAAACTGGCGTGACCAATGTTGTCGATCCGCTCGCGGGCTCTTACTACGTCGAAAGCCTGACCAATGAACTCGCTGAAAAGGCGTGGGCGATTATCGAAGAGGTCGAGGAACTCGGCGGCATGACCAAGGCTGTGGCCTCAGGTATGCCCAAACTACGGATCGAAGAATCCGCCGCGACCCGTCAGGCTATGATCGACCGTGGCACTGAGGTGATCGTCGGCGTGAACAAATACCGCAAGGATAATGAGGACCCGATTGATATTCGCGATATCGACAATGGTGCCGTGCGCCTGTCCCAAATCGCGCGGATCGAGAAAACCCGCGCGACCCGTGATCAGGCCAAATGCGATGCAGCCTTGGCTGAGATCACGCGCCGCGCACGGGTGGGCGGTAACTTGCTCGAAGCGGCAGTCGAGGCCGCACGCCACCGCGCCACAGTGGGAGAAATCAGCATGGCAATGGAAGAGGAATTCGGCCGTCACCGCGCCGAGGTCAAAACCCTCGCAGGGGTCTACGGTGCCGCCTATGAGGGCGACGCAGGCTTTGCTGCGATCCAGAAATCGGTTGAGGATTTCGCGACTGAAGAAGGCCGCCGTCCCCGTATGCTTGTGGTGAAGATGGGCCAAGACGGGCATGATCGCGGGGCGAAAGTCATCGCCACGGCCTTCGCCGACATCGGCTTTGACGTGGATGTGGGCCCGTTGTTCCAGACGCCTGCTGAAGCCGCCCAAGACGCGATTGACAACGACGTGCATGTGATCGGGATCTCATCCCAAGCGGCAGGGCATAAAACCCTCGCACCGCAATTGATCAAGGCGCTTAACGAGGCAGGGGCCGAAGATATTCTGGTGATCTGCGGCGGTGTGATCCCACAGCAGGATTACAAGTTCCTGTACGACGCAGGCGTCAAAGCAATTTTCGGACCAGGCACGAATATCCCCAAAGCGGCCGAGGATATCCTAGCGCTGATCCGAAAAGCGCGGGCTTAGTGGCTCGCGGGCGTTGCTGGGGGGCTAGCAGATCAGATATCGCCATCAGGCCGTCGTTCATCCACACGATCGGCGGTTTCTGGAGGCCTACACCATTGAGCGTCACCGCGAAATCGGACGACAATACGTTTTCATAAACGCCCGAAAGCGACGAATTGGCCTCCAAGAGGGTCGCGATTGCAGAGAGCATCAACAAGATTCCGCCACGTGCATCATGGCGGAAAACGCGGTCAAGCGACGATCGATTGCCTATGGTTTTTAATCCTGACTACTCTGGTTGTGTTTGGCATGGGGCCAGTGTGTCTTGCATCAAGATGTAAAACAGGTTTTCGTTGTCGTGAGATTGAAAAGGCACAGGAAGGGTGCTGGAATGTTCGAGCTAGACCATATCGCGGTTGTTTGCGCCGATCTGGATCGTGGGGCGGCTTGGCTTTCAGAAGTACTTGGCGTTCCGCTTTTGGCGGGCGGGCAGCATCCGCGCTTTGGCACGCATAACCGCTTGCTGGGATTAGCTGACGGCCTTTACCTTGAGGTGATCGCACCTGATCCCATTGCGCAAGTTGACGGGCCGCGTTGGTTTGATCTCGACAATGCGCCTCAGGTTCCGCGTTGGGGCAATTGGATTTGTCGGGCGGACGATCTTGAAACCGATATCGCGGGCCCTGCAATTGCAATGTCGCGGGGTGATCTTCACTGGCAAATTACCGTGCCGACGGATGGGTCTTTGCCGATGCAAGGCGGCTATCCGACTTTGATAAATTGGGATGACATGGCGGCACATCCTGCAATGAAACTCCCCGACAGTGGGTGCC
Source organism: Loktanella sp. UBA3435 (assembly GCA_002378665.1). GTDB lineage: Bacteria > Pseudomonadota > Alphaproteobacteria > Rhodobacterales > Rhodobacteraceae > Yoonia. Next base: position 94,591 of record DFSO01000094.1, on the reverse strand, counting down.
GTTTGCTCAAGTGGGAGGTCCATCATCCCGAGGCGCAAATGTTAACAAAATGTTGCAAAATAAGGGGTTCGATGGTCAATTTCTTACCCGCGGATAGGGTTCGCTTTGTGGCGTCGTTTCAAACGCCCAACGGTGAGGTCACCATTTGATCCGCCGTGCAACACCAAATGATGCCCCTGCGATCGTGGCAATCTGGAACCACGCAATCCGCGAAACCACGATCACGTTTAATCCTGTGGAGAAAACCGAGGCCGAAGTCGCCAACGTCATAAACGACGCAACGCCTTGTTATGTCTATGAGACCGAAAACACCGTGCAAGGTTTCGCCCGCTACTTTCCGTTTCGGGGCGGCGAGGGCTACCGCTTTAGCGTTGAACATACGGTTATGTTGACAAAGGTGGCGCAGGGCACTGGCGTAGGCCGCGCCTTGATGGCCGTCCTTTGTGACGATGCAAAAGCGGCGGGGATGCATATGATGCACGCGGGCATTAGCGCCGAAAACCCTAAGGCGGTCGACTTTCATATCAAATGCGGCTTTACCACCCTTGCGGTTCTGCCCGAGGTGGGGTTCAAGTTCGGGCGCTGGATCGATCTGGTGTTGATGCAAAAACGGCTCTGACGGAGCCCTTGTTTTTCGGTTAAGGTAAATCCATGTCAATCTGGACCCGCATATCTGACGCGATCTCTGCCTTGGCCAAAGGCGAGGGGCTTTCTGCGGTTTTTGAAAAATTGCGCACGCCGCTAGACCGCTCTGTTGCGTTTACAATTGCGGTGATTGCGTTGGGTGCCAAGATGGCCAAAGCCGACGGCGAAGTGACCCGCGACGAGGTGACCGCCTTCCGCGAGGTATTCCACATTCCGCGCACCGAGGAGGCCAACGCCGCCCGCGTCTTTAACCTTGCCCGCCAAGATATCGCAGGTTTTGAAGATTACGCGCAGCGCATTGGCGCGATGTATGACGGCGATACAGCACCGCTTTGCGACCTGATGGAAGGGCTGTTTCACATCGCCTTGGCCGACGGCGAATATCATCCAAACGAGGATGAGTTCCTGCGCCGTGTTGCTGAAATTTGGGGCTTTGATACCCGCCGCTTTGGCCGTATCCGCGCGCAGTTTGTGACCGATGCCGACCGTGATCCCTACGACGTTCTGGGCGTTGAGCCGGATATGCCGATGGATCAGATTAAATCCGCGTGGCGCGATCTTGTCCGCAACACCCATCCAGACCGCATGATGGCACGCGGCGTGCCTGAAGAGGCCGTGAAGCTTGCCGAGAAACGCATGATCGCGATCAACCGCGCATGGGAAGACATCCAAGAAAGCCGCTCATGAAATTGGCCACCTACAACGTCGAATGGTTCAACACCCTGTTTGACGATGCGGGCCGTCTGATCAATGATGGTACCTGGTCTAGCCGTTGGAGCGTGACGAAGGCGCAGCAAACGGCGGCACTTGGAACTGTTTTTCAGACGATGGATTTGGACGCGGTTATGATTGTCGAAGCCCCGGACACCAGCCGCCACCGCGACGGGACAGTGGCGTTGGAGACTTTCGCCAAGACCTTCAACCTCCGCGCGCGCAAGGCGATCATCGGCTTTGATAACGAGACCCAGCAAGAGATTGCATTTCTCTACGATCCTGATCTGATGGATGCCAAACACGCACCATTGGGCGACCCCGTCGGCAAGAAAGGCAGCCGCGACGCGCCACGATTTGACGGGGCCTTCAAGCTCGATCTTGATATCGACGCGACCCCAGATGTAATCACATGGTCCAAGCCACCCCTAGAGGTCGCGGTGACGACAAAAACTGGCCAAGTGCTTCATCTTATTGGGGTTCATGCGAAATCAAAGGCCCCCCATGGGGCCGATAGCGACGCTGAAGCCACCCGCATTTCGATCGAGAACCGGCGCAAACAGCTCGCGCAATGTATCTGGTTGCGCCAACGCGTTGACGGGCATTTGCAGCGAGGCGAAGACTTGATCGTGATGGGTGATTTCAATGACGGTCCGGGTCTAGATGAATACGAAAATCTGTTTGGTCGTTCGAGTGTCGAGATTGTGCTGGGCGAGGACGAGGCCTTGCGGCTGTTTGATCCCCACGCGCGGATTGCTCTCGGACGTCGAATGGGGGCGATGCCCACAACCTCGCGTTTCAAGCGCCGTGACGAGCCTTATCGGAACGCATTGCTCGACTATATCATGGTCTCGCCAATCTTACGTGATCTGGGGCCGCATTGGCAGATTTGGCATCCCTTTGATAACCCCGAATGCTACGAAAATATCCCCCTGCGCGAGGCCCTTTTGCTGGCCTCCGATCACTTCCCTGTAGTGATCGATCTGCCACTTTGACGCAGCCCCTTTCCTTTGTGTCGGGCGCGGCGGTATAATTTAGCTATGTTCAAATCGCTTTCATATCGGTTGATGATTGTCATCGCGGCTTTGCTGATGGCCGTGACGTCTATCGGTTCTTCGGTACGCATGGCGCCTGCTGATATGGACCAAGCCGAGGTTGCCGCGTTTCTTGCAATTGGCGGCACCTTGGACGACCTCTGTGAAGATGGGCCAACCCATGACCACGTGGAACACTGCCCGTTTTGTAACACCATTGCGCAGGCCGATGTTATCGCGCCTTCGGGCAAGGTTTGGACGCTGACACCTGATCCTTTGCTGCTGACATTCGCAGCACTTGAGATGGGCGAACAACGTCAAGACAGCCAGAGACTTGCGCGCGGCCCCCCAACAGTCGCCTGACTTAACGTCTTGTAATATTAAATAAATCTGGCTTGCGACCCTTTGTTGGTCGCAATGGCCCCCAATGACTGTTGGAAATGAAATGAAAAACTATGTTCTCTCGGCGCTGCTTTTTGTAGCCTACTCAACCTTTGCACGGGCTGAGTCCCATGCAATGGAAATGCCCGCCGCCGTCGAATTGATCGCGGGCGATCTGAGCCTGACGGGCGCTTTCACCCGCGCAACTTTGCCAAACGCACCCGTCGCGGGCGGCTTTCTGGATATCTCTAATAATGGTGCGGTGGATGACCGCCTGATTTCCGCGGTGTCGCCCATTTCGATGGTCACTCAAATCCACGAAATGGCGATGGACGGCGACGTGATGAAGATGCGCGAATTGCCTGATGGGTTGGTAATCCCCGCTGGCGAAACCGTGAACCTGAAACCAGGAGGTTACCATGTGATGTTCATGGATATCACGGGTCCTTTGGCCGAAGGCGAAACCATCAAAGTGCGCCTGACATTTGAAATCGCGGGCGAAGTCGACATTTATATGCCCGTCGGCGCGCCAAACGCGAAAATGGGCGGCATGCAGATGCACGGCATGCCCAAAGCATCGGAATAAGCGGATGGCACGCCCTAAACCGTTTCAAATCGCACTTGCTGCCGTCGCCGCAGCGGCTGTTGCTGGGTTGCTTTGGGTGAAGGTGATCCAGCCCCAGATGACCGAGACAATGGCAGATAAAATGGGGAGGGGCGATTACGCCCTGACCGCCACGGATGGTACGCTCTTTACCGAGGATACGTTGAAAGGTGCGCCCTCGGCGGTCTTCTTTGGCTTCACTCATTGTCCCGAAGTTTGCCCGACGACCTTGGGCGATGTGGCCACTTGGAACGCGATCCTTGAGGAAGAAGACGGCAAGCAGTTGCGCGTCTTTTTCGTAACCGTTGATCCAGAGCGGGACACCGCAGAAGTGCTAGGCGATTACGTATCTTGGGCGGACGGCGTTGTTGGCGTGACGGGAACACCAGAAGAGGTTGCAAAGGCAGTCAAGTCTTTCCTGATCTACGCGCGCAAAGTGCCGATCGCAGGCGGCGGTTACACGATGGACCATTCGGCCTCTGTACTTTTGTTCGATAGCAAGGGCCGGCTTTATGAGCCAATCGGCTACCAAGAGGGTGAGACCCGCGCGATGGACAAAATCCGCAGGCTTTTGGCGCTTTAACAAAAGGGCTGCACGGTGCTTTCCGCGCAGCCCTTTTTTGTGATTTGGTAAATGCGGGCAAGGTGCCTATATTAACCATATGAAACAGATCATCGCCGCCACCGCATTTGCCTCACTCATGGCGCTTCCTGCTGCCGCCCAAGACGAAATGGACGAGGGCCTCAGCCTGATGGAGCAGGGAGCACAGCTTTTGCTACAAGGGCTGATGGACGAGATGGGCCCAACCATGAGCGAACTCAAAAGTCTCACCGAAGAAATGGGTACGGCAATGGCCCAGTTAGGCGAGCAAATGGGCCCAGCCCTTATGGATCTGATGTCTAAGGTCGACGATATCCGCAACTATGAAGCGCCCGAATTCCTGCCAAACGGCGACATCATTATCCGCCGCAGCCCAGATGCCCCGCTTTATGTGTCTGACACAGAGTCGGGCGAGATCGACATTTAGGCGGGCTTTTCGAACTTCACTTTTGTTGTCGCTCCCAAGGCTTCTGTCAACGAAGCCAATCGCGCTTCTGCGACCTCGCCAAACAGTGGCCGCGCCTCATGTGCAAGGATCAGCGTCAATTCCCGCTTCTTTGGCTTCCACTTGATCTTACCTGGTGCCTTATCGACGTTTAGCCACAGCATTGCGCCCAACCGCATTGCGCGGCCCAAGACCTCTGCCTCGCGGATTTGTACGGCGTCCAACATGGCGTAAAGCGGATCAAGATGCGCACCGCCCCGCTTGTTTTGGTAACGATAGAGCAAGGACAGGCCAAGGATCACGCGCTCGTAATGCTTCAGCCCACCCAAATTCGCGCGGGTCGCGTTATCAAAGGTGATCTCGCCACGGTAATCTGGATGTGCGCGCCAACTGACATCATGCAGTAGGCAAGCCGCCTTGATAATCCGTTTGCGTTGCCAATTTGCACGTGGAAACAGCGGGCTGACAAAGTCGTAAAGATGGCGGCCAAAACCAGGAAGGCGGGCATCTTTGGATTCGGCAAAGCGGCAGGCCTCGATCAGCGGATCACGCTCGCGCAACTCCTTCGGCATCTGCTCATACAGCATCCCTTCCCGGATACCGTAACTGGAAACAGCCACATCTTTGGGTTTGAAAACCCGCATGAGTTCCTTAAGAACGATACTGGCCAAAGGCACCAGCGACATACGACTTTCCGAAATATTGCAACGCTGGCGCAACTCTGTATGGTCAGACATTGCAATATAATCAACGGTTTTGCTGATCTGGCGCGCCGTCATGCGATATTCGTGCAAAACCGTCAGCGGATAGCCGCGCCGTTCCATATCGATCCGCGCGATCGCCCGCCAAGATCCACCAACAAGGAACAGGCGCATCGCTTTCTCGCCCTCCATTTCGCTGTGAAGCTGGGCCATGGTCTCCTTCACATAGGCCTTCACGGCCTTCTTGCCGCCCTTAATTTCGCGCAGTTTCAACGGGCCAAGGGCCGAGGTTACACGACGACCCACGCGGCCTTCTGCAAGGTCGGCAAGCTCCATCGACGAGCCGCCAATATCACAGACCAAACCGTAGGAGCCGGGCCAACCCAAGAGAACACCTTGCGCTGATAGTCGCGCTTCTTCGCGCCCGTCTATAACCCAAATCTTCACGCCTGTTTCGCGCAATACCTCGTCGCGGAAATTCATACCGTCGCTGGCTTCGCGTACCGCTGCCGTAGCCACCGCCGTCAGAGGGGTAATTCCCATGCCCTCGGCCAAAGCTGCAAAGCGGCGGATCGCCGAGAGCGCGCGCACGCGACCTTCTGGATTGAGGATGCCCGTCTCAGACAGCCCAGCACCCAAAGCGCACATGATTTTCTCGTTATAGAAATAGGCGGGCGAGCGCGCTGCGCCATCAAACACAACCAAGCGCACAGAGTTGGAGCCGACGTCGATTACGCCAACGCGGCCCAACCCCATGGCGGCCGCGTCCTCAAACAAGGGCCGCCCAAAGCCGCCCCAATCGATGGCGTCATCGTTTTCAGTCGTCATGATGGGACCCTCAGTCATCGGAGTGTGTTAGTTGTGGAACGTCAGAAGCCCCCGCCGAGCCGCGTCCAGACAGCGACGGATTTTCCATGAAAAAGCGGTGGCAGTTAAAAGCGAAAACATCGTCGGGAACAGGCTCGCGGGTAAAGGTGCCATTGGCTTCCATTACCCAAGACTGCGCGACATCAGCCATATTAGCGGCCATCACTTGGCTGACTATCTGGGCCTTCACCGTCGCGTTTTGAATTTCCACGAGTGTCTCGACACGGCGGTTCAGGTTGCGACCCATCCAGTCAGCAGAGCTGATATAAACCCGCGACTTTTTAGATGGCAGCGACTTTCCGTTGGCGAAACAAACGATACGGCTATGCTCTAGGAACCGTCCTACAATTGATTTCACACGGATATTCTCCGATAGCCCAACAACGCCAGGGCGCAGTCCGCAGATACCACGCACCACAAGGCTAATTTTCACGCCTGCTTGAGAGGCCGCATAAAGCGCATCGATCACATCCTCTTCAACCAATGAATTCAGCTTGGCCCAGATCATCGCGGGTTTGCCTGCCGCGGCGTTTTCGGCCTCGGAGGCAATCCGATCAATCAGCGTTTTCTTCAAATCAAGCGGAGCGATAGAGAGGTTTTCCAATCCCTCAGGCTGCGCATAACCCGACAGATAATTGAAAACTTTCGTCGCATCTCGGCCCAAGGCTGCGTCACAGGTAAAGAACGACAGATCGGTATAAACCCGCGCCGTGATCGGGTGGTAATTCCCCGTGCCAAAGTGCGTGTAGGTGACCAGCTTCTCACCCTCGCGGCGCACCACAGTGCTAATCTTCGCGTGGGTTTTGTAGTTGAGGAAACCGTACACCACATGGGCACCCGCCCGTTCCAGACGGCGTGACTGGCGAATGTTGGCAGCCTCGTCAAAGCGGGCCTTCAGCTCGACCAAGGCGGTGACGGATTTGCCGTTTTCCGCCGCCTCGCAAAGCGCCTCGACAATCGGGGACTTGGTCGATGTGCGGTAAAGCGTCTGCTTAATCGCCACAACATCGGGGTCCATCGCGGCCTGCGCAAGGAAGCGCACAACCATGTCGAATGTCTCATAAGGGTGATGCAGTAGCATGTCTTTTTGGCGGATCGCCGCGAACATATCGCCATCAAAATCCTGCACGCGTTCGGGCACGCGCGGGGTGAAAGGCGGCCAAAGCAGATCGGGGCGTTCATCCAGCACCAGTTCGCCAAGGTCAGAAACACCGATCAGCCCGTCAACTTCAACCACCGCATCGTCGGTGACATGTAACTCACTCATGATCATTGATTTCAGAGACTTAGGCGCATTGTCAGATAGCTTGAGGCGCACAACTTCACCACGGCGGCGGCGTTTTAACGCCACTTCAAACTCGCGAACAAGGTCTTCGGCTTCGTCCTCAAGCTCCAAATCGCTATCGCGCAAAACCTTAAAGGCGCAGTTGCCTTTGACCTCAAATCCAGGGAATAGGCGACCAACATGGAGCAATAGCAACTCTTCGAGTGGCAAGAACCTGTGGCCTGTTTCAGACGGTAATCGCACAAAGCGCGCGATCTGTGCAGGCACTGGCAAGAGCGCCCGCATGGACCGTTTTCCATCGATTTTTTCGAGTTGCAGCGCCAGAGCAAAACCTTCGTTTGGTAGGAACGGGAACGGGTGGGCTGGGTCAATCGCTAGCGGCGAAAGCACTGGAAACACTTGATCTAAAAAGAATTCATCAAGGAACTCGAGATCGGCTTTATCCAATCCCTTGCGCGTCAGGATATGAATATCCGCGTCAGAAAGGGCCAAGTTCAACGCATTAAATACCGATTGTTGGCGGTGCATCAATTCGCGGGCATTGGCGTTGATCAGTACCAGTTGTTCGGCGGGCGTCAGGCCATCAATCGACGGGGTGACGTTGCCAGCGAGCGCCAATTCGCGCAGGCCTGCCACGCGCACGGTATAGAACTCGTCAAGGTTCGTGGCAGAGATCGACAAGAACCGTAACCGTTCTAACAATGGCACACGCAGGTTTTCCGCCTCTTCCAAGACCCGCCAGTTAAAGCTTAACCAGCTGAGCTCGCGGTTCACATAGCGGGCGGGCGTGCTTGGATCGATGTCCAACACTTGGGCCACTGGAAACGGGCTTTCGAGAAAATTTGCTTGCATCATGGCGCCTTATCCGTCGGAACTGTCGCAGTTATATGACTGTTATCGCCCCGAGTTGCCCGCTTTGTCCAGCAATGTCGCGGCCAATTTGATATTGATGGCGCGGCCCGAACTCAGGCTTTCGCAATCGAGCGCTGCGACGATCTCGGCGGCCGCGGCAAAGGATCGCTCCACACGCGGAACGAGGTAATTGACCAAAGCTGGCGGCGGCATGATTTGGCGGTCGGCCATGAGCTTCATAATCAAGGCTGCAAGCAGGCCGTCATCGGGGTCATCAATTCGGGTGACAGTTGCGGCCTGCATACGACTTGCGAGGTCGGGCAAGGTCAGCGGCCATCGGGACGGAACGGTCTGTGCCGTCATCAACAGATACCCACTCGTGTTGCGCAGGTGATTGTGCAAATGGAACATAAACTCCTGTGAAGTGGCGGGCAGGAGCTCCATATCTTCTACTATTACAACCTCACCCGCATTTGGCAGGGTATTAGGCAAAGCGCGGCTGTCATAAATTTGCCCGCCTAACTGCGCTTGCGCGACACGGGCCAGATGGCTTTTGCCACTGCCCGCTGGTCCTGTGATGACCAACTTGCGGTCAGGCCAGGTGTCAGGTGCCGCCAGCATCGCATAGGCTTGTGCGTTAGCTGGGGCGACAAAGAAATCTTCTGGCCCAAGGGCCACCCCAATAGGCCAGTCAAAGGTTAACTGCTGGGTCATTCGTCGGCGTCTGACAGGCCACGGTAAAGCAGGCTCTCGCGGTATTGGCTAATGCCATAACGTGCGAATACGCCGATCATCGCAGCCATTGGGACCGCAACCAGCATACCCACAAAGCCGAAAAGCGAGCCAAAGACAGACAGCGCAAAGATAAGCCAGACAGGGTGCAGCCCGACGGATTGCCCGACCAGCTTTGGCGTCAGGATATTGCCTTCAAGGAATTGGCCGACCACGAAAATGCCTGCGATAATGCCAATGGACACCCAATCGCCCCAAAATTGGAACAGGGCCAAGCCTATGGCCAATGCGCCGCCAACCAGCGCGCCGATATAAGGGATGAACGAAATCAAGCCCGCCACGACCCCAACGACGAGGCCAAAATTAAGACCTGCGATCATCAATGCAATCGCGTAATAGCTGCCCAAAGCCAAACAAACCGTACCTTGACCGCGAATGAAAGAGGCCAACGTCGTGTCAACTTGGCTCGCCAATTGGCGCACGATGGGCGCGTGATCGCGCGGCAGCATGTCATCGATTTTGGCAACCATATTGTCCCAGTCGAGCAGGAGGTAAAACGCGACGACAGGCACAACAACGAGCAGGACAATAATGTTGATCAGGCCCATAGCAGAGCTGAGAAGGCCGTTGATCACCGTGCCGCCTTGCGATTGGATTTTGGTGCCAAGTGCATCAAGTTGCAGGCGAATTGTGCTGTCCGCATCTAAAAGTTGCGGGAAGCGTTCGGTCAAAGTGGCTTGCAAGCTATCGATCAGCGCAGGGGCGGCCTCTGCCAACGCGATCGACTGTTGGATCAGTGTCGGAAACACCAGCAGGACCAAGATCAAAAACAGAAATAGCCCAATGACTGTGATCACGGCGACGGACAAAACGCGGGTCAGGCCCAGTTTTTCCAATCGGTCGGCAACTGGATCGAGCAGATAAGCAATGGCGCCGCCCAAGACGAAGGGCAAAATCACATCGCCCAGTGCCCAAAGCGCCAGCAAAAACACCGCGATTGCGATGCCCCAATATTTCGCTTGATCTCTCACTGGAAGCGCCATGCTCACCCTCGCTAAACTCTTTCCTATTAGATGGTGGAAAGAGGCCCGCTTCGCAAGGGTACAGGCGGCACGGAATGCCGCCTGTGGTTTGCTAGATTACATGCACTCTGGTGCTGTGCCTGGGAGCAAGACTTTGTCGATCACGTGGATCACGCCGTTGGACGCTTCGATGTCTGCGATTACAACATTGGCCATCATGCCTGTGCCGTCTGCGATGGATACGCCGTCTGCGCCTTTAGCGATGCACACGCTATTGTCTGCAAAGACTGTGCCGACAAGTGAGGACCCTTCTGCGATATCGCCTGCCATCACTTTGCCCGACACCACGTGGAAGGTGAGGATGTTGGTCAGGTCGCCCACGTTTTCTGGCATCAGCAGTGTTTCAACTGTGCCCTCTGGTAACGCTGCGAATGCGTCGTTGACTGGCGCGAAAACAGTGAACGGGCCTTCGCCAGACAATGTGTCCACAAGGCCTGCCGCTGTGACGGCTGCGACGAGTGTTGAGAATTGCGCGTCTGCTGCTGCAATTTCGACGATGTTCTGGGAGTGACCACCCGCATATGCTGTGCCCGCGAATGTTGCGGCTGTCAGTGTTGCTGCGACGAAGGATTTAAAAAGAGCCATGATTTTCGTTCCCTAACTAAATGTTGTCATGCCTTATTGCATGTAGGTCTGTTACGGCAGCGGCTGATAACTGGATCTCAAAATTTCAGTAGATTAACTTAATGTTATCACGTTGAAATTTGTGATCCGTTTGCTGACTTTCTTCGAAGAGGGCGCTTGGTTGCATCCCCTACTTGCCACGCCGCGGCGCTGGCCCTAAACCTTCGTACAAACCGCAATTTACCAAAGGCCCCTGATATCATGCGTATGAGCCGCTATTTCCTGCCCGTTCTCAAAGAGACCCCACGCGAGGCGCAGATCGTCTCTCACCGCTACATGCTGCAAGCAGGCATGATCAAGCAGGCAAGCGCTGGCATTTATAGCTGGTTGCCGCTGGGCTATAAAGTTCTCAAGAAAATTGAAAATATCGTGCATGAAGAGCAGGCGAAAGCTGGCCACCACGCCATGCTGATGCCAACGATCCAGTCTGCGGACCTCTGGCGCGAAAGCGGACGCTACGACGCTTACGGCGACGAGATGCTGCGGATCAAAGACCGCGGCGGTCGCGAGATGCTCTATACACCTACCGCTGAAGAACTGATCACTGACGTCTTCCGCGCCCATGTCACATCTTACAAAGACCTGCCGCTGACACTTTACCAAATCCAGTGGAAGTTCCGCGACGAGACCCGTCCGCGCTTTGGCGTCATGCGGGGCCGCGAATTCTATATGAAAGACGGCTATAACTTTGATCTGACTAAGGAAGATGCGCTGCATGCGTATAACCGCCACCTCGTCAGCTACCTGCGCACTTATGAACGCATGGGCCTCAAGGCCATTCCAATGCGTGCCGATTCCGGCCCGATTGGTGGTGAAGACACCCATGAATTTCTCGTGCTGGCCGAAACGGGCGAGTCTGAGGTGTTCTACGATAGCGCCGTGACTGACCTCACATTCGGTGACCGCGAGATTGATTTTGACGATCACGCAGCTTGTGCCGCCGTGATGACAGAGTTCACCACCAAATACGCCCGCACCGACGAGACTCACGACGAGGCGCTGTTTAACGAAGTGCCCGAAGAGCGTCGCAAAACTGCACGCGGCATCGAAGTCGGTCAAATCTTCTACTTCGGCACCAAATACTCCGACGCGCTAAACGCGGCTGTCGACAATGGCAAAGGCGAAAAAGTTAACGTGCACATGGGCAGCCACGGGATCGGCGTCTCGCGTCTTTTGGGCGCAATCATCGAGGCGTCGCACGACGACAAGGGCATCATCTGGCCCGAAGGTGTCACACCTTTCCACGTTGGCATCCTGAACATGAAGTCGGGCGACGAAGCCGCAGATGAAGCCTGCGAAGACCTCTACAAGCAACTCATCGTAGCAGGGCTCGACCCACTTTACGACGACCGCGACGAGCGGGCAGGGGCGAAATTCGGCACAATGGACATGATCGGCCTGCCATGGCGGATCACCGTTGGTCCGCGTGGCCTCAAAAACGGTGTTGTCGAAGTCACCTCACGGCGCACAGGGATCAGCGAAGAGATGTCACCCGCAGACGCTATCGCCAAAATCGTAGGTATCTACGCCGCGATTTAAGCGTCTGTTTGCTTTGCCAATTCCAGCTCCGCCAATATCTCTGGCGGGGCGATGCGTAGATAGGCACGGCAAAGCACAACAACGCCGAGCAATGAGACGAATAGAGCGGCAACGCTCCAAATGAAATCAACGAGCCAACCAACAAGACGCATCTCGCTCCAGGTTGGATAACCGACAAGAGCGTTGTCGATGAGGCTTACCAAACCAACAGCCGTAGCGAGCAAAATTGCGCTCGCAAGGAACGGCCCAACAATAAACCCTCCCGCAATCGCAGCCCACGTCGACTTTGCGCGGATCAGACTAATTTTCGGGTTATAGCGATCACCTGCCATCGAAGCTGGTAGAGATGTTCCCAAAAGCACCATGAAAACGAAATAAGACAAGGCAAAGACAAGAACCCAAAGCTTCAACGCAAGTTCAATGGACAAGCCCGACCGCATCAGGAACAAAATCGTGGTCAGGCAGGTCAGGATAATGATGATACCATATGCCCGCACAAAGGGCGCCATCGCCAATTTACGATCCTGCTTTTTGATCATGTTTACCTTTTCGCCAAACAAAACCATGTAATGCAGGAGCATCACCACGAGCATTTGCGGGAAAATTGTAGCACCTATCGAAAGATCCCACTTCGTTCTTGCAATGTCCAAAACAAAAAGCATCGCTGCCAATCCCAACATCGTGCTCAAATTCTGCCGGAAATGCTGCCAAGCAGTTTTGTAAATCTCTATCATATCAATCCGTTTCAAATAATAGAATGCAGCGGTTTTGTGTCAAACCCCGCACAGTTGCAAGTGGTCGCGAAAATGTGGGTCCACGTGGTAAACGAGGCATGCTAGAAAGCGTCAAAAGAATATAAAAGACTCGAGGCCTTAGCAGATGTTCAAAATTATCGCCCTTGCAGGCGGGCTCGTTGGGGGTGCTTCGCTCTCCCAGTATCCTGAATTCGCACAGCAATATACCCAACGCCTCGCAGGGCAGGTCGATGCGCTCACTATCGTTGTGACTGATTTTGAGGCCTCCGCCATGCGCTCTGGCCTCACCCGAACTCAAGCCTTCGATCAGATGACCGGAACGCAGTTTCTGGCCGATCGTCAGGCCGATATGCGCCGCACCTTTGCGCGTCATGCGGTGCTGAGCGATAATCTGGCGAACTTGCGCGACGCCTCTGCCATGTCGCGTCTGACCATGCCGCAAAAACTCACCGATGTAGCGACATTTCAAAACACATGGGCTGATTTTCAACCCGCCGTGCCGCTGACTGGCGCGGGACTTGTTGCCGCTGGCACAGGTGGCGTTGTGGGCTGGGGGATTACGGCGGCCTTGCTGGCCTTGATCGCCAGCTTTTTCAAACGCGCGCCCAAGGTTTCGGCCCCACAACCCGCACAGCGCAAAGAACCTGCCTTGCGCAAAGCACCACAGGTGGAGGGCGCAAAACCAAACCTCACTTTGGTCGGCAGACGCTAACCCCAAGCAGCAAGTTGCACATGCCCCCAATGCCGCCTTGACCATCGGGGCGCGGACCGCCATTTTGCCTTAAATTTTGATAAGGTAGCCCCATGGCCAGTACTGCCCCTTTTGCCAAATTCGAGTGGATGATTGCGTGGCGGTATATCCGTGCAAAGCGGGCGGAAGGTGGCGTTAGCATCATGACGTGGATCTCGCTCGTCGGGGTCACTTTGGCGGTTTTCGCGCTGATTGCCACGCTGGCCGTGCGCTCTGGGTTTCGCGCCGAATTTGTTGATACGATCCTTGGCTCAAACGCCCATGTGACGGTGTATCAGCAGACCCCGATTGAAGGCACGACCCAAACGATCCGCACGATTTCTGACTACGACGCGCTTTCCGAGGCACTTGGTAAAGTCGAAGGTGTGACCCGCGCAGCCCCTCTTGTGCGTGGCCAAGTCATGGCCAATAGCCAAAACCGCAACGCTGGGATCGAAGTTTACGGGATCACGCTCGATAATCTGATGACCATCCCGCGCATCGCCCGTCCAGACGACAGTGCGGGCAGCATCAATAACTTCTATAACGGCATCGCCATCGGCTCTGGTGTGGCCCGCGAATTGGGCGTCGCCGTCGGCGATAAAATCAAAGTGATTAGCCCCAATGGCGTGCGCACCGCGATGGGCACCAGCCCGCGCGTCAACGCCTATGAGGTGGTCTATATCTTCACCGCGGGCCGCTACGACATTGATAAAACGCGGGTCTATATGCCGCTGGCCGAGGCGCAATCCTTCTTTAATCGCGAGGGGTTAGTGGACGAAATTGAAGTGATGGTGGCCGATCCTGACGCGGTGGATAGTGTGACCCCTGAACTGCTTAGCATTGCGGGACAATATAGCTATATCTGGACGTGGCGTGATAGTGCTGGGTCTTTCCTGCGCGCACTGACGGTCGAAGATAACGTCATGTTCGTCATCCTCTCAATCCTTGTTTTGATTGCCTCGATGAACATCATCTCAGGCCTTATTATGCTTGTGAAAAACAAAGGCCGCGACATCGGCATCCTGCGGACAATGGGCCTGACTGAAGGCTCGATCCTGCGTATCTTTTTCATCTGCGGGGCAGGGATCGGCACAATCGGCACGATCCTTGGTGTTATCTTGGGTTGCCTCTTCGCGCTATATATCGACCCGATTTTCAGCTTTGTGAACTACGTTTCAGGCGGCGGCGTTTGGGACCCTTCCATTCGCGGCATCTACCAATTGCCCGCAGAGTTACGCCTCAATGATGTTCTCTCGTCAGTGGCCTTATCTCTTGGTCTGTCATGGATCGTCACCATCTTTCCCGCGCGCCGCGCCGCCCGCATGAACCCAGTTGAGGCCCTGCGCTATGAATGATTACGCTCTCGAAGTGCAAGGCATCACCAAGGCCTATAACCACGGCAAACCCAACGAGGTGAACGTGTTACACGGCATTGATCTGTCCGTAAAAACAGGCGAGGTTGTCGCCCTTGTTGCGCCTTCAGGTGCTGGCAAATCAACGCTGCTGCATATCGCAGGGCTGCTTGATACGCCCGACACAGGCACGGTCACGATTTCGGGTCGCGATATGACCGCACTGTCGGACCGAAAACGCACTGCCGTGCGCCGTGACGAAGTCGGTTTTATCTATCAATTCCACCACCTGCTGCCCGAATTTACGGCACGCGAAAACATCGTGCTGCCACAGCTGGCCAATGGCAAAAGCGAGGCTGCGGCCAATGCGCGTGCGAACGAACTTCTTGCCCGTGTTGGCATCGCGGAGCGTGGTGACCACCGACCAGCGGCGCTCTCAGGTGGCGAACAACAGCGTGTTGCATTTTGCCGCGCTCTTGCAAATCAGCCGACGCTGCTTTTGGCCGACGAGCCCACAGGCAACCTCGACCCCGAAACATCGGACCGCGTGTTTGATGCGCTGATGGAACTCGTGCGCGGCACAGGTCTTTCAGCCGTGATCGCGACCCATAACCTAGAGCTTGCTGCGCGCATGGACCGCATGGTCAGGCTCACCTCAGGAAGGCTGGAAACACTATGAAGATCACCGTTCAAGAGATTGAAGCCAAAAGTAAAGCAGCCCTCATCGCCCATGGTGCCGCCGATATGCAAGCAGGTCATGTCGCACGCGCCGTCGCCCGCGCAGAGGCCTTGGGTAATGTCATTTGTGGCCTCTATTACCTCGAAAGCTATTGCACACAGCTCGCCTCTGGACGTGTTTCTGGCACGGTCTACCCAATTGTCAGCAAGCCGCGCCTAGGCGCTGTGAAATCCGACGCGCAATTCGGCTTTGCGCAGCCCGCCTTTGCCGCAGGTCTTGCCCAAGCAGTCAGCACCGCCCGCGACAATGGCATCGCGAGCTACGCCATATCCAACGCGCATACCTGCACCTCGCTGGGCTATTTCACCGAACAAATCGCTGCACACGGCCTGATCGGGATCGGCATGACCAATGCCTCGCCGGTCGTCGCACCCCCAAACGGCAATAAGGCCGTGATCGGCACCAACCCCATCGCCATGACCGTGCCGGGGGAAGGTAAGCCTGCGCTGCACTTCGATTTCTCGACCTCTGCCGTGGCCTTGGGCAAAATCACGATGGCCAAGGCCGCAGGTCAGCAAATCCCGCTCGGCTGGGCCGTGGACGCGGATGGCAAGCCAACGACCGACCCGGAAGAGGCGCTGAAAGGCGCTCTTGTCAGTGCAGGCGGCTATAAGGGCTGGGGCTTTGGTCTGATGGTCGAACTGCTCGCTGCTGGGATGACAGGCTCGGTGAACTCGCTGGATGTGAAGGGGCTAAAACTCCCCGACGGCCCACCGCATGGGCTGGGTCAGTTCTATATCCTTCTCGACCCAACCACCTATGGCGATCACTTCAACGACCGTTTCGCGCGGGTTGCAGAGGCCGTCGCAGCACAAGACGGCGCGCGCATCCCTGGCTTAAGCCGCAATGTGATGACCGAGGTGGACGTGCCAGACGCGCTTTGGGTGCAGGTCGAAGCACTCGCAAAGACCTAACAAATGAGGCGGTCCATGAGTATTTGCGCAATTCTTTCCTTGCTCGTGGCTGGGGCTTGCACGGATAGGCGGCCCGCGCCGACGTCCGAACCCTATGTTATCACCCGTGATGGCGGCGGCCAGTTGATCAGTGCAGAGGCAGACCGTGCCGCGTTCCTGAACTGGGGCGGGCAGATCGAAATTCGGGGCTATTGCGCCTCGGCTTGCGTGATCTTTACGACCCTGCCAAATGCCTGCATTGGACAAAGGGCGCGGATCGGCTTTCATGGATCAAACGTGAACGTCGGACCAATCGGCAATCAACAAATGGCGGGCTATCTGCGCGGTGAGGCGAAACGCAAATACCTCGCCGAATGGCAGTATGTGCCACCAACCGACATGCATTGGATCACCGCTGTGGAATACGCAAAACTTGATCCAAAAGTGAAGCTTTGCCCGATCCGCGGGCGCTAAACCTCACGCCAGCCTGACATTTTCGTGAAACGGCATCTGCGCGCAAGCCTTTGTTGGCGCGCTGGGGTAGGTCTATTTCAACATAAAAGGATAGACCTATGAAACGCATTCTCCTCGCCGCAGCCGTCTCAACCGCTACTGCCGCCTCTGCTGGTCCCGTCAGCTTTGCCTCTGGCTGGTCCGAGCAGAAACTCTCGCTCTTCTCGTCGAACGACTACAATTTCGGCTCCAACCTCTCGATGGTCTCGAACGGTTCGGTCAGCATCGCATGGTCCCGTGTCGGCCAATCCGACTGGGGTGCCAATGGCGCATCTTGGAGCTGGACCGTGAACAAATCTGTGCCCGCCACCGACCTGTCCCGCAAAGGCGGTGATGACCGCAATATCTCGCTCTACTTCGTCTTTGTACCCGCTGACGTGGCCCCAACCCTGTCAGGCGCTGGCATCCGCTCGCTGCTTGGCCGCTCTGACGTGCGCGTCATCCAATACGCATGGGGCGGCAATAACGCCGTGGGCTCCGTGATCGCGTCACCTTACGGCAAATCAGGGACAGGCGTGACGATCCCCCTGCGCCAAGCAGGGACAGGCAGCGCCACCGAGCGCGTTGATCTGGCGGCTGACTACGCCCGCGCATTCGGCGGGCAAAAAGGCGCGCTTATCGGGCTGGCTGTGTCGGGCGATAGCGACGACACATCATCCGTGATTGAAGCCGCCATCGGCAATCTCTCTCTCAATTGATTTACGTCATGGCGTAATAACGGGGCCTCCGCTAAAGTGGTAAAAAACACGAGCGGAGGACACCCCCATGAAAAAATTGAGCATCATCGCAGCACTCGCCCTGACAGCCTGCGTCGAGACGCCTGACGCGCCAGAGGGCAAGCAACTCTACATGGACAACTGCGCCTCCTGCCACGGCTTTGACGCCAAAGGGACAGGCGAAATGGCCGATGTCCTGATCAAAATGCCAGCCGACCTGACGACACTCAAAGCCCGTTACAAAGGCGAGTTCCCAACCGACTACGTCATGTCCACCATCGACGGCCTCAAGCGCAAACCGCACTTCTCAGGCGCCATGCCAGAGTTCGGGGCAGGCGACATGGGCGACACAGTGATCGTCGAGAAAGACGGGATCGGAACGCCAGTCCCCGCTGAATTGCTCGCGCTGACCGAGTATCTGGAAAGTGTGCAGGAGTAGGGAGGTAAGGTGCGCAATTATGCGCACCCTTATTCAGTAATCGGGTTTAACAGTGATCGTGGCTACCAACTGCAAGTTTCACGGATGCCCGAGATTGCGTTGTCGATGCCCGAAATATCGAATGTTATCGTAATTGCACTTTTCGAGAAGGGGGTAGCACGGACTATGAGTTGTTTTCGCCCTAAAAGTCCTTTGATGAATGGAATGGATGCTCCTCCATTCCATAGCCCCAAGGCACTATTGTCGTTACTTTCGCGCATTTGTGATTTGTAAAGTGGACTATCGTCGCGTCGGAATTCGACCGTGCCACCGCCAGCGTGATCACTCATGTAATGACCATTGAAGTCAATTAAGACTGCTGTCGTATTCTCCATGCACCGTATCCAGAGCGTTCCCTTTCCGACACCACCAAAGCGGCCTGGAACGTCATTCTCACTAGACAAGCGCAAGAATACATTTTTGTCATCGGTTAGGGGAGATATATCAGTTTGGACAATCCACTTACCATTGTCCGCAACCACTTCCGTCTCGGTTTCCAAAACACTTAGTGCTATGTCGTAACATGCAAGGCGAGCTTCATCTTCTGCAATGGCTTTGCATTCCTCCTGCGCAAACGCACTGGACGAAATGCACAAAAA
>DFSO01000094.1:57409-75412 GCA_002378665.1 Loktanella sp. UBA3435 | reverse complement strand
TGCACGCTTAGGTGGAGTAACGCAATCCTTTAAACATCCAACTCCTCAACAAACTGCGCGTTCTCTTGGATATACTGATACCGCAGTTCGGGCTTCTTCCCCATCAGACGCTCCACCAGATCGGCCGTATCACCGGGTTCTTCGTCGGCGATTGTCACGCGGATGAGCTTCCGTGTCGTCGGGTCCATTGTCGTTTCTTTGAGGTCTTTTGCGTCCATCTCGCCCAAGCCCTTAAAGCGTTGCACGTCGATTTTACCCTTACCACCAAGGCCCTTTTCCATCGCCACATCCTTGGCTGCGTCATCCGTCACATACAGACGGTGCGCCCCTTGCGTCAGGCGGTAGAGCGGCGGACAGGCGAGATACAGATGCCCCTGATCAATCAGCGGCCGCATCTGCGTAAAGAAGAACGTCATCAAAAGCGCCGCAATATGCGCCCCGTCCACATCCGCATCGGTCATGATGATAATCTTGTCATAGCGCAGGTCGTCGACGTTAAACTTCGTCCCCATCCCAACGCCAAGCGCCTCGCAAAGATCGTTGATCTCGGCGTTGGTGTTGATCTTATTAGAGGCAGCGCCCAGCACGTTCAAAATCTTACCTTTGAGCGGCAAAAGCGCTTGGTTCACACGGTTGCGCGCGCCCTTGCCAGAGCCCCCCGCAGAATCGCCCTCCACGATGAACAACTCTGTCCCCGCACGGTCCTTGCTAGAGCAATCAGTCAGCTTGCCGGGAAGCCGCAGTTTCTTTGTCGCGGTCTTACGCGCGGTCTCTTTTTCCATCTTGCGGCGCAGGCGTTCCTCAACCCGCAGCACAAGGAAATCCAAAATCGCACCAGCAGCTTTGGTATCGGCCGCCAGCCAGTTGTCAAAGTGGTCGCGCACCGCAAGGTCCACCATGCGCTGTGCATCGGTCGTGGCCAAACGGTCCTTGGTCTGGCCCACAAATTCAGGCTCGCGGATAAAGCAAGACACCAGCGCACAACCGCCCGTCATCAAATCTTCACGCGTGATCTGCGCGGATTTCTTGTTGTTCACACGCTCGCCATACGCCTTGATCCCCTTCAGAATCGCGGACCAGAACCCCGTCTCATGGGTCCCGCCCTCTGGCGTCGGCACGGTGTTACAATAGGACTGCATGAACCCGTCGCGGGCAGGGGTCCAGTTGATCGCCCACTCGACCTTGCCCGGCACTTGGAATTTCTCTTGGAACGACACATGGCCCGCAAACGGCTTGTCGGCGTAAACCGTGGACTTGCCCAAACGCTCGCCCAAATAATCCGACAAACCACCCGGAAACTTAAACGTCGCGGTCAGCGGCGTGGTCTCGTCGTTGATCTCGGTCTTCCAACGGATTTCGACGCCAGAGAATAGATAGGCCTTGGAGCGCGCCATCTTGAACAGCGTGGAAGGTTTCAGCGTCAGCTTGCCGAAAATCTCAGGATCGGGGTGGAATGTGACCGAGGTGCCGCGCCTGTTTGGGGCAGCACCGATCTTGGCTAAGGGCGCTTGCGGCACACCCTTGGAGAATTCCATCATGAACAGTTCTTTGTTGCGAGCCACCTCGACGCGCAAGTGATCCGACAGCGCGTTCACGACAGAGGAGCCAACCCCGTGCAAACCGCCTGAGGTCTCGTAGCTGTCACCCGAAAACTTACCCCCCGCGTTTAGCGTACAGAAAATGATCTCAAGCGCGGATTTGGTCGGCTGTTTGGGGTGTGGATCGGTGGGGATCCCCCGCCCGTTATCGCGCACCGTACAATGGCCGTTGGCATGCAGCTCAACCTCGATCCAAGTGGCATGCCCCGCAACGGCCTCATCCATCGAGTTATCGATAATCTCGGCCACCATATGATGCAGCGCCCGCTCGTCCTTGCCGCCGATATACATACCAGGGCGGAGGCGGACGTGCTCCATATCTTCCAAGACCTCAATGGACGAGGCGTTGTAATCATCGGCGCTTTTGGTGGACAAAAGATCGTTCGTCATATGCTACTGCTCACTCTTTGCTTTGCCGCATATTGTGCCACCTAGGGGCGGGAGGGGCAATCGCTTGATTTGCTTTCCTTCGGGCGAATTGCCGCTAAAGTGAGTGGAAATTCCCGAAAGGAAACGGTCATGGCTTGGGTCAAAACCATTCCCTACGACCAATCGACGGGCAAATTGCGGATGCTCTATGATCGGGTCAAAGGGCCAGACGATAACGTCGACAACATTATGATGGCCCATTCCCTGCGCCCCCATTCGATGGAAGGGCACATGGCGATCTACAAATACGTGCTGCATCATTCGGGAAACACTGTACCAAAGTGGTTCCTTGAGGCCTTGGGTGTCTGGGTCTCGTCGCTCAATGAATGCGGCTATTGCGTCGATCACCACTATGCGGGGATGCGCAGGCTGCTGGGCGATGACGCAAAATCCGATGCGATCCGCAGGGCGATTGACGCGCGTGATTTCACGGATGCGCCACTTGGGGCCGCCCAAGTCGCCGCGATGGATTACGCCCAGAAACTCACCCTTGCGCCCGCGACGATTGCTGAAGCGGATATCATCGCACTGCGGGGCGTCGGGTTTGACGACGGTGAAATTTTGGAAATCAACCAAGTCTCGGCCTATTTCTCCTATGCCAACCGCACCGTCCTTGGGCTTGGATGTTCAATTCAGGGGGATATTATAGGACTATCGCCCAACAATTCCGACGATCCCGACGACTGGAACCATAGCTAAATGGAATACCCCATGAAAATCGCCATTCTCGACGATTACGCAAATGCCGCCATGCGGCTGGCCGATTGGTCACCCTATGACGTGACCGTTTTTAACGACACGACCACCGACCACAGGGCGCTCGTCGAAAGGCTTACTCCCTTCGATATCATCTGCCTGATGCGCGAACGCACGCCGATGCCCGCAACGCTGATCAATGCACTACCCAACCTCAAACTGCTGGTCACCTCAGGGCCAAAGAACGCCTCCATCGACCTTAATGCAGCCAAGGCTGCGGGCGTCACGGTTTGCGGCACACCGAGCCGTAAGACAACAACATCCGAATTGGCGACCCTGATGATGCTTGCCCTAAACCGTCGCCTGATGCCCGAAGTCGCAAGTCTTCATGGCGCTGCTGGCTGGCAAACGGGGCTGGGAAGGGACCTCGCAGGGCTTACCTTGGGCGTGATCGGCTTGGGCAATATCGGGGCGCAAATGGCGGCTTTGGGCCGCGCCTTTGGCATGGAGGTCTGCGCATGGTCGCAAAACCTAACCCAAGCGCGCGCGGATGAAGTTGGCGTCACCCGCATGGAGTGCCTGACCGACCTGATGGCGGCTTCCGATGTGACCACAGTGCATCTGGTGCTCTCAGAGCGCAGCAAAGGATTGCTCAAGGCCGAAGCCTTTGCCGCCGCCAAAGCAGGGCAAGTCTTTATCAATACCTCGCGTGGCCCCATCGTCGACAACCCTGCACTTCTTGCAGGGCTAGTTAAGGGCCACCCCAACATGGCGGGTCTTGATGTGTTTGACGTTGAACCCTTGCCCGCAGATGACCCTCTTCGCGCAACGGACCTCATCGAGGCAGGTAAACTCTTGCTCACCCCGCACCTCGGCTATACCACCGAGGCAACATTCACTCTTTTTTACCGCGAGACGGTCGCTGCGATTGCCGCTTGGCAAGCAGACGCACCGATCCGCGTTTTGACCTGAACAGGAGACATCCATGCGCGTATTTTTCACAGGCGGTAGCGGCAAGGCGGGCAGGCATGCGGTGGCATATCTGCGCGCGCAAGGGCACCACGTCATCAACGCCGATCAGACCCTCTCGGGGGATGGCACCAACGAGCTGCAAGTGGACTTGATGGACTTTGGCCAAGTCATCGGGGCGATGTCGCAATTCGTGGACTTTGACGAGCTGAACACAGGGCAGGGCGTGCCGAAATACGACGCCGTCGTGCATTTCGCCGCTGTGCCGCGGGTGATGATCGGGACCGATGGCGAGTGCTTTAAGGCCAATACCCAGACCACTTATAACGTGATCGAGGCGGCCGTGAAACTCGGCATCCCAAAAGTGATCTTTGCCTCATCCGAAACGACCTATGCGGTCTGTTTTGCCGATGGCGAGATCAAGCCCGACTACGTGCCAATTGATGAAAACCATCCAACCGTGCCGCACGACAGCTATGCGATGTCCAAAGTCTGCAACGAGATGACAGCCAAATCATTCCAAGCGCGCACAGGTATCGACATCTATGGGCTGCGTATCAACAACGTCATTGAACCCCATGAATACGCACGTGATTTCCCGGCCTATGAGACCAACGCGCGCTTACGCCGCCGCAATATTTTCGCTTATATCGACGCGCGGGATTTGGGGCATATGGTCGATTGCTGCCTGAAAACCGACGGGCTCGGCTATCAGATTTTCAACGTCGCCAACGAGGAAACATCCGTGGGGGCGGCGAGCGCGGAAGTGATGGCGGAGTTTTACCACGGCGTTCCCGAGACCCGCCAGATGGGCGAGTTCGAGACGTTTTATGATATCAGCAAAGCCAAGAAAATGGTCGGGTTTCAGCCCAAACACAACTGGCGGAGCGAGATGGGTTAAAACCCATCCTACGGTGTGGTGTGGGGCGGCATGGCAGCAAATTGCAGTAGAAAACCTACCCTTCCAAAAACGGTCGTTTTTGAAAGGGTGTCGCGAGTGCCACGAACGGTGGTTGTGGGTTTAAATCAACCTCTATGGCGGAATATTGCAACGTAATGTTTTGACAATTCGCAGTAGCTGTGTGAAAATTTTTCGCATGAAGACTTCACTTTTCACAGCCACCTTGTTTGCCATGTCTTTGACCGGATGAGTAAACCCGTCTCGTGTTGCAGAAAGCCCAAATGCTGGCCCCGGGTCAAATCTCATTCAGCCCGATTTTGCGGGTAATTTTTTACAGAGGTTTGTCTCACCACAGCGCCCGACTTCGTGAGAGTTGGCCAAGCAATTGCTGGCGAACCTTTTGTCCGGAATCAAAGCACAGGGACTTATTATCATAAGTTTGCGGACCTATCGATCAAGGTCAGCGATTATGGGTGCTCTCTGGTCTTCAAGTCTGAATTGAGCAGAGACGAAACGATTTCGGGCGTTGCGCAAGGTGTTGCGAAAAACGCGGAAAATTGGGGAGTCACGATACCAAGAAATCTCGACATTACCTCAAATCCATCGCCGGATGGAAAAGGGAGATACTACCGTATCGGGCTTCCTAGGTCATAGAATTCTATATTTTGAACGGCAAATTAGTCCGCTGAACTGACCTTGAAACATGTTCCAAAAACGCTCCTTTTTGGCACCCAAGTAAACCACCCCCAATTTCCGCTGCCAAAAACCCCTTTCAAAACCCAAGTGGTTGTTGAAGGTTTTTGAACTGCACTCCACCTCACGCTTCCGCAATCTGCAACAAAAGCGCGTTCAACGGCGCAACCTCGCGGAATGCCGCGAGCAACGCAGGCTCCAAATCCACAGGCACCCCGATATCCTTCGTCGCCACACACCCCTTCATCCGTAGCAATTCCGCCGCCGCATGATCCGCCGCAAATCCACTCGGCACCCGTTTCAGCGCAGGTTCGCGCAGGTCAAACCCATGCGCCTTCACGCCATCAACAATCCCCAGAACCCGCTTGGTATCGAGATCAACAAACTTGCGCCAGTTCTCAAGCATCGGCTTTTCAAACCCCATGCGCCCCGCGCCAACCGTCACGCTATCAACGCCAATGCCAAAGAAGAACACAGGGGCCTCCGCCACCT
The DNA here is from genome assembly GCA_002378665.1 of Loktanella sp. UBA3435. GTDB lineage: Bacteria > Pseudomonadota > Alphaproteobacteria > Rhodobacterales > Rhodobacteraceae > Yoonia. The sequence continues at coordinate 69,634 of DFSO01000094.1, read as the reverse complement.
CGACCTGCATCGTCCACATCATATGTAGATGCGATTTATAGGGCGTTTTATCTTTGGAGAATCGTACATCGCGGTGCGGGCGGAACAGTTTGCCCTTCACAGGCTCACCCGCAATCTCTCCCACAGGCGCGGTCAAATCCTCCAAAAGCGCCAAGGCCGCAGGCTTGAGTACATCATCATAGGTGCCGCGATTGGCCTCCCACCAGTCCTTGGAATTGTTGGCCGCCAGCTTGCGGTAAAAATCTTGGGCAGCGGTAATCATCAACGGTCTCCAAAGGCTAGACGGGGCGTTATAACAGGCATAAGCCTGAACGCATGAACATTGAATTGCAAACATATGCGGCGCACCGAAGCGCCATTTTGAAGCTTGGCCTGCCGCTCATCGCGTCCAACATGGCGCAATTCGCGATCCATATGACCGATACGATTATGCTAGGCTGGTATGACGTGACCGCTCTTGCTGCGGTCACGCTCGCATCCTCACTGTTCTTTGTAGTCTTTATCGTAGGCTCCGGTTTTGCCTTTGCGGTTACCCCCATCGTGGCCGCCGCAGCGGAGGCTGGTGACGAAGTCCAAGTCCGCCGTGTCACCCGCATGGGCCTCTGGCTCTCGGTGATTTACGGGTTCATCTTCACGCTGCCGTTCCTGTGGGCCGAACCGATCCTGCTGGCGATGGGCCAAGAGCCTATCGTGGCCGCCGCCGCCCAAGATTACCTCGTCATCATCGCGTGGCAGATGATTCCTGCGCTGCTGGTGATGACGCTCAAATCCTACCTTGCAGCGTTAGAGCATACCGCCGTCATCCTCTGGGCCACCATCGGCACCGCGATCATGAACGTCATCGTCAACTATGCGCTGATCTTCGGCAATTGGGGCGCACCAGAAATGGGCATCGAGGGGGCCGCGATTGCGTCCTTGCTGGTAACACTCGGAAACGTGGTCATCCTCGTGGCTTACGGTCTGATCAAACTACCGCAATACGACCTGATGCGGAACGTCTGGAAAAGCGACCCGCAAATCTTCTGGCGCGTATTTCACCTTGGCTGGCCGATTGGGCTGACATCCTTAGCCGAAGGCGGTCTCTTCACGGCATCAGCCATCATGATGGGCTGGATTGGTGAAATCGAACTGGCGGCCTACGGCATCGCAATCCAACTCGCCAGCATGACCTTCATGATCCACATCGGATTTAGCCAAGCGGCGACAGTGCGGGCAGGGCGGGCGTTAGGGCGTCAGGATGAGCCGAACTTGCGGCGGGGCGCGGTTATGGCGATCGGCCTATCCGCTGTCGTGGCCTTCACCACCGTTGCGATCTTCCTCGCGATCCCCGAGGCGCTCATCTCCGCCTTCATCGATCCAAACGAGCCCGAAAAAGACATGCTCCTGTCCGTGGGCGTCTCGCTCCTCGCGATGGCGGCCCTGTTCCAAGTCGTGGACGCGCTGCAAGTCATGGCGCTTGGTCTTTTGCGCGGGGTGCAAGACACTGCCGTGCCCATGGTTATCGCCACGATCAGCTATTGGGTCATCGGTATGCCAATATCTTACCTGCTGGCCTTCACGCTCGGCGTGGGGCCAGTCGGCCTCTGGCTCGGCCTTGTTGTGGGGCTTAGCTTTGCGGCCGTCTTTATGATGTGGCGGTTCTGGACGCGCTCAGTGCGGATTACGCCTTTGAAATCAGCGCACCCAAGCGCTTGATCCCTTCGGCAATCGTCGGCGCATCTGCACGGCTAAAACTAAGACGCAGCGTATTTGTGCCCGACCCATCCGCATAAAACGCGGATCCCGGAACAAAGGCCACACGCTCGGATTTTAGACTTTGCGCCAGCAAATCCGCACCATTCATGCGGTCAGGCAGTGTCACCCAAACAAACATGCCGCCCTCTGGCTTTGTCCACGTCACACCCTTGGGCATATGGGCCGTTAGCGCCTCTAGCATCGCATCACGGCGCGCGCGGTAAACGTCACGGATCGTGGCCACATGATCGTCAAACATCGCTTGCGCGACATGACAAATCGCCATTTGGTTGATCGTCGAAGAATGCAAATCAGCGGCTTGCTTCATCAAAACCAAACGCCCGATCACATCCTTGGACGCACAAATCCAACCAACCCGCAGGCCCGGCGAAAGCGTCTTGGAAAACGACCCGCAATAGATCGTGCGGCAATCCTCAATACTAACCTTGCGCGCAATCTCTAGCGCCAACATCGGTGGAATCGCCTCGCCGTCAAAGCGCAGCGATTGATAAGCGGCATCCTCGATCACAGCGCAATCTAACTCATCGGCCATCGCGAGGATATTCTGACGCGCAGCCAAGTCCAACGTCTCGCCCGTCGGGTTCGCAAAATCCACCGAAGCATAGGCAAATTTCACACGTCCACCAGCAGCCTCAGCCGCTTCCGCGTAATCCGCAGCAGAGCGGTTGCCGTGGGCCACCAGCCGGTCATATTGCGGCTGATAGGCGTTGAATGCACCCAATGCGCCAAGGTATGTCGGCCAGCCAACCAATGCCGTGTCATTCTTCGACAGCATCAACTTCCCAAGGTAATCAAGTGCTTGCTGCGATCCCGAGGTAATGAGAATGTTGTCGATATCACAGGGTACACCGATCTTTGCCATCTGACCCGCGATCCAGGCGCGCAGCGGCGCATAACCCTCAGACACCGAATACTGCAACGCCTGTTCCTGCTTGCCCGCGCTGAGCGCATCGGCAAAAGCGGCCTGAAAGGCCTGCGTCGGAAACAGGGCAGGGTCAGGGATACCGCCTGCAAATGAGATGATATCGGGCTGGTCCAAAAGCTTCAGCAATTCGCGGATTTCTGAGGCCTTCATACGGCTCATGCGCTCTGCGAAAATAGTGGTCCAATCCATCGTGTCATCTCCCAAATGTTGGGCGATTTACACACGGATTTGCCGTTAGGTCAATATGTCTTACCTAACCTTCGCGCGCGGCTTTTTCTTCCTGCGCTTTGATCATCCGATCCGCCTTTTTGCGGACCAGAACCGAGCGCAAGTCATGCATCGCAAGTAGCAGCGCATCGGTCACATCTTCCAACTGCGCCTCTGACGCTTTGGACTGCACCCATTGGGTGGTGATGTTCATATAGTCGACTGCACGGTGAATATCGTCGATGTCGCGCTGGGCAAGCAGGCGTACCCGCTTGTCCAGCCACTCTTGAATGGCCGCGATATCCGTATCGGTCAGTGCGGTGTCGCCATGCGGCTTCACCTCACCCTTGTTGACGTTCACAAGGGCGATCTGATCCATCTCGATACGGCGCTGACGGTTCTCGGTATCAACCCGAAACACCGCCGCACCATTCTCGCGAATACGGAAATAATAGTCTGGGAGATCGCCTGCCATATTACTCTTTTACTTCAAACCGTCACAAAACGCGATGATGCGATTGCAGGCCTCTTCTAATGCTGCATTTGAAGTAGCGTAGCTGACGCGGAAGTTTGGAGAAAGACCAAATGCCGCCCCAAACACAACGGCCACGCCAGTTTCTTCCAACAAGGCGGACGCAAAGGCCTCATCATTGTCGATTTTAGCACCGCCAGCCGAAGTCTTGCCAATGCAGCCTGCAATCGAAGGGTACACATAGAACGCGCCCTCAGGCTTGGGGCAAACAACACCCTTGGCCTGATTAAGCAGACCGACGACCAAATCACGACGGCCTTCAAACAACGCGTTGGTCGGCGCAAGGAAATCCTGCGTCCCGTTCAGCGCCTCAACAGCGGCCCATTGGCTCACTGAACACGGGTTCGACGTGGACTGCGACTGCACCTTGCGGATCGCATCAATCAACACCATTGGGCCTGCGGCATAGCCAATCCGCCAGCCTGTCATTGCATAGGCCTTTGACACACCGTTCACGGTCAACGTGCGGTCATACAATTTCGGCTCAACTTGGGCAGGGGTGCAGAACTTGAAGTCATCATATGCCAGATGCTCATACATATCATCCGTCATCACCCAGACATGCGGATGGCGCAGCAGCACATCGGTGAGCGCCTTCAACTCATCCCAAGAATAGCCCGCACCCGTCGGGTTCGACGGCGAGTTAAACAAGAACCACTTTGTTTTTGGCGTAATGGCGGCCTCAAGCTGGTCAGCAGTAATCTTAAAATTCGCCTCCAACTGCGCCTCAATCGTCACTGGCGTACCACCACCCAGCAGCACCATGTCAGGATAGGACACCCAATAGGGCGCTGGGATGATCACCTCGTCACCCGCATTCAGGGTCGCGATAAAGGCGTTATACAAAACCTGCTTGCCGCCTGTGCCGACAGTCACCTGCGCAGGCACATAGTCCAGCCCATTGTCGCGCTTCATCTTGGCGCAAATTGCTTTCTTCAGCTCGGGAATGCCGTCAACAGCCGTATATTTTGTCTTGCCCGCGTTGATTGCGGCGATCGCGGCGTCTTTGATGTTCTGCGGCGTGTCGAAATCAGGCTCGCCCGCGCCAAGGCCAATCACATCGCGGCCAGCCGCCTTAAGTTCCTGTGCTTTCGTCGTCACCGCAATCGTCGGCGAAGGTTTGACGCGGTCGAGTGTCGCAGAGAGAAAAGTCATGTGCTGCATCCAGTGGTAAATTTATCCTAAACCTGTCATAGGGTGGGCAGCGTATTTGACGCAAGCATGAAGGATAGAATTATGAGCACGGACAGCGAAAACAATTGGTTTAGCGCCGATGCAACCACATTTGGCGACCGTTTGGCAGGTGCACGCGAGGCTGCTGGCATCAGCCAAGCCGACCTTGCAGACCAAATCGGTGTCAAACTGAGCACAATGGAGGCTTGGGAAAATGACCTTAAAGAGCCGCGCGCGAACCGACTACAAATGCTTTCGGGCATGCTTGGCGTGTCCTTGCGTTGGCTTTTGACGGGCGTTGGTATCGGACCTGACGAGCCCTCAGACGAAGGACCAAGCAATGCCGATCTGATCCTGACCGAAATCCGCAAGCTCCAGATCGAAATCGTGCAATCAGCCGACAAACTCGGCCGACTTGAAAAGCAACTGCGCGCAGCCCTGAAAGCCCAACCATGACCGAGACACGCGACACGATGATCAAACGGCTGCGGATGCGGTCAATGCGGCGCGGGATCAAAGAGATGGACCTGATCCTGTCCGATTTTGCCGACCGTAACCTTGCGGATATGGATGCGGCAGGGCTCACGCTTTATGATGCACTGCTCGAAGAAAACGACCACGATATCTATGGCTGGATCGCAGGCCAATTCCCGACACCGCCCGAATATCTGGCCCTTGTGACCCAAATCGCAGCAGGGGCGACAGGTGTTGTGCGCCCTGAATAAAATACAAAACAATAGTTAGTATTTTATTGTTTAACTGAATTTTCGTTGTTTTCCTTCAGAACTGAGTAAGTAGTTTTAGTTGGAGAAGAAAACATGAGTATTCATACAGACGTCGAGATTCCGGAGGAGGTGGGCAATACCGCGCATGCCGCCGCCTTCACGACAAGCTACCTCGATAGCCTTACGCTGGTCGAACGGCTGCACAGGCTCTTACTTGATGTGATCAAGGACGAGTTTGAGCGTGTTGGCGTGCTTGAGATTAACGCCGTGCAGGCGCTCTTGCTCTTTAACGTGGGCGACAACGAGGTCACGGCTGGCGAGCTTAAGACGCGCGGCTATTATCAAGGGTCCAACGTCAGCTACAATTTGAAAAAGCTGGTCGATATGGGCTTTATGCACCACAACCGCTCCGAGATTGACCGCCGTTCCGTACGCGTCAGTCTCACCCAAAAAGGGCGCGATGTCCGCAAGGTCGTCTCGAAACTCTTTGCAACCCATGCCGCAGGGTTGATGACCAAAGGCGTGCTAGATCACAGAGGCATCGACGATATCACCATGTCGCTGCGCCGTGTAGAACGGTACTGGACCGAACAAATCCGCTACATCTATTAGTGCCTAGACTACTGCAATGATCTGGCAGAAGGCCGATCATCAGGCGCCGCACTTAGCGCCAAGGACTGCAACTCCCGCAATAGCTTCCGCTCCATTGCCGCCGCATAATCCTCAAATCCCAGTGCAACCTCCACAAATGCCCCTGACCCGCGAATGACATAAGCGTCGAAATATGCCGACAGCTCTTGGATATTTGCCACCTCAATCACCAAACCATTGATGACAACATCCGTAGGCACCGCCGCCACGTCTTGTGGTCGCGGTCCCGTATTCGCTTGCCCGTCGCCCGAAATATCAAGTGTGCGTTTCCAACAGTTGGCCCTTTGGTCCAACAGGCCCACCCCAAACCCCATCGCGGATCCAATCGCCGTGGTCGGGCTGCCTGTCACTCGCGGGTTGGTCCTGATCCGCCTTGCCACCTCCAGCAAAACAGCCGCATCCGTGATCGTCACCCAAGGCTGAATCATTACCTGATGCGCAGGACCGCTCCATTCAAACACCGCCAAATCCACAGGTGCAGCGCCTGATTTCAACAGCACTTCTGTAACAGCGGGTGAGGTCAGGGCCGCCGCAACGCCGTCGCGTTGCATTTGATACTCCACACTATCCACCGACCCCGAGACATCCAAACCAAGCACCAAGGCCTGACGGCAAGCAGCCTCACTTGCCCCCGCAGTCAAGCAGCAAAGCAATACAAGCCATTTCATCCTGCAAATCCACGTGGCTGCGGGATCGCACCCATCATCTGGCTGGTCAATTCGCGCAGCAATTTACGGCGCATCGCGGCAGCATATTCCTCAAAACCGTCCGCCACTTCGACAAAGGAGGCTGGGCCTCGGATCACCTCGTCGCGGTAATAGGCAATGATCGCGGCTTGCTCGGTTGCTGGCCCCGATTTGACCACCAATCCATTCACAATCACGCCCGCAAAAGGGAAGGCGGCATAGGCTTCGGCGGGGCCGAACCCTTCATTATTAATTCCGTCGCCTGCAAGATCAATGGTTTGCGCCGCACAGGGCGGGGCCTTCGCAAGCTGGGTCGCGGCATGGCCAAGCGCATAGCCAACGGCAGTCGGACTTTCAGTTTGCGATCTGTCACTTAAGCCGATCTGCGTCGCGGCATTCAGCAAATCCTCAGGGCCCTCGATCAGCAACCAGTCTTGCACTGTCGCCTGATTATAGCGCCCCGACCATTCAAACACATGAAGCGCCACAGGGTCAGCGCTCACAAAAAACGCAGCCTGCACATCGGGATCAATCAACGCCGCGGCAAGTCCTGCGCGCTGCAACTGATCCTCGGCTGCATCCACCGAGGACGAGACATCCATCGCAAGCACCAACGCCAGTCGGCAGGCCTGTGCAGGCGCTGCCCAAAGACCAATCGCAAGTGCGGTTAGTTTTACCAGTGACCTGTGTTTGGCATGCTGGCCCATGGCTCCGCTTTCGGCAAATCGTCGCCTTCTTGCAGCAACTCAATCGAGATATTGTCCGGTGAACGCACAAACGCCATATGCCCGTCGCGTGGCGGGCGATTGATCAACACACCATTGTCCATCAGCTTTTGACACAGCCCGTAGATATCAGATGTGCGATAGGCCAAATGGCCAAAGTGACGACCATCAGACGGCAATCCATCGTCACCATCCCAGTTATAGGTCAGCTCGACAGGGCAGTCGGGCTGATCTGGTGGGGCCATGAAAACAAGGGTGAAACGCCCGCCCTCATTCTCAAATCGGCGCGTCTCGACAAGGCCCAGTAGGGCGTAAAACGCAATCGACGCGTCAAGATCTTTGACGCGCACCATAGTGTGAAGATAGGTAAGACTCATGAATTTCTCCTGTTGCTTGGCCTTAGCCTAGCACAGTCAGCAGAGCCTTCAACGCACCTTAGAACGACGAGCGCAGATCAAACGCTATGTTACCGTAGTTGCGGTCAAACAGAGCAACCGAGCTTTCGTTGCGGCGGGCCTCGAATTTGACAATTGGTTGAAAGCCGTAAAATTCAACATTTGAAAAGTTAACTGACATTTCCAAACCGACGGAGACGTCCTCGCGCGGGCCCGCTGCGTAAATCGACGAGGCAAAGTTGCGGGATTCGATATCGGCACCAAACCCAAAACGCATACCCGCAACGGGTTTTGCGAAATCGTAGTTCGCAGAGTAAGCCACCGATTTGTAATCTGAATCGCGCGCCTTGGACTGATTATCTCGGAGCGTAAGACCAAGAGTATAGCTATCACCACCCGCCATAGCATGGGTCCAATGGGCTGAAATACCTAGGCCGACTGACGGATACGTGTTTTAGTCGGTTCATCCTCGGGGCGTACAGGCTCAACACCGAAATAGACGGTTTTTTGGGCTAAGGCACGCACTGCCAAGCTGTCGGTTTCACCCAATTTCCATATGTGAGTAACACTGCCATCGATAGTGCGTGAATAGGGATCCATGCCATACCACGTCCGACTATTACGCAAGGCGAACTCGGTTGGGTTCGCACCTTTTGCCAAAATGTGACGATGGGATAAGCCAAACGAAAGCACCCCATAGGAATAATCACTGCCCTTCGCACTTGGCGCTTGCGCACGAGCGGATTGGCTCAGCGTATAGGTCAGGGCATTGGCCGAGGCGGTCAGAAACGTTGCCGAATTTTCGGACGTGAGCACACGGTAACGAAAATCTGCGCCGCCAGAAATCTGGATACCTGATAAGGGCCGCCCATCGCCGCTAATTGTTAAGATGTAAGGTAGACCTGGTAGCACGAATTCTGAATTAGCGCTGCCGTTGTTGATATTGCTCGTCGGTGTAATCCCAAAGGAAAGCGACGTAGACCACGAATTTTGCGCGCGCAGCTTGCCAAAGTCTGGAGCAACCCGCTCTGCAATTTCGGCATTGGGCGCAAATTGGCGGGCGCGGCGCAGCCAAAGCTGCGCGCGTGTTAAATTGCCAGCGCTTGTATGGGCTTGGGCGACGGTCTGTGCGGCATAAAACTTTATCTGCGGATCGTTGGTTGTCCGGTAAGCCTTACGACCAAGAGCGATAGCAGAGGCGTAATTCCCAAGGCGGGTCTCAGTGCGTGCAAGCGAGAGCATGAAACGCGGATTGTCAGGGGCGGCACGCAGAGCGGCCAACGCAATTTCACGTGCGGCTGTCAATTGGCCGCTGCCGATGAGGTTTTCAACGGCCTGCGGCGCATCTGCTAGGGAAAGCCGCGAAGGCTCTGTCTGGGCGGTGCTCTGGGTTGCAGTCAAAGCCATAAGTAGAACGGCGCACCTATTTGACGCAATGCAGACGTTGCACCGCGTGTCATTTATTGCTGCTCCGCGACAAGCACACCAATTTCACGCGCATCAAATCCCGAAACAAAAAAGTTGGTAATCAATGGCAGTACCAGTGATCACGGCATTCGACGGGATGTCGAGCGGGTTATATGACTGGAAAGGGATCGTTTGACCGCTGTCAACCAAGTCTTGAATTGCCCCACGTTCATCGTTGGTCAAACCAGAGGCCGTACCATAGGTCACAAAGGTTGAAACGACGTCACCCGTAACCGGATTTAACACCTCTTCCGTCACTTGATAGGTCACAACATCAAAAGCTACGTTCTGGCTATAGGCGGGGCCCTCCATCACGATATTCGCGCCGATATCCGTGCTATTCGGTCCTGCGAGAAAGCCATCAAAACTCCCTGATCCACCGTCAGTGCCATTCGCCAAAGAGGTTACAGAACCCCCGCCATTGAACGTCCCATCATCGGTGGTGAATTCCACAAGCACCAAACCGACGTTTTGTAGGCTTGCATTGGCACTGCCGACGAGCCCCGAAATACTGCGGTTATAGATAGTGCCAACAATCGCACCTTGGATGCCATCAACAGGGTCAAAATCGTTGACGTCAAGCAGGATACTGACGTCTCCCGATACAAGTTCGAGGCCCGATCGGTCCGAGAATGTCCGCACGCCCGCGTAGTCGCCAAAATAGACGTATTCGCCGTCAATCGGGGCGCTAAAGCTGTCGCGCGTGATATTTGCGCCGCCATATCCGAATTCAACCCAGTCGGCACCCGCTGCTGCTGCTTCAATATGTTCGGACCGCAAGAAAACAGCATAGTGCTTCACCCGCCCCGTATACTGCGTCTGGCGGCTCTCATAGGCGCCCGCTGCACCAACGTTCCCGAAGCGATCGTAACGACCTGATGGTCCATCGAAAGGCAGGTTGTTGATGATCAGCTCATCGTTCTCAGAGTCATACTCAACGCTATTCATCGTCAATCCGCGCGCGCGATCATAAGCAAACTTGCTGTCTACAGTGATGTTCGGGTCGGTCGGATCAATCGTTTCCAAAGTCTCATCCGTGCCGTTTTCCGTGGCCCAATCAAATGGTTGTGGTGAACTACACGCACTGAGCGTTGCAATTGCGGATATCGTGGCAAGTAGTCGGAACATGATCAAAGCAGCCTGTAGATTTTCAAAGAGTTGCGCAATCACCTGGTTAGCGCCCATAGGAGTCAATGACGAACCCCCCAACCGCACGTATTTCTAGCACCTGTATTGAGTTTCTCACACATCCGCGCATCTAGTGGTGGCTCAAAGCGTCCTACAATATATAGTAGCCCACGACTCATACCCGAAGGAGCGCACAATGCCGCTGACACCCGACCAACTGGCCGAAATCGACGCATTGCGCGCCAACCCACAACCAACCCTGCGTGCCGTAGCACCTGGCATGGAAGATCACCTCTACAAAGCACACGAAGTCCTCGACCACGGTTTCATCCGCGTCGTCGACTACATGGGCAACGACGAGGCCATTTGCCAAGCGGCCCGCGTCTCCTACGGCAAAGGCACCAAATCCGTTCAAAACGACGAGGGGCTCATCCGCTACCTCATGCGTCACTGGCACTCCACCCCTTTCGAGATGTGCGAAATCAAACTGCACGTGAAACTGCCCGTCTTTGTGGCCCGCCAGTGGATCCGCCACCGCACCGCAAACGTCAACGAATACTCCGCACGCTACTCAATTCTCGACCGTGAATTCTACATCCCCGAAGCCTCCCATTTGGCCGCACAATCTGTGATCAATAACCAAGGTAGGGGTGAAGCGTTAACAGGCGATGAAGCCGCACGGGTCCTCGAAATTCTCAAAGGCGACGCCGCACGCACCTACGACCACTACGCTGAAATGATTGGGGAAACCGACGCAGACGGGAACCAGAAACAAGGCCTCGCCCGCGAACTCGCCCGCATGAACCTGCCCGCAAACATCTACACACAATGGTACTGGAAAGTGGACCTGCACAACCTCTTCCACTTCCTGCGCCTACGTGCAGACAGCCACGCGCAATACGAAATTCGGGTCTATGCGGACGCAATCTGCAAAGTCGTCGCCGACTGGGTCCCTGCTGCATACGGAGCCTTCGAGGACTACCGCATGGGTGGGGCGAACTTGTCTGGCAAGGCTTTGGAATGCGTGCGCAAGATGCTCAAGGGTGAAGAAGTCACGCAAGAGACGTCGGGCATGAGCAAGGGTGAGTGGCGAGAGTTTATGGAGGCTGTTGGGTAGAAAGTGATAGTTCGAGTGCGCCTTTGCCCCGTATGTATGAGTCCTGATGGAGAGGGAGTCGAAACGGTTGCTGTCAATGGCGACGCCTCAGGTTACTATTGTGATAGCTGCGGTAACTTTAGTTTGTCGGGGTCTCTGGTGGCTCAACTTACAGCCGGTGGCACACTCAAGCTCAGTCATCCTGAAAGGGCAGCACTTTCGCGGCGACTTAGGCTGCAAAATGATATCGAATCTGAAGCTCAAACGCTACTCACGACCTACGATGTCGAAAGCTTGAAGAACTCTAATCCAACGATTCCGGACCCAATGACGCAGATTACGAGATTGGTTCGGGAAATTGGCCGTCATTACTTAGAAACTGGGGGTGGCTTTAGAATTGACGGAATTACCAGGGCGCGAGTCGGAACCTCTGACGCCCAGCAACTAATTCAATTAGCTAAGTTGGCGATCGAAACGGGTATGCTTTTAAGTGGAAACTATGGCAGCACCCAGCATCCAAATGGTTATTTTTTGACCTTTGCCGGATGGGAGCACTTTCATGCCATGAAGCGAGGAAAGGTCAGTGGAACGCTCGGGTTTATGGCGATGAAGTTTGGTGATGAAGTTTTGGAAAAATTCTATAGCGAAGTTATTAAGCCCGCGGCGTCAGACATGGGCTATGAACTTGTCGACGTTCGCGCAGTCGCGAGAGCGGGAATTATTGATAACATCATGCGCCAGCAAATTTCTGATTCTGATT
>DFSO01000094.1:13793-57166 GCA_002378665.1 Loktanella sp. UBA3435 | reverse complement strand
TTCTGATTCTGATTTTGTCGTGGTCGATCTCACTCATGATAATTCGGGTGCCTATTGGGAAGCAGGCTATGCAGAGGGCTTGGGGAAGCCGGTAATTTATATATGCAACGACGAAAAATTTGCTCAAAAGCAGACTCACTTTGATACTAATCACTTAACCACGGTTATGTGGAATGTTGACCGCTCTCAGGATTTCGTCAAAGATTTTTCGGCGACGCTAGGCAGGTCATTGAACCTATACTGAACGGTAATTGCCCAACAAAGTTGGGCAGCGCCCGAACCGCCCCCACGGGGCGGGCGCTTTGCACCCACCCCTCGGTTCGGGCGCGGCTGGTAACTGATCGGGTCGTTTGCGTCTATCGTTCCCCCTGCGCTGCGCGCGCTCGATCCGGAAACTGTTCTCAACAGTTTCTGATTCGGATCTCTCCCTATCCTAAAGGGCAGGGACTGTTTCCAAGCTGAAGACAGACCGCCAATATTCCCCCTCATTTTATGCGTTTTGGCCCGCGCCCTGACCAAGTGATCAAAAATTTATCCCATTGATATTAAACAACAATCACCCAAGTGACGTAGGGTGCGGGGAATTCTATTCTGCGGTTCCCATCTCTTAGCCCCGCACTATCCTTTAAATTGTCCTCATCACTCATCGTTACCTGGGGGTTAATATGCAAATGACTGAGAACACAAAGACGAAGCCGGTATTTGAGCAAATCAAAACTGACATGCTCGACCGTCTTGCAGAAGAGACCGAAAAGCGCGGAACTGCCGCTACGCCAAAGCCGACACCCGTGGTCAAGTGCTGGCCGCGCCTGCTTGTTTGGTAAATCTGTGACGATACGCTTCCACATTCTGGCAATGCCCTGCGGAATGTGGAATGGTCTGCCAACCACAGCGAAAGTCACACCATGATCCTTTACGGCCTGCCCACCTGTTCCGACTGTAACAAAGCCCGCAAGGCGTTTGCCGAGGCGGGCCTTGACGTGACCTTCCGCGATATCCGCGCCGATCCGCTGTCAGAGGCAGAATGGGCCGTGCTAATCGCCGAGTTTGGCGACAACCTCGTGGACCGCAAATCGCAAGCCTACCGCAACCTCAACGCATGGATCCGCGAGAGCGAGGCCGACGTGCAATTGGCCGACACGCCCGCCCTCATGGCCCGCCCCGTGATCACCGACGGCACCTGCTACACGCTGGGCTGGGACGCGGATATTCTGGCCTCTTGGGTGTAATTTCGGTGCACGCGCGGTGCACGCTGAGTGCACGTAAATCACCAAAACCCCCTAAATTCCCCTAAGGTTCTGAAAAGATGAAGTTTTACGGCCTAAAATCATGTGATACCTGTCGTCGCGCACAAAAGGAAATTCTGGCCTCTGGGCAGACTTTTGAGGCCATCGACGTCCGCGCAGATGGCCTGTCAGCGGACGTGATTTCAACCATCATTTCCGCGTTCGGCGACGCTGCAATCAACCGCGCCTCAATCACATGGCGGGGCCTGTCTGACGCTGAAAAAGTCAGCGATCCCAGCATCTTACTGGCCACACACCCAACCCTGATGAAACGTCCAGTCATTGAGAAAAACGGCGTCTGGTCAATAGGCTGGAAGCCCGACGTTGCACAATCTGTGCTGAGATCCTAACTATATCCAAACGAGAAAACACATGCGCAACGCAGCCCTCATGCTCGGAATAATCGCAGGCCTCATGGGCATCGTCGTAGGCCTCGCAGGCTACGGCTACGCCGAACTCTCCGCCGCAAGGCCCGAGGTCAACGAACTGTTTTCATTGCAAAACCCTAGCCTCATCCGCTTCGCGAGCTTCATGGCCCCACTCCTCGCCATCGCAGGCGGCGCCATGGCCAAAATGCGCGCCCTCTGGGGCGGCGGCTTAATGATTATTTCAGCAGTGTTGTTCTATGTTGCTTTTGGCTTCAACGTCGGCACAATGTTTCCCATTGGTTTTGCGGGTTTAGGTGGCGTTTTGGCATTGGCTGCTGGTAAACCAGACGAGCCTAAGGCGCATTTTTAAAGAATCGATCGAGCGACAGCGGTCCTGCGCGTTTGAACACCAAAATAAGTAGGCCCAAGATCCAGAAGCTGCGTTGATCAGCGATCAATTCGCCTGACATCCGCTCGAACCAGCTGCCCAATTCCGCGCCGTGGCCAAAGACATCCGTCAGTGATTGCACAGCGATAAATCCGACCATGCCGAGGGCTGACAGTCGCGTCAAAAGCCCCAAGACAATGAGCGCTGGCAGGACGAATTCCGCAAGCGTCCCACCTGTCACAACAGCCCAGTGAAACACGCCCAGTTGTGAGGTGTCATAGCCTGTGGCCTCGAACGCCTTTGGGAAGATTTGTGCGTAGGCGCCTGAGCTTGGCATTAAAAAGCCAAAGAAACCGTCTCCCAATTTCGTAAGGCCTGACTTCCAGAAATAGGCAAGTAAAACCCCTGAAAAAATCAATCGTGCCAAAGTAGGCAAAACGATATCGCCGTGGTCATTCAGCCGCGCAGTGAGGCTGTTATAAAGTGCAAGCATGGTCTGGCCTTTCAGGTAAGTGCGGTGATGCAGTTTAGGCCTAAAAGTAGGCCAAGCGTTGCGCCAAGGTCGAGCTCGTTGCCCGCGGCCGTCATCGCGACGCCAAGCGCGTTGCCCTCCATCAAGGAGGCGATGCACGTGGCGGATGCGGCGGAAATCAGCGTCTGTTTGGGGTCGAATTGTGGGCGTGTGACCAGCATAGCCTCAGGGCGCATCACGGCCTTTGGCGCGTCTGCCACGGTATTGGCGCGGTAGATGCTATAGGTCGGGAACTCGCTGGGTAAAACATGGGTCGCGGGCGCGAAGGTGAACTTGGTTCCCATGAGTTTTTCAGGTGCCAAGGACGCCAAAGCCTGCGCATCAATCGGGGTTGCGTCGGCGGCATGATAGCTGTGGCGCATGGCGAGTTCGACGCGGGCCATGTCAGACAGATAGGGCAGGGATTTTGCGGGATCAAAGCGGCGCAAGAATTGCGGCATCTTATCGCCGTAATACATCATCAGCGGTGAGGATGGCGGATGCTTACGCAGGTAAACTCCTGACATAGCGCGGAAAAACTTGTCGCCGACGAGTTTGTAGATCACAGGGAAGGCCGCGATGAGCGCCTCTGTGAGGCTGACGGCCACATTGTTGCGGTAGACGTCGAACCGCTTGCTGGCTTGCGCACCGTCTGGGTTTGCAAGGCCTTTGGGGGCGGGCAGTGACGGATCAAGCAGACCTGCGCGAAACTGGGATTGGGTGACCTTCATGCGAGCGCCAAAGCGCCGTCAGCGCGTGCAATTTCCGCCGCCAAGACGGCCCACTCAGGTACGTCATTGTCCCATTCGATCAACAGCGGTTTGGGACCAGATCTCGCGAGTGTGTAGTCGAGCAGTGCCCAAACGGGATCAACGACCGCTTTGCCGTGGCTGTCGATGAGCAACGGCGCGCCCGTTTCGTCAGCGTCTTCGTCGTGGCCGCCCAAATGGATTTCCCCCACGGCGTGCAGCGGGAATGAATCGATATAGACTTGGGGCGAGGTTTTAAGGTTGGTTGCCGAGACAAAGACGTTGTTTACATCAAGCAGCAGACCGCATCCTGTGCGCTTGACGATCTCGGCCAGAAACGCGGTCTCGTCCTTTTCGCTTTCAACAAACGCCAAATAGCTGGACGGATTTTCGAGCAGCATTTGACGGCCCACGACTTCTTGCACCTGATCAATGTGATCGGCCACGCGGGTTAAAGTTTGCGCTGTATAGGGCAGGGGGAGCAGATCGTTGAGGAAGTGGCTGTCGTGGGTCGACCATGCCAAATGCTCGGAGAAACTGGCAGGGTTCAGCCAGTCGCAAAGATGTTTTAGACGTGCCAGATGTGCTGTGTCCAAATCACCTTCGGCCCCAATCGACAGACCAACGCCGTGCACAGAAATTGGATATTTTTCAGACAGTTGGCGAAGCTGCGCAATCGGGCGGCCACCGTTGCCCATATAGTTTTCGGCGTGGACCTCTAGCCAACCAAGCGGGCCAGAACCTTGGATGATGTCCATGTAATGCTGTGGTTTATATCCGACACCGGCAAGGGGAGGGAGGCAGTTGTCGCTGCTGGCATCTAACATGGAAATCACCGAAAATTCTGGGGGAGTGGCAGGGGGCAAACGCCCCCCGCCGACGCGTCATTTATGCTGGGATGTCGCGCTCAAGAGCAACAAGGGAACCCTTACGCTCTGGCATGTCGCCCATTGCTTCGATCATTGTTGTTTCGCATGTGCCTTCTGGAACGAGCGACCAAGCGTTGCCTTGGTAATCAACTGTGGATGTGCCAGCGCAAGATGTGCCTGGGCCAGCTGCGCAATCGTTCTCGCCGGCAAGTGCGACACCGAAGCACTTTTCGTCGCCAGCGGCAGCAGCGGAGTTGGCAAGGCCAGTCAGAGCGGATGCAACAGCAGTTGCGATGATAAGGGTCTTAGATACGTTGGACATGAAAAAGTTTCCTTGTGTGTCAGTGTTTTAACTCGTTAACGCGTTTTGGCGTTGAACTAAGATTAGCGGTAAATCCCTCGTAATATCCACTCACAGCACCGTGCATCGCGATCCCGTGAGCGGTTTGTGATCGCATTTTACATGAATCACGCTAAGGGCACCAAAAACAAACCCGCCGATCGCAAAATCGGCGGGTTTGTTACAGGTTCCAGTGCTGGAATGTTACAGTAGGTCGGGTGGCGTGGCTGCGATTTTGAGTTCTGCAACAATTTCGTCGTAAGATGTTACAGATGTCTTGTTCTCGCCCAAACGGCGCACGCTGACGGTCTTTTCCTCGACCTCACGCGCACCGATGGCGAGGATAACAGGGACCTTGCCGAGGGAGTGTTCGCGGACTTTATAGTTGATCTTCTCGTTACGGGTGTCGAGTTCTGCGCGCACGCCAGCGGCTTTTAACGCTGCCACAACCTCATGCGCGTAGTCATCGGCGTCCGACACAATCGTCGCCACAACCACCTGACGCGGGGCCAGCCAGAACGGCAGTTTGCCCGCGTGCTCTTCGATCATGATCCCGATGAATCGCTCGAATGAACCGAGTGTCGCGCGGTGCAGCATGAAGGGCGTATGCTTGTTGCCGTCTTGTCCGATATACGACGCGTTCAAACGTTCTGGGATGTTGCTGTCGACTTGCAATGTACCACATTGCCAATCGCGCCCGATTGCGTCGGTCAGCACGAATTCGAGCTTTGGCCCGTAGAACGCGCCTTCACCTTCTTGAATTTCATAGTCGTAGCCCGCGGCCTTACAAGCATTGCCGAGCGCTGCTTCAAGTTTGTCCCAGACGTCATCCGAGCCGATCCGCTTTTCTGGCCGTGTGGACAGTTTGATCGACCAGTTGGAGAAGCCAAGCTCTGCGTAGATTGCAGAAAGGAATTCGATGAAGATGCGTGTTTCGTCTTCGATCTGTTCTTCTGTGCAGAAGATGTGCCCGTCGTCTTGGGTAAAGCCGCGCACGCGCATGATACCGTGCAACGCGCCTGATGGCTCGTAGCGGTTACAGGAGCCAAACTCGGCCATACGCAGCGGCAATTCGCGGTAGGATTTCAGGCCTTGATTGAACACTTGCACGTGACATGGGCAATTCATCGGCTTCAGGGCGTTGATTGTCTTTTCGCGTGCGTGATCTTCGTCCACTTCGACGATAAACATGTTCTCTTGATAGCTTTCCCAGTGACCAGAGGCCTCCCAAAGCTTGCGGTTTACGACCTGCGGTGTGTTTACCTCGACATAGCCACCTGCGCGTTGACGGCGGCGCATGTAGTCTTGCAGTTCAGTGTAGATGGTCCAGCCGTTCGGGTGCCAAAACACCTGACCGGGGGCCTCTTCTTGCATGTGAAACAGGTCCATCTCGCGGCCCAGCTTGCGGTGATCGCGCAGGGCTGCTTGCTCAAGGCGGTGCAGGTGATCTTTCAGACCTTCTTTGTTTGTGAAGGCTGCACCATAGATGCGCTGCAACATCGGACGGTCACTATCGCCGCGCCAGTAAGCGCCCGCAATGTTCATCAGCTTAAAGCCATCCGCAGGCACTTGGCCTGTGTTTTGCAGGTGCGGACCACGGCAGAGGTCTTGCCAATCGCCGTGCCAATACATGCGCAAGGGCTCGTCACCCGGAATGCTCTCGATCAACTCGACCTTATAGGGCTCGCCTTTGGCCTCGTAATGGGCAATCGCTTTCGCGCGCTCCCAAATCTCGGTGCGGACAGGTTCGCGCTTGTTGATGATCTCTTTCATCTTCTTTTCAATGACCGCGAGGTCCTCGGGTGTGAACGGCTCCTTGCGGTCGAAGTCGTAGTACCAGCCGTCTTTGATCACAGGGCCGATGGTGACTTGCACGTCAGGCCAGATTTCCTGCACGGCGCGGGCCATGATGTGGGCGAGGTCGTGGCGAACCAACTCCAACGCAGGCTCTTCGTCCTTCATTGTGTTGATCGCGACTGCACAGTCTGCATTGATCGGCCATTGAAGGTCCCAATGGGCTCCGTCAACGGTTGCAGAAATCGCCTTTTTGGCCAAGGATGTGGAGATGTCAGCGGCCACTTCGCCGGCTGTGATGCCAGCGTCATATTGACGTGTGTTACCATCGGGAAATGTCAGGGAGATTTGGGCCATTTGAGGCATCCTCGTCTGTTTAGCGGCTACAAAGCGCTCGGTTGCGGGTTTATGTTAGGCCTAAATGAAGATCGAGGGCTGCACTGTCAAGCGCAGGGCGCTACACAAAGATAAATCGCACGGAGATCGAGAGATGACGCAAACATTCGTAACCCCACAAGGCCGCCGCATTGCTTATCATCTCACCGACGGTGAGGGGCCAGCGGTCGTATTCTTGGGCGGGTTTAAGTCCGATATGGGCGGTACAAAGGCTGTGCATCTGGAGGCTTGGGCACGCACTGAGGGTCGCGCGTTCTTGCGGTTTGACTATTCGGGGCATGGTGAAAGCGAGGGTGCGTTCACCGACGGGGCGATTGGCGACTGGTTTGAGGATGCGGTT
The DNA here is from genome assembly GCA_002378665.1 of Loktanella sp. UBA3435. Lineage (GTDB taxonomy): Bacteria > Pseudomonadota > Alphaproteobacteria > Rhodobacterales > Rhodobacteraceae > Yoonia. The sequence continues at coordinate 50,125 of DFSO01000094.1, read as the reverse complement.
GCGGCCTTGGGATTGATCGCGGGTAAATTGATCTTGGTCGGGTCGTCGATGGGCGGGTGGATTTCACTGCTGGTCGCGCGCGAGATGCCTAAGCGGATTGCGGGGCTGGTCACGATTGCCGCAGCGCCCGATTTCACCGAAGACAGTATGTGGGCCGGATTTTCGGACGCGCAGAAAGCGGAACTCGCGGCAGGGCAGGTTGCTTTGCCCTCCGACTATGGCGAGCCTTATATTATTACCAAGCGGTTGATTGAAGAGGGGCGGGGCCGCCTTGTGTTGCGCGCCCCATTGAACCTGCCGTTTCCCGTGCGGTTCTTGCAAGGGACTGCAGACGCAGATGTGTCGATGGATGTGGCGCTTCGGTTGCTGGCTCATGCCACTGGGGACGATATGCGGCTGACATTGGTCGACGGTGCCGATCACCGGTTCTCGGATGAGACCTGTCTCGATCTGATCTCAACGACTGTTGCGGACGTCATCAAGGTAGGATGCGTTTAAACGCATCTGACGCAAGGTCTGATTTGCATATGGCCGTACGTGCCATAGCGTGATCCCAACGATCCTTGGGAGGGGACACCATGGCACTTTCACTTGGTCAAAAGGCGGGATGGGGCTTAGCCGATCTTGGCGTTGTCGTCTTTGTTGTCGTCAAACAACTTCTGATCCTGACATATCTGACGACCGTGCTGGGGGTGCCCGTTGGTATCGCTGGTCTGGTCACGACTGGCGTTCTCATTTTCGATATGATGACAGATCCGCTTGTCGGTTATCTGTCTGACCGCACCCAAAGCCGTTATGGCCGTCGCGCCCCTTAGATGGCCGTTGGAGCGGTAGTTCTGTCCATCGGTATGGTCGGTATTTTTGCTGCGCCTGCGGGCATGACGCTGGTTGGAAACCTTGCGTGGGTCATCGCCTTTTTCGGGCTGGCGACAGTTGGGTTTACGATGGTTGCCATTCCCTACGGCGCACAAGCGGGCGAAATTACCCAAGACCCTAAGGAGCGGTCTGCGATGACGGGGTGGCGCATGGGGTTTGCCTCGGTCGGTATCCTGATCGGCGGGGCCGTGATCCCAGGTTTGGCAGGCGAAATGGGCTATGCGGCAGCGGCCTTTGCGGTCACGCCGTTGATGATCGGGGCAGTTTGGGTGTCACTTTGGGCCACGCGCAACGCGCCGCGTATTGCGACAGCGACAACTGTGGACCTGCGCCGCATGTATCAATTGGTTCTGCGCAATAGGCCGTTTATGTGCCTTGTTGCGCTCTACGGTGTGATGACTTTTGCGATTGCTTTGATCACCGCAGGGCTGCCGCTGGCCGCAATTTATCTAATTGTCGATAACGGAGCCACAGCGCTTTCGGGTGCAGCGGCAGCACTGTCGACCCTCTCGTTGATGTTTGCGGCGTTTGTTGTTGGCGCAATTCTAAGCCAAGTGATTTGGGTGCTACTTTCAAGCCGATTTGGCAAATCCAATACGCTGGCTGCGGGCCTGTGCCTTTATGCCGTCCTGCTGGTCGCCCTTTATAACAGTCTGCCATCGGTCAATGTCACCGCAATTGCTGCGCTTTTCGTCTTGGCTGGTATCGCCAATGGGTCATATCAACAAATCCCATGGGCGATGTACCCCGACTTGATGGACGTCACCCGATCCGAGAGCGGTCAGGCCATTGAGGGGGCATTCTCGGCGGTCTGGCTCTTTGGTCAAAAGATTGCAAACGCATTGGCGCCCGCTGTTCTGGGATTGATCTTGGCGCAGTCTGGTTGGCTTGCGAGCACAGGCGATATTGTCACGCAAAACGCACAAGCACTCTCGGCCTTGCATGTCGTCATCAGCTTGGTACCTGCAGCCATCCTCGTAACAGCCGCATTTTGCGTGAAATGGATTTATAAGCCGATGGTATCCCACGCCGGTCGCTAACAGCCAATCTCGGGGCAAACGGTCTGTTGTCGTCTGGCGCCTTTTGCAAACCGCTTCATTGGTATCGACGATTTTGCGGTGGATTGCTGCCGCCTCAGGTGCTTGGGCCTTGCGGTTCCGTGTTGCTTTGGCCAAAGTCGCCACATGAAGGCGAAGGCAAATCACATGATTTTTAGAAAGCGACGGCTATGATCGAACCTTTGGTTTTGATCCCGCCAATGCTGTGTGACGCGCGGGTATTTTATGCTCAATTTGCGACATTGTCGTCGCAAGTGCCGATCACTTTTGCTCCGATCACTGCTGGCGACCGGATCGAGGAAATGGCATCGGCTATTCTGTCTTGGTTGCCCCAGAAATTTGCGCTCGCGGGTATGGGCATGGGCGGTATGGTCGCAATGGAGGTTTTGCGTCGTGCACCAGAGCGGGTCACGCGGGTGGCGTTTATCTCGACGGGCGCGCAGGCTGATACGCCCGAGATATCCGCACAGCGTGAGCCGTTGATTATTGCGGCACGTTCAGGCCGATTTGACGACGCGATCCGCGCAGAAATGAACCCTGCTTGGCTGGCACCCGGTCCTTACCGAAATGACGTCGTGTCCCTTGTCACCGATATGGCCAAGGCGCTGGGCCCTGACGTCTACGTACGACAAGCCCGCGCGATGCAACGCCGCAAAGATCAACAAAACATCATGCGTAAGATCAAGCAGCCAGCGCTGGTAATGTGTGGTGAACATGATGGGCAAAATGCGCTGAAGCGCCACGAATTTTTGGCCGAACTTATCCCCTACGCCAAACTGGAAGTCATCGGAGACGCGGGTCATTTGCCAACGCTTGAGAACCCAGACGCGGTGACGCAATCGATCAAAACTTGGCTGAGACAACCGCTCGTTCTGCGCTAAATGTAAGGTTAAATGCGAGTATGTGCCGATGAGGCACAAGCAGTATTTGGGGCGGCAAACGCGATTTCGCTGATCGCCGCCCGAAATAGATTTATGTAGCGACGGCGAGTTTCACAGGCTTATTTGCAACAACGTCACCGTTGTTCGCGTCGATGAAGTTCAAAACCAACGGACGGATATTCTTGCGCCAGCTTCCGCCCGCGAAAATACCAAAGTGACCTGCACCTGGCTCAAGGTGGGAGGCTTTTTTGCTGTCTGGCAGACCTGTCAGCAGATCAAGCGCTGCAAGGCATTGACCCGGCGCAGAAATATCATCGTTTTCGCCTTCGACGATTTTCACAGCAACGGTTGTGATCTTGCCGATATCAACCTTGCGGCCATCGACAACAAATTCGTTACGCGCAATATCGCGGCCTTTGAAGATGCGCTCGACGGTGGAGAGATAGAATTCAGCGGTCATATCCATCACAGCGAGGTATTCGTCATAAAACGCATTATGCTTGTCGTGTTCAGACGCTTCGCCCTTGGCCACGCGCATGATCTGGTCGCGGAACGCATTTGAGTGCATTTCACCGTTCATCGAGATGAAAGACGAGAGTTGCAATAGGCCCGGATAGACTTTGCGGCCAACGCCTGCATGTTTGAAACCAACGCGCTGGATCATCGTATGCTCAAGCTGGCCCATCGTGACGGAACGACCAAAGTCGGTGACTTCGGTGTGGTTCGCCTCTGGGTCCACAGGGCCGCCGATCAAAGTGAGCGACTTTGGCTGCGCTTTTGGATCTTCTTCGGCGAGATAAGCCGTAGCTGCGAGCGTCAAAGGCACAGGCTGGCAAACGGCGATCACATGCAGGTCGCTACCGAGTTCTTTCATAAAATCAACGAGGTAGAGGGTGTAATCCTCAACATCAAACTTGCCAGCGCTGACAGGGATGTCGCGGGCGTTGTGCCAATCAGTCATGTAGACTTCGCAGTCTGGCAAAAGGCTAATCACTGTTTTGCGCAGCAAGGTCGCGTAGTGGCCCGACATCGGTGCGACCAGCAAAACGCGGCGCTTGCGCTCGTCACGGCCCTTCATGCGGAAACGGATCAGATCGCCAAACGGGCGCTCAACAACCTTTTCAACCACAACGCGGAAGTCTTTACCGCTTTGGCCCGTGACCGGTGGAATGTTCCAGTCAGGCTTCACAACCATGCGGCTAAACGTGCGCTCAGTTACTTCGCCCCAGGCATTCAACCAATCCATCGCAGGATTCGCACCCAAAGACATCAACGGATAGCTGGCAAAAGCACGCGCAGAAGCACCCATCCATTGATTTGTGTTCCTTATGCTTTCCATCAGGTCGTAGGTCATCATATACTTCATTAAGAACATCTCCGTTCAGGACGTGTGTGCGCATGGCGATTTCGCAATGCTGCAACTGCACGGTAGGCCTAAGAGGTTAATATGACAACTCTAGATCCGAACGACAAAGCAACAAGTGGTAAAAATCTTCCAAAACTTGAAGCGAATCTTGCGCGGATAGAGGAATTAACCCAGCGCATGCTCTCCGCAATGGGCAAGGGCCGCAAGGTGCCGCAGGCCCTTCAGGGGCCAAGCCAAGACCTTTATGTGAAGGCCGCTGGTGCCTATGTCACTGAAATGATGAATAATCCTGCAAAGCTGATTGAACATCAGGTGGAGTTTTGGGGCAAGTCAGTAAAACATTACGTCGAGGCGCAGCACTTGTTGACGCAAGGTAAGTTTCAGGCTGCCAGCGACAATTCGCCCAAGGACCGCAGGTTCGCCAACGAAATGTGGGACACAAATCCTTACTTTAATTTCGTCAAACAACAATATTTGATGAATGCCGCCGCAGTGCAGCAAGCCGTCGCTGATCTTGATACGCTTGATGCAGGCGAGAAAAGGCGACTCGAATTCTTTAGCCAACAGATCATCGACATGATGTCGCCGACGAATTTCTTAGCGACAAACCCAGAAGCCTTGGCATTGGCGGCCGAAACCGAAGGTGAGAGCCTTGTGGCTGGTTTAGAGAATCTTGTGGCGGATCTAGAGGCCAATAACGGCGATCTCGTCGTCACTTTGGCCGATAAGAAGGCGTTTAAGGTGGGCGAGAACCTTGGCACCACCGAGGGCGATGTTGTGTACCGCAACCGCATGTTCGAGCTGATTCAATACAAACCCACGACGGATGAGGTCCATGAGACCCCGCTGATTATCTTTCCTCCTTGGATCAACAAATTCTACATTCTCGACCTTAAGCCGCAAAACAGCATGATCAAATGGGCCGTCGATCAGGGCCATACGGTATTCGTTGTCTCTTGGGTGAACCCCGACGAGACCTACCGTGATACAACGTTGACGGATTACGTTGAAGACGGCTATATGACCGCCATCGCGCAAGTGAAACAGATTTGCGATGTGCCGCAAGTGAACGCCGTTGGCTATTGTATTGCGGGGACCACGCTCTCGATGACGCTGGGTGTGATGAAACATCGTGGCGATACATCGGTGAAATCTGCGACCTTCTTTACCACGCTCACCGATTTTTCGGATCGGGGCGAGGTTGGCGTGTTTCTCGACAATGACTTTGTTGACGGGATCGAGGCCGAGGTCGGGACCAGCGGGATGCTGTCTTCCTTCTATATGTCACGCACCTTTAGTTATCTGCGCTCCAATGACCTGATCTATGGGCCTGCGATCAAGAGCTATATGATGGGCAAAGCACCGCCTGCCTTTGATCTGCTTTATTGGAACGGGGACGGCACGAACCTGCCCGCGAAGATGGCGGTCGAGTATTTGCGTGGGCTGTGTCAGGGCGACAAGCTTGCGACCACGGGCTTTGAGATTGCAGGAACAACGGTTACTTTGGCCGATGTGGATGTGCCTATCTGCGCGATTGCCTGTGAGACAGATCACATCGCCGCATGGAAGAGCAGCTACCGTGGCGTGCAAAAGATGGGGTCTAAGGACAAGACGTTTATTCTGTCAGAGTCTGGCCACATCGCGGGCATCGTGAACCCCCCAAGCAAAAACAAATACGGCCACTACACCAATCCTGATCTGGGACTATCACCTGAGGATTGGCAGGCCGACTCAGATAAGCATGATGGGTCGTGGTGGCCGCGTTGGGATGGCTGGTTGTCCGCAAAATCAGACAAAAAAGTGAATGCACGTGGGGCAGGTGGTCCGAAGAATCCGGTGCTTGGGGCCGCTCCGGGGACCTATGTCGTAAGCTAACCTATGGCAAACTCGAGACAATATGCACTTGCAGCAATTTTATGCCGCAGGTGCATAAAAAACTTGAAATGCTGCAGTGCAGCATGTATCTTAAGGTTAGAAAAACAAACGCGGTGCCTCCCTGCCGCTTACAACATTAAGGATTAAGATCATGACTAACCCACAAGACTTCACAGCTGTTTTCAAAGACATGATGGGTGCATTCCCAGTTGACACAAAAGCAATGGAAGAAGCATTCAAGTCCCAGACAACTTTGGCTGAAAAAATGTCCAAGGTTGCTCTTGAAGCAGCAAACAAATCTTCCGAGCTGTCCGCAAAGTGGACACAGGAAACACTTGGTAAGTTCGCTGCTGTAGCATCTGCGAAAGCTGAGCCTGCTGACTACGCAAAAGCATCAACAGACTTCGCAACTGCAACTGCAGAAGCTGCTTCCGAGCAAATGGCTGCTTTCGCTGAGATCGTGAAAAAAGCACAGACACAGACTATGGAACTCGTTTTGGCTGCTGGCAAAGACATGTCCGAAGACATGACATCTGCTGCTAAGAAAGTTCAAACAGAAGCAACTGCTGCTGTTAAGAAAGCAACAACTGCCGCTGCTGCAAAGTAAGCGACACGGGTATCGACCGCTCCTCCCTGCTGGTCGAACCCAAACATTTAAGGCGCACCTTTGGGGGTGCGCCTTTTTTGTTTTCTTTAGCCGAGGTAAACTTCACCTTTGGGATATTTCACGCGGGGTGGGCTGCCGGTCGCAAGGAAGAACCCAACCGCTAACGGCCCGACACGGCCAATAAACATCGCCAGAATAATGATCGCGCGGCCGAACTCTCCAAGTTCCGAGGTTTCCCCACGGCTGAGGCCTACAGTGGCAAATGCAGATGTGACCTCGAAAATCAGATCCATGAACTCGCCGTCATGCGAGATAGAGATCAAGAAAATGGCCGTGAAAATGATCATGATACTGATCGTCACCAGCGCCATAACCTTCAGCACCTCATCAATGCCAATGCTGCGCCCAAAAGCATTCAACGTCTTACGCCTAAGGAAAAACGCGATCGTCGCAAGAATCAGAACCGCCAATGTCGTCACCTTGATCCCGCCCGCCGTCGAGGTTGAGCCACCGCCCACCAACATCAGACCCATCATCAGGATCGACGTGCTGTCATGCAAACCACCAATATTGACGGTATTGAATCCAGCCGTGCGCGGCGACACCCCTTGGAACCAACTCGCCCAAAGCTTGTCTTGCACATGCCCCAGTGCGCCCAAAGTGTCGGGATTGCTCCATTCAAGTAACCCGAATCCGACCGATCCGAAGACGATCAAAATCCCCGTGCCCACAAGCATCAGCTTGCTATGCAGGCTCAGCGGTTTCCATGCCCGTTTCTGGTAGATGTCACCGACAACAATGAAGCCAAGACCGCCCACGATAAACAGGGCAGGGATCGTGATGTTCACAATCGGATCGCCGACCCAATTGGCCAAACCGTTCGGAAATAGCTGAATGCCCGCGTTGTTGAACGCCGAAATACTGTGGAAAAGTGACTGCCATAGCCCCGCCCAGAACCCGAATTCCGGCATGAAAACAAAACTTAACGCGATAGTCCCCACGATCTCGCAGGCGATGGCGATGGCGATAATCAGGCGGGATAAGACAAATAGGTTGCTCGTAGTCGTCGATTGATTGAGGTTTTCGCGCAAAAGCACCCGTTGCGGCATCCCAATCGGAATACCAAGGGCCAGCAACAGCAGTACCGCAAAGGTCATCAGCCCAAGTCCGCCAAGCTGGATCAAAACGGCGATAACCATTTGCCCGAAAAGCGTAAACTCGCTGCCCGTATCCAAAACCGTTAACCCCGTCACCGTCACAGCGGAGGCGGAGGTAAAGATCGCATCGCTGATCCCCACATTGCCATTATGCGACATCGGCAGCATGAGCAAAAGTGAACCCACGGCAATCGCCACAAGATAAAGCATCGACAAAAGGGCAGGCGGGGGGAGGCGCAACGTCCGCAGACGTTGCCAAAAACGCTTAATATCGCGAATTTTCATAGAGCGGCTGCGAAACTACGCAATGCGGTTCTTCGGCCAAGCAGCAACAAGAGATCTTCGTGCTCAAGTGTGCATTCTTCGCTGTCAGAACCGATAAATTCAGTACCGCGCATCACGCCCACACAGCGCAGATCATATTGCTGTTAGTGTTTCAGCGACGCGAGCTTTGTGCCCTCAAGGCTTTCTGGCACCTTAAAGTTCACGATATGGAAGCCGTTGCCAAGGCTGACATAGTCACGCAACAGCGGGTTATTGAGGACTTGGGCAATGTGCTGTCCCACTTCGACCTCGGGGTGAATGATCCGGTCAACGCCAATACGGCTCAGAATGCGGTGGTGCGTCTTGGTTGTGGCTTTGGCCCAAACCATTGGCACGCCAAGCAGTTTAAGGTTCATCGCGGCCAAGATGTTGGCCTCGATGTCGCTGCCCATCGCAACCAGTGCCGCGTCGCATTCGGCCAGCCCAGCCTCACGCAAGGCGGCTTCATCACGGGCGTCCACGATCAACGCTTGCGCCAAGTGGTCCATATGAGCATTCACTAAGGTTTCGTTGACATCGATCCCGATCACGTGGTTTTCAAACCGCGCAAGCTCATGGGCAACGGTGCTGCCAAAGTTGCCCAGACCAATCACACCGAATACGCGTTGTTTCTTACGAGCCATCATTTGCCCCTTTATGAGTCTGTCGCTTTTACCACGTAGCGCGGTGGCTGCAATTGACAGCTTTCCCTTCCCTTTTGCGCTGTTGCAGCATAGGATTTCTGCAATGCAACATGTCTTGGGAGGGACCTGCGTGGCTGATACTTCAAAACCGCTGCTAATTAAGCGTTACGCGAGCCGCAGGCTTTATAACACTGAAACCAGCGATTACGTGACGCTGGAAGATATTGCTTCGTTCATTCGCGACGGGCGCGAAGTGCAGATTGTAGATTTGAAATCTGGTGATGACCTGACCCGCCAGTTTCTTTTGCAGATCATTGCAGAGCATGAAAGCCGTGGCGAAAGCGTGCTTGGCGTTGATATCCTCACCGATCTGGTCCGTTCCTATACGACCCAAGCCTCATCCGTGGTGCCGCAGTTCCTGACCGCCAGCTTCGAGATGCTGCGCGAGGGGCAATCCAAGGCTATGGACAATATGACCAAGGCCAGCCCACTTGGCGCGATGCCCGGTTTTGAGGCGATGCGCGCCCAGCAACAGGCATTCTTTCAGGCGATGTCTGGTGGTCTGATGGGCGGCATAAAATCTGCTCCTAAAGAGCCGCAAAAAGACGCTGATGATCTTGATACAATCAAGCAGCAGCTTGCAGCGATGCAGGAAAAACTCTCGCGCATGGGCAAGTAAAATAACGGTTTGGGGGTCGTTAGAGCCCCAAACGATCCCGCATTGCGAACCAAGTCATTGCCAACGCCAAAAGTGGCGCGCGCAATGCGCCGCCTCCGGGGAAACTGGGGGTAGGCAGGGATGAGAGAACATCAAAACGCCCCGCTTGCCCTGCAATCGCTTCGGCCATGACCTTGCCCGCAAAACCAGATAGCGCGACACCGTGCCCTGAAAATCCAGCCGCCGAGATGATATTGGGCGCGACCCGCTGGACGGCGGGTAGGCGCGACACGGTAATCCCCAGCGTGCCACCCCAGACATAGTCAAACCCAACCCCATCCAACTGTGGAAACAGGTTCACCATACGTTGATGCAAGGCGGTCTCGATGTCCTTGGGGAACCCAATAGAATAACTCTCGCGGCCACCAAACAGCAGGCGGTTATCCTCGGACATGCGGAAATAGTTCACCACGAATTTGCTATCGGCCACGGCAATATCGCGGGCCAGAACGGCTTGGGCATCTGTGAGCGGCTTTGTAGCACCGATGAAACTGTTGATGGGCATCACTTTTGCCGCGATTTTGCGCTCTATATTGGGCAGGTATCCATTGCCCGCCACGACGACAAACTTCGCCTTTACGCGCCCCTTATCGGTGCGGACCTCGGCCTCTGTCCCCTTGGCAATATGATGCACCTCGGAGCGTTCGTAAATCACAGCTCCCGCCGCTTCTGCAGCCTTTGCCAGACCCAGAACATATCGCAGCGGATGCAAATGCCCAGCACCCTTGTCCAAGATACCGCCTTGATAAACAGAGGTTTTCACGATGTCGCGCAATTGGCCTGCGTCGAGTTCCTCGATCTGGTCATAGCCATAAGTCTTGGCCAGATACTCCGCATCACGGTGTTCTTCGGCCACTTCAGACAGGTTATACCCGCCATGGGCCACACCTGCACGGTAGCGGGCGTCAGGGGCGTGGGCCGCGACGAAGGTCCGCAAATTGGCCTTTGATTCCTCGGCCATTTCCCACAATGCGCGGGCAGGGGCTTGGCCCAGCGATTTTGCCAACCAGCGTTGCGACTTGTTATAGCCCGATCCAACCTGCCCACCATTGCGACCAGAGGCACCAAAGCCTGCGCGATGTGCATCAAGAACGACGACGGAAAACCCCTTTTGAGCCAGATTGAGCGCCGCCGTCAGCCCCGTGAACCCTGCGCCAATCACGCAGACATCCGCCTCGATATGCCCGTAGAGCGGCGGCCGTTCGTTGGGAATATCAGTGGTGGCGGCGTACCAGCTTTTCGGAAACTTGCCTGCGCGATCGTTGCGATACAGCGGGTTCATACGTTTAACAGAAGGTGTTCGCGCTCCCACGGGCTGATGACCTGTAGAAACTCGGTGTATTCGGTGCGTTTGACGATGGAATAAACGCGGGCAAATTCTGGGCCCAAGACTTCATGAAGCTCTTTTGCCTCATCGAATAAATCAAGCGCATCCCAAAGCGAGCCTGCGATTTCAGCCTCTGAATTATAGGCCTCGCCCGTCCAACGCTTATCAGGGCGAATCTCGTTTTTCATGCCAAGATAGCCACAGGCCAAGGAGGCCGCGATGCAAAGATATGGGTTACAATCCATGCCCGGAAGGCGGTTTTCAATGCGTCGCGCTGATGGTTCGCTGATCGGAATACGGATCCCTGTCGTGCGATTGTCGCGGCCCCATTCAAGGTTCACAGGGGCGGCACTGTCGGGCACATAGCGACGATAAGAGTTCACGTAAGGCGCGATTACCGCAATCGCGCTTGGCATATGTTCCTGCAATCCGCCGATAAAGTGGAAGAACGCGTCCGTCTCGCCTCCGCCTTTGCCGTTAAACAAATTGCGCCCGTTTGCATCAATGACCGAATGATGCACATGCATCGCAGAGCCGGGTTCACCCTCAATCGGCTTAGCCATAAACGTCGCAAAACAGTCGTGCTTGAGTGCGGCTTCACGGATCAGACGCTTAAAGAAAAACACCTCATCGGCAAGTTTCACTGGATCGCCGTGGCGCAGGTTGATCTCTAGCTGACCAGCGCCGCCTTCTTGGGTGATGCCGTCGATTTCGAACCCCTGAATTTCCGCGAACTCATAAATGTCGTCGATCACAGGGCCGTAATCATCAATCGCCGAGAGCGAATAGGCCTGACGCCCCGCAGAGTTTCGCCCCGTACGGCCAACCATCGGCTCAATCGGTTTGGCAGGATCAATGTTGCGGGCAACAAGATAGAATTCCATCTCAGGTGCGACAACGGGCTTCCAGCCTTCTTTGGCATATAGCTCACAGACGCGTTTTAAAACGTTACGTGGGCTGGCCCCAACAGGGCGGCCCTTTTGGTCAAATGCGTCGTGGATGATCTGCAATGTCCCATCCGCGGCCCAAGGGGCGGCGGTGGTGGTCGACAAATCAGGCTTGAGGATCATGTCAGGCTCTAGGAAACCTTCAGGGCCAGCGGCCTCGCCCCAGTCACCTGTAATCGTTTGGAAAAAGATGGAGTTCGGCAGGTGGAAATGGCTATCGGCCTGCTTTTCCCACTTGCTGGCAGGCACCGCTTTGCCGCGCGCAATGCCCGGCAAATCGGGGATCATGCATTCGACCTCATCCAAGCGGTTGTTTTCGAGGTAGACGCGCGCAGCCTCAGGGATGTGGTCGGTCCAGCTCATGCGATGCGCCTCTCCTGAAAGAACCGCGCTATCTGAAGCGCGAGCTTTTGGTTTGCATTTGTCTTGCCCAAATTCGCTTGGGCTTCGGCCAATATTGGATCAGGCACCACACCAGGGCCGCGCAACTTGGTCAAACTGTCGATCATCTGATCGCCAAACTCTGGATGGGCCTGCACGGTAAAGGCATTGCGCCCATACAGCAGTGCCGCATTCTCGCAAAAATTGTTGCATGCCACAACATCAGCAGAAGCAGGACGGGTCACAACTTGGTCTTGATGCCACGCATTCAGCACAACGTCTTCGCCTTGCCAATCATATGTCGTGCGCCCAACCGCCCAACCGTCTTTGAACTTTTCAACTTTACCGCCGAGTGCTTGGGCAATAATCTGATGGCCAAAGCAGATACCCACAAGCGGCACATCTGCGGCAAAAGCGGCGCGGATAAACGCCTCCAACGGCGGAATAAAGGCGTGATCTTCATAGGTGCCATGCTTGGACCCCGTGATCAGCCAGCCATCGCAAGATGTGACCCCCTCAGGAAAAACCATATCGACAACGCTATAGGCTTCAAACGTCAGGCCATTATCGGCCAAAAGCCGTCCGAACATAGTATCGTAGTCACCAAGCGTTGCTTGGATTTCGTCTGGCGCGTGGCCAGTTTGCAGAATGCCGATTTTCATAAGTCACCGTAGGTTGGATGGCCTCAGCCTAACGCGGCCTTTAGACCGTGTCGAGATAGAGATCGAGTTGCTCTTCTGGGGTAAGTTCCGCGAAATATTTCATCTCTTGGCGCTTTGTGCTCAGCAGGTTTTCAACCAACTGCGGATCAAAAATGCGGCGGGCAAGGGTGCTTTTTTCAAAGGCTTCAATCGCGTCGGCCCAAGTTGTTGGCAGTTGCGGTAGCGCCTGATTATAGGCTGATCCCTCAATCGGGGCAGGCGGGACAAGTTTATCTTCGATACCTACAAGTGCCGATCCTAGAACAGCAGCCAAGAACAAATACGGGTTCACATCACCACCCGCAACGCGGTGCTCGATGCGGCGGGCCTTAAAGCTACCACCTGGGACACGCACGGATGCGGTACGGTTGTCATAAGCCCAGCAAATCGCCGTCGGCGCATGTTGCCCTGGCACAAGACGCTCATAACTATTGCCATGGGGCGCGAAAATTAGCGCAAGCTCTGGCATGCCAGCCAAACATCCCGCGATGCCATTGGCCAAAAGCTCAGTACCCTCGAAGGTGTCATTGGCGAAAACGTTATTGCCAGCCTCATCAAGAACCGAGAAATGCGTGTGCAAACCGTTGCCGGCGTAATCCTCGTAAGGTTTCGCCATGAACGATGCGGCCATGCCGTGGTTGCGGGCAATGCCACGCACCAGCATCTTGAATAGCCACGCATCATCTGCGGCTTTCAGCGCGTCAGGCACATGCTCAAGGTTGACCTCAAACTGGCCCAAGCCACCCTCGGAAATCGCGGCTTCAGCAGGAATCCCCATCTCGTCGCAGGCGTCATAAAGGTCGTTAAAGAAGCGGTCGAAAGCGTCCAGCGCGCGCAAGCTCAAGATTTCGGCACCCGCACGGCGCTTGCCTGTGCGAGGTGACTTTGGCTGGCGGATTTCTTTGCCGCTATCATCGATCAGGTAGAATTCCATCTCGGTCGCAGCAACAGGTGTCAGGCCAAGAGCCTTATAACGCGCCACCACAGACGCCAGCGCATGACGCGGATCACCCTCAAACGGGGTGCCATCCTCGTGGAACGACCAAAGCGGCAGGATCGCAGACGGGGTAGAAAGCCAAGGCATCGGCACATAGCCGCGCTCGGTTGGTAGCAAAACACCATCCGCATCGCCTGTTTCAAACACCAGCGGGCTATCGTCGATGTCTTCACCCCAGATATCAAGGTTCAGCACGGACAAAGGAAAACGGGTGCCTTCCTTTTCCAGCTTAGCCGCAAATTTACGCGGCACACGCTTACCACGTGCTTGTCCATTCAAATCAGCGCAGCCACAACGGACGTTGCGCACTTCGAGGTTATCTTCGAGCCAGCTCATTTTATCTAATTACCTGTGGGCGGAACTTTAACTTCACACGTCTGTCTTGTGGCAGATGGCGGTTCAAGCGGTTGTTTATAACGCCAAAGATCGTGGTGACCGTGAGCGTCAGAATAATGAAATACATAGCGAGGATCGGATACGGCACAAAGGGGTTAAACGTCTTATCCGCAAAATAGTTTGCATAATACAGGGCGTCACCGCGTTGCTGGGTGGCCGGAAAACCCGAAAAGAACACAAGCGTCGTCGCATGAAACAAAAAGATCGCCTCATTCGTATAGGCCGGCCAAGCAAGCCGCATCATCGTAGGCCAGATTACACGGCGAAAGCGCGACCAACCTTGCAGGCCGTAAGCATCAGCCGCCTCGGTGTCGCCCTTTGGAATTGACTGGAGCGCACCATAGAAAATCTCGGCGGAATAGGCGGCCGTGTTCAGGAACAATACGACCAACGCCCCAAGCCATGCCGATGTAAACGGCGACAGGGCAGGGTGCACGGATTTCAGAGACAGGAAGAGGAAGTAGACAAAGAAGAACTGAATAAACAGCGGCGAGCCACGGAAGATAAAGATGAACCACTCGGAGGGTTTGCGGAACCAAGCAGACCGCGCGGCCTTGCCCATCGCCAGCGCCGTGGCAAAGAAGAAACCAGCAACCAGCGCGAAAATTCCGAAATAGATGTTCCAGATCATGCCAGAGCCAATCAGCGTAAACTGCTGGCACAGGGTGAAATCAGAACGGGGCAAAAGGCGCTCGCCAATCCCTTGGGACCGCAGCCCGTAATCCATAATCGTCTGGATGCACTCTTCCATCAGGCGTCTGCCTTTCGCTGCGCTTCGCCCGCAGATGTGGCTTGGCCGAATGTCAGGCGGGCCATTATTTTATCAAGCACGATTTCCGATACTTTTGTGAAGCACAGATAGAAGACCAGCAGGAAGCCAAAGTAGTAAATCCGCCAATCCCCATGGGGGTAATCAGTGAAAGTTGGGGTCTTTGTGCCGCCAAGTTCGCGCGACCAATAGACGATATCTTCGACGCCCAAGAGGAACAAAAGCGGCGTGGCCTTGATCAAAACCATCCAAAGGTTCGACAGTCCGGGCAATGCAAAAACCCACATTTGCGGGACCAGCACGCGCCAGAATGTCTGGCGGCGTGACATGCCGTAGGCTTCGGCGGTTTCCAACTGTCCTTTTGGCACAGCACGCATCGCACCAAACAAAACGTTCGCAGCAAAAGCGCCAAAAACTATCGCAAAGGTCAACACAGCAAGGGTAAACCCATATGCTTCGTGGTAAAATTGCGGAGAGTTGCCAAGCGGCATTTTCGCCTGCGCACAGACCACAAAGTCATTGCCTTGACGGATCGGCAATTCCCAATCGGGGCATTTCACCTTGTGGCGGACGTATTCGATGGCCTGATCGAGCGCTATCACAAAGAAAAGGAAAAACGCAATGTCAGGCACGCCGCGCACAATCGCGATATAGGTTTTGCCAAACCAGCGCAGCGGGGCAAAATGACTGCGGGCAGCTGACGCGCCGCCAAAGCCAAAGGCCAAGGCAACAGGCGCTGTGATTGCGAGCAGCAAAAGAACAGTGCCAAACGACCAATAAAGGCCCATGTGCTTACCCGTTGTCAGGTAACACGAAAGCCATTTGGCGCCTGCTAGCGAGGCTGGATCAGCACAATATTCAAAAATGGGGACACCCGTTTGCTGGGGTAAAGTCGATAGAAAAATGCGCCCCGATCAGATGACCGAGGCGCAAATTGTTACTTACTCAAACTGGCCAGCGTCTGGCAGCCACTTTGCGATCAGCGCGTTCAGGGAACCATCTTCCTTCATCGAGATGATAGCCGCGTCGAACTTTGTCTTCAGCTCTTCGTCAGACTGACGCAGGCCGATGCCGATGCCGCCACCGATCATCACGTCTTGCGCGACCAAGGACAATTCGCCGTCAGCTTCAGCCAAAGGTGCGAGGAAGGATTTGTCAGCCAAAACCGCATCCGCTTCGCCGTTCTTCACAGCAGCTACAGATTCGTCAGGTGTCGCGAACTCAAGCAAAGTCGCACCAGAGGAGGCCACATAAGCCGCCTGAATTGTGCCAGCCTGCGCTGCAATCACACCCGTTGCCAAGTCAGCGGCTTCATCCATCACAAGGAAAGAAGACGGATCTGGGAGCGTATACTGCTCGGAGAATGCGATCACTTCTTTACGCTCGTCCGTCACGGACATGCCCGCCATGATGGCGTCGTAGTTGCCGGACACGAGGTTTGGAATGATGCTGTCCCAATCGTTGGTGACCCACTCGCAAGTCAGTTCGGCACGGACGCAAAGCTCGTCACCAAGTGCGCGCTCAAAACCGTCAACTTCGCCAGCGTCGTTGAGGAAGTTATATGGAGGGTAGGCGCCCTCTGTGCCGATACGCACGGTCGAGCCGTGGGATTCAGCCAAAGCGGCACCTGCGGTCAGCGCCAGAATGGCAGTAGAAAGGATAAGTTTGTTCATCAGAATTCTCCCGAGTTGATGAGTGGTTAGGCGGGAACGGTTGCGGATAGAAATCCTTGCAAACGTTCTGTTTTTGGAGCGCCGAAAAGTGTCTCGGGCGGCCCTTCTTCTTCGATTTTCCCCATATGGAGGAAAACGACATGGTCGCTGACGTCCGCTGCCAATCGCATATCGTGAGTCACGATAATCATGGTGCGGCCCTCGGCAGCCAAATCTTTGATAACTTTGACAACCTCTTGCTCTAATTCAGGGTCCAGCGCACTTGTCGGCTCGTCAAACAATAGCGCTTTCGGCTCCATGCAAAGGGCACGCGCGATGGCGGCCCGCTGTTGTTGCCCACCAGACAGCATCGCAGGGTAGGCATCGCATTTGTCGCCAATGCCGACCTTATCCAGATACTTGCGCGCAGATGCCTCAACCTCTGCCTTATCACGTCCCAGCACCGTCACAGGTGCCTCCATGACATTTTGCAGGATCGTCATATGTGCCCAAAGGTTGAACTGCTGGAACACCATCGACAGATTGGTGCGAATGCGGGTGATCTGGGCACGATCCGCAGGGCGACGGTTCAAACCAGCGCCCTTCCAGACCACAGGTTCGCCACAAAACAAAACGTCGCCTTGCTGGCTATCTTCCAAAAGGTTCGCGCAGCGCAATAGCGTGGATTTACCCGACCCGGACGACCCGATCAGCGACACAACATGGCCCGCAGGCGCCGAGATATCGACACCTTTTAAAACCTCCAGCGATCCATAGGATTTATGCAGGTCGCGAATTTCGATGACAGGTATATCAGTGGTCAAGATGATCCGCTTTTCGTTGTTTCGTCGCACATTAGGACGCATTCTTTAGGATAATGCAACGCTTTGATGCGACTTGACCTTGCGTTATGCGCCAATCGCGGCAGGAAGCGGTGGCAGGGGGAGATCGTAATCAACCTCAGGTAGTTTCATAATGCCGCGCAGACCCAAGGTCGCTGTGACGTTTGTGGGCAAATCGGCAATTGCGGCCTCAATCGCTGCGAAGTAAATCGCCGTATCCTCGCCCAGCCTTGCGATAAACGTCTGGCCTGGCGAAGGATCAGTCCACCCGATTACGCGCACCTGCGTGGTCTCAACCATATCCTGCTTTTGCATCCACCACGTCTGCGCATCTATGCAGGCGATGTCCGCCGCCCCATTCACCACAGCCAAAAGGCTATTATCATGGGCATCGGTGATCATCGGTGGCACGAAAGTGAAACCATGCAACCGCGCCCATGCTTGCGCCGCACCATACCCCGAATGTGACATCAGTGAATTGACCACAAACCGTGCGTTTGCAAAGTCCTTTGGCGTTTTGCCCACCGCATCTTTGCGCACGACAAAAAGGCTGTTGTAATGCCCTGCAGGACACCCATCGAGCCCGTAGTCCGCAGCCCCAATCAATGCAACCTTACCTGAAAACATCGCTCGCAGCGGCAGGTTACAAATCTGCCCCAACACCAGATCAGGCCGCGCCCAACCCGCTTCATAATGGGTCACGCGGTCCAGTGATGCAGGCGCGGCAACCCCTGCATCGCGTAAATTATCACGGATATGCGCCCATAGTGTATCATGCGCCGCTACATTCGCAGGGCGGTCATACATCGGAAGGCTTGCGATCATTTCAGGCGGTTTTCAATCGCGATCCGTGCAGCGTTGCTGTCTTGATCCTCGACGCCGAGCATCGGGGCAACCAGACGCATCATGCTATTCTCGTCCTCGTCGCGCACGCCATCCGCCAGCACAATTTCCCACATGGAGACAATGACCGCGCGGCGATCTACGTAGGGCACAGCCGCTTTAATCGCGCGGGTAAAGCGGACGGTATCAGGGGCCTCAGCCTCCAATTCCTCGCACTGCGCACGCAGGGCCGCAGGGTCAGCCAGTCCATAACGTTCCGCCAAAATGCGATCAATGCGGGCCTTTTCTTCAGGGGCATAATCGCCATCGGTACGGGCAAGGCGGACCAAAAGCGCACCCAGCGCCAATCGCGCATCAGTGTCAGGCATTTGGTCAGGGGCGGGGGCGGTCAGGCGCCGAAGGAGATCTGCAAACATCTCGCTCATATAGGCGTTCAAAGGCTGCGCGAAAACCCCTAACTCACGCTTTGAGTGTTTTGAACTTTGCCGACAGGCGGCCCGCCTCAATATCAAACCCATAAGGCGCGTTCACCACAAACATGCCAGAGCCAACCATGCCGTGACCCTGACGGGCAGGGGGAAATCGCACCTCGTGCAACGTCGCATCAGGAATGGCGTCCAGCAACGCGCGTGTCATCGGCTTGTGCCGCTCGTCCACAAGAATAGGATACCACAGCGCCAAAATGCCAACAGGCCATTTGCGGTGAATTTTGCGAAAGAAATCAGGGATGTCCTCATAGTCGGACTTAATCTCGAACGATGGATCAACCAGCAACATACCGCGACGTGGATCAGGCGGGCAGCGCGACATTGCCATTTGCCAGCCGTCCAGATGGTGACAGCCGACAGCATGGTTGATCATCGCATCGCGCAACTCCACGATTTCACCTGGATGCAACTCTGCCACATCAATCTGGTCGATATCGCGCAGCAAATGCGCGGCAACCATCGGAGATCCGGGGTAAGCGTTGGGGCCAGCCTCGGCACGGACAGCGGCCAAAACGCGAGAATAAGGGTGATTTTTCGCGAACCAGCTCTCGACAATCGCAATCCCGCGCGCGGCCTCACCTGTTTTCAGCGCGGCCTCGTCAGTCAAGTCATACAGCGCACGGCCTGCATGGGTCTCAAGGTAAGACAGCGGCTTATCTTTGCGGGTCAAATACTCCAGCATCCAAGCCAAAAGACCGTGCTTATGCACATCCGCCAAATTGCCTGCGTGGTAACCATGTTGATAAGATAGCATCAGCCTACTTTCATTAACGCATTCGTCATGTGCTTGGTGTTGTCTACACAGTGTAATGCTCTAGAGTCAGTAGTGAACGATTTAGCCAGAGGCCACCCAAAATGCGATTTCTAGCACTGCCATTCTTACTCGCCGCGACAACTGCTTCTGCACAAGACGGGAATTACGTGTCGTTCAATCTTGGATTGGGTGCTGCGTCTGGACCGGCCTACTTTGGCTCGGACACCACCGAATCTGTGGTGTCAGGGGTATTCGCAAACCCTAGCATGAGCGTTGGTTCATTGGCCTTTGGGCAGGGAAGTGACAGCTACGGGCTTGGCATGACTGGCAGTTTCCGCATCGTAAGTGCGCGTACCGCTGCGGCTTATCCAGAGCTTGCGGGCTTACCTGATGTTGATTTGTCTATCGAGGCTGGCGGTGGCCTGACATACACCACTGAGAATGCTTTGGTTTACGCTGTTGGCCGTTACGGCGTGATTGGCCACGAATCCTTTGTTGGGGAAATCGGCAGCGATTACATCTTGCAGCCAACAGACAGCACAGAATTGCGCGTAGGTCCGCGCCTTTTCTTTGGTGATGATGACTATGCTGCCACTTATTTCAGTGCGGGCGCGTACAGCGCTAAGGGCGGTATCCTGTCGCGCGGCATTCAGGCGAGTGCAGCTTATAACTTTGACGAAAACTGGGGCGTTGTTGGTACCGTCAACTATGACCAGCTTTTGAATGACGCAGCCAACAGCCCGATCACACAAACTACCGACCAATTTGGCGTCAGCCTGGTCGTCACACGCAAGGTCACGTGGAGCTTTTAAAGCTCCACGCGCTTCTCACTTAGACCAGACGCGAGTTTTCAACCGCCGCGCGCACGAAATCCGCAAACAACGGATGCGGCGCAAACGGCTTTGACTTCAGCTCAGGGTGATACTGCACGCCGATAAACCAAGGGTGATCTTTCCACTCGACGATCTCTGGCAGCTTGCCATCAGGCGACATGCCAGAGAAGCACAGGCCAACCTTCTCAAGCTGTTCGCGGTACTTCGTGTCCACCTCATAGCGATGACGGTGACGCTCTTCGATCTGAGTCGTCCCATAGACCTCCGCCACCTTTGAGCCCGCAGTTAGGGTCGCGTTATAAGCGCCCAGACGCATGGTGCCGCCTTTATCATCGTCAGTCTTGCGCGCGACCTTATGGTTGCCCTGCACCCATTCTTTGAGGTGGTAAACAACTGGCTCAAACCGTTTGCTGCCGGTCTCGTGGTCAAATTCCTCAGACCCCGCCGTCGCAATGCCAGCCACGTTGCGTGCGGCTTCAATCACGGCCATCTGCATGCCTAGGCAAATACCAAGGTAGGGAATGTTCTTTTCGCGCGCGAACTGTGCCGCTTTGATCTTCCCTTCGGTGCCACGCTCGCCAAAACCGCCGGGAACAAGGATCGCGTGGTAGCCTTCCAAATAAGGCGCTGCATCTTCGCGGTCGAAGAGTTCTGCATCAACCCACTCGATCTTGACCTTCACACGGTTCGCCATGCCGCCATGTGTCAGCGCCTCAGCGATGGATTTATACGCATCTTCAAGCTGGGTGTATTTGCCCACAATCGCGACCTTCACATCGCCATCGTAGTTGTGAATGCGGTCGTAAACATCGTGCCACATGTCGAGCTTAGGGGCAGGGGCAGGAGAGATACCAAAGGCATCCAGCACCGCTTGATCCAAGCCCTGCGCATGATAGGCCAATGGCGCTTCATAGATCGACTTGAGATCATAGGCGGCAACCACCGATTCCTTGCGAACGTTACAGAAAAGGGCGATCTTCTCGCGCTCTTTATCAGGGATCGGATGCTCTGAGCGGCAGACCAGAATATCTGGCGCAATCCCAATCGACTGCAATTCTTTTACCGAGTGTTGCGTCGGCTTTGTCTTGAGCTCGCCAGATGCAGCGAGATAGGGCAGCAGCGTGAGGTGCATGAAAATGCATTCGCCGCGTGGTTTGTCGTGTGAAAACTGACGGATCGCTTCAAAGAACGGCAGGCCTTCGATGTCGCCCACTGTGCCGCCAATTTCGCAAAGCATGAAATCAACTTCGTCGTTACCAATCTTCAAGAAATCTTTGATCTCATTGGTCACATGCGGGATCACCTGAATGGTTTTGCCCAAATAATCGCCACGGCGTTCTTTATCCAGAACTGTGGAGTAGACGCGACCTGATGAAATGGAATCGGTCTTGCGCGCAGCAACGCCTGTGAAACGCTCATAGTGTCCCAGATCGAGATCGGTTTCCGCACCATCGTCGGTCACAAAAACCTCACCATGCTCGAACGGTGACATCGTGCCTGGGTCGACGTTGAGGTAGGGGTCGAGTTTGCGCAAGCGGACCGTATATCCGCGCGCCTGCAACAAGGCACCCAAGGCCGCCGAAGCAAGCCCTTTGCCCAAAGAGGAGACAACGCCGCCAGTAATGAAAATATAACGTGCCATAGCGAAAGCGCCCCCGTGTGCGTGGTTCAAAACGTCAAAATATGTGGAAACCCGAACTGCAAAATTCGCATCACTACGGGATTTATCTACTAGTGGATTCGGGGCGTCAGCGCAACCGCTGACGCAACATCATGTAGGTAAAAACTGCTAACTAGGCAGAATTAGTAGACTATTCGCTTGCTGGCAGCAGTGGCGCTTCGCTATCTGCGGGTGGCAACAAGTCGGTGCCAAGATCAGGCGTTGCCGGCGCTTCGGCCACTGGCGAGTCTGTAATGCGGTCCACAACCGAGGAACCTGCTGATTTTTCAGCAGCAATAATCGTCAACGCGATGGATGTTCCGATAAACGCAATCGCCAAAATCCAAGTGGCTTTGCCCATTGCTGTGCCTGCTGCACGGCTCCCATTTGCACCGCCGCCGCCGCCCATACCCAAACCGCCGCCTTCAGAGCGCTGCATCAACACCATCCCAATCAGGGAAAGTGCAAGGATCAGGTGAATGACGAGGACTACATTTTCCATGGAGTGGGTGGCCTATCGGTTAAATCTGGTTCGGGGGGTATCTATGTTTTTGAAGCGCTGCTCGCAAGTATAAAGCGTCACTCGTCCACATCATCAACATCAGCTTGGCCAGATAGCTTGCGACGGACAATCGACCATGACAGCCCAATCGCCAAAACAATCGACAAAATCTCGATGCCAAGCCATGTGTTTACCGTCGGGTTTTCCAGACTGATGAAGCCTTGATCGAACAAAACCTAAATCAATGTGCCCGCAACTGCCATCACCAAAATCATTCCAAACACGCCAATAGAGCGCAAAGTGGCCCGCAAATAGATGATATAGCCTACAAAAAGTACAAGCCCTACGAGCACTGTGACAGATAACATGTCGGTATAATTGGCCATTGCCCAGCGCACAAAGTTCCATTGGGTGGGGTTATAGGTCGCAGCCAAAAGGACAAAGGCGAATAACCAGCGTATCAGAAAACCCATAAATCACCCTTGTTTTGCTCGTTTCGGCCCAATTGCAATTCCTTTGGGGCGCTGTCCAGTCCTTTGTCGGCTCATTTTACGGTTCCACCGCGGGGCACACAGGGATATAGCGGTCAAGGGAATCTGAAAGGACCGTAAGTTATGGCAAACGTCGTCGTCGTAGGCGCCCAATGGGGTGACGAAGGTAAAGGCAAGATCGTAGATTGGCTCTCTGAGCGTGCAGATGTGATCGCGCGTTTCCAAGGTGGGCATAACGCGGGTCATACTCTCGTGATTGATGGTAAGGTTTACAAGCTGAACGCGCTGCCCTCTGGCGTTGTGCGCGGCGGCAAACTCTCTGTTATCGGTAACGGTGTTGTTCTTGACCCTTGGCACCTCGTCAAAGAAATTGCAGCCATTCGCAGCCAAGGCGTCGAAATTTCGCCCGCCTCCTTGATGATTGCCGAAAATACGCCGCTGATCTTGCCGATCCACGGCGAGCTTGACCGTGCACGCGAAGAGGCGTCCTCGCAGGGGACCAAAATCGGCACCACAGGCCGCGGTATTGGGCCAGCCTATGAAGATAAAGTCGGCCGCCGTTCCGTGCGCGTGGCTGACCTTGCTGATCGCAAAACCCTTGAGGCGCGCGTTGATCGTGCCCTCCAGCACCACAACCCATTGCGCAAAGGTCTCGGCATCGAGGCCATCGACCGTGACGCGCTCATCGCACAACTCTTGGAAATCGCACCAGAAATCCTGCAATACGCGGCGCCCGTCTGGCAAGTGCTCAACGAGCGTAAGAAAAAGGGCGAGCGGATTTTGTTTGAGGGTGCACAAGGCGCTCTTCTTGATATCGACTTTGGGACATATCCATTCGTGACCTCATCCAATGTGATCGCGGGCCAAGCGGCCACGGGTGTCGGCATGGGGCCTACGGCCATCGACTACGTTTTAGGAATCGTAAAAGCCTACACAACACGCGTCGGCGAAGGCCCGTTCCCAACCGAGCTTGACGATGCAGACGGCCAACGCCTTGGCGAGCGCGGCCATGAATTCGGGACTGTCACAGGGCGCAAGCGCCGCTGTGGTTGGTTCGACGCGGCCCTTGTGCGCCAAACTTGCGCCACATCCGGCGTGACAGGTATTTCGTTAACAAAGTTGGACGTTTTGGACGGGTTCGATACCCTGAAAATCTGCGTTGGCTACGAATTAGACGGTCAAAAGCTGGACTATCTGCCCATCGCGGCGGATGCCCAAGCGCGCTGCACACCGATCTATGAAGAAATGCCAGGCTGGTCCGAAAGCTCTGAGGGCGCGCGCTCTTGGGCTGATTTGCCGGCACAGGCGATCAAATACGTGCGCCGCATCGAAGAGCTGATCGATTGCCCTGTGGCATTATTGTCGACCTCGCCAGAGCGCGAAGATACGATCCTCGTCACTGATCCGTTTGCTGACTGATGGCGCTGAGCTATAAACAAAAGCGGCGCTATGCGCTGCTGCTTTTGGTGGTGTTCCTGCCGATTTACATCATCTTCGCCGTGGCGGTGATGAGCGTGGCAGGGCGGGCGCCTTTGGTGATTGAATTTGCGATCTATGTGATTTTAGGGATCGCTTGGGTGTTGCCGTTCAAGAAAGTGTTTCTTGGTATCGGCCAACCTGACCCAGACGCGCCCCGCGAAGAAGAGTAATCCAAAGGTCTGTTGCCTTGCATGTCACAGGCGACATCTTTGGCATGCCAAACGCGCGGCATCAGATACAAAAAAGGCGGGGATCAACCCCGCCTTTTTTCATTTATAACTGTGGCTTAACCCACTTTGCTTTCGGGGCGAAACCGCGTCTCTTCTGAGACTTGGAAGCGACCGTTGCGCACTTTGCTGATCCGCCCTTGACGGAGTAGCGTCCCAAAAGAGCGCAGCCCATCTTCGCGGCTGATCTCTGTCTCAGTTGATGACTGCACTTTCTTCATGATTTGCGGGCGCGAGAAATCCTCGGACCCTTCCACAAAGGCCGTGTAAGCTGCCGCAGCCTCAAGAAGGTCTGCCAAAGAAGACGCACCCATTTCCTCTGCAAATTCCGCAAAGTTGCTGGCAGTGGCCGGTGTCACCTCAGGAGCTGCCGAAGCAACGCGGCGTGGTTGCACAGGTGCTTCCGGCGCTGCGGCCTTTGCCGCATCAACACGCTGAGACGCAACCAGCTTCAACGGGGCAGGGCGTGGGCGCTCTGTCCGTGTCGCAGGTGCCTCAGGGCGGCTTGAGCGCGCAGGGCGTGCCGCGTCCTCGGTAGCAGCCGGACGGGTCGGACGTACGGCCTCGTTCAAGTCACCACGGAAGGCGTCTTCGGCAGCATGGTCGTTGTCGCCTTTGTCGCCAAGTTGACGCGCAGCCTCGGTTGCTGCAACTGCAGCTTTGAGTTGGGCGATCGCATTGCGGCGACGGTTGCCTTCCGGCTCGTTCAGCTCCTGATCTGTCAGGTCCAAGATATGCGACATCGTGGCGTCATCTGTCGCAGGCAAAGGTTTGCGGGATTTTTGCGGCGCAGCAGGTGCAAAATCGCGCTCGACTTCGGCCAACTCGTCCAACAATGCGGCCTCTTCGTCTTCGGGAAGGGTCGTGTCGTTGTTGCCCTCGATGTCGTCAAACTCTTCGACGCCATCAAGTGATGCAAGATTAGCTACGTCTTCTTCTGCCTCGTCTTCGAATTCATCCTCAAACGCATCGTCATCAAAGCCGTAGTCGGCATCGTCAAAGGTGTCGTCTTCAGAGGTGAACTCGAATTTGTCGGCTTTCGATTCGGATACAGCTTCGGCTTCGGGCTGCGCCTTTTCACGGCGCATGCGAACAACCTGTGCACGAATTTCAGGCTTGGCTTCTGGTTCGACATTGACCTCAACCTTCGCTGCTTGCGCAACTTTAGCTTGCAGATTACTCAGCATTTCAGCGCTGTCGTCGTCCTGATCGTCCGCGTCGTCATATGCTTCGCTCGCATCGGCAATATCTTCCGCCAATTGATCGTCGCCTAGGGACAGTTCGGCCAACATTTCGTCGATATCGTCATCTTCGACATAATCACCATCACCATCAGCAATCGCAAGGGCGGCCGCAATCTTATCGGTTGTGATTTCAACGCCTGAGTGGTCGTCTTCTTCGTCGGCGGCGGGGGCCTCTTCAGCTACCTCAAAGGAGTCGTCTTCATCCTCAAAGCCCATCTGATCGAAATCGATGTCATCAACGTCATCGGCAACCAGTTCGGCTGGCAACTCAGCAACAAGCGGCTCTGCTTCTTCCGTCAAATCTTCAGCGAAATCAACCTCTTCAACCTTTGGTGCGGCTTTGCCAACTACGGCGCGGATGCGCTGGAGTTTGGCTGCGACACTTTCCGCGTCAGGATGCGCTGGGGCTTCTGTTAGTGCAGGTGCCACAACGTCAGGTGTCAGCCTTGAGGAGGCTGCCTGACCGGAGGCCACGAGCGGTGAGGACACATGATCCTCGACCTCCGGCCCTGCAACAGGCTCCCTATCATCCGCCGTCGCGTCTGATAGGGCTGTCTGGAAATCGTCTAATGTGTGGTCCTTAGGTGTCGGAACAACCTGAGGCGCCACAGCAGCGGCAGCCACCAGCACAGGATCAGGGCGTTCTACTTGTGGCGGCATCGCTGGGGCAACAGCCTCTGATGCGCGCAGCACAATGCCACCGTCTGTTGTGCGGGCGTCAACACGTCGCGTGATTTCACGCTCGGCGATCTTTGCCAACATGTGGACATCGGGGGTCGGAGGCTCTGCTCCAAAATACCGATCATCGGCTGCCAGATCGCGGAAATACTCCGCAATTGCTTTCATCGTGCCGAAGGAATCATCGAAACCTTCAAGTGTGCACGAGAAGGTGCCGTATGAAACGGTTAGAATCTTACTCGGATCAACCATCTTTTTGCTCGCTTTCTTCCAAACCCAGTAAGAGTGTGTTTACCACCAATTGGTTCGCAATCCGGCACGATGGCGGGTTAAACTAGGTATTATTTCAAGGCGCTTTTGAGGAATGTTTCTCATTTGGCAGGTAATGAAGGGACGTTTGATTGATTGTTCACAGTATTGATCCAGTTGTTATGGTCGGTGGTGCTGACCTTGGACCAGAAGAGTTTAACATTCTGCAAAAGGAAGTGGCAACTTTCATCGGAGTTGATGGCGGGGCTGATCATTTATTGGCTCACGGCATTATACCATCCGCTGTTATTGGTGATCTCGACAGTATTAGTGACGCCGCACGCACCGCATTTGCAAACCTGCTGCACCACATCCCTGAACAAGACACCGTGGATTTTGAGAAAGCCCTCACAAATATCTCCGCCCCACTGATTTACGCGCTCGGCTTTGCGGGCGGCAGGCTTGATCATACCCTTGCGGTTTTGCACGTCATGGGGCGGCACCCTGAGACGCCTGTCATTCTGCTTAGCGCCGATGACGCCTCTGCGATTGTTCCAGCACAAGGCATTCTATTGCACCTATCCATCGGCACCCGCGTCTCTCTTATGCCGCTCGCGGATGCGCGTGTGGATGCAACGGGGCTCAAATGGCCAATCATCGATCAAGCCATGCACCCGATGCACTTTACCAGCCCGTCAAATGCGGTGGCTGAGGAGACCGTGCAAATTCACGCGATGGGACCTGTTGTGGTTACAGTTCCACGGGGGCAGGCGCAGGCACTCGCGAAAGCCGTCTCTCGCGCACAATAATATATAGCCCAGCGCCGACAGTAATGCAGATCCCAACCGCAGCCAGCCCATTGGGCAGATCGCGGAACACCAGCCAGCCAATAATGGTGCCAAAAGGGATCTCTAGATACTGCATTGGCGCAAGGGTAGATGTCGGGGCGAACCGCAGGCTTCCCGTCATCGCCAAATGCGCGACGGTGCCGAGAATGCCCAGCAACGCCAAAAGCCACAGCGTCTTGGCATCAGGCATCACAACTTCAAACCCAGCGTAGTCGTGGAACATCAACAAAGCAGGCAGCAAAACAGCACTCGCCTGTAGTCCACTAATGGCCTGCAAGGTGATTGGATCGATCTGCTTGGCGATCTTGCGGGTCACAAGCATGAAGAGAGCAAAGACCACGGCGACACCCAAAGGAAGCAACGCAGGCAGGCCCACTTCGGCAAAATTCGGCTGGATCACAAGCATCGTGCCAATAAACCCTACAGCACAAGCGGCCATCCGTTGGCGGCCAACCTCTTCGCCCAGTATATAGTGTCCGAGCAAAAGCATGATGAACGGCATTACAAAGGCAATCGCCAGCGCGTCGGCGAGGGGCAGATAGCGCAACGCGCTAAACATCAGACTGATCCCCGTAATATGGATGACCGTGCGCAGGAGCGTAAGCTTGAATATGCCGCTGGGCAGACGCAGCCCTTTGCCTGACCAGATCACAATCGGCACCAAAATCACCGCCTGCACCGCAAAGCGGACAAAGATCAAAAGCCCCAGCGACACATGCCCACCCAGCAGCTTTGCAATGGCATCCCCCAAAGGGGCTAGCACGCAAAAGCCAAGCATCAAAAGGATGCCAAGGAAGGGGCGGTCACTATTCATCAGGTCAGGCTAGTGAACACTCGGGCGCGGCGCAATCGGTGGGGTGGCCGTGATCCGCTCGCGCCAGATGATATAAAGGCCAGAGGCCACAATAATCGCAATCCCGACCCAAGTGAGCGCATCGGGGAAGTCCGAGAACACGAGATAGCCAAAAGCCACGGCACTGACGATTTCTAAGTAGTGTAGTGGGGCGAGGGTCGACGTCGGTGCCATACGCAGGGCGTAAGTCATCATGAGGTGCGCGATAGACGAGGCAACACCAACACCACACATCCAGATCCAATCGAGACCTACGGGCATCACAGGGTCGAGCGTGACAACTCCACTCCCATCCGCGAGCAGCATAACGGGGAGACACATCAACGCCGCAACACTGGCCGTATGCAACTGCATCGGGATCGGGTGCATGCGCCGGCTCAGTGATCGGGTCACTAGCATATAGGCGGCAAAGAAAAGCGCAGTGCCAAGCGGGTATAGGGCGATAAACCCGAAGGCGACAAGGCTTGGCTGGATCACCAAGAGCGACCCCGCAAAACCGACGACGCAGGCCATGATGCGACGTGGCCCAACCTCATCTTGAAACAAGAAGCGGCCGAGGATCAGCAGAATGAAGGGCTCGACAAAGACAATTGCAAGCGCATCCGCAATCGGCATGACTTGCAGCGCAGCCACAAAGCAATAGGTCGAGGCAACCAGAAAGAAGGCCCTTTGGGCCAATTGCCAAAGGTAGGCCCGCGGAAAGGTCAACGGATAGTGCAAGATCAGACATAGCGGCGCCATGATCGCGGCTTGCACAATAAAGCGGGCGGTTGTGATCTGACCGACGGGCAGGGACTGGGCGGCAAGCTTGGATGCCACATCAATGAGGGGTGCGGTGATGCAAAAGCCAAGCATCAGCACAATGCCGGGAAGGATGCGGTCGTTCTGCGGTGTCATTTTTACCTTTCGGGTAAGATGGGTTAAAACCCATCCTACTTAGTCTTCATGTGTTACAGCACGCGGTCATCCGTAGGATGGGTCTCGACCCATCACGCCTCTAACAGTTCGGCACATTCACCGCCAAACCGCCTAGCGCCGTCTCTTTATACTTTTCGGACATATCCTCGCCCGTCTGGCGCATCGTCTCAATCGCGGCGTCCAATGGCACCAAATGCACCCCATCGCCGCGCATCGCGAGAGACGCCGCCGACACAGCTTTGATCGCACCTAAACCGTTACGCTCGATACAAGGCACCTGAACCAACCCGCGCACGGGATCACAGGTCATGCCCAAATGATGCTCCAAGGCAATTTCGGCCGCATTCTCAACCTGCTCAGGCGTGCCGCCCAAAACCGCAGCAAGACCCCCTGCAGCCATCGCCGCAGCCGATCCAACCTCGGCCTGACAGCCACACTCGGCCCCCGAAATCGAGGCATTAAACTTGATCAAACCGCCAATAGCCGAAGCTGTCAGCAGAAAATCGGGCACCTTCGAAATCGTGGCCCCCGGAACGTGGTCCAAATAATAACGGATCGTCGCAGGCACCACGCCAGCCGCACCATTCGTCGGCGCAGTCACCACCTGACCGCCCGCCGCATTCTCTTCATTCACCGCCATCGCATAGGTCGACATATAGTCGTTAATTGTGTGTGGTGCGGTCAGGTTAATGCCGCGCTCCGCCATGAGCGCATCATAAATTCCCTTGGCCCTGCGGCGCACAAACAACCCACCGGGCAAAATCCCATCGGTGACAAGGCCGCGATCGATGCAAGCATTCATCACTTCCCAAATGCGGGTTAGCCCCTTATCGAGGTCCGTTGTCGGCTGGCACGCCCGCTCATTCACGCGCTTCATCTCGGCAATCGACTTGCCCGATTGCGACGCCATGGCAAGCATCTCGGCAGCCGAGCTAAAAGGAAACGGGGCGGGTGGGCCATCATAGGTATCCTTGCCCGAGGCTAACTCGTCAGCCGTCAAAACAAAGCCACCACCAATGGAAAAGTAGGTCTCTTGAATAATCACGTCGCCCTGCGCGTCTGTGGCTTTCAAAATCAATCCGTTCGCATGACCGCTCAGCGCGGGGCCGTAATCAAACAGCAAATCTTCCTTCGGGTTGAAACGCAACTCGCCCAAACCCTCAGGCTTCACGGTATTTTCCGCAGTGATACGGACCATCTCAGCATCGGCCTTGGCCGCATCGTAATCGTCGGCACGAAAGCCAGCAAACCCAAGGATCACGGCGCGGTCCGTCGCATGGCCCACACCCGTAAATGCCAATGATCCGTGCAACGAGGCCTTGAGCCCCGCTACCTTAAACGGTTGAGCACGCAAATGGTCGAGGAATTTGGCGGCAGCCACCATCGGTCCAATGGTATGGGAGGACGACGGGCCGATCCCAACCTTGAACATATCGAATACGGATAGAAACATCAGAGAGCACTTCCTTCGGGAGGATTAGGATATTGGGGGGCAGAAAAAATCGTTTGGCCTAAACCCTCTGCACGACTTGCTTCATGTGCGGCGGAGCGGTTTTCAAACCAAATCGCAAATTCGCGCAAATGCGGGTATTTGTCTAAATCGAACCACGCCTGCGCGGGACCATATAATGCCGCCCATCGGATCATCGGGGCGAGATAGTAGGCCAAAGCGCTGGGCGCGCGATCATCTAGCCACCCTGCATGAGCCTCCAAATGCGCGAAATACTCGCTCAATCGCCCTTGCGTCGCCCGCGACAAGGCATGCACTGACGCCTCTTCGATATATTCGTGCGGATAAAACCACATGCGTAACGTTGGGTGCAGCGTATTGGATAACCAAAACATCCATTTGAGCGCATCGCCACGCGGGGCAGGCATAAAGCCATCCCCTGCCAGCCACAGCAAAATCGCGCCGGTCTCGTAAATGGGGCCGTCTTCCGTCACCAGAGTGGGGATCAATCCATTCGGGTTCACCGCCAAATAGTCAGGCGACTTTTGGCCCTGAACGGCGCGATCCACCAACACCGTGTCAAACGGCAGACCTATTTCCAAAAGCGCCAGCCGCACGCAAAGCGAGGCATTATCGGGCGCATAATAAAGGGTTAATGGATTGGTCATAATCCCGTCATATCAAGAAGCTGGCGAAACATCCGCGCAAAAGCGACGTTTCCGAAAGGAAACAGGCGCATTTTTCTGGCGTTTCCCCTCGCGCCAAAATGCGATCCGCCTTATAACCCAGTTTAACCTCGACAAATTGGAGCTGCTGCCGTGCCAAGTGAACTATCCCCCATCGATAAAGCCAAATTTGTTGCCGCGCGCAAGGCGACTGAATACGTGAAATCTGGCATGAAAGTCGGGCTTGGGTCGGGATCAACGGCGGCTTGGTTGGTGCAATGTTTGGGCGAATTGGTGCGCGACGAGGGGTTGCGGATGAAGGGCGTGCCAACGTCTTCGCGCACAGCCCGGCTCGCACGTGAGGTCGGCATCGAGGTGATTTCGCTGGATGAGGCCAAATGGCTCGACGTCAGCATCGACGGCACTGATGAATATGACGGAAACCTCAACCTGATCAAAGGCGGCGGCGGCTCACATTTGCAGGAAAAGATCGTGGCCACGGCATCTGATCGCATGATCGTGATCGCAGACGTGACCAAGAAAGTTGAAACCTTGGGCGCATTCCCACTGCCGCTTGAGGTCATTCCTTTTGGCTGGCAGACCACCAAAACACTGATTGAGGAAACCTTGATCGGCATGGATGTTCTGGGGCAAACGACGACGCTGCGCATGAACGGCGACGCGCCTTATATCTCTGACGAAGGCAACCACATCCTTGATCTGCACTTGAACCGTATCGGCAATCCGCGCCAGCTCAGCCTTATGCTAAATCAAATTCCGGGCGTTGTTGAGAACGGCCTTTTCATCGACATCTGCGATATCGTGATCGTCGGCCATGGGGACGGGCTGGTCGAGGTGCATGACATCAATCAAGATCAGGTCGAGAAGACCAAATTCGACTTCCTCGATGATGGAAACCTCTTTTCCGAAGATATGTAGGGCGTGGCACGTTGCGGATCGTGTGTCTGGTGCTTAGGTTATGCCCAGCAGACATAAATACCAAAACGAAAGCCGCACCATGACATTTGACTATGACCTCTTTGTAATCGGCGGCGGCTCTGGCGGCGTTCGGGCGGCACGGGTGGCTACGGCGACGGGCGCAAAGGTCGCATTGGCCGAAGAATTCCGCATGGGCGGGACTTGTGTGATCCGTGGTTGTGTACCCAAAAAACTAATGGTTTTTGCATCGACCTACGCCGAGAGCATGGAAGACGCCCAAGAATACGGCTGGGACGTTAAAATCGGCCCCTTTGACTGGACCAAATTCCGCACCAAACTGCATGCCGAACTTGACCGCCTTGAAGGTGTTTACCGCAGGCTCCTTGGCAATTCCGAGGTCACGATCTTTGACGCCCGTGCGACCCTCAAAGACGCGCACACCGTGGCTTTGTCCACAGGCGAGACCGTCACAGCGAAACATATCCTTGTTGCAACCGGCGGGCACCCGACAAAGCCCGATATTGAGAACGCCGACCTTGCCATCACCTCCAACGAAATTTTCAACCTTGAGGTTATGCCAAAATCGATCCTCATCGTGGGTGGCGGCTATATCGCGTCAGAATTTGCAGGCATCCTCAATGGCCTCGGCGTGAAGGTGACGCAATTCTACCGCGGCGCACAAATTCTGCGCGGCTTTGACGATGAGGCGCGCGGTTTGATTGCGGACGGCATGATCGAAAAAGGTGTGAACTTGCACCTTGGCACCAACGTGCTTGAGATGCGCCGCGAGGGCGCTGGCATTTACGTCAAAGCAACCAATGGCGACGAACATGTTTTCGACCAAGTCATGTTCGCGACAGGCCGACACGCCAACACCGATGGGCTTGGCCTAGAAGAAATCGGCGTGAAGCTGGGCCGCAGCGGCGAAATCCGTGTCGACGACTTTAGCCAAACCGCCGTGCCCTCCATCTATGCCTTGGGCGACGTCACCAACCGCGTAAACCTGACCCCTGTGGCGATCCGCGAAGGCATGGCCTTTGTCGAGACCGTATTCAAAGGCAACCCGACCAAGCCCGATCACGATCTGATCCCGTCTGCGGTCTTCACGCAACCCGAATTCGGCACCGTTGGCCTGACCGAAGAACAAGCCCGCGAGCAAGAACCGATCGAGGTGTATTGCACGTCGTTCAAGCCGATGAACCACAGCTTTGCAGGCCGCGCTGACCGCGTGATGATGAAACTCATCGTCTCTCAGGCAACCCGCAAGGTGTTGGGCTGTCATATCGTCGCAGATCACGCAGGCGAATTGATCCAAATGGTCGGCATCGCCGTGAAAATGGGCGCCACAAAAGAAGATTTTGATCGCACCGTCGCGGTTCACCCGACAATCTCGGAAGAACTGGTCACGATGAAGGAACCCGTGCGCCGCGCTTGATTATAGGGCATAAAGGCACACATAACGTAAGACAGTCCCAAATTGGGGCGCAATAGAATAGGTAAGTTTAGATGGCAGGAAATAACGGTGGCCCATGGGGCGGCGGTGGAAACAACGGAAATAATGGTGGTAACGAGCCGCCAAAGCCGCCACGCAGACCCCCAGAGGGACAGGGCATTCCTGAAATTGACGAGCTGGTGAACAAAGGCCGCGAGCATTTGCGCGTCCTGATGGGCGGCGGCAATGGCGGTGGCAATGGTCGCGGTCCTGTCGGCGGTGGCGCTGGTCCGCAACTGACACGCGGCACAATCGCGCTGGGTATCCTTGGCGCAATCGCACTTTGGGGTATGGCGTCTTTCTATACCGTGAAGCCAGAAGAGCAGTCTGTCGAATTGTTCTTGGGCAAATACAGCTCCACGGGCGGTCCCGGCCTTAACTTTGCGCCTTGGCCTTTGGTGACGCGCGAAGTCCTCGCCGTGACATCCGAGCGTAACATCGACATCGGTGTTGGCCGCTCAGCGCTTGACGCGGGCCTTATGCTCACAGGCGATCAGAACATCGTAGACATCGACTTCCAAGTGGTTTGGAACATCTCCGATCCGCGCAAGTATCTGTTTAACCTGTCTGATCCTGCCCAAACCATCGAGGCTGTGTCCGATTCCGTTATGCGTGAAATCATTGCGCAGTCCGAACTCGCACCAATTCTTAACCGTGACCGTGGGGCCATTGCTGACCGTTTGAGTGACCTCATTCAATCCACTCTCGACAGCTACGAGAGCGGCGTAAACATCATCCGTGTGAACTTTGACAAGGCCGATCCACCCGTAGAGGTCATCGCATCCTTCCGTAAGGTCCAAGATGCGGCACAAGAACGTGACCGTCTGCAAAACGTGGCCGACGCCTATGCCAACCAAGTGCTCGCCGGTGCCCGTGGTCAATCCGCACAGCTTCTTGAGCAAGCCGAAGGTTATCGCGCACAGGTCGTCAACGAGGCCGCAGGTGAAGCATCCCGTTTCACAGCCGTCTTGTCTGAGTATGAAAAAGCACCGGAAGTGACCCGCAAACGTCTCTATCTTGAGACGATGGAAAAGGTCTTGGGTGGCACAGACATCATCCTTCTGGACGATAACGCAGGCGGCGACCAAGGCGTCGTGCCTTACTTGCCACTGAACGAATTGCGCCGAAATACCACTGACGGAGGGTCAAACTAATGCAAAAATCCGCACTCCTTATCCCCGTCGTCGTGATCGCTGCTGTGGTCGCAATCTCTTCCGTGTTCATCGTGGACGAGCGTGAAAAGGCACTGGTTCTCCAGTTTGGTCAAATCGTGAAGGTCAAAGAAGATCCAGGCGTGGGCTTTAAAATCCCGCTTATTCAAAACGTTGTTCGTTACGATGACCGCATTTTGAGCCGTGATCTTGATCCACTTGAGGTCACACCATCGGACGACCGTCGTCTCGTTGTTGACGCCTTTGCGCGTTACCGCATCGCAGATGTCGAGCGTTTCCGCCAAGCTGTTGGTGATGGTGGCGAAGAGGCGGCTGCGCGTCGTCTCGATAGCATTTTGCGGGCCAAAACCCGTGAGATTCTCGGCTCCGTGACCTCTAACGATATCCTCTCAACCGACCGTGCGGGGCTGATGCTGCGCATTCGGAACGGGGCAATCTCGGAGGCCAACGCGCTGGGCCTGCAAGTCATCGACGTAAGATTGAAGCGGACAGACCTGCCGCCAGAAAACCTCAACGCGACTTATGAGCGTATGAAGGCAGAGCGTGAACGCGAAGCAGCCGACGAGATCGCACGCGGTAACGAAGCCGCGTTGCGCGTCACTGCGACAGCCGACCGTACCGTGGTGGAATTGGTCTCCGAGAGCCAACGCCAAGCGGAAATCACACGCGGTGAAGCCGACGCAGAGCGGAACAAAATCTTCGCCGAAGCCTTTGGCGCGGATCCTGAATTCTTTGAATTCTACCGCTCCATGACAGCCTACAGCCGTGCTTTGGGAAGCAACTCGTCCATGGTGCTGTCACCAGACAACGAGTTCTTTAACTACCTGAAATCCGACCAAGGCGCTGCGTCGCAGTAAGCTGGTCCGACGAACTTTTAAAAAGGCCGCTCTTCGGGGCGGCCTTTTTTACATCCAGACTTCATTGATCCAAATGCACGGGTCTCGTGCCAAGCATTACAATCGAAACCCCGTCGGTCATTTTGGGCGTCTCCCCAAGTCTCGGTTAGCTGGGCTTGGGCGCTATCGAAGAGGGTGTAATGTCGGTGCACGT
>DFSO01000094.1:0-13532 GCA_002378665.1 Loktanella sp. UBA3435 | reverse complement strand
CGGTGCACGTAAGTCACAGCCAATTTTCGCCGAAAATTGATCACGCGCAATTGAAAATGCGCGATTAGACTTTGCGTTGCACCTCAGAGTGCCTACATTCTAACATGTAGTTATAGGCAGTTCGTGTGATCTGCCGCCACAAATTCTCTTTGAAGGAGTTTTAAACGTGACATCTCAGGCACTTGCAGTCCAAACCGCCGAATATCAAAGGCGGGGAATGCTCATGACAATGATGACCGCCGCCGCAATGGCCACGGCCCTGCTACTCTCTCAAGCGTCCCCTTCAAACGCCCAAGCCCGCCCCGTGACATTTGCTGACCTTGCCGAGCAGGTAAGCCCATCAGTTGTGAACATCACGACCTCGACCACAATTGCTGGTAAAACAGGCCCGCAAGGCGTGGTCCCAGAAGGGTCGCCATTTGAAGATTTCTTCAAGGACTTGCAGGACCCAGAAGGCGATGCTCCCCGCAAATCAGAAGCGCTAGGTTCAGGTTTTGTTGTTTCCGCCGACGGCTATATCGTCACGAACAACCACGTGATTGAAGGCGCCGATGAAATCCTGATCGAATTCTTCCCTGGCGGAGAAGCTGGCGTGCCCGCAACTTTGATTGGCACCGACAAAAACACCGACATCGCCGTTCTGAAAGTTGACCTTGAAGACCTGCCATTCGTAAGTTTCGGCGACAGTAACGCGCCGGGCGCGCGCGTTGGCGATTGGGTCATGGCGATGGGTAACCCATTGGGGCAGGGCTTCTCTGTTTCGGCAGGTATTGTTTCCGCTAGAAATCGTGCATTATCAGGCACTTATGACGATTACATTCAAACAGATGCGGCGATTAACCGTGGTAACTCTGGCGGCCCGTTGTTCAATATGGACGGTGACGTTGTTGGTGTGAACACGGCGATCCTGTCGCCCAATGGCGGCTCAATCGGGATTGGCTTTGCGATGTCCTC
This sequence comes from Loktanella sp. UBA3435, assembly GCA_002378665.1. Classification (GTDB taxonomy): domain Bacteria; phylum Pseudomonadota; class Alphaproteobacteria; order Rhodobacterales; family Rhodobacteraceae; genus Yoonia. Next base: position 12,578 of record DFSO01000094.1, on the reverse strand, counting down.
AGCCGTGGTCGAGAGCGTTGTCGATCAACTAAAGGAATTCGGCGAAACCCGTCGGGGTTGGCTTGGTGTGCGTATCCAAGACGTCACTCCAGACATGGTTGATGCGATTGATGGTCTTGATATGGCGAAGGGGGCATTGGTCACTGATGTCCCCACTGGCCCTGCCGAAGATGCTGGCATGGTGGCAGGTGATCTGATTACATCTTTTGACGGAATAGACATCAAAGACACGCGTGAATTGGTGAAAATCGTGGGCAACTCACCCGTTGGCAAAGAGGTACCAATGATCGTGCTGCGTAACGGCGAAGTCATTGATCTTACCGTTGTTTTGGGGCGCCGTGAAACATCTGAAGCTGTCGCATTCCCTGCGTCAACTGAGGCACCGGCGGCACCTGAATCCGAAAACCTTCTGGGGATGTCGCTTTCTGAAATCACACCTGATCTGACCGAGCAATTCGGTCTTGGCGATGTGATAGGCCTCGTGATTACGGACATCGCTGCAGATAGTGATGCCGCAACTAAAGGCATTATTGCAGGTGATTTGATTGTTGAGGCAGGACGTCAATCAGTAACAACTGTTGCCGATTTTGAGGCGCAGATTGAGGCTGCGCGTGAGGCAGGTCGCAAGTCGATTTTGCTGCTGCTTCGTCGTGGCGGTGATCCACGTTTTGAAGCGCTATTGATCGACTAAAGCTTTGTAAAATAGAGGAAGAGGGCGTGCCATTGGTGCGCCCTGTTTTGTTAACCGGCGTCCAGAGTGGCGCGATCAAAGGCAACAACACCCAATTTACGGGCGGTTGCAATGGACAGCAAAACCGTGTCAGGCCCATCCGTCCGTTGGAATTGTTGGATTGCAAACCCCGTTGCCCGATCAAGCGTTCCCGAAATAGGCCCGTTATAAAAACCGCGTGCCTTCAATGCCCTTTGCAAGGTGCTGACCCGTTCAATCGTGTAGTTCTGCGGACAAACGGTCTCGAATCTGATCCCAACACGCTCTCGTACGATCTGCTGGCGTTTGACCGTGCGAAACGCAGCAGGGCGGGTAACCTGTCCGTTTGCATCGCGCACTTCGGGGCTTTCGATTTCTTGGATGATGACTGTTTAAATGACCGCTGGACTGATGTCATTGGCATAACAGCGCCCATCGTTGGCAGTCTCAATCTGCCCCATATCAATCAGCACATTCGACGGTTGTGTCATTTGCACAGGGACACATGCGCAAATCACCGCGAAACTGCTGGGAAGTAGGAAGGATTTCATCTGCCCAATATGCCTTATTGCGGGCGATTTTGGGCGACCATATAGCCAAGAGAGCCGTTTGAGCAAATCTTCAAAACCGATTTGCTGAACGCGTTGTCGCACATGGCACAGTTTTGGGTCTCTTTAGGGGTGGAAGCACGGCTGTTGCAGCATTAGATATAAGCGTAACAGACTGGAACTGCGCAATAAGGACCGCATTGAATGGCTAAGATTACATACGTTGAGCATGGTGGCAAAGAGCATGTTGTTGAGGTCGCCAATGGGCTGACCGTGATGGAAGGCGCGCGTGACAACGGCATTCCAGGGATCGAGGCTGATTGTGGCGGTGCTTGTGCATGCTCCACCTGCCACGTTTATGTGGATGCGGCTTGGGCAGACAAGATTCCGGCCAAGGACGCGATGGAAGAAGACATGCTCGATTTCGCTTTTAAGCCTGATCCGGTGACATCCCGCCTGACCTGCCAGTTGAAGGTCACAGATGCGATGGACGGCCTGCGCGTGCAGATGCCAGAAAAGCAAATTTGATGAATCTGGCGGCCATTCTCTTGTGTGCTTTTACCACTTCGGCAGGGGCAGACGCCATTGTGGCCGCCGACTATACCCACCCAACCGAGCGGTATCCGCACGGCATTCTGGGTGACAAGATTGAACACGCGGGCCTGCGCGTGACGTTGTCGGATGGCCGTGCGCTATCGGCAGTTTGGTCCGAGAAGATCGTTTTTGAAGATACTGCGCCCCGTCTTGTTGATTTGAACGGTGACGGCGCGCCCGAAGTTATCGTCGTCGAGAGCCATGAAGACCAAGGTGCGCGCCTTGCGATCTGGGGTTTGGATGCCGAAGATCGCTTGGTTGAAAAGGCATTCACTCCCTTTATTGGCAACGCGTTTCGTTGGTTGGCCGTTGCGGGTGCGGCGGATATGGACGGTGACGGGCATATCGAGATCGCCTATGTTGACCGCCCGCATTTGGCCAAGCAACTCAAAGTTTGGCGCTATGTGCCGCAGGGTGAGGGGGCTGTGAACCTCGCACTTGTGGCGACAAAAGACGGGCTGACGAACCACCAGATTGGCGACTGACATTGGTGGCGGTATGCGTATCTGTGCGGAAGGCGTTGATGTGATCACCGCTAGTGCAGATTGGACGCGGGGGATTGCAACGCGGTTAGAGGGTGGGAAACTCGTATCGCGGGATATGGGGCCGCATACGGGCCACGCTTCATTGACTGCGGCGATGGGCTGTTAAAATCCAACCTCGGCCAATAGCGTAAAGAGCACTGCGATTTCAGTGACTTGCTGTGTCGCACCCAAAACATCCCCTGTTTGCCCGCCGATCTTTGACTTGGCATATAGCCCGCAGAGGATCGTGCTGATCAAGGCGACCAAGGTGATTGAGACCGCATGGGACGGGATGATAATCAGCGCCGTGCAGATACAGATGATCATCGCGAGCAAAGACACGGAATTGGACGGGCGGCCATAACTGCTGCTTAATCCAACACCACGTGCGTTTGGCAGGAAGGTAAGAAGCCCCGCCATGCTTGCGCGGCTCATCATGGCGGCAAGGATCAGACCTTGCATGTATTCTTCGTCGCTGACGAGCGCTGTGATTAATACGCCGCGCAGCAAAAGCGAAAGACCAATGGCAAGTGTGCCGTAGGTGCCGATGTGGCTGTCTTTCATGATCTCAAGACGGCGCTCCTTATCCCAGCCGCCCCAAAATCCGTCGGCGGTATCGGCCAGCCCGTCTTCATGCATGGCCCCAGTGATGATCACAGGCACAAGGACCGCAAATATCGCAGCAACCGCTGACGGCAGGCCGATCCAATGCACGGCTGCGGTCACGGCTGCGGCCACCAATCCGATGAAGACACCGACGATGGGGAATGCCCAAGCTGACGACCCGCCGCGTGCTGTGACCTTGGCCGTGTTCAACCGTAGCGGGATGCGTGTCAGCAGGCCAAAAGCGGCGGGCACATCGATCCAGTGCAACAAGGCGGATTTGTCGGATTTGCGCATTTTTTAGCCCTTTGTCGCCTTTTCATCTCTGTGATGATCGTTAGACAGGAACCAACATAACCGCAATGAGGACATGATGTCAGCGCCATTTTCCACACTCAATGAGTTCCGTACTGTTTTGGCCCAAGGCCCGTCCGTTGACACAGCAGCCCTCGCAGGCGCACAGGATCGCAACAGCCAATTGACAAAGCCTCCGGGTGCGTTGGGCAGGCTTGAGGATTTGGCGATTTGGTATGCGGGTTGGCGCGGCGATGCGCGGCCGACGATTACGGCACCACAGGTCATTATCTTTGCAGGTAATCACGGCGTTTGTGCGCAAGGTGTCTCGGCGTTTCCGCCAGAAGTGACCGCGCAAATGGTCGCGAATTTTGAGCATGGCGGTGCGGCGATCAATCAGTTGTCCAAGGCGTTTGGTGCCACGATGACTGTGCATGCGCTTGATCTTGATAAACCGACTGCCGATTTCACCACAGCCCCCGCAATGAGCGAGGCCGAGGTTGTGGCCGCGTTGCAAACAGGCTGGAATGCCGTTGATCCAAAGGCAGACTTGCTGGTCACAGGCGAGATGGGCATTGGCAACACGACCTCTGCGGCGGCAGTTGCGGCGGCGGTTTTGGGTGGTGAGGCTGCTGATTGGACAGGACGCGGGACGGGTGTTGATGACGCAGGCCTTGCGCGGAAAACTGACGTCGTGACACGTGGTTTGGCGCTGCACGACACGACTGATCCGTTGGAAGCATTGCGCTGTCTGGGTGGGCGTGAATTGGCGGCGATGGCCGGCGCGATTGCAGCGGCACGGCATTTGCGTATCCCTGTGATCCTTGATGGGTTCATCTGCTCGGCTGCGGCCGCGACCTTGCAAAAGGCGCACGACGGTGCACTTGACCACACGGTCGCTGGACACCTGAGTGCCGAGGGCGCGCATCGCCGTTTGCTGGATGCGATTGGCAAAGAGCCGATCTTGTCGCTGGGCCTGCGCCTTGGCGAAGGGTCGGGCGGCGCACTTGCGATTGGTGTGCTCAAGGCCGCCGTTGCCTGCCATTCAGGCATGGCAACATTTGCAGAGGCAGGGGTCAGCGGCGCTTAACTGTCGCCGCTTTCCTTTTTCTGTTGGCGCGTGCTGAGGGCTGTTTCAAGATCATTGTTCAGCTCTTTGGCGCGGGCCACATAATCGGGGTTATCGCCCAAGGCCACTCCCGGTTTCCAGAGTTCGGCCAACTCACGCACAGCCGCGCGGTCATGGTGAAAGAACATGGTTTCGGCCTCAGCGGCCTCATATTCCGAAAGCCCCAAATGCTCTAACGCGTAGCGACCAGCGCGCAGGGAACTGTCGAACAATTCGCGCACAATGTCATTGGTGCCAGCGGCATAAAGCTCGTAAACATGCACGCGGTCATGGGCGCGGGCGATGATGTGGATGTCAGGGCGGGCCTTGCGGGCATAGGCCACCAGCTTGACCGCTGAGGCCTTATCATCGATCGCGACAACCAGAACCTGCGCTGTATCAAGGCCCGCAGCACCCAGCAAATCAGGGCGTGTCGGATCACCAAAGAACCCGCGAAAGCCGAACTTGCGCATCATCTGTACGGTCTGCAAGTCATTGTCGATCACAACGGTCGAGAAGCCCGCAGATTGCACCAAACGGTTCACAATCTGCCCAAAGCGACCAATGCCTGCAATGATGACGGTGCCCTTTATATCGACTTCATCCGCGTCTTGATCCGCACCAACTTTGATCCGCTTAATCAGTTGGTCGTAAACGATAAACAGGAGCGGCGTGACCAGCATCGACATCGCGATGATGAGCAGAACGGTCGAGGAAATCACCTCGCCCAGCACCCCTTGTTGCAGCGAGAAAGAGACCAAGACAAACCCAAACTCACCCGCTTGTGCAAGGCCAAGTGTAAAGAGCCAGCGGTCCTTACCCTTCATCTTAAACAGGAAAGAAAGGCCAAAGAGGACGGAACCTTTGATCAGGATCACGCCCAAAGTGGCGAGGAAAATGAACGTCGGGCGTTCGCCCAAAAGCTCGAAATCAATGCCTGCACCGACGGTGATGAAGAATAGACCAAGCAACAGCCCTTTGAACGGCTCAAGGTCGCTTTCAAGCTCGTGGCGAAATTCGGAGTTGGCCAGAACGACGCCCGCAAGGAAGGTGCCAAGCGCAGGCGACAGGCCCACCATCGTCATTAGAACCGCAATGGAGACGACCATAAGAAGTGCGAGTGCGGTATACATTTCGCGCAGGCGGGCTTGGTGGATATAGCGGAAAACAGGACGGGTCAGGAACACGCCAACCAGAATAATCGCAACAACCGCACCCAAAGTGACCAGCGTCACACCCCAAGCCGGCAGGCCGTCCACGAGGTTCATTGCGTGGTCCGCATCCTGAGGCTCAACGTGGCGTGAGACCGATCCGTCAGCGGTGATAAACAGCGGTGACGATGTGGCAAGGAGCGGCAATAGCGCCAGCATCGGGATCACAGCGATATCTTGGGTCAGCAACACGGAAAAGACCGAGCGGCCGCCTGCGGTTTGCATCAATCCTTTTTCATTCAAGGTTTGTAGCACGATCGCGGTTGATGAGAGCGCAAAGATCAGACCAACCGCCAGCGCCGTATAAGCATCAAAATCAAGCGCCATTGCCGCGCCCATAATCAGGCCAGTGGTCAGGATCAACTGCAACCCGCCAAGCCCGATCAGGCGGCGGCGCATATCCCAAAGGGCACGGGGCTCAAGCTCTAGGCCGATCAGGAAAAGCATCATCACAACGCCGAATTCGGCAAAGTGTTGGATCTCTTTGGCTTCAGTTCCAACAAGCCCAAGCATGGGGCCAATCACGATCCCAGCGGTCAGGTAACCAAGCACAGACCCGAGGCCCAAACGCGCAGCGAGCGGCACCGCGATGACGGCAGCACCAAGATAAATTGTCGCCTGAAAGAGGAAGCTTTCCATTATGGTTTTTGTTTTTCCCTGCCTGTTTTGCCGAAAGCTAAATCTTAGCCCGAAGGCAACTGCAAGGCGTATGTTTTGCCGCGTTTGACGTAGTTAAGAGCATTGTCGCCGATAGCAGTTACTTGGCCGCCGTCAAGGCTGCTGCCTATTTCAACTTTGACATATCGGCCATTGCCGAGGCGGACCAAAGCACGCCTGTTGTTGGGTTGGCCATAGACCCCGATAAGATTGACATCGCGTAGGCGAATGGCCCCCTCAAGTGTTGCGGCGCGCGCGACCCCGCCTGGGACAGCACCTGAAGGTTGAGCGGCTGCGTTTGATACTGATGTTGCTGCTGGCGCTGCGGCTGCCGCGCGTGCGTCTTGTTGCGCTGCGGCTTGTGTTGCGCGGGCTACGACGCGCGAGAAGTTGCGCGGGCGCGGGTCGGGTCTGCGTGATGCTTTGACTGCACGCGCGGTCGGCGTAACATAAGGGCTCGCGGGGGCCGCCTCTGCAATCGCCGCCACGACATCAGTAATATCCGGTGTCGGAGGAGCGACTGGCTCAGGTTCTTCGGGCGCCTGAGGCGGGGCAAGCCCTGCCGGTCTGACGCGGGGGCGGAAACCTGCAAGGGCGGGATCAGCAGCGAATGCGATCGCTTCTTCGGCAGGGGCCAAATCTTCTGGGCGGACAGCGGGCCGTGATCCTGCAAGTGCTGGATCGTCCGCAGCCTCATCAGCCGGAGCGGCAGTTTCTGGGATCGCCGCATTCGCAGGGCGTAGAGGCGGTACTTTTGACGGACGACCGGCAATCAGCACGACGCCTTCTGGAACATCGCTACTGACTGGTGGCGTAATCGCGACCGATCCTGCGGCGGCAGGGCGTGCTGGTGGTTCCTTCGGCGGCTTACCAGCAAAGACCATGGCCCCTGTCGGTGTTTGTGTGCGTTCAGGCGTCGCCAAAATGAATCCATCAGCGTTACGCGCGTATGTGGTGCCAGCTGCGGGGGGATTGACGGGGGACAGCAGCGCCAAGTCGGGCGACATGCCATTCAGATCGGGCATCACTGGATGGGACGATGTAGAAAAAGTTGGGTCGAGGGCGGGAAGGGCACCTGAGAAGGTTTCTTCACGTGGTTCAATTGCAAAGCGCGGAGCCCGTTGCCAAACGCCAGTTGCGGTATAGATGCGGTCTGCTTCGGCGGGGGAAAGGACTTGGCCGGTTTCATCCGCACGGACCTGCGGGAGCGGGGCGGTTTCTGTCGCCGCCGTCACCTCAGCGTCAGTCGCTTGTGGTGCGGCGGCCACGACTTGTGTGGCTGGTGCCGCTGTTTCTGGCGGAGCCGCCTCAACAGTTTCAATAATGCTGCCAGCATCATAACCAAACCAAGACGATACTTGTTCTTGGGTCAGCGTGGACGCCCAAATCGCAACGGCGGCCATGACAGCCAGCAAAATTGCTGTCAGGATCAGGCCAAGAAAGCGGGGTTTTCCACGCTTGGCTTGCGCCTGTTTGGTGGCGATTTCCGCAGACTGGGTCTCTTCTGGGGTCTTTGGCGCAGGCTTTGCGTCGGATGGTCTAGCATCCGCAACAGGTGATGTGCGGCGCGATGAAAAACCACCCTTTGCAGCCATATCATCTGCAAGTGGGGCCGAGATGGCAGGTGCGGTAGCGCTCTTCTCGGGCTCGCCTGTGACGGCGGGCGCAACGCTTGGCTTTGGCGCGGCAGTTTTGATCTTCGCGGCACCGATAGTTGGTGTTGCGATCTTTTGGACCGCGCCAAGTGTCGGACCCTCTGTATTTCCGACAGGGACGGCCAGCGGCTGTTTGAGGTCGTCGGATTTTGGCGGCTGCTCGGCCTCGGGCGAGGCTGGTTCCGCGACACTTTCGGGGGTGGCCATCCGTGGACGTGGCGTGAAAACTGGCGGCTCTTCGTCTTCAATCGGGTCAGGCTCTGGGACAGAAACCACACCAGTGACAACAATGCTCTTTTCATCGCGCACGATGGGACCGCCAACGATGGACGATGCCATCTTGGTTGGGCCAAAGAAAACTTCGGACTTAAAGGTAATCGGCGCGGGGATCGCGGCGAATGAAACAGGATTGAACTTGTGATCCTTGGCAAAGGCCTCGGCCTCTTCGAGCGTTTCGCGCGCAACCGCCGCGATAAATGTGCGGCCGCCATTACGATCAAAATCGATCACCAAATCTTTGATGGCATAGGGCGTCGCACCCTCAAGGACTTCCATCACATCATTGATGTCGGTTTGCGCCGTCTCAAGCGTAATGTATTTGATTTGTTCTTCTGGAATCAGGATCTTACAGCGCAAACCTGATGGGTCCAGTGACAGCGCTTTTTCGCGCAAGTCAGCAAGATCGCCCTTTAGATCAGCGGAATCAAGCACAACGTCTCCGACAAGATACCACCCGTCGGCAACGCGCTGCAGCAGCCGAATTCCGTCGAACGATAACGAGAGCGCAAAATTAGTGGTCATAAAGCCGTCTATCATGTTGGTGTCTTTGGGCAAAAGCGGATTGCCCTGCCACTACAGACCTACAGCAGTTTTTCGCCAAATCCAAGTATTTGCGGATGCACTTCCAAGGAATGCGCGGCATCCTGCGTCTTAGTCTATAAGCGTTATAAAAAAGGAAAACGTTATGACAAACTTCAAGCGTAATTTCATGGTCGCCGTTAGCGTAGCGATGCTGACAGTTGCCCCTGCCTTGGCTTGTGCAGAAGGCGTCCAGCCGCAGATTACCGTCACAGGCGTGGGTGCAGTGAGCGTCACGCCTGACATGGCGCGGATCACCCTTGGCGTTGTGCAACAGGCCGAAACCGCCGCCGCGGCGATGGATGCCATGAGCGAGGCCATGCGCGGGGTTTTGGCGAAACTGGCCGAGGTAGGCGTTGATCCCAAACATATCCAAACGAGCAATCTGCGGCTTGACCAGACCTATGAAAACTCAAGCATGGGGACTGCGACACCTTCGGGTTATGCCGCTTATGCTGATGTGCAGGTTCAGGTCTATGACCTTGAAAAGCTTGGCGTCATTTTGGATGCTGCCGTGCGTGATGGGGCCAACCAGATGAACGGTTTGCAGTTTGATGTGGCGGACCGTGCGCCTGTCATGACAGCGGCAAGGCAAGCGGCGGTCGCCGATGCGCGGGCCAAAGCAGAGGTTTACACCGAGGCGGCTGGCGTGACCCTTGGGCCGATTTTAATGATGTCAGAGAGCGGAGCGCATGTGGGGCCTATGCCGATGATGGCAGAGATGGCCTTTGATTCTGGTGCACGTTCGGTGCCTGTTTCGGCGGGCGAAATGACGATTGCGGCCAATATCACGATGGTTTGGGGCTTGGGGGAATAACCGGCCCGCATAAACTGCGGGCCGGTTAAGTTTAGTTAAGCTGTTGCTTTGGCGAGGGCCTGATCCAAATCTGCGATCAGGTCTGCCGCTGTCTCAATTCCGATGGACAAACGCACGATGTTCGGGCCTGCGCCTGCAGCAACTTGCTGGGCTTCGGCCAATTGGCGGTGGGTTGTGCTGGCAGGGTGGATCACCAAGCTGCGCGTATCGCCCAAGTTTGCCACGTGGCTAAAGATTTCAAGGCTATCAACCAGCTTCACACATGCGTCGTAGCCGCCTTTGACCGCGATTGTGAACAATGCGCCTGCGCCTTTCGGGCAGATTTGCGGGACCAGCTTTTTGTAAGGCGAGCTGTCCAGACCAGCGTAAGTCACGTAATCCACGCGCGGATCATTTTCGAGCCAAGCCGCAATTTTCATTGCGTTTTCAACGTGGCGCTCCATGCGCAGGGACAGTGTCTCGATCCCCATCAACGTGTAGTGCGCGCCTTGTGGGTTCATTGTCATGCCCAAATCGCGCAGACCAATTGCGATGGAATGGAACGTGAAGGCCATCGGGCCAAGTGCATCCGCAAAGACGAGGCCGTGATAGGCAGGCTCTGGCTGGGACAGGGATGGGAACTTGTCGTTCTGGGACCAGTCAAACTTACCTGAATCGACCACACAACCGCCAGTGACTGTGCCGTTGCCTGTCAGGTATTTCGTTGTAGAATGCACAACAAGCGTCGCACCATGTGCGATCGGGTTACACAGGTAAGGTGTCGCTGTTGTGTTGTCGACGATCAGTGGAATGCCCGCAGCATCCGCAATTTTTGCCAAACCGTCGAGGTCGGCGATATGACCGCCGGGGTTGGCGATTGTTTCACAGAAAATCGCGCGCGTGTCGTCGTTGATCGCCGCTTTCACAGCCGCTGCATCGTCGATGTCGACGAAAGTTGCGGACCAACCGAAACGCTTGATGGTCTGGCTGAACTGGGTGATTGTGCCGCCGTAAAGGCGCGACGAGGCCACGATGTTCTTGCCCGGACCCATGAGGGGGAAAAGCGCCATCAGTTGTGCCGCGTGACCAGACGAGCAGCACACTGCGCCAGCACCGCCTTCAAGTGTCGCGATGCGTTCTTGCAATGCGGCGACTGTCGGGTTGGTCAGGCGTGAATAGATGTAGCCTACTTCTTGCAGGTTAAACAGCTTGGCTGCGTGATCCGCATCGCGGAAAACATAGGCTGTTGTTTGATAAATCGGCACCTGACGCGCGCCAGTTGCTGGATCAGGGTTAGCGCCTGCGTGGATTTGTAGTGTCTCGAAGCCTAAGGTCGGTTTGTCGGTCATGGGTTTCTCCCTTTGAAATGCGTTGCTCAACGGTGTATTCGCAAAAGGTGGCCCACTCAACGCCCATGGTTAAAAAGGATCAAACTATGCCCGTTCCCTTTCACTTCGCCTTTCATGTTCTGGATTTGGATGAGGCACGAGAATTCTATTCTGGAGCTTTGGGGGCCATTGAGGGCCGTTCGACCGAAACTTGGGTCGATTTCGACTTTTTCGGACATCAGTTGAGCCTGCATCTGGGACAACCCTTTGCCAATGAACCAACGGGCAAAGTCGGCGATCACATGGTGCCGATGCCGCATTTTGGTGTGGTTCTGCCACTTGATGCATGGAACACGCTGGCGGGACGTCTCGAAGAGCGGCAGACCGATTTTATCCTTGCGCCATCGGTGCGGTTTAAAGGCGAGGCGGGCGAGCAATGGACGATGTTCTTCCGCGATCCATCTGGCAACCCGATTGAGATCAAGGGCTTTGCCGAGACATCGGGCATTTTCGCCAGTTAACGGACCCAGAACCCTGCTGATTTGATCTGATTGCGTATCTGCTGCTCTTTGCGGGGCAGGTCGTCACGGTCAAACATCGCACGGACTTTCTGCCCGCGCCCCTGATAAATCATGCGTTTATAGGCATCATACTGCTTGAGGTGCTTTTTGATCTTGTTGGGGGCAGCGACCGCCTCCATCGTGGCAACCGCAGCATCACTTTCGCGGGCATAAAACAGCGGCAACAGACGGTAATGGCAGGTCATGTCGCCATCCAACCCATCGAGATAGGGGGCAGGGCGGCCTCCGCCAAACCTGTGAATGACCAGTGGCAGTACGATTTGATCAAGCCAAGGGTCAATTGATTGAATCGCCAGCTCGTCAGGGCGATCATCGCGTACAGCGAGGGCATATTCCAAGAAACGCGCGCCAAAGGCCGCAGGATCAGCACCAAAGAACCAGCCCGCGTTGAAATACATATAGCGCTGCCAATACTCATCTGGCTGCGACAGATCGAGCGTGCTTTCAAACTCTAGACCGAACTTGTCGTAAAGCGATTTCCAGACAGCGGTGTAACCGGGCCAATAGAGTTCCTCTTCGGGCCACGTCCCCTCGCGCTTCATCGAGGCTGCGGGTTTGTCAAAATCAAACGGCACCGCGTCGATATCGCCCAGAATCAGGGTATCGGTATCGAAAAACACAAACGGTTCGCCCGCGGGCATTGCCGCCAAACCTTCGATCTTATTGCCGTAAGGGTAGCTATCGCCAAAATGTACGGTCTCAAATGGGGCAATCTCGGCGCCCAATTCGAGTAGGGCGTTTTTGACGTCCGCGCTCATCGTCGGGTCTTTTGCCCATTTCGGGCCTGCTTGCGGCTCAACCACAATCATGCGGCCACGAAATTGAGGTGAATTCTGACGCAGGCTGGCGACAAAAAGCAGGGCTTCATATTGAAGCCTGCCAGATTGACCAACGATCATGATGTTAAAGGGTCGGTTCTCACCCGGCTTTCGCGCCATTTCACTCATCCACATATTTTCCGACACTATAGGCCGCAACTTCATTAAAAAAAGCCAAGTGAAACGAATGTTTAACAACCGTGGCCAATTTTATCTGAGTGGAGAAACGTCAGCGCTGAAATGGGAGTGGTGGTGGGCGACCCTGGAATCGAACCAGGCGTGCGTCTCCGCGAG
>DFSO01000087.1:103858-134403 GCA_002378665.1 Loktanella sp. UBA3435 | reverse complement strand
CCCGCGCCCCGCCATGACGATCACATCGTTGACCTGCACTTCGCGACATGCTCGTACGCAAAGACCGCATTGGATACACGCATCAAGGTTCACCGACATCGCAACGTGCGAGCTGTCGAGCAGCGGAATATGTTCGGCATCCATCGTCGGAAAACGGCTCTCAGACACACCCTGCGCCTCAGCCATATCCCAAAGGTGAGAGGATTTGTCGTGGGCGACTTCGCGCTCTGGCTGGTCGGCGACGAGCATTTCCATCACCATCTTGCGGGCCTGCACTTCGCGCGGCTTGTCAGTTGTGACAACCATGCCCTCGGACGGTTCGCGAATACACGACGCAGCCAAAGTACGCTCGCCCTCGATTGCAACCATACAAGCACGGCAGTTACCGTCAGACCGATAGCCCGGCTCTGGCTTGTGGCACAGATGCGGGATCACAAGGCCGCGCCCGTTGGCGACCTCCCAGATGGTCATGCCTTTTTCAGCTTCGACCGATTTACCATCAAGTGTGAATGTAATTTTTGACATCAGATTTCATCCTTGAAGAAGGCCATGACCATTTTGATCGGGTTCGGTGCCGCCTGACCAAGGCCACAAATCGAGGCATCAACCATGGTGGTGTTGAGTTCCTTGAGCAGCGCTTGGTCCCATTTCGGGGCCTGCATCAACTTGACCGCTTTCTCGCAACCGACGCGGCATGGGGTGCATTGACCACAGCTCTCGTCTTCAAAGAAACGTAGCATATTCAGTGCAGCATCGCGGGCGCTGTCACGTTCAGAGAGGACGACCACCGCAGCAGACCCGATGAACGTGCCGTGCGGTTGCAGCGTGTCGAAATCAAGCGGGATGTCACACATGGAAGCGGGCAGCAAACCAGAGGACGGACCACCCGGTTGATAGGCATTGAACACCTCGCCAGCGGCCATGCCGCCAGCGGCATCAATGACGTCCATAATCGTGGAACCAGCAGGAAGAAGATAGACGCCAGCGTTCTTGACGCGGCCTGATACGGAGTAGCTGCGCAAGCCCTTGCGGCCATTCTTTTCGACCGAATTGAGAACCTCTGGCCCTTCGCGCATGACGCGGGCGACCCACAACAAGGTCTCGACGTTATGCACCAGCGTTGGCTTTCCAAAGATACCGACTTGGGCCACAAACGGCGGACGGTGACGCGGAATGCCGCGCTTGCCTTCGATGCTTTCGATCATCGCGGATTCTTCGCCGCAGATGTAGGCACCGGCACCGCGGCGCACCTCGATGTAGCCAGCCTCGAGAATACCAGCCGCCTCAAGTTTCGCGATTTCAGCAGCCAAGATATGCAGCACAGCAGGATATTCGTCGCGCATGTAAATATAGGCACGCTCTGCCTCCACGGCCCAAGCCGCGATCAACATGCCCTCTAGGAAAAGATGCGGCGTGCGCTCTAAATAATAGCGATCTTTGAATGTGCCAGGCTCGCCCTCGTCGCCGTTCACGGCAAGATAGCGGGTGCCCTCATTGGCGCGGACAAAGCCCCACTTGGTACCAGATGGGAAGCCAGCGCCACCAAGACCGCGCAAACCGCTTTCCTTGATCTTGGCTTGCACGTCTTCCCAATTGCCGTCCTTGCGCAGCGCCTTCAGTTCGGCGTAACCACCAGCGGCAACATAGGCGTCAAAACCTTCGTAGTCGGGGATTACTGCGTGGGTATGGCCACCCGCAATTGCGGCCTCGACCTTTTCAACAGTGGCGTGGTCGATATGGGCGTGGCCGATTTCCAATACGGGCGCTGTATCACAACGACCCATGCAAGGGGCACGCAACACGCGCACTTCATTCGCATCAAGACCATCCTCGAGTGCCTTTTTGAGCGCCTGCGCACCAGCCATCTCGCACGAAAGGCTATCACAAACACGAATCGTCAGCGCGGGCGGCTTTGGCTCGCCCTCTTTGACCACATCAAAGTGGGCGTAGAAGGTCGCGACCTCATAGACCTCAGCCTGACCAACACGCAGCAGTTCGGCCAAAGACCGCAAATGGGTCGCAGAAAGGCATCCGAATTTGTCTTGGATCAAGTGCAAATACTCAATGAGCATATCACGCGCATAAGGGCCATCACCCAAAAGCGCGACAACCTCGCCGTGGGCTGTATCGTCTAACTGCCGACCCTTTGTGGTATGGCGGCCTTTACCCTTACCAGATTTCCAAACGCCCTTACGATCATCGAGTGCCATTCTGCGGGTATCCTTTGCATATGTCTTGAGCATAGGTTTATCGGGCGCAAAGCTATCGCAACAGCGCAAATACGACATTCACCGTGTCAGTTGCGTTCTTGGGCGGGGCACAGGACATGCGAAAGTTTCGTATACACCCCAAAGCGCGCCGAATTTTTACGCCTGTCTGCGACTGCGGAATTTCTTTTCAAAGGCAGCCCCGATGAAAACGAGGACCAAAAGCGCAGCCGTAGCACCCAAGAAAGTCGCAGCACCTAGGAACACTTCAGATGTGCCATGTTCCCCGCGCAGCATTGGCCAAAGCGTCACAGTAAATAGCGCCCCCACCCCAAGCGTTGCCCCAAATACGACAATGCCGACGTTTCCACTGCGCTTTGGACGGGTCAGCATGCGACGCGCCGATGCGACTTGCTGGCCCACGTCGGCCTGCATCGCCAAAAGGGCTGGCACAATCAGAAGAACCAGAACCATGCCAAAACCCAAACCATAGACCAACGTGATCACTGTCGGTTTCAGGAACTGCGCTTGGCTGGACCCTTCATACAAAAGCGGCGCAAGCCCAAGGACAGTCGTCATTGTCGTCAGCATGACGGGGCGCAAACGGTCCGCTGTCCCATCTATAATAGCTGGAATAAGTCCGCGTTCTTGGGCGTATTCATCAATGGTCGAAACAAGCACGATGGAATCGTTGATGATAATACCAACCATACCAATCAGCCCGACGACCGTGAATATACTCAGCGGCACATCCCATAGGTAATGCCCGTAGATCGTTCCGACGAGACCAAAGGGGATAATGGCCATCACGACAAGAGGCCGAGTCCAGCTGGAAAAAATCCAAGCTAGCGTTAGGAAGATGCCCGTGAGGCAGAGAATCAATCCGTCACGCGCGTCATTGAGGAACTGATCTGACTGTTCCGACAACCCAGACAGTCTGGTCTCGACGCCAAACTCCGATTCCAAAGTGGGCAGAATATCCGCCTCGACTAGTGTCATGATTTCCGCGGCCCGCGCGGGATCATCCTCTGACAAATCGCCTGTTACCGAGATCAGTTGCACACCGTTTTCGCGACGGATGGTGGAGAATCCCGTGCGTTGGGTCACGCCCACGATGTCCGCCAAGGGCACATAGATGCCGCTCGTCGCCCGCATCTGCGAGCGTTCAAGAAAATCGGCCGTAAGCTCACCTGCCGGAAGCTCAACCCTGATAGTTCCAGAACGCGGACCATCAGGATAGGTCGCGGCCTCAATCCCACCCAAGCGATCCCGCAGTGTCCGTCCCAAAGCGTCAATGGTGAAGCCAAGGTTTTGACCCTGCGGCGTGAGTTGAAGAATGATTTCCTCTTTGTCATATGCCAAATTGTCCTCAAGCGCGGAGACTTCGCCAAATTGCGCGAGGCTCGTCTTCAGGCTTTCGGCTGCGGCCTTCAGGGTCTCGGAGCTCGCGCCATAAATCTGGATGTCGAGGGCGTCACCACCTGGCCCGCCGCGCCAACTTCTAAAGCTGACTGTTTCGGCAAGGGGGTGGTTCACAACCTTGTCTTGAAGTTCGGCGACAAAAGCGTTGCTTGAATAACTGCGCAAATCCGCATCAATCAATTCAATGGAAATTGCGCCAAGCTGAAAGCTGTCTTTCGCTTCGGTTCCGGCAATGCCGCGACCAGAATTGCCTCCGATTTCGGCCATGACAAAGGCAAGCGGGTTCGCTCCATATTTTTCCTCATATTCCGCCGCAAGATCGTTTGTCGCCCTTTGCATTTCCCGCATCATCGCAAGGGTGTCTTCGCGCGTGGCGCCATCGGTCATCACAAAATTGGCGCTGATCGATCCCTGCTCGGGAGAGTTAAAAAACCGCCATGTCACATCGCCATTAATAAAGAGAACGACTTGACTGGCAAGGACGACAACAGCCCCCGCAAAGACAGGATAACGCGCCCAAATGACGGCCGCGATGAAAGGGCGGAACAATTGTTCGCGCACCCAATCAAAGCCTTTGTTCACAAATCGGCTAGGCGCGTCATACCAATGGTCTTTCATCGAATGCGCAATCGAATGGGACATATGGTTTGGCAAAATCAGGAAGCACTCGACCAAGCTGGCGGTCAAAACCACGATGACGGTAAAGGGGATATCCGCAATCAGGTCGCCAAATCGCCCCCCGATAGCAACAAGCCCAAAGAACGCGATAATCGTCGTAAGCGTCGCCGAAAAGACGGGAGAAAACATGCGCCGCGCGGCATTTTCCGCGGCCGTGACAGGGTCCTCGCCCAGCTTACGGGCCCGAAAATCGGCATGTTCACCAACAACAATCGCGTCATCAACAACGATGCCAAGCGTCAGAATGAGCGCGAAGAGGGATATCATATTGATCGTCAGGCCAGCCAAAAACATCAGCGCCATCGCCGCCAGCATCGAAACAGGGATTCCCGCAGCGACCCAAATAGCGGTTCGCGCATTCAAGAAGAGAAAAAGAAGTATGACGACCAGCCCCAGTCCCATAAGCCCGTTCTCTAGCAAGATATTCAGCCGGCCCGTAATTAGTTCGGCGCGGGTCCGGATCAGGTCGACTTTCACACCTTCTGGCAGACCCAACTCATAGGTGTCTGCGACGGCCTGAACCTTGTTTTGCATATCAATCGCATCGCCGCGATCCGATCGGTCAACGCGGATTGAGAGCGCAGAATTGCCCCCAACGAAATACGCGCGGTCGCGGTCAATGCTACCTTGGGTCACATGCGCAACATCGCCGATCCGAAGAACAGAGTTGTCGGCATTGGTTCGCAAAACGATTCCCGAAATCTCTGTAACTGTCCGCTTTGCGGCACCTGTTCTGACGCGCGACGTGCCTGATACATCGCCTGCGGGACTTGCATCGGCCTCATTTGCAATCGCGTCAGCGATTTGCGCCAGCGTTACATCGTGTTCAATCAAGGACAGCGACGGGACTTCGACAATCGTTTCGGCAGAGGCGATTCCTTGCACTGTCGTTTGCGTCACGCCAGCTGCGAATAACCTTATCACCAGCTCATCGGCAAAACGGGCCAATTGATCGGCGCCGACGGGGCCAGTGATCACCACATCCGTGACGCGGTCCGACCACTGCCCACGCGATACCGATGGTGTTTCGGCGGCCTCGGGTAGGTTGCTGATCCCATCGACGGCCTTTTGCACATCGTCCGTTGCGCGGGCCATGTCCCAATTCGGCTCGAACTCCAACCTTATGCTCGCCCGACCTTCGGTCGCAGTGGCGGCAGAGTCGATAACCCCTTGGACGCTGAGCAATGAAGGCTCAATTACTTGCACAATGGCGCGGTCAACGTCTTCGGCGCCTGCCCCGCTCCAGGTCACAGACACGCTCACTGTATCCACAATCACATCAGGGAAAAACTGGGCGCGCATCCGTGGAAACGCAGCGATACCAGCCACCAGCATAACCACCAACAACAGGTTCGCTGCCGTCTTATGGCGGGTGAAATATGATATGATGCCGCCAGAACCTGAGAGCTGCCTCATAGCTTATCCTCCCATCCGGCTTTCCAGCCGTGCGAGCGTTTCTGCCGAAATCTCGCCCGCTTGGATTTGGGTCACGATCCGCGCTTTTGCCTCTTGAGGCATCCGTGTATTGCCTTCGATAAACGACAAGAGTTTCGCTTGCTGTTCGGGCGTGAGGACCACCGTTTCTGGCTCGGCCGCGACCACCTCGCCATCAACAGAGCGCCTGATCGGATTGACCTTGATCCCCGCCCCCAAGATCGGAGACCGCTCTGCGACGACGTCAGCCCCATTCAGGCCACGTGCGCGAATAATGACGTCATCACCTTGACGGCGCAGGACCTCCACATCGGCCACCGACAGGCGATCATCCTCGCCAATGACAAGCACAGTATTGTCTGCCGCGACGGCGGTAGCTGGCAACAAGACAACCCTATCCAATGGAGGCTCCGTTATGCTGAGCGTCACGAAATCGCCTGGACGAAAACCGCGCGGTTCTGCCATCGTCGCAAAGATAAGACGACCAGTTTGACCCTCAGCCACAGACGCGCTTTCGCGGCTTAATGTGGCCGTTGAAACCAAGTCGACGCCAAGCACATCAAGCCGAACGCTGGCATCGGCATTGATCAGGTTTCCGTCGGCATCGAGCAACCGCGTGTATTGCGCCGTCGAGACACGAAACGCGACCTCAAGCTGCGATGTATCGATCAAGGTTGCGATCAGTTGGTTGGCCGTGACACGCCCACCGACAACAGCAGCCACATCGGCCAAGCTGCCGTCGAAGCCTGCAACTATGGTCGTGTCATCAAGGGCACGTTGCGCTTCGCTCAAATCGATCTCAGCGCGAAATTTTTGCGTCGTCGCTTGATCAATGCGAGCCTGCGCTTGGGCCACTGATTGGCGGCGTGACAGCACTGCTTGATCCGCAGCGGAGGCCGCGAGTTCCGCGATCTCAACTGCCGAAGCCGTGCCAAAACCGCGCTTTTGTAGGTCTTGCTGCCGCGTCAGAGCGGCTTTTCGAATGCGCGCTTGCTCGGAGGCCGCCGCGCTTTCATCTTGTGCCAAAATCAATGCTCGATGGGCGTCGCGCAGCTCGGCCTCGGTATCCTGCAAATTCGCTTGAATGCGGTCGTAAGCGGACTGGGCATCAGTTGGGTCAATCCGGACAAGGACCTCTCCTTCGCGAACAATTCCGCCGTCTTGAAAACGCGTCGATACTTCGATGATCCGCCCATTAGTTGACGGGCGCAGATCAAGCGTTTTGGCCGCTTGAACCTCGCCATATACTGTCAGTTCTGGCGTGATGGCTGTCGGTTCGATTTTGATCGCGTTGACAGATAGAACCCGTTCTTGTTGCGGCCGTGTGCGTGGCTCTTGTGACATCTTGGCTTGGATCGCGTCATAGACCATCGTGCCCGCCACCCCAAAAAGTGCGAGTGTCGTGGCCAATAGGAAAAGCCCCGTCAGGCTGCGGCGCAAAAATCGCATTTATCTCTCCTTGGTGGTGGCGCTTGGACACGTTCTACGTCTTATACGGACGGGCAGCGCATTTTCGTCAAATAAATATGGTATTCGGGGCAAAAAAGTTCGCTCACCGTTCAGCGGAAAGCCTCACAACCTGCGCGACGTGATGGAGTTGCTCTGCCAGCGGATTACTTTTCCGCCAAATCATGCCGATACGGCGCGATGGTGCGCGCCCTTCAAACTCAACGACATCGACCTTGGCGGCGCGGGTTTCGACGGCGATCGCCATCTGAGGCAATAGCGTAACACCCATCCCGGCGCCGACCATTTGAACGAGGGTCGAGAGTGAGGAGCCATCGAGCCCCTCCCACGCACGCGAGGTTCTGACCGTGCAATAAGCCAGCGCCTGATCCCGAAAACAATGCCCCTCCTCGAGCAGTAATAACCGCATATCGCGCAGCATGTCTGCGTTCGGCACTGGTTTTTGCGCGTCTGTAACGGGGCGAATCAGGACAAATTTTTCCTCAAATAAATCCACTTCCGTAAAAGCCGCCTCATTCACGGGCAGCGCCACAACGGCGGCATCTATCCTGCCGTCAGATAACTCTTGGATAAGTCGAGGCGTCAGTGTTTCGCGGATATTGAGCTCGATTTCTCGGTGACTCCTTTGCATGTTCGCAATGAATTTCGGGAGCAGATACGGCGCAATCGTCGGAATAAATCCCAACCGCAACTGTCCCGTGAGTTGACTTTGCGATGCGCGGGCCAGATCGCTGAGGTCATCAGAAGCGCGTAGAATTTCACGTGCGCGAGTTTCAAACACCCTTCCGAACTGCGTGAGCCGCACTTGCCGCGCGCTACGCTCGAATAGCGCTATACCGATAATTTCTTCGAGTTCTTTGATCTGCATCGAAAGCGCTGGTTGCGAAATTGAACAGGTATCGGCAGCCATCCCAAAATGGAGATGCTGCGCCAGCGCCTCAAAATAACGCAATTGCTTCAACGTGAATTCCGCCATAATCACAACTTATCACAGATATCAGAAAATCCAACTTAAACTAATCGTCCAAGCTTGCTATCATTCTTGCAAATCAACCAACATTGGAGCAAAAAATGGACGGATCTGACGTAAATAAGTGCCCTGTCATGGGTCATAGCGGCACCGCAAAAGGCACAAATGCCAACCAACATTGGTGGCCGAATCAACTGAACCTCAAGATGCTTCACCAGAACACGCCGCAGGGCGATCCGATGGGCGAAGGTTTTGACTACGCAGCCGAGTTTAAAACACTTGATCTGGATGCCGTTGTCGCCGATTTGCGCGCGCTTATGACGGATAGCCAAGACTGGTGGCCTGCCGATTATGGTCACTACGGTCCGTTCTTTATTCGCATGGCGTGGCACTCTGCGGGCACATACCGTGTCGGTGACGGTCGCGGTGGCGCGACATCAGGCAGCCAGCGTTTTGCACCTCTCAACAGCTGGCCTGACAACGTCAACCTCGACAAGGCCCGCCGCCTGCTTTGGCCAATCAAAGCGAAGTATGGTCGTAAGCTGTCTTGGGCTGACTTGATGATCCTGACAGGGAACGTCGCACTCGAATCCATGGGCTTTAAGACCCACGGTTTTGCAGGTGGTCGCGTTGATATTTGGGAACCAGAAGAAGACATCTACTGGGGTCCAGAAACGGATTGGTTGGCCGATGAGCGCTATGAAGGCGCACGCGAGCTGATCGGTGAATTGGGCGCCGTGCAAATGGGCCTGATCTACGTGAACCCAGAGGGGCCAAACGGTAACCCTGACCCCAAGCTCTCCGCGCACGATATCCGCGACACGTTCCGCCGCATGGCGATGAACGATGAGGAAACTGTGGCGTTGGTTGCTGGTGGTCACACATTCGGCAAGGCGCACGGTGCAGGTGATCCCGACAAATTCGTGAGCGCCGAACCAGAAGGCGCGGCTGCCGAGGAGCAAGGCCTAGGTTGGCGCAACTCTATGGGTTCCGGCGTTGGCGTTGATACGATTTCTTCGGGCATCGAGGGCGCTTGGACCAAGACTCCAATCGCATGGGACAACAGCTATTTCGACACCCTCTTCGGTTTCGAATGGGAATTGACCAAAAGCCCAGCAGGCGCTCAGCAGTGGACAGCCGTCGGCGGCGAAGGCACCGTGCCGGACGCACATGATGCATCGCGCACACATGCACCGATGATGACAACTGCTGACCTCGCATTGCGCGAAGATCCAGCCTACGCGAAAATCTCTAAGCGCTTCCACGAGAACCCAGCAGAGTTTGCAGCAGCCTTTGCAAAAGCTTGGCACAAGCTGACACACCGCGACATGGGGCCGTTTGAATTGGGCCTTGGTAAGCTGGCACCGACACAGCCAGAGTTGTGGCAAGACCCTGTGCCAGCACCAACAGCGGCACCTTTGTCAGATGGCGATATTGCCACGCTGAAGACGAAATTGCTGGCCGCTTTGCCGGTTGCGACTTTGGTCAAAACCGCTTGGGCCTCTGCGTCCACGTACCGTAATTCCGACAAACGTGGTGGTGCCAATGGCGCACGTATCCGCCTTGCGCCTGCAAAAGATTGGGCGGCGAACAACCCAAGCGAACTTGCAGCGTCCCTGAAGGCAATTGAGGGCGTTCAAGCCGGATTTGGTGCGGATAAAGTGTCGATTGCCGACCTGATCGTTCTGGGTGGCGTTGCTGCGGTTGAGCAAGCGGCCAAGAATGCGGGTCATGCCGTTTCCGTGCCTTTCTCAGGCGGTCGCACGGATGCGACCCAAGAGCAAACGGATGTGGAATCCTATGCTTGGCTAGAGCCAAAGTCAGACGGTTTCCGCAACTATCACAACACAGCAGAGCGTCGCACGCCCGCGGAAATGCTGGTCGATAAGGCGCAGCTTCTCACGCTGACAGGGCCAGAAATGACCGTTCTGGTTGGTGGTATGCGCGCGCTTGGTGCGAATACAGACGGGTCCGATCTTGGGGTGTTCACTACCAAAAAGGACACGCTCTCCAACGACTACTTCGTCAACTTGCTCGACATGGGCACCGCTTGGACTGCGACCTCTAAGAATAGCTATGAGGGCAAAGATCGCAAAAGTGGCGCGGTGAAATGGAAGGGGACTTCCGTCGATCTCGTGTTCGGTTCCAACTCGATCTTGCGGGCACTTGCCGAGGTCTACGGCTCTGCCGATGCTTCTGAAAAGTTCGTGAAAGATTTTGTGGCTGCTTGGACAAAAGTCATGAACCTCGATCGTTTCGACCTCGTCTAACGACACCTTAGGTATTGGCGGCCCAGCGTCGCCAATACCACCCAAATTTGGCTAAAATTCGCGTCGATTTCGATCTAGAGAAATCCGCTAAACCCGCCAGATTGATAGCAAAATTCATCCTTTGTGAACTGGACACAGGCAGTGTCAAAGACCTTGGCGTGGTGCCTCAAATCGCCATGCAGAACGGGTTGAAACGGTCAAAAGGACTCCATTAATGCATTCGACACCTACCGCAACTGATGGGTCAACTGGCCAGAAATTCTCACTCCAACATCTCGCCATTAAGGTTGCCATCCCGCTCGGGATCATGTCTGTCGCCCTTTATGGTCTGTCCCATTTCACGACGGGGGTCAGTGCCGCAGAAATCAGGGATGATGCACTTAGCTATGACGCCACGACACTCGCGTTGTCCCTTCTTGCCATGCTGGTAAGCTATGCGCTTTTGGGTCTCTATGACGCGCTGATCATGCCGACGGTCTCCTCCGTCAAAGTCCCGTTTAAGCTCATGGTCGCAACTGGAGCCAGCAGTATGGCGATCTCTAATCTGTTCGGCTTTTCATGGCTCACGGGGGGCGCATTACGCTTCAAGGTTTATACTGCCCGCGGCGTCAGCATTTGCGCAATCGCAAAGCTGATGGCAACGGCATGGGCCGCATTTTTCGCGGGCCTTTGGGTAATCATCGGCATCGTCATGGTCATCAATCCCAGCGGATTTGTGCATATGCTGCCGATGCCAAGCAACTTTGTCATGCTGACAGGTGCAGCAATGCTGACACTCATGTTTGGCTACTTCAAATGGACATGGCAAAATGACAGGATGATCCACGTTGGCCCGCTGGCGTTCAGCCTGCCAGAGGGAAAACTTGGGGTCAATTTGACAGTCGTCACGGTCCTCGATTTGGCTGCGACAGCATTGACGCTCTACGTCCTGCTACCACCCGATCTGACACAGGATTTCATCTACTTTATCGGCCTGTTTGTCGTGGCACTTGGCCTTGGCGTGCTTAGCCATTCTCCTGGCGGCTTGGGTGTATTTGACGCAACGATTATCGCGGGCCTAGGTGCAATGGGGCGGTCTGACGTCATGGTCGCGATTGCGCTTTACCGTGTAGTTTACACAATAATCCCTGCTACTTTGTCGCTCATCAGCGTTGTTTTCATTTGGCTCTATGCGCATCGCGCGCGGATGCAACTTGCCATTCTCAAAATCCACAAATCCTGCGCAGAGACCATTCCGATTGCGGCGGCTGGCTTGGCCACGTTCTCTGGTGCAGTCCTACTGCTCTCGGGGAGTTTTCCATCGGACCCGTCACGCCTCCGCCTTATGCGACAGGCCCTGCCATTAGAATTGGTAGAGGCATCCCACTTGTTGGGCAGCGTTAGCGGTGTGCTGTTGATGATCGTCGCACACGGCCTTTACCGACGCATGTTCCGCGCTTGGCTGGTCGCGATGGTGCTCTTTGCCGTGGGGCTTCTGGTGTCGATTTTGAAAGGATTCGACTGGGAAGAGGCCACAACACTCGCGTTCATCATGGGGGTATTGTGGATATTCCGCGCAGCCTTTTATCGCGCGAGCTTCCAAACAGGGCCAACACTCAATTGGCGCTGGATCGGGACGGTTTGCGCACTCACTGTTGCGATTGTTTGGATCGGCCTGTTCGCAAATTCACAAGTTCCACTGAACCAAGTGCCGTGGTGGGAATTCGCATGGCAGGGAGATGCCTCACGCTTTGTGCGCGCAACACTTGCGATTTCTGTTGTGCTTGCGGCGCTCCTTCTCAACGCCTTGCTGACGAAACAGGCGACGCGCTTGCGCCCGGAACCGATCCCAGCAGTTGTTCGCAATCTCGTCAAACAGTCCACATTTGCCGAAGCTGGCATTTCACTATCTGGTGACAAACGATTTGTCGTTAGCCCCGACAACAAAGCATTCTTGGCCTATGCCGACACGGGCAGTTCCTTGATCTGCAAAGGTGATCCCGTTGGAGACAAAGACGCCTGCGTTACCGTCCTGTGGCAATTCCGCGAACTTGCTGATCAGATGGGTCGGAAATGCGCATTCTATCGGGTTTCAGATGCCTATCTTCCAACGTTCCTCGATCTTGGGATGCAAATTCTCAAGATCGGTGAGGTCGCCAGAATTGAGCTGGCAAACTTCAACCTGCAAAGACCAAAACGACGCGCGTGGCGTAATGGAAAACTGCGTGTGGAAGCGGAAGGTTACCAATTCGAGATCATCCCCACTGGCTCCCTCAACTATGATTTTGAACAGTTGCGCACAGTGTCAGATGCATGGCTGGCGCAAAAACTGGGACAAGAGAAAGGGTTTTCTCTTGGGTCTTTTTCACGCACATATTTGGATGAGTTTGATATTGGCGTCTTGCGACACACCGAAACCGGCAAGATCACGGCGTTCGCGAACATTATGAAGACTGGCAACACCGCAGAGCTTTCCATCGATCTGATGCGTTACGATCCGGCTGGACCCGTTTCGTCGATGGATGGATTATTCGCTGGCATGCTCCTATGGGGTCATGAGAACGGCTATCGCAACTTTTGCCTCGGCGCGTCTCCGCTATCTGGGTTGGAGCAACGCAGGTTGGCGCCCGTCTGGCACCGCATCGGGCACTTCCTGTTTCACAACGGCGAGTCATTCTACAAATTTGCGGGCCTGAGTCAGTTCAAGCAAAAGTTTGCCCCAAACTGGTCTCCCGAATACCTAACCGTGGCCAATAAAATGGATGTAGCACGTGTTCTTTACGAGGTGAGCGTTCTCATATCAAAAGGCCCCCAGGAGACGACAAGAACTGCCAAGACGCGACATGTTCATAGTGCACCCGATTTGATGACCATTCGGTCTATTTCCGCTGAATAGGGTCGCATTTACATGGGTTTAGATCTGATGTGGCGTTGATTGGTTTGCTCTTTACGCCACAGCAATCTGTTGACCGCGTGTCTCGCGGGTTTCGGGCACGCAATAGGCGGGATGGGCGCGATCATGATTGCGACAAGAAATACTGACCACACTCTTTCCGCTCACACGCAAGGGCGTCGAAATTCGGGAACATATCGCGATGCTGTTTTCAGGCGAACTGGCGCAAAAGTTCATCAATGACTGCCAAATCGCGGGTGAGTCGCTGTTTGTTTTCAATGGAATCAGGCCATAATTTCAAAATCGGGTGCGAAAATCTTTAAGAAGGCTTAAGCTTGGTGACAATGTCACTGACCTGTGGCGTGAAGTACTGTTCAATCAAGACAGACAAATGGAGAGAAAACATGACATTCGCAAAAAACATGGGCGGCATTGACCGCATCGCTCGCTTTATCATTGGTGCGCTGTTGGTGGTTCTCGCGATCACTGGCACAATCGGTGTTTGGGGTTGGATTGGCATCATTTTGGTTGTGACGGCCTTTATTAACTTCTGCCCGATCTACCGCGTATTTGGTATTAAGACTTGTAAAGACTGCTAATCCGCTAACCTGAAACAACCCGCGGCATTGTGTATGAATGCGGCGGGTTTTTTGCATTTCAACGAAAGATACATTTACAAAATCAATAAATTGAATATAATGTTTAGCGTGTATTTAGATCAGTCGTTCGATCATAGTGCGTTGAGAAAATCGACCCAACATCTGAGGGGCATAAATGTCAAATCCCGATTGGACGACTCGATTTGATGGTTTGCTATCCATCGAGCCTCTGACAGCTCAATATTTAGAAACACACAGTAAAGTTATCTCGATCCCATCCAAAACCACAATCTTCGGACCTGGAAAATCACCCGAAAACATGCTCTTACTGTTGGACGGCACTGTGCGCGTGCAGCAGTCTTCAGAGAACGGCCACGAGATCGTGCTTTATCGGATCAATGCAGGTGAAAGCTGTGTTTTAACAACTGCCTGCCTCTTGTCCCACGAGGCCTATTCCGCCGAAGGCATCACCGAAACCAACGTCAGCGCTGTCACCATTCCGCGCGACTCATTTAACACATTGGTCAGTACATCAGCAGTTTTTCGTGACTTCGTGTTTTCCGCTTTTTCCAAACGGATCACGGAACTTTTCATGATGATCGACGAGGTGGCATTTCAACGCATCGACGTGCGCCTCGCCCAAAAGCTGATCACTTTGGCCGATGCACAAGGCACGATTACGACCACACACCAAAAGCTATCCGTCGAATTGGGAACCGCACGCGAAGTGATCTCCCGGCAGCTCCAAGAATTCAACCGCCGTGGCTGGATAGACCAATCACGCAGCAAGATCGCCATTCTGGACTTCGACGAAATCACACACCTCTCCAAAACCGCGCGCTAACAACGCACTCACGTACCTCAACGACCTAGACGACATCGCATAACTCTAACGACCCCTCGTGCAAATCTGCGCAGGGGAACCTCCCTCATCCGAGAATACCCAAATGCCAAGCTTGTTCATCCGCTACTTGCCCATTTTGACTTGGGGCAAGACCTACAATAAATCCGCGCTTACCAATGATATGGTCGCCGCCTTGATCGTGACGATCATGTTAATCCCGCAATCGCTCGCCTACGCTTTGCTCGCGGGCTTACCACCAGAGGCGGGCCTTTACGCCTCCATTGCGCCGATCCTGTTCTACGCAATCTTCGGGACAAGCCGCGCACTCGCAGTCGGCCCCGTCGCTGTGGTCTCTCTTATGACCGCCGCGGCGCTTGGTAAAATCGTTGACCAAGGCACCGCAGGTTACGCCGTCGCCGCACTCTCGCTCGCCTTTTTGTCAGGTTCGATCCTGCTTGCCATGGGTGTGTTTCGGCTTGGTTTTGTCGCCAACTTCCTGTCGCACCCCGTCATTGCTGGCTTTATCACCGCATCTGGCGTTCTCATCGCGACGAGCCAACTCAAACATATCTTGGGCATCAAGGGCGAGGGCGAGAACCTGATCGACATGGTGCACGGCCTGATCACACATATCAGCGAGGTGAATTTCATCACCCTGACCATTGGCGTGCTCGCAACGGCATTTCTGTTCTGGGTCCGTAAGGGTCTTAAACCGTTCCTGCGCAAAATGGGCGTTGTCGGAACATTGGCCGATGTGCTTACCAAAGCAGGCCCTGTTGCCGGCGTGGTCGTGACAACCCTCGCTGTCTGGCTATTCGGGCTTGCCGACAAAGGCGTCGCAATCGTCGGTGCTGTTCCACAAAGCTTACCACCGCTCACCATGCCATCGTTCTCACCAGAACTCCTTAAGCAACTTCTTTTGCCGGCGTTCCTGATCTCCATCATTGGATTTGTGGAATCGATCTCGGTGGCCCAAACACTCGCCGCAAAGAAACGCCAACGCATTGATCCGGACCAAGAGCTGATCGGCCTTGGAACAGCAAACCTCGGTGCGGCTTTCACAGGTGGTTTTCCTGTGACAGGTGGTTTTTCCCGCTCTGTCGTCAACTTTGACGCAGGCGCAGAAACCCCTGCCGCTGGTGCTTATACCGCCGTTGGTTTGGCAATTGCTGCGGTCGCTTTGACACCGCTGATCTACTTTTTGCCAAAGGCAACACTTGCTGCGACCATCATTGTCGCTGTTCTTAGCCTCGTAGATTTCAGCATCCTGAAACGGAGCTGGGCATATTCAAAGGCCGACTTCGCGGCTGTTCTGGCGACGATTGTGCTGACCCTCGCAATGGGTGTCGAGATCGGCGTCTCTGCGGGTGTTGGTCTCTCGATTCTGCTGCACCTCTACAAGTCCTCGAAACCACACATCGCCGAAGTTGGCCTTGTTCCTGGCACAGAGCATTTCCGCAACATCCTGCGCCATAAGGTCGAGACCACGCCATCTGTCGTGAACCTGCGCATCGACGAAAGCCTGTATTTCGCCAACGCACGTTTTCTCGAAGATAGAATCTATGACCGCGTCGCGCGTGACAAAGGCGTGCGCCACGTTGTGCTGCAATGTTGCGCCATCAACGAGATCGACCTAAGCGCGCTGGAATCGCTCGAAACGATCAATAGCCGCCTGTCGGAGATGGACGTCAAATTGCACCTGTCCGAGGTCAAAGGCCCCGTTATGGATGTTCTGAAACGTGCGCATTTCCTCTCTGAGCTGACAGGCAAAGTTTACCTGTCACAATTCGAGGCGGCCAACGCTCTACGCTAACTCTTACGACACCGCCCGCGCGATGGCTTGCTCTAGATCATAGATCAAGTCATCCGCGTCCTCGATCCCGATGGACAATCGCAACAGACGCGGGTGCACAGGAAAGCCCACGCCCGACACCGTTTTGCGATGCTCGATCAAGCTTTCGACACCACCAAGCGACGTCGCAGGGTAAAACACCTCACAAAAACGCGCGACATCAATCGCCGTCTGTTCCGTGCCAGCCACAACAATCGACAGCATGCCACCGAACTGGCCATTCGTTTGTCGCTTCGACACCTCATGGCCGGGATCATTTGGCAGGCCAGGATAATGAACAACCTCGACATGCTTATGGCCTTCAAAATGCTTCGCCACTGCCATCGCATTCTTGCAGCATTTCTCGACCCGCAAAAACAGCGTCCGCATCCCACGGATCAACATATAGGCATCAAAGGAATGTAAAACCGTGCCCTGCAATTTGCGGATCAAAACGATCTCGTCCCAATAGGGGCCAATTTCTCGGACCGACAAAACACCCGCCGTAATATCGGAATGCCCGTTGAGGTATTTCGTCGCCGAGTGGAACGAAATATCCGCCCCCAGCTCTAGCGCGCGGGTCATATTGGGCGGCGTCGCAGTGCAGTCAGCGATCAGCTTTGCGCCAACGTCATGCGCAATCTTTGATGCCGCTTCAATATCGGTGACTTCCCAATTCGGGTTGTTCGGAGTCTCGACCCAGACCAGCGTCGGCTTTTGTCGCGCGACAGCCTCGGCCAATTCTGCCAAATTCCCAGCCGTGTAGTAATCAAGCGTAATCCGCCCATTTGCGGCATAGGTCTGCAACTGGTGCAAAACCCCATGATACATCACGCGCGGGGCCACTACATGGGCGCCCGTTGGCAAATGCTCAATCACAGCCGTGCAGGCCGACATGCCAGACGCAAACAAAAGCGAATCCGCAGCGCCCTCAAGTTCCGCAATAATTGCCTCTGCGTGAGACGTCGCTTGGTTGCCATCACGCCGATAGAAATACGGTTTACGAATGTCATAATTCTCATCACGGGCATAGGTCGCAGC
Source organism: Loktanella sp. UBA3435 (assembly GCA_002378665.1). Taxonomy (GTDB): domain Bacteria; phylum Pseudomonadota; class Alphaproteobacteria; order Rhodobacterales; family Rhodobacteraceae; genus Yoonia. The sequence continues at coordinate 116,768 of DFSO01000087.1, read as the reverse complement.
AGGTTGGATCGACGGCACAACAGCGCCTGTTTCCGCCTCGATAAACCGCAGCGCTTGCGCGACCCGCGTGGTGATTGATGGCTTACGATTGCTGTTGTCAGTCACGGTGGTACTCCGATGAAAATGGCTTTGGCAAATTGGTGCATGGACGCGCCCGAATTGTCCAGCACCCCTATCGCCACGTTATCCGCTGGACATATGTCATAGCCTACGGCAAACCCACTTTCGACCCAATATATTAAACAGCGCAGGCTGACATTCGGCGGATTCCAAATGACTAATCTCAAGCTTAACGACCCCTCCCTTCTTGAAACACGCGGCTATGTAAACGGCCAGTGGATTGAAAAAGATCAAACATTTGCGGTTATGAACCCTGCAACGGGTGAGGCCATCGCGAATGTCGCTGACCTGTCCGTCGCAGACACGACGAGCGCGATTGACGCAGCCTATGCTGCCAAACCTGATTGGGCGTCTTGGACAGGCAAGGAACGCGCCACGGTTCTGCGTAAATGGTACGATTTGATTGTCGCAAACGCCGACGATCTTGCAACAATCCTCACCGCCGAGATGGGCAAGCCTTGGGCCGAGGCCCGTGGTGAAATCCTCTACGGTGCGGGCTTTATCGAATGGTTTGCTGAGGAGGCCAAGCGAGTTTATGGCGACGTAATTCCGGGACACCAACGCGACAAACGGATCGTCATTCTGAAGCAGCCGATCGGCGTCGCAGGCTCGATCACTCCGTGGAATTTCCCCAACGCCATGATCGCCCGCAAGGTCGCCCCAGCCCTCGCTGTTGGCTGCACATTCGTCGCGCGCCCCGCCGAGCTCACACCACTGTCCGCCCTCGCCATGGCCGTTTTGGCCGAACGCGCAGGCATCCCCGCAGGTGTGTTCAACGTGATCCCTTCCACCGACAGCTCCGGCGTCGGCAAAGAACTCTGCGCGAATGAAAAAGTCGCGAAAATCACCTTCACAGGGTCTACTCGGGTCGGCAAAATCCTGATGAACCAGTGCTCTGATACGATCAAAAAGATGTCACTGGAACTCGGCGGGAACGCCCCGTTCATCGTCTTTGATGACGCCGATCTTGATGCGGCCGTTGAGGGTGCGATGATAGCAAAATACCGCAACAACGGCCAAACCTGCGTCTGTGCAAACCGCATTTATGTGCAGGCTGGCGTCTATGATGCCTTCGCCGAAAAGCTGAAAATCGCCACCGAGAAACTTAAGATTGGTAACGGTTTTGCACAGGGCGTCACCACTGGTCCGCTGATCAACGAAGCGGCATTGGCGAAGGTCGAAGCTCACATCAATGACGCGGTTTCCAAGGGCGCGACGGTGATCTCTGGCGGCACGCGCTCCAACATCGGCGGAACGTTCTTTCACCCAACGGTCATCACCGGCGTCACCTCAGACATGAAAGTCGCCCGCGAAGAGACATTTGGCCCTGTTGCGCCTCTGTTCAAATTCGATAACGAAGCGGAAGTCATCGCCATGGCCAACGACAGCGAATTCGGCCTTGCCGCTTATTTCTACAGTCGTGATCTTTCGCGCGTTTGGCGCGTCGCAGAGGCGTTAGAAACTGGCATGGTCGGCATTAACACGGGCCTGATCTCGACAGAAGTCGCACCCTTTGGCGGGGTCAAGCAGTCTGGCCTTGGCCGTGAAGGTTCCAAATATGGGACAGAAGATTTCCTCGAAATCAAATATCTCTGCATGGGCGAAATTAAGTAAATTAAACGGTGGGGGCCCTCAATCGCGAGGGCCCCCTCGTTATGCTTTCAGCGCAAAATCTACCGCGATTGAAAGTTTGCCTACCAATTCATCGATTTGAGAATCCTCAATGATGAACGGCGGCGCGAGCAACACGTGATCGCCCGATTGCCCGTCAATCGTGCCGCTCATCGGGTAGCAAACCATGCCTGCCTCAAAGGCCGCCGTTTTGATCCGCCCAGCAATCTTGCGCGATGGATCAAACGGCGCTTTTGTCTCGCGATCCGCGACAAGTTCGATTCCTTGGAACAGCCCGCGACCACGAATATCGCCAACATTCGGATGCTGTCCGAACTCGGCCTGCAACGCCGACATCAGCTTCTCCCCTTGGGTTTTTACCCTAGTGACCAAACCACGGTCCAGCATCGATGTGACCACAGCAACGCCAGCCGCAGCCGCTGTCGGGTGGCCCAGGTAGGTGTGTCCGTGCTGGAAAAAGCCGCTTCCATTCTCGATGGTTTGATAGATTTCAGCACTACAGATCATCGCGCCAATAGGCTGATAACCAGCGCCCAATCCCTTAGCGATACACAAAATATCGGGTGCTACGCCGTCTTGTTCACAGGCGAACAAGCTGCCCGTGCGGCCCATCCCGCACATGACCTCATCTAAGATCAACAAGATCCCGTATTGATCACAAATCTCGCGAATGCGCTTAAAATACCCTGGTGCCGCAGTCAGCGCACCCGCCGTCGCCCCGACCACAGGTTCGGCAGCAAAGGCCATCACATTCTCTGGCCCGACGCGCAGCAGTTCCTCTTCCAACAGGTTCGCGGCCCGCAATCCGTAGGCCTCAAGCGTCTCGCCCTCACGCCGCAAACGGTATTCATAGCAGGGGTCGATGTGGCTCATGTCGATTAAAAGCGGGCCAAATTGGGCGCGCCTCCACGCGTTTCCACCCGCCGACAAGGCCCCCATCGTATTGCCGTGATAGCTTTGCTTGCGTGCAATCAGACGGCCCCGCTTTGGCTCGCCTTTTTCAACGAAATACTGCCGCGCAAGCTTAATCGCAGCCTCCATCGCCTCTGACCCGCCAGAGACCAGATAAACCCGATCCAGCCCCTTTGGTGCATGTTCAATCAGCAAATCAGCGAGCGTTTCCGCAGGCTCGGACGTAAAGAAACCCGTGTGCGCATAAGCCATCGCATCCAACTGCGCCTTAACCGCATCAATGACTATTCTGTCACCATGGCCAAGACACGACACAGCCGCACCGCCCGAGGCATCGAGATATTGCTTGCCGCTGGCATCATAGATGTAACAACCTTCGCCACGCACCGCGACGGGTGGCAGCTGCTTAGTGTGTCGTGGGAAAATATGAGACATTTGCGTTCCTTTTATGCGGTACCGGGGATCATGACTTGCCTTGCGCCCTCTTGAAAATCATCAAAGCTGTGCTTCCAATTCACATCGGGCCAGCGAACCTCCATCTGCCCTAAACGCGGCCGATAAACAGCCGTGTAAAGTGTGCCAAACCCCATTGAGAAGGCGGTGGAGTAAAGCGGCGGACGTAAGAACGCACCGATGAATTTCTCTTCGGGATCGCGGTGCAAGGTGATCCGCTGCAAGAGGTAGCGTTCGCGCTCGACTGTCGCCGTGATCCGCGCATGGCTGATCCATTCAACAGTCTCTTGGTGGTTGGTCGCCACGGCGGCATGGGTCAGGATCGCGGGGCGGTCAGGAGCGAGCATTGCCGTGAGATACTTGCGCTTTTTGTCAATGACAGTGACGTTATAGCTCATGTGGGTCGGGACGCGCGACAACACCTCGCCTGCCTCCTCCGCTGTTTTGCAGGTTTGTAAAACGTAGCGCAAAATAAGCGGCACACCAAAACCGATGCCAACATCGCGCCGCCCACCAAACGTAAGCGAGATCGCAAGGCCCGCATCGTTCATGCCATCCACAAGACCAAAAAGCCCGTCAGAGGTGCCAATCACACGTCGACCGCCCCAACCCGTTTGCAAGGTCAGACTGTCAAAGGCTTTGGGATTATAATCATAGTTGCGGACAAGAACCGGCTCTTTACCTGTCCAGATCGCTTGGCTACACCCCGTCAGATAGGGGGGCGGACAATAGAAACTAAGGAACCGCGCAGCGAGATCGCCCCCCCCTGCCAGATCACACAGGTCTTCATAGATCGGCACCATCTCGGGCATATGAGCCGAGAGCGCCTTATGGCTTTCGGTATATGTCGGACGCGCAGACACGCCTTCTTTAAGCCACCACTTTTTATAGTGAGGCCAGTATTCGTGGAAAAGCCCAGCCCATTTGGGGCCGGGCAATTCTTCTTTGATGGCGCGCCAAAGCATTAGAGGATTTTGAACGCTCCGTCGCCAAATTCAGGGCCCGCTTGCACAGCTGGAATAGGAACGCCTGCAACGCCGCTCTTGATGCCGTGAATCCATTTCTTTGCCCGCTCGTTAAGCTGGAAAGACTTCGTCATGGAACGGCCACGTGTCACGAGAATACCGATGTCGGCACCTTCATATCGGTAGTCACCCGGCTGCAAGATACGCAGGAAGAAGCACTCGTTCTCGCTCTCAACCGCACGACGGTGATAGTCGAAGCGATCAAATACAACGCGGCCATCTTCGAGCATCTTGTAAATGCCTGTCTCGGGCACTTCCGTGCAGATATCGACGGAACCGTCGGTATGTTTGATCACCATCTGCGACCAGCTGTCGATCATATCAGGGTTGGCCCAACGGTTGTTCAACTCTGTCGTGTCGAGATCGAATTTCTTCTTCGAGAATTCAAGCAAGTGGAACAGGAACAACGGCGCATCCGCGTGGGCAAATGCCGCGTGGTTGGTCATCGACGAACATCCTGTGATCCGTGGGTTCAACTCGCCCAGCCAGATTTCGTTGGTCTTTTTGTCGATCAAGAAGTCGAGCTCAAAGTAACCGCGATAGCCCTCTTTGCGCAATTGTTCACCGAACTTAAACGTCAGTTCACGGGCCTCTTGGCGTACCTTTGGCGGGAAGGCCGTCGAGAGGATTTCGTTCCCACACCAGCCGCCACGATAGGGGGTCAGGTCCTTAAAACCAACAAGTTCGGTCATCAAAGGTCCAACGATAGTGCCCTCTTTGGTCGCACATGCCTCGATCGCCGAACCACGGCAATCGATCCGTTTCATGATCTTGATCTCACCTTCGCCGATGATCTCATGTTCGTGACGACGGAAGTCCGCCTCGGATTTGATAAAGAACGTGGTGTGGCCGCTATCGCCAAAGGCAGATTGCAGCACGAGATCGTTGCCAATGCCAGCCTTCTCGCAGGTCTTTTTCAGATCGTCGTAGGACTTCACTTCGGCCAAAACGTTCGGCACCGACGGCACGCCCGCCTTGTTACCGATGCGAACGGTCTCGATTTTGTTGTCCATGCTTGTGCGCAGCTTGGCTTTTGGGAACCAAACATCGGCGCCAAGTTCTTTTGACAAACGCTCGGTTTCCTCATCAAACATCAGGAACACAAACTTTGGCTTACCGCCACGGCGCTTAATGAAGTCGATGACCTCTTTGTGCTGCAACAGGTAGTTGTTGATGTCCTCAATCGACTGGAACTCCGCATGCGGTTGCTCGGATGGGCAAAACACGTTCGGGTGCTTGCCGCCGTAACAGTCGATATAACAAATATATTTAAAGTTCTTTACCCACTCATCGAGGCCCAACAGGTTAAAGTTGGTGGCCGAGATGAAATAGATCGGGTCTTCATTGCGGTGAAAGAACCGACGGATTTCGGAGATATTCTTAAGCACTGTTGCCATAGTTGGACCCTCTCTAGTTGGTATTTGTTTTTTTGTTTTTTATCACATTCGCCAAAGATTCTGGCGTAAAGACACGTAGGCCTAAATCGGCGCGATAACCGTGGATTTCGCTCACATCAAGCGCGAGCATAAACGCAAGGATTTCGGGGCTGATAACCTGTCCGGGCACCAAGATCGGGAAGCCGGGCGGATATGGGATAATAAAACTCGCCGAGACGATAATCTCGCCCGCCTCAAGCCGCGCTTGCAAGTCACTTCCCAGCTCGATGTAATCGCAGTTTTTGTCATCATAGCTAAGATAATAAGCGGTGCGGATGTCCCCTTCTGGCGTGATATTGTCAGGGCGGAACGCATCGTGGAAACGACTAAAGTCAGGTAGCGGCGGATAGTTTTCCGTCAGGTTCTTCACGCGACGATCAAACGACATCCGCTCCATTTTGGACGCATCATCTAGCTTGTCATCCAACTCATTCGCGATCTCAACCAAGACCTCAATCAGGTAAGCCACGGATGAGCGTGTCGTGCCGATGTTCGTCATGAACAGCACAGAGTTGCGCGAGGTTTTGTTGATTTGGATGCCGTATTTATCCATCAAAATCTTGGTCTTGAACGTGTCCCCGTCCCAACCTGTGCCGCCAACGGCAAGGGTAACGCGGGTCGCATCCAGAACAAAATCATCCTTTTCCCAGCAATCCCAAAGATCGGTCCAGCCTTGCTCGGTATCGAAATAGCTGTGCACGCCGCTTTGGCGGAATTCCTCTGGAATCATGTCACCAGCGGTTAGAATCTTAAAGTATTTCTGCAAAAGCGGATGCGAGCTAATCGCGCGGCGCATCGACATTGCGGCCTCGATCTGGCGCTGCACGAATTCGAACCCTTCAAGCTCGACCTGCCTGCGACCAACATCCAAAGATGCGATGATCTGATAGTTCGGCGAGGTTGATGTGTGGGTCATATAGGCTTCGTGGAACGCCTGTTCGACCTCACCTTTAAAATCGTTGTCGTTCACGTGGATCATAGACCCCTGACGCAAAGACGTTAGCGTTTTGTGGGTCGATTGGGTCGCGTAAACGCGGGTGCGCGCGGATGGAGACGGGATCAAACGTGTGTTCAGAAGGACCTCATCACTGGCCCCCTCAAGCTCTATCTGCTGCGCCTCATAGGCTTCGCGGTGCGCGTCGGTTTTCAGCTTTTTGCGCAGGTTGTTTGCTGTCCGCATCGCAGTACGTTGGCGATACGTCGGGCTAAACCGCGCGAAGGCAAACCATGCTTCATCCCAAAGGAAAACAAGGTCAGGCTTAATCGCAAGGCATTCTTCCATGACCCGCTGCACGTTGTAGACCAGACCGTCAAAGGTACAGTTCGTCAAAAGCAACATGCGGACGCGGTCAAGCTTACCTGCGGCCTTCAACGCCAGCAATTGATGCTTGATTTCCTTGAGCGGCACGGCGCCATACATCGAGTATTCATTCAGCGGATAGCTGTCGAGATAGACAACCTCGGCCCCAGCCAAAACCATGCCGTAGTGGTGCGATTTGTGGCAATCGCGGTCGACCAGAACAATGTCACCGGGGCGCACAAGCGCTTGAACGACGATCTTGTTACAGGTCGATGTACCGTTGGTGGCAAAGAACGTCTGCTTTGAGCCAAACGCGCGGCTGGCCAGTTCTTGTGCCTCTTTGATCGGACCTTGCGGCTCTAGCAAACTATCAAGACCGCCAGAGGTCGCCGAGGTTTCAGCGAGGAAGATATTGGGGCCGTAGAATGCGCCCATATCTTGGATCCAATGAGACCGCGTGATCGACTTGCCACGGCTAATTGGCATGGCGTGGAACACGCCAGTCGGCTGCTTGGAATAGTTCACAAGGGCGGTAAAGAACGGCGTGTTGTTGCGGGCCTCGACACCACGGATGATGTTGAGATGCAGCTCCATGAAGTCTTCTTGGTTGTAGAACACACGACGGCAAATCCCGAGGTCATGACCAGCGATATCCTCAACCGAGCGATCCGTGACAAGGTACGCGTCCAACTCAGGGCGCACGCGGGCGATCAGACGGCACAGTTCTGGTCCGTAATTTTCGGGCAACATCGCGTCGAATTCGTCACTGCTGCCTGCGCGGTTCAGATATTTGTGCAGGATTTCATTGTCGATCTTCGAGCGCAGAACCAGACCCGGACGCACCACGATCGCTTGAATGTTATGGTTGAAAAGAACGGCAATCAGCGCGTCCTCTAGGCTTGGCACAACCACAGCTTCATAGGTGAACGGATCTTCGGCACGGCGCATGCCTGTGACGTTGTTGCGCAGCCAGCGTTCCTGCTGTTCATTCACATCATCAACGATGAGCACTTCAAAATAGGGCTTGGTAAGTGCGCGGGCCTCTGGCGAGAGTAAAGCCTCGTCGTTATCGGCCTCTTTGTCGATAATATCACGCTCAAGCGGGATACTGCGGCGACGATATGCGCCCGTGGTCAAAGCGCGGGTAATGCGGCCCACGGTAAACGCCAAGTCGGTATAGCTGCCGTGCTCAAATTGGCGACGCAGGTGGTCAAAAACCGCCATGCCCGGAAAGGCCCAATAAGGCTCGATCACGGCAAGAGCATCAAGCAATTCGCTTGTGGTTTTACGGTCTCGTGCAGTGGCCTTGCCCGCAGGTGCGCGGTCAAGCGCCCCGACAGATGCACGTAGTGCGCTCCAGCGATCTGAGCGGAGCTGCGTCGAAGAATAGTAGTCGCTGACGGAATCCATCGGTCGTTTTCTCCCAGTTTCAGGGCCGACTTCCTGGGGTCCTGTCATCGACGCACGCGCGACGCAGTCCAGTTCAAATCAGCTTCCTGTCGTTTTTCCCATAATCGGCGTATCCAAGAAGCCCTGTGCAGCGCCTCTTGCTTCAACCTCATCTTTTAGTGTGCCGGGCACATCGTAGTGTAACCCTGCGCGTGAACCTTGTGTCGGAATTTCAAGTGGTCCAAGTGTTTTCAAAAAGTCATCAGTGCCGCTTGCGCGATCATATACTGAGAAATCGACAGAGCGATCTCGGAAGCTCTTGAGTACTTGGCCCAACCCTTTCATCCCCGTCTCACGTTGGCGGCGTACCATGGATAAGTCCACCTCAATCGGGAACATATCTTCTTGGCCACCAGATTGGTGCAGCACAAGCGACGTCGGATCGATCACACATGACTTGCCGATACCGCCAGAGCCTAGTCCGTTGACATCAATGACATAGCACTGGAACTGTGCCGCAGTCGCACGCGCAATCGCAAGCTCTGCATCACGGTCAGTAGTGCCGGTCAGGACAGGGTGCAACAGCACCTCAACGCCTTGGCTGGTCAACTGGCGCGTTGTCTCAGGGAACCACATATCGTAGCAGATCGACAGACCAAAACGGCCCACATCTGGCACGTCAAACACGCAGAAATCTGTGCCCGCAGCAACGCCAGCCTCATAAGGCAGGAACGGGAACATTTTGGCATAACGACGGATCACTTCGCCATCTGGGTTGATGACAAGTGACGTGTTGTAGATGCGACCGTCTTCTGGGTGCGTCAGGAACATGGAACCGGGGATCAACCAAACCTTGTGGCGACGTGCGGCCTCACAAAACTTGTCGATGACTTCGTTTTGTTGTGGGAGCTTGAACTTCTCAAGCGGACCAAATGGCGACAACTCGGAAAACAGAACCATCTGTGTCCAAGGAAAACGAAGCATCAACACATCAAGGCGCTGCAACATGCCTTCTACGTTAGAATGAAGCGGGTTGACGTACATCTGTACGCCAGCAATGGCGAAAGGGGTCATGTAAAAAGTACTCCGTGCGAGCAGAGGTGCCCACATCGGACGCTTTTGATCTCTGCATTTGACACGCTATTACGCCCTTACGACCAGAACGGAAACAGGTGATCTGCGCACGATCCTGTCAGCGTTTGAACCCACCAGAAACTCGCGCACGCGATCAGGTTTCGGCGATGCCATTACCACAATATCACAACCGATTTCTTCTATCGTTTTCAGCACCTTCTTGTGGATTTTACCGAACGCGAGGTGCTGTCTCACAGTGATGCCATCTGGCACATTCTCTGTGACAATCTTGTCGAGCGCCTTGGCCGCCGCCGCAATTGCCCGCTTTTCAAAGTCGAGAGGAAAGAATCCCTCAACCAATGGCGTGCCCAAATCAGGCACAACAGACATGATATGCAACTCGCCGCCAGAGGCACGGGCAAGCTCGATGGCTTGCGGCATCGCCTTTTCCCAAGACGCTGGCGTATTCAAATCAAGGGTGAGCAGAATTTTGTTAAACATCGTCTGTCTCCTTTATGCGGCTTGGGGTTTGCGAATGGCGCGTGCATTGCGGCCACGCTGCAAGAACACCACGAGGGTGAGCAGCAGCAACGCTGGAATGAACATCAGGTATTTACTTGGCTGATAGATCGGGCGCAGCACGCGCAGCACCTCCTGATCCCAATTGAAACCAGCAATCGAAGCGGGGCTATCATAGCCAACATCGTCGATGATCATCTTACCGTCATCATCACGGAACAACAGGCCTGCGGTCTCCAGACGCTCTTCGCCCGTCGCACCTTCGCCAATGTTCAGCAGTGCGACAAACTCGATCGGATCGCCCAGATCATTCAAGCCAGCAACGCGAATTCGGAGGTCTTCTCCCACAGGCGTCGCCAAGGCGGCAGCGGCAATGTTAGACGGCGCCTCCTCGGTGAAAGGTGGCGACACCATATCCATCCAGAAACCTGGGCGGAACAATGTGAACGCGATCAACAGCAAGGCAATCGTCTCATAGACTTTGTTCTTGGCCAAGAACCACCCTTGGGTCGCCGCCGCGAACAACAGCATCGCTATCGTCGCGATAATGAACACGAATATCCCCTGCGTCACGGTCACGTTAATCAACAACAATTCGGTGTTAAAGATGAACAGGAACGGCAGCGCAGCTGTGCGAAGCGAATAGAAGAACGCGATCACACCTGTCTTGATCGGATCACCACCAGAAACGGCAGCCGCCGCAAAACTGGCAAGGCCCACGGGGGGCGTCACATCGGCCATGATCCCAAAGTAGAACACAAAGAGGTGCACAGCGATCAGCGGCACGATCAATCCGTTTTGCTGTCCCAGTGTCACAATGACTGGGGCAAGCAATGCGGACACAACGATATAGTTCGCCGTCGTAGGCAGGCCCATCCCAAGGATCAGCGACAAAATCGCCGTCAGGAACAAGATCGCAAGCAAGTTACCGCCCGACAGGACCTCGACCACATCTGCCAGCGCAGAACCAACACCTGTTTGGCTCACGGCACCCACGATAATACCCGCGGTCGCCGTGGCGATACCGATACCGATCATGTTGCGCGCACCTGTTTCCAGACCATCAATAAGGTCTTTGAAACCGAGGTGAAGGGCGGCACCAATCGTGCCCTCCCCGCGCATAATCGCAGTTAGCGGGCGTTGGGTCAGCAGGATAAACACCATATAGGCCGTGGCCCAGAATGCCGACAGACCCGGTGACAAGCGGTCCACCATCAAGGCCCAGACCAGAACAACAACCGGCAGGATAAAGTGCAGCCCAGAGCGGATCGTCGGACCCGGAAGCGGCAGCGCCGTCACAGGCGCATTCGGATCGTCCAGAACCAGCGGTGCTTCCTTTGAGGACACATAAAGCAGTCCGACATATACCAGCGTAATGAAAACAAAGATGATGTAACCAGCGGCATTCGGGAACGCAGGACGAATCCATCCCATGCCGTAGTAAACCGCGAACGAGGTCGCGCAGATCACCGCAATCGTAAACGCGATGCCGATCAATCGTTGCACAATCGGCTTTGGCGTATAGGCGCGCGGCAGACCTTCCATGCCAGCCTTCAAGGCTTCGAGGTGAACGATATACACCAGCGCGATGTAGGCAATGACCGCAGGCAGGAACGCATGTTTGACCACGTCAAAATACGGAATGCCGACGTATTCAACCATGAGGAACGCAGCAGCACCCATCACAGGCGGCATGATCTGACCGTTGACAGACGAGGCAACCTCGACAGCGCCCGCCTTCTCAGATGAGAAACCAACTTTCTTCATCAGCGGAATGGTAAACGTACCCGTCGTCACAACGTTGGCGATCGACGAGCCAGAAATCAAACCTGTCATCGCCGAGGACACAACAGCAGCCTTCGCAGGTCCGCCCTTCATATGGCCCATGAGGCTAAACGCGACTTGAATGAAATAGTTACCCGCACCCGCCCGGTCGAGAAGCGACCCGAACAGCACGAACAGAAACACGAAACCCGTTGAGACGCCCAGCGCGATACCAAACACACCCTCGGTCGTGATCCACTGGTGGTTTACGATCTCGGACAGGCTGTTGCCTTTGTGGGCAATAATGCTCGGCATATTTGGCCCAAGCACGGTGTAGACAAGGAACATCGTTGCCACGATCATCAGCGCAGGCCCAAGGGCGCGGCGTGTTGCCTCTAGCAGCAGCATGATGCCGATAACGGCGACAACATAATCTTGCATAATCGGCGCACCAACGCGGCCCGAAATATCGCGGTAGTAGACAAACAGATAAAGCGCAGCAGCAGCAGCGACCACGCCCAGCGCCCATTCCCAAACAGGGATGCGGTCAGGTGGAGAGCCGAGGACAACAGCACCCACAACAACCGCAGCGATGATAGGAATCCACCATGTTGCAGTGCCGTCTTTGGCAGCGGTCATAAAGAGAAACGCGAGTAAGACCGGGACAGCAATGCCCAATCCTACCTGAAACTTTGTCCGAGCCGCAGGAAACGCGGCAAAGGCGAGAAAAATTGCAAAGGCTAAGTGAATAGAGCGGCTCTCGGTGTCATTGAAAACACCCCAACCAACCATAAACGGAAACGGAAACGGTGACGCGATCCAAAGCTGGAACAGCGACCACGCGAGGGCCACACATGTCAGGAACAGGCCAACATTGCCCATGCCACCTCGACCACCAGTATCAGAAGATGCGACCAGTGCGTCGAGCTCTTGTTGGCTCAGACCACCACGCGATTGGCTATTTGTATCCGACATGTCTATCCCCCTGCGGCCTGTTTTCAGGCCTTCGATATTTTATGTGTCGTGTGATGCGGCAGACCTCCCTGCCGCATCATTTGTCTTGGATCGTGCGGATTACATCCAGCCACGCTCTTTGTAGTAACGCTCTGCACCTGGGTGCAGTGGGGCAGAAAGACCGTCTTTGATCATTTCTTCTTCTTTCAGGTTCTCAAACGCAGGGTGCAGGCGCTTGAAACGATCGAAGTCATCGAAAACCGCTTTCACGACCTGATAAACAACCTCATCGTCAACATCCGCAGACGTCACAAATGTCGCCTTCACACCAA
>DFSO01000087.1:98286-103585 GCA_002378665.1 Loktanella sp. UBA3435 | reverse complement strand
CCGCCCGGAATAGTGGCTGCAGCATAGTAAGCGTTTTCTGCAATCAACTTATCAATTTCTGGGCCAGTCACTGGGATCAGCACAGCGTCAACAGTTGAAACAGCTTCTTGGATAGAGCCGTTCGGGTGACCAACAGTGTAGATGATCGCATCAACCTTGTTGTCGCCCAATGCAGCGGCTTGCTCGGCTGGCTTCAGCTCGGAAGCGAGTGCAAAGTCGTCCATTGTCCAACCAAGCGCGTCCATTACAACCTGCATTGTCGCATATTGGCCGGAACCTGGGTTACCGATGTTGACGCGCTTACCTTTAAGATCAGCGAACGTTGTGATGCCAGAATCAGCGCGGGCAATCACAGTGAATGGCTCACCGTGTACCGAGAAAACAGCGCGTTCTTTGTCGAACTTGTTGCCTTCGAATTCGGACGTGCCGTTATAGGCGTGGAACTGCCAATCGGACTGAGCAACGCCCATGTCCATGTCGCCAGCCATAATCGCATTGATGTTCGCAATCGAACCACCAGTGGATGGCGCTGTGCACTTAAGGTTATGCTCGGCTGTGCCACGGTTCACGAGGCGGCAGATCGACTGACCGACAACAAAGTAAACGCCAGTTTGGCCACCAGTGCCGATTGTGATGAACTGCTCTTCAGCAGCGCTCGCAGTTGCGGCCATCATGGCGCCCGCAACGGCAAGTGACTTAAATATCTTCATGATCTTCTCCCTATTTGGTTTTTGCGGCCTTTGAATTTTTCAAACAAAGCCGCAAGATCGTATCAGTCGGGACTTCCCCTACTGTGCGACGTCTCGGCAGTGACGCTTACGTAAACGACCCCAAAACGGACCTATAACGCAAGGTTCTTACCCTAGTCTGAACTGAGACCGCATCAGCAAGATGTATCATTCAATACTTATTTAGTGCTCAGGTAGTAAAACGTTTATTATTCTCAACGTTTCCACATATAACGAGGAAATCATTCGCAAGGCCCCGCCCGGAGAGGAAAAGAACATGGACGCACCTGTAATAGAGCCTGATGCCATAGAAGATATCGACATCACCGATCAGATTGAGGCTGCTCTCGAACGGGGTGACGCCGAATTTCTGAACGCCGCCCTTGATGAGGTCACCATTAGTGAGGCGCTGCGTATCGTCCTCGAATTCGCACCCGAAGACCGCGACAGGATTATTCACCTCCTCGATTCCGAACTCGCCTCGCGCCTGATCGACGAAGCGCCGCTAGAGCTGGCGGGCGAATTGATGGAAGGCCAAGACGCCGAGCACGCCGTCAAGATTTTTGAGGAACTCGACTCCGACGTACAGGCCGACGTTATCGGCGAACTTGACGCCGAAGACGCCGAGGCGCTGCTTGCTGGGATCAACCCCGAAGACGCCGCCAGCGTCCGCCGTCTTGCCGAATATGACGCAGGCACCGCGGGTGGCTTGATGCTCGCTGACGCGTTCCAGTTTCGTGCCGATCAAACCGTTGGGGCCGTGCTGCGCAGCCTCGCCAGCGATGACGAAGACCTTGAACGCTACCACGGTCAGCACCCCTATATTGTGGACGATGCCAATAACCCCGTCGGCGTCGTGTCCCTGCGCGGACTTTTGACTGCAAAGCGCGGCGCGAAATTGTCCGAGATCATGGTCACCCCGCTCACTGTTGACGCCCATGCCTCGCTGAATGAGTTGCAAGACCTGTTTAACGACTACGACTTCCTTGGGTTTCCCGTCACCGACGGCGAAACTGGGCTTGTTGGTGTCATCTCGCGCACCGCCGTTGACGCCGCGATTTTGGCCCGCGCAGAGGGTGATACCCTGCGAATGCAAGGTATTGTCGGCGACGAATTACGCACCATGCCGCTTGCGATCCGCTCGCGACGCAGGCTTGCGTGGCTCTCGGCCAATATCGTTCTCAACATCATCGCGGCCAGCGTGATTTCCGCCTACGAAGACACCCTCGCCGCCGTCATCGCCATCGCGGTTTTCTTGCCAATGGTGTCAGACATGAGCGGCTGCTCAGGAAACCAAGCGGTCGGCGTCACCATGCGTGAACTTTCCCTTGGTCTTGTGCGCCCCAAAGACGCCATGCGCGTCTGGATGAAAGAGGTCTCCGTCGGCGTCATCAACGGCATCGTTCTTGGTATTCTCATCGGGATCGTCTGCTGGATCTGGAAAGGTAATCCCTACCTCGGCCTCGTGATCGGCTTGGCGCTCGCGCTCAATACCATCATCGCGGTATCCATCGGGGGTGTCGTGCCACTCCTGCTCAAGCGCGTCGGCCAAGATCCGGCCGTGGCCAGTGGCCCACTTTTGACAACGATCACAGATATGGCTGGGTTCTTCTTGGTGTTGAGCCTCGCGACACTCATGATGCCGCTACTGATCGACTAAAATAGAAAAAGGGCGGGCACTTTATGGCCCGCCCCTTTGAATTATTTAGGATTCTGCGATTGCCGCAGTCAGCGCCTCTTCAAAGATCGCCAGACCTTCGTCGATGATATCATCAGATGCTGTGATCGGCACCATGATCCGCAACGCGTTGCCGTGCATACCACACGCCAGCAGGATCAACCCACGCTTCAGCGCCTGTGCAATTACGGCTTTTGTCAACGCACCATCAGGGGCAGCCGATTCAAAATCAGTGACGAACTCGATAGCGATCATCGCGCCAAGACCACGAATGTCCCACATGCGGTAGGGCGCAACACGCGCACCAATATCAGCAAAGCGGGTGCGGAAGGTTTCGCCCATCGCATTGGAACGGGCCAGCAGGCCTTCCTCTTCGATCACATCAATCGCAGCCAAGGCCGCAGCACAGGCAACAGGGTTACCGCCATATGTGCCGCCCAATCCACCAGGGATCATCGCGTCCATGACTTCGGCACGACCAATCACACCCGCAATCGGATACCCACCTGCCATCGATTTCGCGACAGTGATCAGATCAGGAACAACGCCCGAATGCTCAATCGCGAACCATGTGCCAGCGCGGGCAAAGCCGGACTGAATTTCGTCAGCAATCAACATGATGCCATGCTGGTCACAAATCGCACGCAACTCGCGCAGCATGTCAAACGGTACTGGCGTATAACCACCCTCGCCCAAAACAGGCTCGATGATGATCGCGGCAACCCGCTCTGGCTGCGCGTCTGTCAGGAACAGGTTCTGCAACGCCGTCAGCGCATCCTTCACAGTGATACCATCACGCACGTTCGGGAACGGCGCGCGGAAGATATCGGCAGGGAACGGACCAACGTCCTTCTTATACGGTGAAATCTTGCCAGTCATGCCCAGCGTCAAAAGCGTGCGACCGTGGTAACCACCCGTGAAAGCAATAATGCCCGAACGACCTGTGGCCGCGCGTGCAATCTTGACCGCGTTCTCGACAGCTTCCGCACCCGTGGTGACCAACAGCGTTTTCTTCGCGTGATCGCCAGGTGCCAGCGCGTTCAAACGCTCTGCAAGCGCGATGTACGGCTCATATGCGACAACCTGAAAACTTGTATGTGTATAGTGATCTTCTTGCGCCTTAGCAGCAGCAATCACCTTTGGGTGACGGTGACCTGTGTTCAAAACAGCAATACCACCCGCGAAATCGATGTAGCGGTTGCCTTCAACGTCCCAAAGCTCCGCATTCTCAGCGTAATCCGCAAAAATAGGTGTGGCAGAAGCAACACCACGTGGAACGGCTGCCTCACGACGAGCAAGCAGTTCAGCGTTTGTCAAAACATGGTCCTTTACGTCAGGAACAATTGAAATCGCTGGATTAGCGTTTGGGCGTGCTTTAGCAGGTTTTTTCTTCGCAGCTTTAACCGTGTTAGACATTTTCGTATCCTTCATGAACAGAGCACGGACCCTCTCAGATCACGTTTAAAATTCTCATAGTACGTTTAATTTAGCTGTCAATCTGAATCTATCTAGCCCTAAAATTCCTTTTTTTATTGCGCATCTGCGCGCGGGGCCTCAAAAACGCACCTGCGGAAAGTATTACAGTAAAAGCGTCGACCTATGCAGTTGATCTTGCTATAAATTATAAAGCAATACGAGGAAATTGAATTGGATATCGGGACGAGACTGCAAGAAATTCGCAAAGCAAGCGGTCTTTCTCAGCGCGAACTTGCCACACGTGCGGGCCTGACAAACGGCACAGTTTCGCTCATTGAACAGAACAAAACGAGCCCCTCTGTCGCTTCCCTCAAACGACTGCTCGATGCGATCCCCATGAGCATCGCGGAATTCTTCGTCACAATCGAAGAACCGTTGGATAAAAAGTACTTTTACCGCGCCGACGAATTCACAGAACTTGCCCCGCAATTCGGTGATCCCGCCGTCTCGCTTCGCCAACTTGGCAACGCCGCAAAACACACGCTTCAAATGCTTGACGAGACATACCCCACCGGCGCGGATACGGGCCCAGAACTGTTGTCCCACATCGGCGAAGAAGCAGGCATCATTATCCAAGGCGAGATCGAAATCACCGTCGACGATCAGATCAAGGTATTGCGCGCTGGCGAAGGCTACCTTTTCGATAGCCGGCTACCGCATCGTTTCCGCAATGTCGGCACGGATGTTTGCATGATCATTAGCGCCTGCACACCGCCGACGTTCTAACGCGCCCGCAACCACTCGCTTGGTGACACGCCCGCAACGCGTAAAAACTCGCGGTTAAAGTTCGACTTTGTGTTAAACCCTGACGACAGCATTGCACTCGTCACATTTTCGCCCGACGATAACACCGCCTTGGCCTCGTTTATCCGTGCTGCATTAATATAGCGCGACACGTTTTTACCCGTCACCTTATTGATCGCTTCTGACAATTGCTTCACAGGCACGCCCAATTTGCGCGACAGCTTTCACAGCGAAAGCTCTGGATCAAGATAAGGTTTCTGCCCCGCCATCAACACCTCGAGCCTTGCAAAAATTTCCGTATCTTTCTCTGTGATCTCATGCGGTTCATCCTGCGCGGGCAGGCTCGGCACCAATGACGTCGAAAGACTTAGCCCCCCAATCACCAGCAGCATCACACTCACATAAATACTGATGATCCAAGGCTGCCACCCCGCGGCACCCAAATTCTGCGCCACCACAATCATAACATCAGTCACTCCTGATCCAATCAACGCGGCCCCGATCACCAGCCATATTCGCGCAGGCAGATCACCCGCTTCCAACCCAAGGCGCGGCAAGGCATCCGCCCCCTTCGCGCTAAACCAAAGGATCGCAGCGCCATATCCCACGAACACAAGCGGGATCAGTGTGTCTAGGAAAACAGGCGCTACAATCATAACCATCAGCGCCGTGA
>DFSO01000087.1:89517-98031 GCA_002378665.1 Loktanella sp. UBA3435 | reverse complement strand
GCGCCGTGACATGCACGAGATCCGCGACCCTCGCCCGCCGCACCGCCGTCGTGCGAAACGCAACCCACGCAACAGGCGGGATAACCATCGCCACAATCGGCTGCGCAAACCGCATCCCCGCCACATGATAATGCTGGGCTAGCGACAAGATCACACCCTGCACCGCACATACCGCCAAAAGTCCGGCCAACGGCCCATGCCTGCGATCAAATATCACCATCCGGATCAGCAGAAACCCAAGAACAAGCGCACTAAAGAACGGGATAGGCAACGTCGGCAAAAATCAATTCCTTCAAATTTCATCCAACTTTGGACCTAAAACGCGATCTTGGCGACCTAAAACCAGTTCGAGGTCGCGGCAAGATACATTTGCCAGCCATGCAAGGCCATCAACGCAAACCATTGGAGCCTCACATGAAAACGACCTTCCTCTCCCTTACCCTCGCTTCTTTCTACGCAACCACCGCCCTCGCGGCCCCCGCAGGTTTCACCACCCTTACCTTTGACGCACCCCTTCAGGACGCTCCAATTGAAGGCGCGATTTGGTATCCGTCCAACGGTGGCGGCACGCCCCTTCTGTTCGCCGACAACCCCGTATTTTACGGCATTGGTGTGCTTGAGGGCGCGGACCTGTCAGACGGTCAACACCCCGTAATCCTTCTGAGCCACGGTATGGGCGCCAACATCCGTTCCGTCGCATGGCTCGCCAGCAGCCTTGCGTCGAAAGGCGCGATTGTGGTCAGCGTTAACCACCCAAATTCGACGACAGGCGACAACGATTTGCAGGCGGGCCTGAACCACGGAACCCGCGCGCAGGACCTTAGCCGCGCCCTTGATGTGCTAGAGGACGATCCACGTTTCGCAGGTCACATCGACAGCACCCGCATTATGTCCGCTGGGTTCTCCTTCGGCGGTTGGACAGCGCTTTCTCTTGCGGGGATCACGGGCAATCAGGTTGGCTACATCATACATTGCGACCTCCACAGCATGGATTCGAGCCACTGCACCGAAATCTTGTCCGCTGGGATCAAATTGGACAGCATCCCACCGCAAATCTGGGATGCATCCTATGCCGACCCAAGGGTCACGATTGCGACAGCCATTGATCCGGGATTGATCTGGGGATTGACCGCTCAAAACACCAAAACGCTCATCGCAAACGTCAACCTCATCAGCCTTGGGGCGGGTGCCGACCGCAAAATCGCCACCGATTTTGACGCCAGCGGCCTGACAGCACTCCTGCCCGACGCGCATATCACAAGGATCGCACCCGCCATGCACTTCACCGCACTCCCACTGTGCAAACCAGCCGCAGAAGAAATCTTAAAAGAAGAAGGCGACGATCCCGTCTGCACAGACCCAAAAGGCACAGACCGCGCTGCCGTGCACGCGACGATCATCAACGAAATTGCAGGCGAACTTGGTCTCTAAACCAAAAACACCAGCGCCTCCGATTGGGGCGCTGGTGCCGCTGATAGGACTCGAACCTACGACCCCATCATTACGAATGACGTGCTCTACCATCTGAGCTACAGCGGCAATCTGAGGCGCGTCTTAGCGCTCCAAGTCACGTTTGAAAATAGCTATTTTCCGTCTTCGTTATTGATCACTTCTGCATCCACTACATCGTCAGAATTGTCCGCGATTTGACCAACGATCAGGGGCAACATTTCGGTGCCAGATGGCATCGCAACCTCGCCCGCTGGCGGTGTCTTCCAAGCCAGCGTATCGAACGATCCGCAATTGCCACAGGTCGGGCCCCAAACCGCATGCACATTACCGCAAGTCTCGCACACCCACTGCGGGCCACGCGGTGCGGTCAAAGCACGCGCCAACCAGCCACGCACAACCACATCGTCAGCACCCTGACCACGCTCAATCGCGGCCATCAACGTCAAGCTGCGCGATGTCGGATCAGCCTCGTTCAAATCGCCCAGCGCACGTTTCGCAGCAGGGAAATCCTCGGCAGCAATGTTCAACTCTGCGAGCAACATCTTCGTCTCTGGATGGTTCGGTGTTTGCTTAATCAACGCCTTGAACCGCTTAATGCGGGCCGCTGGTGTCTCGTCAGGCTCGATCTCGGCAAATGCAGCGGCAATATCTGGGTGCGGTGACGCGCCCCAAGTTTTTGTTAGAACGCGGGCAGCGTAACGCGCATTGCCCGCCTCGATATAGCCACGCGCAGCCATCACAGCCGCTGGGATCAAATCAGGCGACAAACGGTTCGCCTCTATCGCGGCCTCACGCGCCTCAATGGAATTGCCCTCTTCAAAAACGTCCTTCGCCTCTGACAGCGCCAGAACCGCATCGCGACGCTTATGTACGTCACGTGGCAAATTGCCTGACTTCAACTTGGCGCCCAGCGTTGCACGCGCACCCTTCCAGTCGGCCTTATCCGCCTGCAACTTTAGCAAAACGTCCTGTGTTTCTTCGTGCTTTGGCTTAAGGGCAAATGCCTTTTCCGCCAGCTTCAGCGCCGTATCGGTATCACCCTCGGCCAGCTTTTGTTTCATAATGCCACGCACACCAACAAAACGGGTTTTGTCGTTATCCAAAAGCTTTTTATAAGTTTCTTCCGCTTTCTTCGTGTCACCTGTCATTTCGGCAGCCTGAGCCGTCAAAAGATTGGTCAACTGTGGCTGCTTCAGCAGCTTATCGGCACGCTGTGCTTTCGTCATCGCAAGGTGACCCTCGCCAGACGCCAATGCCATCATGCCCTCAGCCAGTGCCTCGTAACCCTTTTTCTCACGGTTACGATCAAAGTAACGGGAAATCGCGGTCTCATCGCCGTTCAGGAATTTGAATGCTGCGACAAAGAATTTCAGCAGTTTCAAGCCAAGCCAAACAGCCACCACAAGGGCTACAAAGGCAAAGACAAGCTGCAATGGCGAGAGCGTCAGCTCAATACCGGCAATATTGATCGTCGCACCGCCTGACACTTCCATCAGCTGGGTCGCCCCAAACGTCAGTGCAGTTACAGCCGCCACAAACAATAGAATCTTGATTAGGGAAAATAACATCTGGGGCGCCTTTAATTATCGTTAAGTGATGTGGACAAGGTCGCAGCAGCCGCCAACGCATCCGCGCGGGCTTCTGCCAATCCTTGCCACTCGGTCAACTCTGCACGCGCCACCTCAGGCAACGCGCCAAGCTCGGCCAGCGTATCGGACAAACGACCTTCGTTTATCGCGGCTTGTGCGCGGGACAAAACAGCATCTGCATCGTTACCCTCTTTCGGAGCAACAGAGCGCACATCCAACTGATTGCGCAAGAATGCGGTAAACCCGCCCTCCGCTTCACCAGATGCACCCTCGGCACGGGCCGTGGCCAACGCAGCGCGGGCGGCATCAGGGAATGAGGCTTGCAAAGATGCCAACGTCGGCGCGCCATCACGAACAGCGGTCAAAGCATCGGGGACATCGGCTTGCATTGCCGCTGCCAAATCATCCAAGGCCGCACCAAGCGGAGCACCCGTTTCCAAGCCACCCTCAACACGGGCCAATGCCGCACGGCCAGCCGCATTGCGCGCCGCCGCATCTGCATTTTCTTGGATCGACGCCGCTTGCGCACGTGCACTTTCAAGCTCGGCTTGGGCAGACCCGCGCATCGCCGCGAGATCGGCACGCAAAGCGTCCATTTCCTGTTCGTAAGCCGCTGTCGACAATGACCCTTCGGCCCCCGCGCGGCTGCTCAAGTCATCCAAACGGGTCTCAAGGCCAGTGATTCGACCATCCAAATCGGCAACCGCAGTAGCAGCTTCCGCTTGCGCAGCCTCAACACCAGACAAATCAACTGACGGGATCGCAGCAATCTGATCACGCAGACCAGAAATCTCTGTCGACTGCGCAGATACTTGGGCCGCAAGCGACGTATCACCCTTTGGCAAAACCATATAAGCAGCAGCAAATCCAATCGCACCCGCGACAAGCCCGCCAAGAATAGCAGGCATCGCAGAGGCGTTCTGCTGCGGCTCTAACACTGAGTCTTTTGCAGTTTTTTCAACTTTGGGCGTTTCTGCCTTTGGGTTTGGCGCATCCGATTTCGCAGACTCAACCTTCACGGGCTCGGGCTTCTTGGCCTCAACCTTTTCCGCGGACACTTCCGCGACAATCTCTGCATCGATAATCTGTGGCGCAGGCTTAGCCGCCGTCTTAGCGGTACTCGATTTCGCCGTTGTCGTGCGACCTTTGGCCGGTTGTTTTGCCACGTTCAAACCCTTTCATCATTTTGGCCCACACTATAAGGCCGCAATCGTACCGTATACGGCGATCCTCAGACCCTCAAGCAAGCTCTCAATGCCGCGACAACCGCGTTATGCATCGCATCGCCATCAGGCCGCGAGATCACTTCCACTGCGACATTGGGCAACATTCGCGCCACCGCATCGCTCATTGCAAGCACTTTTACATGCGGCCCAATTTTCACTTGGCCTATCAGTAGGTCAGCACTGCGCGGCGAAAACAGGGGAATAATCACAGGGTCTGCCCCTTCAATCACAGCTTTTGCTATATCTGTAAGCGGAACAGCAACTTGCGCATAGGCGACCACATCGACGCAATTGATCCCGTTGGCCCGCAAACGAGGCCCCAAATCCCCACGCGCCTCTTTCCCGCGAATGTGGCCTAGGGCTGCTTTCGGACCCTCCGCCAGTATCAAAGCTAGCAAATCCTCAACCGTGCCCTGCGCTGAAACAGCATCGAATCCAGCCTCACGCGCCATCTCCGCTGTGCGATCACCAACGCACCACGCGCGACCGCTCTTCAAACCCAACCTTGCAGCCTGCCCCACGCCATTCGTCGAGGTGAAGACAACCTCATCGGCCTGACATTGCGCATCCAGCGGCACTATCTCCATCAGCGGCGACAGGATCACATCGACCGCCACAGCCTCCGTCACCGCCGCCGCAAATCGGGCGCCGTCAGGGTCTGGGCGGGTGATGATCAAAACAGGCTTCATCTCAGGACCATTGTTTGCACAAGTGCAGAGTGTTACCTCAGTCGCAACCAGACGCAACCGGAACTGACATGACCAAAACACTTACCATCCTCGGCATCGAAAGTAGCTGCGACGACACCGCCGCCGCCGTTGTGCGGCAAGTGGACGGCGTGCCGAAGGTGCTGTCCTCCATCGTGTTCGGGCAAACCGAACTGCACGCCGATTTTGGTGGCGTCGTGCCTGAGATCGCGGCGCGTGCACATGTCGAGAAACTAGATATCTGCGTAGAACAGGCTCTAACAAAGGCGAATGTAACGCTTTCCGACCTAGACGGTGTTGCCGTCACCGCAGGGCCAGGCCTTATTGGTGGCGTCGTGTCTGGCGTGATGCTGGCCAAGGGCATCTGCGCCGCAACAGGTCTGCCGCTGATTGGCGTGAACCATCTTGCGGGCCACGCACTTACGCCGCGCCTCACAGATCAGGTGCCATTTCCCTTCCTGATGTTGCTGGTCTCCGGCGGCCACTGCCAATTCCTGCTTGTGAAGAACCACGATGATTTCAACCGCATCGGCGGCACAATCGACGATGCACCCGGTGAGGCCTTCGATAAAACCGCCCGCATCCTTGGTCTTGCCCAACCTGGCGGTCCAAATGTGCAAAAGGCCGCTGAAAACGGTGACCCGAAACGGTTTAAACTCCCACGTCCGCTCTTGAACCAAGAAGGCTGCGATATGTCCTTCTCTGGTCTCAAAACCGCGATGATCCGCGCACGCGACGCCGTGATTGTGGAAAATGGTGGGCTGACGGTGCAGGATCAGGCGGACCTTTGCGCAGGTTTCCAATCGTCTGTTGCCGATATCCTGACCGAAAAATCTCGTCGCGCATTGGAGCAGTACTTCGCATTAAATCCCGAAACCCGCACTTTCGCCGTCGCAGGTGGGGTCGCCGCCAACACGCAGATCCGTGCCCAACTATTGGACCTTTGCGCGAAATTAGACACTAATTTTACCGCACCGCCCCTAGCGCTCTGCACCGATAACGCAGCCATGATCGCCTATGCTGGCCTTGCACGATTTGAAGCAGGTGAACAGGATGACCTGACACTATCCGCCCGTCCGCGCTGGCCGCTTGACCAAACGGCAGCCCCCATGCTCGGCTCGGGCAAAAAAGGAGCGAAAGCATGAAAATCGCAGTTGCAGGCGGCGGGGCATTTGGCACCGCTTTGGCCGTGGCCCTCGCGCTTGATGGCAAAGCCGTCACCCTTTGGGCCCGCGACGCAGATGCCGTGGCCACAATGCAGACGACCCGCACAAATCCGCGACTCGAAGGCGTCATTCTTCCAGATAACCTGACCGCCACCAACGACATTGTGGATCTTTTCGCTGCTGACATCATTCTGCTGGCAACACCTGCGCAAACTCTGCGGGGCTTCCTGCAAACCCATGCCAAACACCTCACAGGGAAATCCCTTGTCGCGTGCTGCAAAGGGATCGACCTGACCACAATGACAGGCCCCGTCACCACGATCCGTGACTGCGTCCCATCCGCAACGGCGGCGATGCTCACAGGGCCCAGCTTTGCCGCGGACATCTCGCGCGGATTGCCAACAGCGCTCACCTTGGCCTGCGAAGACGACGCCCAAGGCAAGGTGCTTCAGGCCGAGTTATCGACATTAACGTTGCGCCTTTACCGCACAACCGACACCATCGGCGCCGAACTTGGCGGTGCGCTTAAGAACGTCATGGCGATTGCTTGCGGCGTTTGCATGGGCGCTGGTTTCGGCGAAAGTGCCCGCGCGGCCCTCATCACACGTGGCTTTCCTGAAATGCAGCGGCTTGCCGTCAAACTTGGCGCGAATCCCGACACGCTCGCAGGTCTCTCTGGCTTTGGCGATCTGGCGTTAACCTGCACGTCAGACCAATCGCGCAACTACCGTTACGGCCTGTCCATCGGCAAAGGCGAGGCCTTCGACGCCAATACCACCGTCGAAGGGGCCGCAACCGCGCGCGCCGTACGGCAACTGGCGAAAAACCTGCAAATCGACTTGCCAATCTGTAATGTCGTGGCAGACTTGACCGAAGATAAACTCACCGCGAAACAAGCGCTTGCCGCTCTGCTTTCGCGCCCACTCAAGGAAGAATAACATGCGCGTAGCCCTGATCACCAAAGACAAAGACGGCGCCCTGCAAGCCCGCCTCGACAATCGCGACGCGCATTTAGCCTATATCGCAGAAACTGGCGTTGTCGAAATGGCTGGCCCGTTTTTGAATGACGAAGGCACCATGTGCGGCAGCCTGATCGTGCTCGAAGTCGCAGACATGGCCGCAGCACAAAACTGGGCCGACAATGATCCCTACAACAAGGCTGGCCTGTTTCAATCCGTAACCCTGCAAGCGTGGAAAAAGGTCATCGGCTAATGGCCAAATGGCTCTTTAAATCCGAACCTGACGTCTGGGGCTGGAATGCGCAAGTTGCCAAAGGTGACGCAGGCGAAGAATGGGGCGGCGTGCGCAATTACCAAGCGCGCAATAACATGCGGGCGATGGCTCTGGGCGATCAAGGGTTCTTTTACCACTCGCGCACAGGCCTAGAAATCGTCGGCATTGTCGAGGTCTGCGCGCTATCCCACCCCGACAGCACGACCGACGACGAACGCTGGGACTGCGTTGATATCAAAGCGGTGCGGCCCTTCAAAACAACCGTCACTTTAGAGCAAATCAAAACCGATCCGCGCCTTGCGGATATGATCCTCGTGAAAAATTCGCGCCTCTCGGTGCAACCCGTCTCAGATACCGAATGGGAGATCATCTGCGACTTGGGCAACACAAAACCCTAGCGGCATTCCGACACACCCGTCATACTCCCCCCCAATCAACACAATGATGAGGGACATCATGGGATTTCTATCAGTTATCGCCGCGGCCATCGCTGGCTTCGGCTTTGGTGCCGTTTGGTACATGACACTCTCAAAACCATGGCTCGCAGCGGCGGGTATCAAGTGCGACGAGAACGGCAAACCGATCGGCAACGGATCGCCGCTGCCCTTCGTGCTCTCGTTCATCGCCATGATCCTCGTTTCAGGTATGATGCGACACACTTTTGCACTCTCGGGAATCAATACATTTGGCAAAGGGATGGTGTCTGGCCTTGGCATCGGGCTTTTCTTCATCAGCCCTTGGATCATGATCAATAACGCCTACGGCATGCGCCCGTTCAAACTCACCGTTATCGACAGCGGTTACGCGATTTTCGGCTGCGCGATCATAGGTGCAGTGCTTACGGTGTTATAGACAAAAAGGGGCCCCTTCCCCCCCACCCGCCTCCAAAGAGGCGCACGTGCATTTGAAATCTAAGGTCATTTCTAAATATAAAAACTGACGGCATCTGGCAAATGTTTAGCCGCCGAAACTCTACGCAAATCTGTGACAAATCACACTTAAGCGCACGAAATCACCAACTTTGCAGCAAAAACTTGACCGCCCGGAGAAGATTTGACAGTAGTGCCTTTTATCCCATCCATGATTGCGAGCTTACCTTGTTTAAGAAATGCATCCTCCATATTGGCACCGAGAAAACCGG
>DFSO01000087.1:85003-89238 GCA_002378665.1 Loktanella sp. UBA3435 | reverse complement strand
CACTCGCTGAGCAAGGTTTTTTTGTTCCGAAATCAATGGGCGGCAACGAACATATTGATCTTGTTAGTTACATCGTGAACCCGAAAAAGAAGTTCTCGCGGCGCATTCTGTTAGATCTAAATGACGCCAAGGCCGTCGAGGAACATAAAGAAAAGATTGGTGCGAAATTTCACCAAGAACTCTCAGCGGCAGCCACTCGCGGAGATACCCTGATTATCTCATCAGAGCGGCTATTTGCATTGGTGACTTTTGAGCATGAGATCCGTGAGCTTCGTGACTTGCTGATGCAGTATTGCGAGAGCTTCGAGGTAGTTTGCTACATTCGTCCGCAGCATGAATTTGCGTTCAGCCTGCACTCGACGATGCTGCGCAAAGGTATCAACCGCCCAAACGCCTTGCCAGACTTTGATGTCCCGTCGCGAGAGGCACGCAAGTACAACTACAATCGCGTTTTGCTATTCTGGGAGAGGCACTTTCCAAGCGCAAAGTTTACCATCCGTCGGTTCACCAAAAAGCATCTGATCGACGGAAACGCCGTGCATGACTTCGCCAATGTCGCAGGCATCGACCTTGAGCCTTTGACAATTCCAGAGCATAAAAACCTGTCACTCGGCAGCAGCGCCCAGCGCATTTTGTTCGCCTATAATCGCTTTGCGCCCGACAACCGCATATTCGACAAGGACCTGAATCGTAGACGGCTTATTCGCCTGTTGGGAAAGGTTCTCGGCAGTCAGGGATCATCTATCCCCGTTGCGGAACAAAAGGCGTTTTACGACCGATATGCACGCACCAATCGGATGCTGAAAAAGCGTTACTTCCCTGACAGCAAAGAGCTTTTCGATTTTCCATTCGGCAAATAAAAAACGCCCGCCAAAACTGGCAGGCGTTTCAATTTGGTCGACCTTGTGGCTTTAGCCGTAGATCGCTTCTTTGCCGAAATGCTTTGTCAGCATATAATACACAACAGCACGGTACTTGTTGCGCTCGGATTTGCCGTAGATTTCGATCACTTTGCAGATTGCTTCCATCAGCTCTGGACCGTCTTTCAGGCCAAGCTTTTTGATAAGGAAGTTGTTCTTAACAGTCTCAAGCTCGGACGCTTGACCACCAGCAACAGTTTGCGCGTCTTTGTTATAGATGGCAGGACCGTAGCCGATTGTGACTTTCGTCAACAGATCCATATCTGGCGTCATGTTGCATTTCGTCTTCAAATCTTCCGCGTATTTCGCGATCCATTCGTCTCTCTTACCCATCGTGTAAGTCCCCATTTTAATTCTTTGGCGCATAGCCCGCGGGCCACATCGCCCTACGCTTGGACAAACCGCAATGTGAACGCTAGCCGTCCGTAAAGAGAAAACAGGGGGGAAAATTCGCTGAAACATAGCCGCAACTACGCTACCGACAGCCGCACCACCCTTGCGTTTGCAGGTGAAAATTGTCTGCGTGCAATGCGTTATAGTCATCCGAAACAATTGGCAGGCACCGTCACGCGCCGCATGTAGGAAACTTGCCGTAGCGTCACCTTTATCCCAGTCGCGGATCAAGCGGGCATCCGAGCCCTCCAAAAACCGGAAACCCGCGATATCAATCGCAACCGCCGTGGCGTGGGTGCTCATCCGCCCCCACCAAACGAAAAAGCACGCCAGCAATGCTGACGCGCTTCTTTAGTATCTTTTCGTCGTCCACGATTTAGTAGCGGTAATGCTCGGGCTTGAACGGCCCCTCAACAGTCACGCCAATATAATCGGCCTGCTCTTTGTTCAGCGTCGTCAGCTTCACACCAATCCGCGCGAGGTGCAGACGGGCCACTTTCTCGTCCAGGTGCTTTGGCAAGATATAAACACCAGGCTGGTATTCGTCGCCCTTTGTCCAAAGCTCGATCTGCGCCAATACTTGGTTCGTGAAAGAGGCAGACATCACAAACGATGGATGGCCAGTCGCGTTCCCAAGGTTCAACAAACGGCCCTCAGACAGCAGGATCAAACGCGAACCGCTTGGCATCTCGACCATATCGACCTGCTCTTTGATGTTCGTCCACTTGTGGTTACGCAAATGCGCCACCTGGATTTCGTTGTCAAAGTGACCAATGTTGCCAACGATCGCCATGTCCTTCATCGCGCGCATATGCTCGATGCGGATCACGTCTTTGTTGCCAGTCGTGGTGATGAAAATGTCAGCCGAGCCAACAACGTCTTCCAGCACAACAACCTCAAAACCGTCCATCGCCGCCTGCAATGCACAGATCGGATCAACTTCCGTCACTTTCACGCGGGCACCCGCACCGGATAGGGACGCAGCGGACCCTTTGCCAACATCGCCGTAGCCACAAACAACAGCCACTTTACCCGCCATCATCGTGTCAGTCGCGCGGCGGATACCGTCGACAAGGCTCTCTTTGCAGCCGTATTTGTTATCAAACTTCGACTTAGTGACACTGTCATTCACGTTGATCGCAGGGAACGGCAGTTGGCCATTCTTATGCAGGTCATACAAACGGTGCACGCCAGTTGTGGTCTCCTCAGAAACACCAACAATCGCCGCCTTCGTCTTGGCAAACCAACCCGGTGTCTCTTTCATACGCTTGAGGATTTGCAGCTTGATGACTTCTTCTTCTTCAGACGTCGGAACAGAAAGCACATCTTCGCCCGCCTCCATGCGCGCACCTAGCAGCACATAAAGCGTCGCATCGCCGCCATCGTCCAAAATCAGGTTCGCACCTTCAGGGAAGGCAAACGAGCGATCCAAGTAATCCCAATGCTCGGTCAAAGACTGCCCCTTGATCGCAAACACAGGCACGCCAGATTCCGCAATCGCAGCCGCCGCATGGTCTTGGGTCGAGAAAATGTTGCAAGACGCCCAGCGCACATCAGCACCCAACGCAACAAGCGTTTCAATCAGCACGGCGGTCTGGATCGTCATATGGAGCGAGCCCACAATCCGCGCGCCCTTCAACGGCTTTGACGCCCCGAATTCCTCGCGCAGCGCCATCAAGCCTGGCATTTCCGTTTCAGCGATATCGAGTTCCTTGCGGCCATAGCCCGCCAATGCGATATCTTTTACAATATAATCCAAAGCCATCTGGCACTTCCTTTTCATCTGGTTGATGGGCAAATAGCACTGACACCCCAATCCGACAATGGTTATGAGGTCACGAATGAAACAACCCCGCGCATGGCAACGTATGCTTTCAGGGCGCAGGCTCGATCTGCTGGACCCGACGCCGATGGATATCGAGGTCGAAGACATCGCGCATGGCCTCGCTTTTGTCGCCCGTTGGAATGGGCAGACAAAGGGTGATTATGCCTATTCTGTGGCCGAACACTCCTTGTTAGTGACTGATATCTTCACCACACAGAACCCGAACGCGCCCGTGAAATGGCAACTCGCCGCCCTTTTGCACGACGCGCCCGAATACGTGATCGGCGATATGATTTCACCCGTAAAGGCCGCCGTCGGTCCAAGTTACGGTGAACTCGACGACCGGCTGACCGCCGCAATCCACATCCGCTTTGGCCTGCCCGCGCAAATACCTGTCACGATCAAAAAACAGATCAAAGCCGCAGATAAGATTTCCGCTTGGCTAGAGGCGGTGCAAATTGCTGGCTTTACTGCCGCAGAGGCAGACAGGTTCTTTGGTAAAATAGACTCTAACATGGCTGAAACGTTGCAAATCCGCCTAAGACCCCCCGTTGACATCCGCAACGACTTCACTGCGAAACACCGTGAATTGATGGAAAAATTATGATCACAATCAACACCCGCGTCCGTCCCGCCGCATTGGGCGACGCCCTACAAATGACCAAACTCTTAAATGCTGTGATCGCCGCAGGCGGCACAACCGCGCATCAAACGCCGCTTGTCGTTGATGAAATGTTTAGCCGCTACATTCGGCCCGAGAATAACATCTCTTGTCATGTCGCAATTTCAAACGGGCGGCTGTCAGGTTTCCAATCGCTGGTTTGGGCTGACGACGCGATGCCAGAAGGTTGGGCCATCATCGCCACATTCGTTGCCTTTGATCGCGTCAAAATGGGGATCGGGCAAAAACTATTCTCAGCCACCCGCTTTGCGGCCAAAGCAGCCGAGGTCAAAACCATCGACGCGACGATCCGCGCAGATAACGTCGGTGGTCTGAAATATTACAGCGGGCTCGGTTTTACCGATTACGATGTGCTCAAGCAAATCCCGCTTAATGACGGCACGCCCGTTGATCGCATTCGCAAGCGCTTCGATCT
>DFSO01000087.1:62060-84714 GCA_002378665.1 Loktanella sp. UBA3435 | reverse complement strand
GTGCACGTAAATCACACCCCTATTTCGGGCTGCGCTTTGCCAAAATTCGCTGCAACGTGCGGCGGTGCATATTAAGCCGTCTTGCGGTCTCGGACACGTTGCGATCACACATTTCATAAACCCGCTGAATATGTTCCCAGCGCACCCGATCCGCGCTCATCGGATTCTCTGGTGGTGGTGGCAATTCACCTTCACGGGCGAGCAGGGCATTCACAATATCATTGGCATCCGCAGGTTTCGCGAGATAATCCGTCGCCCCGATTTTCACCGCCGCAACTGCCGTCGCAATCGCGCCGTAACCTGTCAAAACAACGATCCGACTTTCCGGTCTGCGGGCGCGAAGGGTCTCGACAACATCCAGACCATTGCCGTCCGCAAGCCGCAAATCGACCACTGCATATGCAGGCGGGCGGGCGGTCGCGATTGCCTTGCCAGCAGCCACACAATCGGCCGTTTCAACTGAAAAACCACGCTTTTCCATGGCCTTAGCAAGGCGCTTTAAAAACGCCTCATCATCATCGACCAACAGTAATGTCGGGTCTTCACCAAGATCTAGCGCTTCATTTTCCATCGCACGACAACTCCCATTGGGTTCGGATAGACAGATAGCACCCACCCCGCTTGCGTCAACTCGCTATGAAGCCGCCGCAAAACATGCCACACGATCCGCCACTTGCTCGGGCGTGTCAACTTGGCGAAAGAATTCGACAAAGCCTTTGTCGGGCATCACAAGATAGCTAAATGTCGAATGTTGCATCAAATAATACTCAGGGTCATCGTCCTGTTTCGACGCCACAACGCGGTAAGCCTTCACCGCCGCCGCAACTTGGTCCTCAGTGCCTGTCAGGCCAATCATGTCAGGATGGAAATTGTCGGCATATTCCCCAACGATTTCAGTGGTATCGCGCGCAGGATCAATCGTGATGAACACACCCCCAGCGTCCACGCCGCGCTCTTCGAGGATATCCATCGCAGCCGCATTTCGGGCCATATCAAGCGGGCAAACATCGGGGCAAAAAGTGTAGCCGAAATAGACCAATGTCGGCTTGGTAATCACGTCTGTATTGGTCACAGTTTTCCCTGTTTTGTCAACCAATTCGAACGGCCCACCGATCACATCACCAGCAGCAGCTGTGGCACCACAGTCGGCCATCGTCGGCGCACGCAGCTGCGTTACGGCAAAGGTTCCCGCAACCAAGGCCACCGCAGCGGCGCTCGCACCAATCGCAATCCATTTTGACATGATCTCACCCTCATATTTCGTCGCATTGATGATCTAATGCGCTACCCTTATCAATGGTATAGCAGGAGGCGCAAATGTCCGTAACCGAATTTGAAATGTTCCAAGATCGCCAGCGGAGCAACTGGGTCCGTCTGCGGACTTTGAATTCGCTGCGGTGGTTTGCGATCATAGGTCAATCGATCGCATTGATCGTCGCGGTTAATGTGTTTTCGTTGAAAATAGAGGTCGGGCTGGCGTCGCTTACAATCGGGGCCTCTGTCATTCTTAACCTTGTTTACGGCTTCGTTTACCCTGGCAACAAGCGGCTGACAGAGCGCGAAGCCTTTGGCATGTTGATCTTTGATATCGTGCAACTGAGCCTGCTTTTGTACCTGACGGGCGGCATTAGTAATCCGTTCGCCATGCTTATGCTTGCGCCCGTCACAATCTCTGCAACGGTTCTTCGTCTCAGAAGCACTGTCGTTCTCGGCGGTGCAGCCGTCGTGCTGGTGTCGGCGTTAAGCCGCGCCAGTCTGCCGATTGAAACCGAAACTGGTGCGCTTCTTGCCCTGCCCGAATTGTTCCAGTTTGGGTTCTGGCTCGCGATAGTTATTGGTGTTGTTTTCTTGGCGATCTACGCGTGGCGGGTCACCACCGAGATGCACAATATGGGCGACGCACTTTTGGCGACACAACTTGCCTTGTCACGTGAACAAAAGCTAACCGACCTTGGCGGCCTCGTTGCGGCCACAGCCCATGAGCTTGGCACGCCACTCGCAACGATCATGCTGGTCAGTGGCGAGCTTCGCAATGAATGCGACGACGGAACCGATTTTCGTGAAGATCTGGACCTCATCCACGCCCAAGCAAATCGTTGCAAAGATATCCTACAATCAATGGGTAAGGCGGGAAAAGACGACTTACATCTTCATCAAGCGCCCATTGAGGCCTTGGTCCGAGAGGCCGCAGCGCCACATCTGGATCGTGGAAAATCGATTGTGTTTCAGTTTGGCTCCGAAGAACTTTCCGATCAAACCCATCCGATTGTTCAGCGCAGGCCAGAAATCATTCATGGCTTGCGAAACCTGATCCAGAACGCCGTTGATTTCGCCGAAAGTCAGGTCGACATAACAGGAAGTTGGACCGAAACAGAAATTCGCATCCAAATTTCGGATGATGGCGCTGGGTTTCCCACGTCCGTCATTGGTCGGATCGGTGACCCATTTGTCGGGCGAAGACGTGCCAACGTTGATACCCAAAAACGGCCCGGATATTCAGGCATGGGTCTTGGGCTTTTCATTGCCAAAACTTTGCTTGAACGGTCAGGTGCGCGCCTTCGGTTTCGAAACTCTGTGCAGCATTCAAAATCTGGTGGGGCCGTCATTGACGTGATTTGGTCGCGCGCGTCTATCCTCAAATCGGGGGATGCACCGCTTGGCGAAAACAGGAACTTTACAGCACACTAATACAGTTTAACGAGCTATTAACTTAACTCCGTCATTCATGTCTCCAAAGCTTTAGGGAGCATGGAGTAAACAATGTCTTTGGAAGTCTTAGATTTTCTCGCGATATCCATGACGGCAATTGTCATTTCGGTCTTGGTCTGGAGTGCTGTGCGACGTGCTTCTGGAACCCATCGCTCCTTTTTGAAATCTCAGGGCGCGCGTGTCCCACGGGCTACGTTCTTGCTCGAGGGTGCCGAATTGATCGATTGCTCTCCTGAGGCGAAACAGCTTTTGGACGAAGATGCGCCAAATCGCGTGTCCGTCGTAAGGGCGTTAAGTTCGCTCTTTCCGTCCCTTGGCAAGACTCTTGAAAACGGGCTGACATCCCTTACGATTATCCCAAGCCCCGAACGGTCCGATATTTGGCTTGAAGTTGCGCCGCTGGGTCAAAAACTGCGGCTAGCTATTTGCGGAAAACACGAAAACCCTTTGCAGCAAATTGGCCTTGTTCAAGCCAAGAATGAGAATACCGAGCTTGAATTTCTACGCCAAGCGTCCACAAACTCGCCCTATCTGATGTGGCGGCAAGACGTTAGCGGACAACTTGTCTGGGCGAATGAGGCTTATCTTACCGCTTGCGATGCATGTTCTGAGGGCGGCTTTGCAATTCCCAAACTCCCCATCAATCCACTGTTTGAAGATTTAGATGCGTTTGCCGCGCCTGGCCGCACAACCGTGCGCAGGTCCATCACCTACCAAGATGACGAGGCGGATCATTGGTTCGACATTTCCGCGTCTAAATCTGACAATGGGACAATTTTTTATGCCGTGAATGCGAACCCTATTGTGCGTGCCGAACTGGGGCAAAGAAAGTTCGTTCAAACACTTAGCCAAACATTCGCGCAGCTATCCATTGGTCTTGCGATCTTTGACAGACGCCGCCAATTGGCAACCTTTAACCCCGCCCTTCTCGACATGACCAATTTGCCTTTTGAGTTCCTGTCAGGGCGGCCAAGTATTGACGCGATGCTTGATCGGCTGCGGGAGTTTCAAATGCTTCCCGAACCCAAGGATTATGCATCTTGGCGCGAAAAATTTACGATGATGGAGCAAGCGGCAAAGGAAGGGACCTATTGCGAGAATTGGAATCTACCGGACGGTCAAACCTTTCGCGTGACGGGCCGCCCGCATCCCGACGGCGCATTTGCTCTCTTGTTTGAGGATATCAGCGCGGAGATATCTCTAACCCGCCGGTTTCGAACCGAGATTGAGACATGCCAATCCGTGCTCGACACGCTCGACGAGGGGATTGTCGTATTTTTAAATGGTGGCAATCTCGTTCTCGCAAATGAAGCATACTGCACTTTCTGGGATACAGATTTGGAAGATGGCATAGGTCATCATGATCTTCGCGCCGAGATTTTGAAATGGCAGGAGCGGTGTACTCCGACGCGCATTTGGACAAATCTCA
This sequence comes from Loktanella sp. UBA3435, assembly GCA_002378665.1. Taxonomy (GTDB): domain Bacteria; phylum Pseudomonadota; class Alphaproteobacteria; order Rhodobacterales; family Rhodobacteraceae; genus Yoonia. Next base: position 80,576 of record DFSO01000087.1, on the reverse strand, counting down.
AGGAACTCACCAATCAAATGGGCATGCGCAAACACTGGACGGAAACCGCGTTGATGGATGATGGACGACAGTTGACTTGCTCTGCCAGCCCGATTTCTGGTGGCATGACGATGATTAAATTTCGGTTTGGCGGAGCGGGTACAGCAAAATTGCGCGACGCGAACGACGCAAAAGAGGTGCTAATCGCGTCAGGCGGTTGATTTGACTTGCAGGTCACGAGCCAAGCCATATCCTTAGACAATGGCAAGCGATGTGATCTCAATTAACCTCCCAGATGAGGCGGCAACAGACGCGCTTGCGCAGCGGATTGCGCCACATCTTTTACGCGGCGATTGCTTTCTCTTAGAGGGCGCAATTGGCGCTGGCAAAACCGCGTTCTCGCGCGCGTTAATTCGTGCACGACTGGGGCGTATGGAAGATGTCCCCTCGCCGACTTTCACGCTCGTTCAAGAATACGAGGACCCCGAGGGCGATATTTGGCATTGTGATCTTTACCGCCTCACCCATCCTGACGAGGCGTTCGAGCTTGGGCTAGACGACGCGTTCGAGCATGCGATCTGCCTCATTGAGTGGCCTGACCGGCTTGGCAGTGACCAACCAACCAATGCATCACGACTAACGTTTGAAGCCTTGGCAAATGGCCACCGCGTTACGATCCATTTGTCGGATACGATGCGCCCGCGACTAAGTGGAGTTGTAGGCTTTGCATGACACCGAGATCAACGCATGGCTTGCCCAATCAGAATGGCCGGAATGGACCAAGCACCCCATCGCGGGTGATGCGTCGTCGCGCCGTTATTTCCGCCTCAAGAAAGACGGCTGTTCACCGCTTATCCTGATGATCGACGTCGCGGGTGACACCGATCGTTTTGCTTTGATGTCTAGAGCGCTTTACGACTGGGGGCTGGCGGCCCCTGACATTTATTTTCACGATAGCGCCGCTGGCATCATGGTCATCAGCGACCTTGGCACAACAGATTTTGCCGCGCATATCGCCTCCCATCCTGCTGACGAAGTGACGCTTTATCGCGCGACAACTGACGTTTTGCGAGTACTGCACGACAGCCCCAAAACCTTGCTACTCAATCGCATTACCCCTGAAGTAGCGGCTGACATGATTGGCCTCGCGGCAGAGCACTACGCAACTCAACAGTATTCTGGTGCCGCCTTGCGAGATGCGATGTTGCGGGCTTACACCAATTTGGTTAATCCAGACCCTCACCTTGCCTTGCGCGATTTTCATGCGGAAAACCTCATTTGGCGGCCTGCACAAGAGGGCAGTGATCGGGTCGGCCTTTTGGACTTCCAAGACGCCGTCTATGCGCCCGCAGGTTACGATTTGATGTCGCTTTTGCGGGATGCGCGGCGCGATGTTTCCCTAGCCGTAGCGGATGAAATGATGGCGCATTTTTGCACCCAAATCAGCAAAAACCAACCAGACATGTCCGCCCACCTTGCATGCGTCTCAGTGCAACGAAATCTGCGGATATTGGGGATTTTTGCGCGACTGGCAAGTCAGGACGGCAAGGTGAAATACCTCTCACTTTTGCCTCGCGTTTGGGATCATTTGTTGACCGACCTCGCACACCCCGCATTGTTGGATTTACGCAAAGTGGTCACAGCGAACCTTCCAACACCCACATCTGAAACCCTGCAACGATTGGGCGCAAAATGAACCCTCTGCCCGTCCTTCTTTTCGCAGCGGGATTTGGCACCCGCATGGGCCCGCTCACCCGTGAAAAACCAAAGCCGATGGTGAAAGTGGCAGGGCTGCCGTTGATCGATCACGCACTGAATTTGCTGACAGAAGCAAATACCCCAAAGGTCGTGAACCTCCACTACAAAGCCGAAATTCTGCGCGATCATTTGGCTGGTCGTGACATCCAGTTTTCTGACGAAAGCGACGCAATCCTAGAGACTGGTGGCGGCCTTCGGCGCGCGTTGCCGCTATTGGGGAAGTCAGTTGTCGCGACCCTAAACACCGATGCGATTTGGCAAGGGGTGAACCCTATTGAGACCCTGATGAATGCATGGCGACCCGAGATGGAAGCGCTGCTGCTTACCGTTCCAAAAGACCGCGCGATTGGCCATAAGGGCGCCGGAGATTTCATCGCCGACACCAATGGCCGCCTCACCAGAGGTGCGGGCGAGATTTATACGGGCCTGCAAATTGTGCGCACCGACGATCTTGTGAACATTCCCGAAGATGCGTTTTCAATGAACGTTTTGTGGAACCGCATCGCCGAGCGTGGAGGGTTATATGGTGCGTCCTTTTCTGGACGCTGGTGCGACGTTGGACAACCCGAGAGCATTGCCCTGGCCGAGCAGATGTTAGGCGAAACCGATGTTTGAAACCACAGACAGACCCCGCGTTTTTGGCATGGCACCCGGGGTGGATTTTGCCACGGCGTTGGTTGAGGGCCTGCAAGAACGCTTTGCCCATTTCACCCCTGCCCAATGGGCCCGGATCGAAATTTACGTGAACACGAGCCGTATGCAGCGGCGCATCCGCGAGGTTTTTGATAGCGGGCCAGCCCGACTATTGCCGCGTGTTCGCTTGATCACCGACCTCGCGAATGATCCGTTTGCGGATGTTGGTCCGCCTGCGGTTTCCAAACTGCGCCGACGATTGGAGTTGTCTCAATTTGTGGCAAAGCTTTTGGATCAAGACCCCGATCTTGCCCCGCGTGCGGCGCTCTATGATCTCTCAGACAGTCTCGCGAAATTGATGGAAGAAATGAACGGCGAAGGGGTGACGCCCGACGCGTTCGATAAGCTTGATGTCACCGACGAGTCTGGCCATTGGGATCGCGCCCTGCGGTTCTTGAAAATCGTAGCACCTTATTTTGATGGCAGCAAAGACCCCGACAAGGACCTGCGCTTGCGCCGCGTCATCGCGCAGATGGCAAGCGATTGGATAGCATCGCCTCCGAACCACCCCGTGATTATGGCGGGTTCGACGGGGTCGCGTGGTGCGTTCTCGCTGCTGATGCAAGCGGTCGCAAAACTGCCGCAAGGGGCGGTTGTTCTTCCGGGATATGATTTCGATTTGCCGCATGATGTTTGGGCCAGCATGGAGAACGATCTGGTCTCCGAGGATCATCCGCAATACCGCTTTCACAAGGTGATGCAGCAGCTTGACTTGCTGCCCGATGACATCACCGCTTGGAGCGAAACGCCCCCCGCGCACCCTTTGCGCAATGCGCTTGTTTCACTGTCCCTGCGCCCTGCCCCAGTGACCGACCAATGGTTGCGAGACGGGCCTGAATTGGGTGATTTGCAGGTCGCGACACATGGGCTGACTTTGATTGAGGCTGCGTCGCCCCGCGCCGAGGCGGAAGCGATTGCGCTGCGCCTGCGTGCCGCCGCCCAAGACGGAATTACCGCCGCTCTGATCTCCCCTGATCGGATGCTGACGCGCCAAGTGACCGCCGCACTTGATCGTTGGGATCTCAAGCCAGACGATAGTGCGGGCATGCCACTCGCGCTATCTCCTCCCGGTCGGATGCTACGCCATGTTGCGGATTTGTTTGGAAAGCCCGTGACAGGCGAGAGCCTTTTGACGCTGCTCAAACATCCGCTGTGCAATAGTGACAACGATGATCGTGGCCCCCATTTGCGGTTTGCGCGTGAGTTGGAATTGCAGTTGCGCCGTAAAGGTCCGCCATTTCCGACTGCCGATACTTTAGAGCAATGGGCGGGATCGGATGAGGCGCGGCAACCTTGGGCCGCTTGGGTTGGCGGGCTGATCACGGGTTTAGACGACCAGATTGAGCGCGACTTGGCGGATCATGTGAACGCGCATCTTGCTTTGGGCGACGTGCTTTGCGCGGGTCCACATGCCGAAGGGTCTGGTGGGCTTTGGAAAGAGGTCGCTGGCCGTGAAGCCAGACGTATTTGCGATAACTTGATTGCGCATGCCGACGCTGGCGGCGAGATGAATTGCACCGAATATGCAGCACTGTTTGGGGCTGTTCTGGCCGAAGGCATGGTGCGCAATCCTGACGGGGCGCATCCCAATATCCTGATCTGGGGCACGCTTGAAGCCCGCGTGCAGGGCGCCGATCTGATCATTCTTGGCGGCATGAACGAAGGTGTCTGGCCAGAGGCCGCCGCCCCCGATCCATGGCTCAATCGTAAGATGCGCAAGGATGCAGGGTTGTTGTTGCCTGAACGTCGCATCGGGCTTTCGGCGCATGATTACCAACAAGCGGTTGCGGGTAAAGAGGTCTGGATCAGTCGCGCCAAACGGTCTGCGGATGCGGAAACCGTGCCGTCACGCTGGGTCAATCGACTTGTGAACTTGTTGGGTGGTTTACCTGCGCAAGGCGGCGAAGATGCGCTGAAACGGATGCGGGCGGATGGCGATATCTGGCTCGCAAAAGCCGCGGCATTGTCAGAACCAGAGGAGGTGGTTGCCTCTGCGAAACGCCCATCGCCGCAACCCCCCATTGAGGCACGCCCCAAGACTATTTCGGTCACGCAGGTCAAAACCCTGATCCGCGATCCCTATGCGATTTATGCGCAAAAGGTGCTGCGTCTGCGGGAACTCGACCCGCTCGCGCCACGCGTTGATGCACCTTTGCGCGGTATGATTGTGCATGAAATTTTAGAGAAATTCATTGGCGGCGGCACCCAAGCTAGCGCCCCCAATGCCCGCGATATCCTGATGCAAATCGCGCATGATATTTTCGAGCGCGACTGCCCTTGGCCCACGATCCGCGCGCAATGGTTGTCGCGACTCGAACGCGTGGCCGATATTTATCTGGAAGGTGAACGCGCCCGCCAAGCCCGTGCCCTGGCCTCGAATATCGAAGTGAACGGTAAAATCGCCGTGGGGAATACCGGCGTGCAACTGACCTGTAAGGCGGATCGGATCGACCTGACCGTTGAGGGGACCGCACTGATATATGATTATAAAACAGGGCAAGTGCCATCGCTGAAAATGCAGGCGAACTTTGACAAACAGCTTTTGCTAGAGGCCGCAATGGTCGAGCTTGGGGCGTTTGACGGGATCGGGCGGTTGCCCGTTGATGGCGCTGCTTTTGTTGCAATAAACACCGATATGAAGGACGTGATAGCACCCTTGGATAAGAACCCCGCAATGGATGTTTGGGCGGACTTTCAAAAGCTACTGGACGAGTACAACGTGAAATCACGCGGCTATACCGCCCGCATGGCGATGTTTTCGCGCACCGACCCCAGCTATTACGACCACCTCGCACGTTTTGGCGAATGGGACACCAGCAACGACGCCGCGCCAGAGGACCTGACATGATCCGCAACGACGCCACCCAACGGCAGGTCGATGCCGCCGATCCGCGCAATTCCACTTGGCTGTCTGCGAACGCGGGTTCGGGAAAAACCCGGGTGCTGACGGACCGTGTGGCGCGGCTTTTGTTTGATGGTGTTGAGCCGCAGAACATTCTTTGCCTGACCTACACCAAGGCGGCTGCCGCCGAGATGCAGAACCGCCTGTTCAAACGCCTTGGTGCTTGGGCGATGATGGGCGACGACGATCTGCGCCACGATCTGATGGAGCTTGGGACCGAGGGGGCCATTGATGCGACCCGATTAAAAAGCGCACGCCAACTTTTCGCCCGCGCGGTTGAGACTCCGGGTGGTTTGAAAATCCAGACGATCCACTCTTTCTGCGCAGGTGTTTTGCGCCGCTTCCCGCTTGAGGCGGGTATCAGCCCACAGTTCCGCGAAATGGAAGATGTGACCGCCAAAGCCCTGCGTGCCGAGGTCGTTGATGACATGGTCATCGGGCGGCATCGCAGACAAGTCGAGGGGTTGCTGGCGCATTTTACCGGCGCTGACCTTACCGATTTGACCCAAGAAATCGCGGGTAAGCGCGAGGCACTATCCGTGCGGCCAAGTGATGCTGCGCTGCGGGAAAGCCTTGATCTAGCCCTCGGCGTTACGCGCGAAAACCTGATCAAATCGGTATTCATGGACGGTGCGACAGAGACCCTGACGAACCTGATCCCCGTTTTGCGCAAGGGATCTCCGACAGATGCCAAGGCCGCTGGCGTACTGGGGTCGCTCAATCTGTCGGGCAAGCCGTCGCTGTATGACGTCGGCATTCTGGAAGGGCTTTTCCTATTTGGCGCGAAAGCCAAGGCGCCCTTTGCCGCGAAATACGACTCCTTTCCGACCAAGGGAACGCGCGAAGCGAACCCCGAATTGATCGAGGAATTGCACCCAATCATGGAGGCCGTGGAGGCAAATCGCCAAAGCTGCCTTGCCCTGCTCGCCTATGAAAAGACGACAGCGCTTTATGACTTCGCCGACGTATTCCTCCCCGCCTATGAGACGCGCAAACTATCGCTTGGCATGCTTGATTTCGACGACTTGATCGGCAAGGCCAAGGCATTGCTAACGGATGAAAAGGTCGCGCAATGGGTGCTGTTCCGCCTTGATGGCGGCATTGATCACGTGCTGGTCGACGAGGCCCAAGACACGAGCCCGAACCAATGGGCCGTGATCAAACAATTGACCCACGAATTCACCGCTGGCGTCGGCGCGAACCCCGACAAAGAGCGCACGATTTTCGTCGTGGGCGATGTGAAGCAGTCGATCTATTCGTTCCAAGGGGCCGCACCCGAGGCGTTTGATCAGATGCGCCACCACTTTAGCGAGGCCTTGGCGCATGTTGGCCGCAACCTTGCTGATATGTCGCTGAACTATTCCTTCCGCTCGTCGCAAGCGATCTTGCGCGTGGTGGACGAAACCTTCAGCGGCCCGCAATCCATGGGCATGCCGACCGAGAGCAGCCACCTCGCGTTTAAGGCCGATATGCCGGGGCGCGTTGATCTATGGCCCGTGGTCGAAAAGGTGGGGGACGAGCAAGAGCGCAAATGGTTCGTCCCTGTCGATCAACCCAGCGAGACCAGCGAAATTGTTGTGATGGCAAACCGCGTGGCGTCGCAGATCAAACATATGATCGCGCATGAAACCTTGCCCGTCGAGATTGGCAACACAGGCACCTATAACCATCGCCCGATTACCGAGGGTGATATTCTGATCCTTGTGCGGGGGCGCAAAACGGGGCTGTTTTCCGAGATGATCCGTGCGTGTAAAGCGGCGGATTTAAAGATTGCGGGTGCGGACAGATTGCGGGTCGGGGCCGAGCTTGCTGTGCGAGACCTCACGGCGCTTCTGTCGTTCCTTGCCTTGCCTGAGGATGACCTGTCGCTGGCGTCTGCGTTGAAATCTCCGTTGTTTGGTTGGACCGAGCAGGACTTGTTTACGCTGGCCCATCATCGGCCCGAGAAAGGGTTTTTGTGGTCCGCCCTTCGTGCAGCCGATGGGCATGACGCCACGAAAGCGATCTTGCGGGATCTACGAAAGCAGGCCGACTTTTTACGCCCCTACGACCTGATCGAGCGTATTTTGACACGCCACAAAGGGCGTCTTAACCTGCTCGCCCGCCTTGGGATTGAGGCAGAGGATGGGATCGACGCACTGCTCTCGCAAGCCTTGGTTTACGAATCCACTGGCGCGCCAAGCCTAACGGGTTTTCTTGCTGCGATGCAGACAGATGACCTGGAGGTCAAACGTCAGATGGATAGCCAAGGCGACCGCATTCGCGTGATGACGGTGCATGGGGCCAAGGGGTTAGAGAGTCCGATTGTGTTCCTGCCCGACACTGCCAAGAAAAAGAACGAAGTGCGTGCGGATCTGTATCCTGCTGGCAATCACATGATCTGGAAAACGAAAGCGGATTCCGCGTCTGAGGCGCAGGGTGCGCTGAAGGATGAATTGGCCGAAGCCCAGAATGAGGAAAACATGCGCCTGCTTTACGTCGCGATGACGCGTGCGGAAAAATGGCTGGTGATTGGTGCTGCGGGTGATGTCGGTGACGGCAGCGAGAGTTGGTATTCGCTTGTTGCGTGTGCGATGGAACATGCTGGCGCTGTGAAGGAGAGTTGTGGTGGTTTGGACATCTGTCGCTTTACCCAAGAGGAATGGAAAAGTGGTGAACTTGAGGACGTGAAGCGCACAGAAATCGCAAAAGTCGCGGCTCCTGTTTTTGCCGACTTACCCACAATCATGAAATCCAAAACCGTGTCACCTTCTGACCTGAATGGCGCAAAAATCATCGCAGGAGATCAAAGCGAACAGGACGAAGATTACGCAAAGGCACGCGGCACGGCGATCCACTTGTTGCTCGAACATTTACCTTTGGTCACCAAAGACAAGCGCGACGACTTGGCTAAACAATTGCTGTCGGGCATGGATGAAGGCCTCGCCAATGACGCCGAAATTCCTGCTCATGTTTGCAAAGTGCTAGATGCCCCCGCGCTTGCGCATCTCTGGACCAAAGACGCGCTCACCGAGGTCGATATCACCGCCCAAGTCGGCGATATCCGCTTTCACGGCGCGATTGACCGCTTGTTGATCAGCGACACCAAGGTCACGGCCATCGACTACAAATCGAACCGCCTTGTGCCTGATACGCCTGAGCAGACTCCAGAAGGGTTACTGCGGCAAATGGCGGCTTATGCGGCAGGGCTGGCAAAGGTGTTCCCCGATCACGAAATCGAGGTAGCGATCCTGTGGACCCACACAGCGACATTGATGCCCATTCCCCCGAAACTTGTTGCAGAGGCTCTCAACCGCGTGACTGCGCCTTGACCAATCGCGCCGCGGTTCATAGGTTCCGTTCAAATCAAATCGTCCAAGGAGAGCCGAAATGGCAACCGTAGCAGTAACAGACGCAACATTTGACGCCGAAGTGCGCCAGTCCGACATTCCAGTCGTCGTAGACTTCTGGGCAGAATGGTGTGGCCCATGCAAACAAATCGGCCCAGCGCTTGAAGAATTGTCCATCGAAATGGCTGGCAAAGTGAAGATCGTTAAGGTCAACGTGGACGAAAACCCGAACTCCCCCGCTCAAATGGGCGTGCGCGGCATCCCTGCGCTGTTCGTTTTCAAAAACGGCGAAGTTGTTTCCAACAAAGCTGGCGCAGCCCCAAAGGCCGCCATTCAGGGCTGGATCGAAGAGTCGATCTAATCTGACGCGAAATAAGCGGAATTGGGCGCCCAAGTGGCGCCCTTTTTTATGTCCGCCTTGTCGCCCCACCGATCCATTGCCATATAGGCTGTAACAAACGAAGGACCCGACAGATGGCAAAAGAAGAATTTCCCGGTTGGCACGGCACCACGATCATCGGCGTGCGCAAAGGTGGCAAAGTTGTCATCGCAGGTGACGGTCAAGTGAGCCTTGGCCAAACCGTGATCAAAGGCACCGCCCGTAAGGTGCGCCGCCTTTCCCCCGGCGGCATGGATGTGATCGCGGGTTTTGCGGGATCAACTGCTGACGCGTTCACGCTGCTAGAGCGGCTTGAGAAAAAGCTGGAGGCGACCCCCGGTCAACTTGCCCGCGCCTCTGTTGAGCTGGCGAAAGATTGGCGGACCGATAAGTATTTGCAAAAGCTGGAGGCGATGCTGATTGTCTCTGACGGAAAAGAGCTTTTCGTGATTACCGGTGCCGGTGACGTGCTTGAGCCTGAACATGACGTGACCGCTATTGGATCGGGCGGCAACTTTGCCCTCGCTGCGGGTCGCGCCTTGATGGATACTGATCTCGACGCTGAGGAGATTGCCCGCAAAGCGATGGCGATTGCCGCCGACATTTGCGTTTACACCAATGGGAAGCTGACCGTGGAAACGATCAACGCATGATAGGTCGCGACGATCTCAAGGCTGCCGTTGGTGCGGGCATCGTGACAGAGGCGCAAGCCGCGTCGCTTGCGGGCCTTGCTGATAGCCGTCGTGGGGCGCGAAGCGATCTAGCGATTGGCGACGAGCCGTTTGAACTGTTCAAAGGGTTCAACGAAATTTTCATCGTCGTTGGTCTGCTTATCTTATCCTTTGGTTGGGCCAGCTTTGTCGGAATTGCCTACGCGTCGCAAATTTCAAATCCTCAACAATTTGCGCTGCTATATGGTGGCGCTGGTACCGCAGCGCTCTGGCTTTTATCCGAATATTTCGTCCGCCGCCGCCGCATGGTCGCCCCCGCAATTGCGCTATCTATCCTATTTGCGATTAACGCGGCCCTCGCCATGACCGCCTATTTCGCTCAGCCGTTTATGGTCGCCCAAGCGGATTACTCCTCGCTACCGTGGCCGTTCGCAGTCGGCACCTTTACCCTCGTGATCTACTGGTTCCGCTTCCGTGTGCCGTTCGCCATGGCGATGATCGCTGTCGGCTGCTTCATCGTGGCCATCCTGATGGCGGCAACGTCCCAAGGCACACCGCAAAGCCCAAGCGACCTGTTCCTACTTTCCGCTGGCGGGCCATTCGCGTGGATCACATTGTTGCTCGGCCTTGCCGTTTTCGCGGTGGTGATGATGTTTGATATGTCGGACCCGCACCGCGTCACGCGCCGTGCGGCAAACGGGTTTTGGTTGCACGTCGTGGCCGCCCCTGCGCTTGTGAACACCATCGCTCTCACGCTTTTGGATCGCGATGCGAATTGGGCGCTGTTTGGCGTCATGATGGTCTTTGCCGTGGTTGCGATTATCATTGATCGTCGTTCATTCCTGATCGCCGCTATCGGCTATATCCTCGCCCTCGCCTCGACGGTTTTCGACGGAGATAGTGCCGCGATGACAGTGCTATTGCTTGGCGTGATCCTCCTCCTTCTTGGTGCGTTTTGGGAAAAAATCCGCGCGCGCCTTCTTCGCCTTTTGCCGCGGTTTGTGCCGCTGCACAGGCTACCACCTTCCAACATCTAAAGGACTGACATGACAGACCTGACCCCCCGCGAGATTGTCTCGGAACTTGATCGTTACATCATCGGCCAGAACGACGCGAAACGCGCCGTTGCTGTGGCCCTGCGCAACCGTTGGCGGCGCAAGCAGCTTGGCGATGATCTGCGTGACGAGGTTTATCCAAAGAACATCCTGATGATCGGACCGACTGGCGTTGGTAAAACCGAGATCTCGCGTCGATTGGCAAAGCTGGCCCGCGCTCCGTTCATTAAGGTCGAAGCGACGAAGTTTACCGAGGTCGGCTACGTTGGCCGTGACGTCGAACAGATCATACGCGACCTGATTGAAAACGCGATCATCGACACCCGCGAACACATGCGCGAAGACGTGAAAGCGAAAGCCTATGAGGCCGCTGAAGAACGCGTGATTACCGCCGTTGCTGGCGCTGATGCGCGTAGCGGGACGCGTGAATTGTTTAGGAAGAAACTGAAGTCAGGCGAGCTTGACGACACGATAATCGAGCTTGAGCTTGCCGATACGTCTAACCCCATGGGCGGTTTTGAAATCCCAGGCCAGCCGGGTGGCATGGGCGGCATGATGAACCTTGGCGAATTGTTCGGGAAAATGGGCGGCCGGACGGTCAAAAAGAAGATGACAGTTGCGGATAGCTATGAGGCACTGGTCGCGGATGAGGCGGATAAGCTTCTCGACGACGAAGCCGTGACCAAAATCGCGCTTGAAGCCGTAGAGCAAAACGGCATCGTATTCCTTGATGAAATCGACAAAGTTTGTGCGCGCGCCGACGCCCGTGGTGCTGACGTATCCCGCGAAGGTGTGCAGCGCGATTTGCTGCCGTTGATCGAAGGTACGACAGTGTCCACCAAATACGGCCCGATCAAAACAGACCACATCCTGTTCATCGCATCGGGTGCGTTTCACGTGGCGAAACCGTCCGATTTGCTACCTGAACTTCAAGGTCGCTTGCCGATCCGCGTAGAACTTCGCGCGCTAACAGAGGCCGATTTCGTGCGCATCCTGACCGAAACCGACAATGCGCTTACGCTGCAATATTCCGCATTGATGGCGACGGAAGAGGTCACCGTGACCTTCTCTGAGGACGGGATCAAAGCCTTGGCCAAGATCGCGGCGGAAGTGAATGAGAGCGTCGAGAATATCGGGGCCCGCAGGCTATACACCGTAATCGAGCGCGTGTTCGAAGATCTGTCGTTCAACGCACCAGACCGCGCAGGCGACGCGATCACCGTCGATGCGGCATTTGTCGAGATGCATTTGGGCGAACTTTCCCGCTCCACTGATTTGTCGCGCTACGTACTTTAGGGCTTTTCCCTGCCGCCGTTCGCGCCCATGAATGGCGGCATGAAAACAGGCTACATTTCCTTTGTCCGCGAAAACGCGCCCTTCCTTGCGACGGGTGCGCTTTTGTCGTTCATGTCCTGCCTTGGGCAGACGTTTTTCATCTCGATCTTTGGCGGTGAGATCCGCGAAAGCTTCAACCTCTCCAACGGCGATTGGGGCCTCCTGTATATGGTCGGCACGATGGCCTCGGCAGCGGTCATGGTTTTTGCGGGCGGATTGGCTGACATATTCCGTGTGCGCACATTGGGGATTTTCGTTGTCGCAGGGCTGGCACTAGCTTCGCTTGCAATGGCTTTCAACGCGACATTGGCTGGTCTCGTGTTCGTCATCTTCGCACTGCGCTTCCTTGGGCAAGGCATGGCGACACATGTGTCCGCTGTCGCCATGGCACGCTGGTTTATCGCCACGCGAGGTCGCGCTTTGGCCGTCGCGGGATTGGGCTTTATGATCGGCGAGGCGACGTTGCCGCTCACAATGGTCTGGATGAAATCGCATGTAGAATGGCGCACGCTTTGGATCGGCTTCGCAGTGTTTTGCGTCGCCATGTGCCCAGTCATTTATCACCTGCTAAAGCTTGAACGCACACCACAAAGCACGGCGCAATCAAACGCCACCCTCGGCATGATGGGCCGCCATTGGACACGCCGCGAGGCGCTCACCCACCCCCTGTTCTGGCTGCTCGTCCCTGCAATTGTCTGCTTTTCAGGGTTCGGCACCGTATTCTGGTTCCACCAAGCCCACTTCGCAGAGATCAAAGGATGGTCGCACCTCGCGCTCGTCGCCGTCTTCCCGCTTGGCACTGCGACACTCGCACTCAGCACGATATTCTTCGGCTGGGCGATTGACCGCTTTGGCGTGATCCGCCTGCTCCCGATTTACATCATCCCCTACATCATCGCCTTCGTGCTACATTGGTACGCACCGACCCTCGCTTGGACGGCACTCGCGGTAATCCTGATGGGTATGTCGGGGGGTGGTCATGGCACATTGCTCAACGCCTGTTGGGCAGAGTTTTACGGGACGCAATTCATCGGTTCGATCAAATCAGCAGCAACCGCGCTCATGGTTCTTGGATCAGCCATTGGTCCGGGGTTAAGCGGTTGGTTGATCGACATCGGTGTTGAGTTGGAAATCCAGATGCTCGCTTATGCGGTCTGTTTCGCGGTCTCGGCAGTTTGCCTCTGGCTTGCCGCACGCATGGCCCAGCGCCTATCGGTTCTTGCGTAGGTAAACGTAGTACGCGCCGTGCCCGCCGTGGGTCAAATGCGCTGGCGTCACTTGCAAAATCGCTTGCGACAAAGGTGGCAGTGCCATCCATTGCGGCACCTGATGCCGCAAAACACCGTGGCGGACAGGGATCGGCCCGCCATCGTCGCGCAGTTTTCCTTTACCCGTAATCACCAGAACCAAACGCCTGCCAATCGCCTGAGAGCCAAGGATAAAGGCGATCAATTCAGGGTGCGCCTCGCTCATGGTCATGCCGTGCAGATCAAGCCGCGCTTCTGGCTTCAACTTCCCACGGGTCATTTTACCATGGGCTTTGCTGTCCATTTGCAATGGCGCTTTGGTAAGTCGCGCCGTGATGCTCGGCAGCAGATCATGACCACGCTTGTGGTTCGCCTTTTCCCCCAACATGAAATGATGGATAGGATCTATCTCGCGCACCACAGGCCTGTTCACAGGTCGCGCGATAATGACCAGCTCTTCGACGGGCCGCTGCGGATCAAGCGGAATAGCGCTATCCGCGACGCGATCCCAAAGGGCGCGTTCTTCGACAGAGAGATGGCGTGGGCGTCTCATTCGATCGTTTCAGGCAACATCGCATAGGCCATTTGGATCGGCAGCAGCGTGATCATGCGCCCGCCATCCTTGATCTGGCCCGCCTTACGGCCCGCCATATCACCCGTTCCAAAGAAGATATCGGCTCGCTGCGCACCTTTGATGGCCGAGCCCGTATCTTGGGCGACCATCAGGCGGTGGATGGGTGCTGCACCCTCTTTTTCGATCCAAATCGGCGTACCGAGTTTGGTGAAAGCAGGGTCAACCGCGATGGAGCGACCCGTTGTGATCGAGCGGTTCATAGCGCCAAGCGGCCCCTTATCGGCGGGCACTTCATTCACTTCGCGGAAAAAGACATAGCTTTTGTTCACCCACAAAAGCTCTTTGCCCTCAGCGGGATTATCGGCCACCCAATTGCGGATCACTTGAGCGGAAACCTGATGTTCGGTGTAGGTGCCACGCGCGATCAACTCGCGACCAACCGACGAGTATTCCTGACCGTTCTTGCCACCGTAACCGACACGAATGCCGCCACCGTCAGGGAAACGAATGCGGCCAGAGCCTTGAACCTGCAGGAAAAACAGATCGACGGGATCAGCGAGCCAAGCAATCTCGAGGCCTTGACCCGACAAGGCCCCCATCTCTTCAATCTCTCGTCGGGTCAGGTAGGGTTGGCCCTGAACGTAGTCATCGGGCAAACGGTAAATCGGGTGCTGAAATTCTCCACCGCGGTTTGGCGCACCGCGCAACTCAGGTTCAAAATAGCCTGTGAAGAGCATCGGCTCGCCGTCCTCAACCATGACCGGCTGAAAGAACGCCTCGAAAAATGCGCGCGCATCTAGGGCGGTCTTGGCGACCTGACAGATGCCAGACCACTCAGGATCATCCATGTCACCGCAAGTCTCGACGAATGTCGTAAGAGCAGCTTGGTGATCGTCATTTTCCCAATCGGCAAGATCAGAAAATGTCATCAGTTTGTAAGTCGGCTCTGCCACGGCGGCCCCCGCAATTGACAAGCTAAGCGCCGCAGCGCCTAGCCAGTTTCCCGTCATTCGCCAGTGGCAACAAGACGCCAGTTAGGATCAGTGGCATCCATGTCGCGGGCAAAGGTCCAGATATCTTTCTGGCGCTTGATCTCATTGGCGTTGCCCTCAACCACATCGCCACCTTTGTCGCGCACCTGGTAAGTCATCTCGCCAGTAAAGCGGACCGTCAATTCGGCCTCTTTCGTCTGCTCATCAAATGTAGCGCCTTTTAGGCTAAGATCACTGATGCCAACAAATGTTGCCTCAACGGTCAATCCATTTTTCTCGCGCTCATCAACAACGGTTGAGAAGGCCTCGTAGACATCCTCAGAGATGAACGGCAGCACGCTCGCAAGATCGCCGCGCTCAAATGCCATCAGGATCATTTCGTAGGCACCACGTGCGCCACCCAAGAATTCGGTCACATTAAATGTCGGATCAACGCGTTTCATATTGGCAAGCGCGATAGCTGTTTCGCTACCTTCTTCTGAGTGGTCCGCAATATCGAGGTCGGGGCCGCCTTCAATGACTTCAAAATCTTCGCGGCGGCGACGCGCGTTTGTATCTGGTTTGCGGACTTGCGGCTTTTCAAATCCTTCCCGCGTACCGAGAACTCCTCTCAGGCGCAAAATCAGAAAAACTGCGATGGCTGCTAGCACCAAAAGTTGGATAATCGGAGAGTTCATCAGGGCCTCATTTAGGTTAGGCATGGTAACGCGGGATTGCGCTTCTTATGTAGGTGTGACGAGGGGCCAAGTCCACCTTACCCTCAATAACAAATGAAAGGGCCTGATTCATGTGGCTTTTGATAGCATTTATAGCGGTTCCGCTGATCGAAATCGCACTATTTATTCAAGTCGGCGGCTTTATTGGCCTGTGGCCGACCTTAGCGATTGTTCTTGTCACTGCGATTTTGGGATCTTGGCTGGTCCGCCAGCAGGGCGCACGCGAAATTGCCAAGCTACAAAGCACATTTTCACAGCTAAATGATCCGACAGAACCCTTGGCAAACGGCGCCATGATCATATTTGCAGGCGCGCTTTTGCTGACACCTGGTTTCTTTACGGATGCTATCGGTTTCGCGCTATTGGTGCCAAAGTTGCGCGCTGCTGCGTTTCAATGGGCGAAATCAAAGATCAAAGTACAGAAATTTTCAATGGGAACAGGCCCAAGCCAGCCACATCGCCCCGATGATCGGGTCATTGACGGCGAATTCGAAGAGGTTTCTGGCGCAAAGTCACCTACCCACAAGCCATCTGAGTGGACGCGGCATTAATCTTGATTGAGGGATTGGCGCTGGCCTGATAGGAACAGCAGAACCTATTTACACGCCGGAGCATATAATGACCGATACACCACAAAACGGCGCTGACGCAGCAGCAGCACCAAAAGTGATAAACCGCGTTTTGACGCAGTACGTCCGTGACCTGTCCTTTGAGAACATCCTCGCGCAAAAGGGTGTTTCAGGCGACGCACAGCCAGAGATCAAAGTTCAGGTGAACCTTGATGCTCGCAAGCGCGGCACCGAGAACCAGTACGAAGTCATCACAAAGCTGAAAATCGAAAGCAACACCAAGGAAAAGGGCGATCCGCTTTTCGTTCTTGAGCTTGAGTATGCTGGTGTTTTCGAAGTGAAGGGCGTGCCAGAAGACCAGATGCACCCATTCTTGTTGATCGAATGCCCACGCATCACGTTCCCGTTCGTGCGCCGCATCGTCAGCGACGCGACACGCGACGGCGGTTTCCCACCGCTGAACCTTGAGACAATCGACTTTATGGAACTTTACCGCTCTGAAATCGCACGCCGCGTTGAAGAGAATAAGGCCAAAGCAAACTAAGTCTTAGGCTAGTTTTTTCCAAACAGAGCCGTCGCCCAGCTTTTCAACAAAAGCATCATGGGCGGCGGCTTCTTCTTTTGTAAGCTTCGATGCCAAGGGTGTCGGACGCGGCATCGGACGCCAATCCGTTGAGACCTCTGTCGTCGCGGATTTCTCGAGCTTGGCAGAAAGCCCAAAGTCAGGCTGACGACCACCAATCAACTCCAGATAAACTTCGGCCAGAATTTCACTGTCGAGCAAAGCGCCGTGAAGTGTGCGGTTCGAGTTATCAATGCCGAAACGACGGCAAAGTGCGTCCAACGATGCGGGAGACCCGGGGAATTTACGACGCGCAATCGCCAGCGTATCGAGCGATTGATCCATCGGCAGATGTGTCCGCCCAAGCCAACCCAGTTCCGCATTGAGAAACTTCATATCAAACGCGGCGTTGTGAATCACCAATTTGGAATCACCAATGAAATCCAGAAACGCCTGCGCGACATCCGCAAACACTGGCTTGTCGCGCAAAATCACTTGGCCCGGTTGTGGGGCTTGTGGTGGCTCCAGCAGATCGGGACCAATGCCGTGCACACCAAACGCACCCGCAGGCATTGACCGCATCGGGTTTATATATTGGTGATACGTGCGCCCCGTTGGCACATGCCCGATCAGCTCAATCGCACCGATTTCGACGATGCGGTCACCGTCGTTGGGTTCAAATCCGGTGGTTTCAGTGTCGAGGACGATTTCACGCAATGTGTTGGCCTTTCATATGCTGCACCAGTTTTCGCACGGCGGCACGGGCGGCGTCCATCGAAACCGTCTCGATAATGTAATCGGCGCGGATACATTTTTCCGCATCCGGCATCTGTTTGTCTAAGATCATATGAAATTGGTCTTCGGTCATTGTTCCACGATCCAAAACGCGGGCGCGTTGAACTTCAGAGGGTGCAGTCACAACGATAACAGCATCGAGCCAAAGGTCGGCTTTGGTTTCGAAGAGAAGTGGAATATCAAGTAATATCAGTTCATTAGGATGATCCGCGAGAAAAGAAGCGCGATCAGCAGCAACAAGAGGATGAACAATCGCTTCGATCTTTTGCAAGGTTGCAGGGTCCGCCGCGATCAAATCGCGAAGGACAGCACGTGACACCTCGCCGTCGATAACAGCCGCTGGTAATTCCTCAGCAAACGCAGGAACAGCCGCGCCACCTTTGGCATAAAGCGTGTGAACCACGGCGTCGGCATCCCAAACATGCACGCCTTCGTCGCGAAACATCTGTGCCGTCGTGGATTTTCCCATGCCGATGGAGCCCGTGAGGCCCAGAAGAAAGCTCATCCCAGAACCGCTTGGCGCGTTTTGTCGTCAACCTCGGGGCGGACGCCAAACCAACGCTCAAATCCTGGCACACCTTGGTGCAGCAACATGCCAAGACCGTCGACCACGGTGCATCCCGCGGTCTCAGCCTCTTCCAACAGCCGCGTGCGTAGCGGTGAATACACGATATCGGTGACAAGCGTCCCCTTTGTTAGCCCATCTAGCGGGATACGCAGCGCGGCGTTGCCTGTCATGCCAAGGGATGTGGAGTTGATGACAGTGGCGGCACCCTCAAGGATATTGCCCGCCTGCACCCAATCAACAACGCGAATGCGTGTCCCAAATTCGGCACGCAAGGCATCGGCTTTCGTACGTGTCCGGTTTGTGAGCAAGATTTCGGTCACACCTGCATCAGCAAGCGCCACGATAATTGCACGTGCAGCACCGCCTGCCCCCAAAAGAACGGCAGGGCCAGA
>DFSO01000087.1:48270-61747 GCA_002378665.1 Loktanella sp. UBA3435 | reverse complement strand
TTATCTGCAATAATCTTGCCGTCGTCTTTAAAGGTCAGCGTATTGGCTGCACCGATCAAAGTGGCACGATCCGTGATTTGATCGGCAAACTGCATCACTGCGATTTTATGAGGTAGCGTCACGTTCGCACCCACAAACCCCATCTTGGGCATGGCGCGGACAACGGTTTCAAGATTTTCTTCGGTGACATGCAGCGGTACGTAATCGCCAAGCAACCCGTATTTACGTAACCAATGACGGTGCAGCCTTGGCGATTTTGATTGGGCGATAGGATTTCCCAAAACGCCTGCGAGGGGGATAGGTTTCATCATCCTGCTAATGTTCCGCGTAGTGTGAGATATGACAAGAGTTCTAACAGAGGGATTCCCAAAACGTTAAAATAATCGCCTTCAACGCGGGTAAATAGACGCGCGCCCTCTTCTTCTAGCTTATAACCACCAACTGCATGACGAATGCTTTCCCAATTTCTCGCAACATAGTCATTTATATAGTCATCGGAAAGATCGCGCATGGACAGTCGCGTTTGACCGACATGACGCCATTGCGGTTTGCCCTCGGCGTAAATGACAGCAGCTGAGAGAAGTTGGTGGCTCTGGCCCCGTAAAGACTTGAGTTGAGCAATCGCATCAGCAGGCGTCTCGGGCTTTGACAACATTTCACGACCATGGGCCAAGACCTGATCGCACCCGATAACCAGAGCGTCAGGGTGTTTACTGGCGACACGTAACGCCTTCATCTCAGCCAATGCATCTGCAATGTCACGCGGTGAAGCGCCTTCTGCAATCAACGACGCTTTCATTGTGGCCTCATCAACGCGTGGGATGATAACCTCGAATTCAACACCAGCATTGCGCAACAATGTGGCGCGGATTTCAGAACCTGACGCGAGAATGATGTCGGTTTGCATGGGGATAACTCTTCGGAAAACTATTGTGTGACTGCTTGGATGATCGCAGGGATAAAAGGAAGGCTTGGGTAACATGTGTGTCGTTTGCGCTTTATGCGAGAGATTAAGGGTGAATGTCCACGGTGGGTAAGGATAAGTGGGGGTTGTGGAGGAATCACTGCGTTATACAACTACAAGAGCAATATGACGAAACATCTCAAACTGTTGCATGACGATAAGCTATTGTAAAAAATTGGATTTTTGGACTTTCAAAGCAAATTTTACAGTTTATTTATGTTTCCAAGAAAGTGGATAAGCCTGCGGATGAAAAAACTATCCACAGAAAACGGCGACACTACTCACATCATCATCTTTCTTAATATATAATTATTATTAAGAAGAAGAGCTGGGAAAGAATTGAGACCCGATGAACGATTTCTTTACGACCATCTATCCATGGATCAAAGTTCTCCATGTGGCATCCGTCATTTCATGGATGGCTGGTATGTTTTATTTGCCGCGCTTGTTTGTCTATCACGCCGAACGGGCAGAAGTTGGCTCTGAGTTGGATAAGACCTTTCAACTTATGGAATTGAAACTGCTCAAGGTGATTATCAATCCTGCGATGATTGTCGCATGGGTTTGCGGGTTGATCATGATCTGGCAAGGCGCATTTGATTTCGGGCTGGCGTGGTCTTGGATCAAGATTATCGCAGTGCTGTTGATGTCTGGGTTTCACGGTTGGCTGGCTGCGCGGCGGAAAGAGTTTGCTGCTGGGACCAACACGCGCTCTGGGCGGACCTACAGGATCGCGAACGAGGTGCCGACTGTGCTTATGCTGGTAATCCTCGTGATGGTCATTGTACGGCCGTTTTGATTGACTTGAGGGGCTGATGGGCCTAAGTCTGTCGTCGCTACCCGTCCGGGATAGCTGTTTTCCATCACTGAACCGAAAAACACCGACCTCTTTAGGCGGTAGTTGGATATTTTTATGACTCAAGACCGTTTGAACCTCGCTGACCTAAAGGCACAAAGCCCGAAGGATCTTTTGGACCTCGCTGAAGAACTCGAAATCGAAAACGCATCAACAATGCGTAAAGGCGATATGATGTTCGCGATCTTGAAAGAGCGGGCTGACGAAGAATGGATCATCGGCGGAGACGGCGTGTTGGAAGTTCTGAAGGACGGCTTTGGTTTCCTGCGGTCACCAGAAGCAAACTATCTGCCTGGACCAGATGATATTTACGTCTCTCCCGATATGATCCGTGCGCATTCGTTGCGGACCGGCGATACGGTTGAAGGGATTATTAAAGAACCTGACGACACAGAGCGTTATTTTGCGCTGACTGTCGTCGAAACAATTAACTTCGAAGACCCTGAACGGGCAAAGCATAAGGTTGCCTTTGATAACCTGACTCCGCTTTACCCTGATGAGCGTCTGCGGATGGAAGTCGAAGACCCAACAATCAAAGACAAATCTGCACGGATTATCGATCTTGTTTCCCCAATTGGTAAAGGCCAGCGTGCGTTGATCGTGGCGCCGCCGCGGACTGGTAAAACGGTCCTGTTGCAGAACATCGCGAACTCGATCGAAAAGAATCACCCTGAATGCTATTTGATCGTTCTGTTGATTGATGAGCGGCCAGAAGAAGTGACCGACATGCAGCGGTCCGTGAAGGGCGAAGTTGTTTCCTCGACATTTGACGAACCAGCAGAGCGTCACGTTGCTGTATCCGAGATGGTCATTGAAAAGGCAAAACGCCTTGTTGAACATAAGCGGGACGTTGTGATCCTACTCGATTCGATCACGCGTTTGGGTCGTGCCTTCAACACGACTGTGCCATCGTCGGGTAAAGTTCTGACGGGTGGTGTGGATGCAAACGCGCTGCAACGTCCAAAGCGGTTCTTTGGTGCGGCACGTAACATCGAAGAAGGCGGCTCACTGACAATTATCGCGACTGCCCTGATCGACACAGGGTCGCGCATGGACGAAGTCATCTTTGAAGAATTCAAAGGAACCGGTAACTGCGAGATTGTTCTCGATCGTAAAGTTGCAGATAAGCGCGTCTTCCCAGCGATGGATATTCTGAAATCCGGTACACGGAAAGAAGAGTTGTTGGTGGATAAGGGCGATCTTGCGAAGACTTATGTCTTGCGTCGCATTCTGAACCCCATGGGGACAACAGACGGGATTGAATTCTTGCTTGGTAAGCTAAAGCAGACGAAATCAAACGCTGACTTCTTTGACTCGATGAACACTTAAACTTCATAAAATCAAAGCGTTAACTAATGGACACGATTTTTGCCTTGGCGACAGCGCAGGGCCGGGCTGGCGTCGCCGTTATCCGAATTTCGGGTAAAATGGCGGCGCTCTCGGCGGGGAAGCTGATGAAAACGGTGCCTGAACAGCGCGGTTTGCGTAAGCTTGTCGATAGTGAAGGTGTGCATTTGGATGACGCGCTTGTGCTGGTTTTTCCAGATACAAATAGCTTTACAGGCGAACCCGTCGTGGAATTGCATCTGCACGGCTCGATTGCGGTAGTGAATGCTGTCCTACGTGTCTTGGGTGATGACGCCGACCTGCGCCCTGCGGAAGCTGGCGAATTTACACGTCGGGCGCTTGAGAACGGCAAACTTGATTTGACCCAAGTCGAAGGGCTTGCTGATCTTATCGATGCCGAAACCGAAGGGCAACGCAGGCAGGCGCTCCGCGTTCTGTCGGGTGAACTGGGAAATGTTGCGTCGGGTTGGCGGAGAAAGCTGCTGCGGGCTGCGGCCCTTTTAGAGGCAACAATAGATTTCGTGGATGAAGATGTGCCGTTTGATGTGCGGCCAGAAGTAACGGAACTGTTGTGTCAGGTGGAGCGCGAGCTTGAGAAAGAGATCGCAGGCGTCAAGTTTGCCGAGAAACTGCGTGTAGGGTTCGAAGTTGCTATCGTTGGGGCTCCAAACGCAGGAAAATCTACTCTTCTCAATCGGTTAGCTGGTCGAGATGCCGCGATTACCTCGGAAATCGCAGGTACAACCCGGGACGTGATCGAGGTCCGAATGGATCTGGGCGGCCTTCCTGTAACCGTGCTCGACACTGCCGGTCTACGAGACACAGATGATATCGTCGAAGGTATGGGCGTCGTGCGGGCGAAGGAGCGCGCAGCGCAAGCGGACTTACGCGTGTACTTAGTGGGCAAAGGGGAGACGATCGGTATCGCACTGTCGGATGGGGATATTGTTTTGCAAGCCAAAGCGGATCTTTTAGATGATCCTAGTCAGGGGATTTCCGGGACGACCGGGTTGGGCGTTGATGAACTCGTTACACATATTTCTACTGTTTTAGGTAAACGTGCGGCAAGCGTCGGGATCGCGATGAGAGAGCGGCATCGATTGGCCATGCTAGGGTCGCTCGGTTTTTTGCGGTCTGCTATGATGGCGATGAACAACGCTGGCTTCGATGACCTGATTGCCGAGGATATTCGAACAGCAATTCGATCAATCGATAGTTTGGTTGGTCGAATCGATGTAGAAGATGTACTTGGAGAAATCTTCTCGAGTTTTTGTATTGGAAAGTAGGGTTGTTTCACGTGAAACATTTTGATGTGATTGTTATCGGCGGTGGTCATGCGGGCAGCGAAGCGGCACTTGCTGCGGCGCGTTCTGGGGCATTGACGGCTTTGGTAACACTTTCGGCTGAAACTATTGGCGTAATGTCATGTAACCCCGCGATTGGAGGGCTC
Organism: Loktanella sp. UBA3435; assembly: GCA_002378665.1. Taxonomy (GTDB): domain Bacteria; phylum Pseudomonadota; class Alphaproteobacteria; order Rhodobacterales; family Rhodobacteraceae; genus Yoonia. Next base: position 57,130 of record DFSO01000087.1, on the reverse strand, counting down.
GGCAAAGGGCACCTCGTTCGCGAAATCGATGCCCTAGATGGTGCGATGGGTCGCGTCGCTGATGCTGCTGGTATCCAGTTTCGTTTGCTGAACCGAAAAAAGGGTCCAGCTGTCCAAGGACCACGCGCTCAGGCAGACCGCAAGCTCTATCGCTTAGCAATGCAGTCCGAAGTGGCACTACAGGAAAATTTGGAAATTGTGGCTGGCGAAGCAACGGACCTTATCATGAAGGGCAATCGCGTTGCTGGGATTAAACTGTCTGATGACTCCGAACTCACATCAACCTCCGTCATCCTGACCACAGGTACGTTTTTGCGGGGCATCATCCATATCGGCGATGTCTCTAAGCCAGGCGGACGTATGGGTGAGCGGCCGTCAGTGAAAATGGCCGAACGACTTGATAGTTTTGGTCTTCCTTTAGGTAGATTGAAAACAGGTACACCGCCGCGGTTGGACGGCCGAACCATTGACTGGTCCATCCTCGAGATGCAGGCTGGGGACGAGGTACCGAGCCTGTTCTCGTTCATGAACGCAAAACCAAAAGCGCGTCAGATTAGTTGTGGTATTACACACACGAATTCCCAAACCCATGAAATTATTCGCAAAAACCTTGATCGCTCCGCCATGTATGGTGGTCATATCGACGGAATAGGGCCAAGATATTGCCCATCTATTGAGGATAAGGTCGTTCGCTTTGCGGAAAAAGATGCGCATCAAGTCTTTCTTGAACCGGAAGGCCTCGATGATCACACCGTCTACCCGAACGGGATTTCGACCTCGTTGCCTGTGGACGTACAGGATGACTACGTCCACTCGATTGTTGGGCTTGAAAACGCTAAGATTTTGCAACCAGGGTATGCGATTGAGTACGACTTTATCGATCCGCGCGCACTCAAGGATAGCTTGGAACTCCGCGACATTCCCGGACTATACTTAGCTGGGCAAATAAACGGCACGACTGGCTATGAAGAAGCGGCTGCGCAAGGTCTTGTTGCGGGCCTAAATGCGGCTCGCGCGGCGAAAGGTCTGGAATCGTTGCATTTCGGCAGGCGAAACTCCTATATCGGCGTTATGATTGATGACCTTACCACACGTGGCGTAACTGAACCCTATCGGATGTTCACATCACGCGCCGAATTCCGGCTTTCACTTCGCGCAGATAACGCAGACCAGCGCCTAACGGCATGGGGACGCGAAATCGGGTGCGTCGGAAACACCCGTTGGCAGAGCTATGGGAATAAGATCGATAGAATTGAAACCCTGCGTAGTAAGCTTGGCGAGATTACATATACTGCAAGGGAAATTGCCTCTGTCGGCGTAAATTTGTCACCAGACGGCGCGAAACGGACAGCAATTGAAGCTCTTAGCCTCGCGGACTTCGATTTTACCCACATTGAAACGCTGAGCGACAAAATCGCCGATTTTGCCGATGAAATCAAAACGCAGGTCAAGAACGACGCCCTTTACGCCAACTACATCGCGCGGCAAGCGAAGGACGTCGAGGCGCTAGAGCGTGATGAGAAGTACAAGCTCCCAGACGGGATGGATTACTCCGAAATTGTCGGTCTTTCCAACGAGTTAGTTAGCAAACTGCAAGCGGTACAGCCAAGAGATGTCGCACAAGCTGGTCGTATTGAGGGGATTACCCCGGCCGCGCTCGTGTTGATCGTCGCATGGCTAAAACGCCAAAAAGCCAAGGAGCGGGTACATTGACCCCAAATAAGCTTCCGATCCCCGATGTTTCACGTGAAACATTCGAGAAGCTTGAGCAGTTTTCCGCGCTCGTTGAGAAGTGGAATCCGCATATAAACTTGGTGTCAAAGTCAACGATACCAGATATTTGGAACCGCCACGTTGTGGACTCAGCACAGCTTTTCCAATTTGCAAATTACGCACCAAAAACATGGCTGGATATCGGTAGTGGCGGCGGCTTTCCCGGCATTGTGATGGCTGTTATCGCGCTTGAAAAGTCGCCAGTAACGAAATTCACCCTTATCGAAAGTGATCAACGCAAATCCACATTCCTCCGCACGGCAGCTCGGGAACTTGGTTTACAGATCGAAATATTAGCTGAACGCGTCGAGGATGTCCCTCCGCAGAATGCAGATGTGGTCACAGCCCGCGCCTTGGCCGCACTCAGCGAGCTTTTCCCTTATTTACAACGCCATTTAGCAGATGGCGGATGTGCAATTTTACCAAAGGGCAAAACCTATCAGGACGAAATTAAAGCCGCACGTCAAGATTGGCGCTTTGAAATCAAGAGCCATCCAAGTATGACGGACCAACAAGCCCAAATTCTAATCGTGAAAGACATTCATCGTGATTGATCCTACTCGCCCGCACGGCCCACGTATTTTAGCCGTCGTAAACCAAAAAGGTGGCGTTGGAAAAACAACGACAACGATCAACCTTGGCGCGGCCTTAGCAGAAGCAGGTCAAAAAGTTCTGCTTGTAGATTTGGATCCACAGGGAAACGCCTCAACTGGTCTTGGTATTGATCATGCGCACAGGGATGTAACGACATATGATTTCATCGTTGGTGATGCGACGCCCGAAGAGGCAATCCAGAACACCAGTTTTGAGAACCTGGCAATTATCGCGGCGACGACAGACCTTAGCTCTGCTGATATCGAGCTGATTTCAAACGAAAAGAGAAGCTACTTATTGCGGGATGCCTTACGTCAAACTGCGATGGACGCCTTTGCTTTTGACTATATATTGATCGATTGCCCGCCTTCACTCAACATCTTGACGGTCAATGCGATGGTTTCAGCGCACGGTGCGCTGGTTCCGCTTCAAAGTGAGTTTTTTGCGCTTGAGGGGCTCTCGCAGCTCATGCTTACAATTCGTGAAATTCGCGACACGGCGAACCCAAATCTTCGGATCGAAGGTGTTGTGCTCACGATGTACGACAGCCGCAACAACCTCTCGCAACAGGTTGAAACGGATGCGCGCGATAATCTTGGCGAACTGGTCTATCAAACGGTCATTCCGAGAAACGTTCGATTGAGCGAGGCGCCATCTTTCGCGACACCTGTTTTGAATTACGACACCGCATCAAAGGGCAGCACCGCATATCGCGCACTCGCGCAAGAGCTTCTGTCACGCGACAAGAAACGAATAAGGGGCTAGATTATGGATGAAAAGAAGAATAAAAGCAGGGGCTTAGGCCGCGGTCTCTCCGCGCTGATGGCGGACGTCAATCAAGAGATTGCCCCGCAACAGTCTCAGGCCCCCCGTAAGGCTGATATGCGAATTCCAATCGAGCGGGTGCACGCAAATCCAGACCAACCCCGTCGTGCATTTAACGAAGTAGCATTGAAGGAACTCGCGAATTCTATCGCTGAAAAGGGCGTCATCCAGCCAATTATCGTTAGAAAGCACCCGACAATCGACGCTGAGTTCGAGATTGTTGCAGGCGAGCGTCGCTGGCGCGCATCTCAGATTGCGCAACTCCATGAAATTCCTGCTATTATTCGTGAATACACCGATACCGAGGTCTTGGAAGTCGCGATCATCGAGAACATTCAACGGGCAGATCTGAACCCCATCGATGAAGGCGCTGGTTACCGTCAGCTCATGCAGAAGTTTGGCCACACGCAGGAACAACTTTCTAGCGTTTTGGGAAAAAGCAGAAGCCACATTGCCAACGTTATGCGCTTGCTGAACTTACCGGAGGGCGTGCGTCAATATTTAACGGATGGAAAGCTGACAGCGGGTCATGCGCGTGCCTTGGTAGGGCATGACGACGCTCAGAACATTGCGGATCACATCGTTCTCAAAGGACTGTCTGTCCGTGACGCTGAGCGGATTGCAAAAGAGGGCCTGACAAAGCCTAAAAGCGCAAAAAGCGTGCGAACAACGATCAACAAGGATGCGGATACACTGCAAATTGAGGGCGAACTTTCCGCCGCAATTGGCATGAAAGTCGCGATTGATCATAGCGCTGATGGTGAGGGTGGTCGTATGACGATTAGCTATAAGAACCTCGATCAACTCGACGATCTTTTGCGCGCTCTTTCGGGTTCTTAATCGTCTAAGAGATGCCGCAAAACTCCATTCAAAACGGGTCGGCCTGCTGATGTCGCTGTTAGCAGGCCGCCTGATCTTACGATAAAGCCGGAATCAGTTAACTCTTTGATTTTATGCCCGAGTTTCTGAACAGCAGCGTCTGGCAAGCGCCCTAGATCAACACCCTCGTTCAGGCGTAGCCCCATCAGTAAGAACTCCGTGACCTGATCTTCTGAGCTAAGCAGTGTTCGTTCGCTCTCACCACTTGCGTTTTCGTTAACACTTTTCAGCCATCGACCTGGCGTCAGATGCGTTTCGGTTGCAAACTTTTGACCGTTCAGCGTCAGTCGCCCATGCGCCCCAGGGCCAATGCCTACGTAATCCCCGTACTTCCAATAAATCTTGTTGTGGATGCTTTCCGACCCGCTTTTGGCATGGTTAGACACTTCATACGCTGGAAATCCATGTTGATCACATAGCTCTTGCGTAAGTTCGAACATGTCTGCCGCCCGATCTTCGTCAGGCAATCCCCGCAGCTTGCCTGCGGCATATCGATCCCCAAATGCGGTCCCGCCCTCAATTGTAAGCTGGTAAAGCGAGAGGTGGTCGATCGCCATTGAAAGCGCTTGCGTCAGTTCATCCCGCCACCCTTGGCGCGTCTGGTTTTGGCGCGCGTAAATCAGATCAAAACTAACGCGTTCGAAAGTTGCCCGCGCGATATCAAATGCGGCCAATGCTTCTTTTGTTGAATGCATCCGTCCCAAAGCCTTGAGGTCCACATCGTTAAGCGCCTGAATTCCCATCGAGACGCGGTTCACGCCTGCCTGCCGATATCCCGCAAACCTTCCTGCTTCAACGGATGTCGGGTTGGCCTCCAAGGTGATCTCGATATCGTTGGCCATCCCCCATGTCGCGCGGACCTTCGTCAGGATCACGTCAACAATTTCGGGGTCCATCATACTTGGCGTACCACCGCCGAAAAACACAGAGCGCAAAATGCGGCCCTGCGTCTCGGCCCCTACCCGCTCGATTTCGCTCAAATATGCTTTTGCCCAAGCGTGTTGGTCAATTTTCGCGGCAACATGAGAGTTAAAATCGCAATACGGACACTTCGCCTGACAAAATGGCCAATGAATATAAAGCCCAAAGCCCGCGTTTTCCCAATCTTCAGGCAAAACAACCCGCCACCAATTTCGCGAATGCATCAGCGCGGTGGCTAATCTTGTTCTTTTCCCACCGGTCCATTTCGCCGAACGTCACGTCGTATCCCTTCGGCTGGAAAATCGGATCATAACCGTGCCCTTGATCACCGCGCATCGGCCAAACGATCTCGCCTTCCATTACGCCTGGAAAAACCTCGTCGTGTCCGTCAGGCCAAGCCAGCACAAGCGTACAGCAAAACCGCGCCGTCCGAGGTGTCGGCGCATTCACTGCCTCCAACTCAGTCCAGCTGCGGGTCATCGCCATCACAAAATCGCGTCCATTTGGCGTCTCGGCCCAATCAGCCGTATAAACCCCTGGCGCTCCGCCCAAGCCGTCAATCTCGATCCCACTATCGTCCGCAAGTGCAGGAAGACCAGTCGCCTTCGCCGCCGCATGCGCCTTAATCCGCGCGTTCCCGACAAACGTGGTTTCCGTCTCGTCAGGTTCAGGCAGTCCATGATCGTCGTTCGAGGTCAGCGTAATCCCAAACGGGCGCAGCAAATCCTGAATTTCTTCAAGCTTGCCTTTATTGTGTGTCGCCACAACCAGTTGCTGACCGTCGAACTTACGCATTAGGACACCGCCTCAATCTGTGCTGCAACCAATTCCGCAACGCCAGCTTCGGCTAGATCAAGCAACCCGTCCATCTGCGCACGAGTAAAGATTGAACCTTCCGCAGACATCTGCACTTCGATCAATTTCCCCGCTGTCATGACAAAGTTACCGTCAACGCCAGCTTCTGAATCCTCTGGGTAATCCAAATCCATCACCAATTTCCCCGCGTAAATCCCGCAAGATACCGCAGCAACAGGATCAACTAGCGGATCAGACGTGATAATCCCCGCCTTCATCAACTTGTTCACTGCCAATTTCAACGCAACCCAACCGCCGGTGATTGACGCACATCGCGTCCCGCCGTCAGCCTGAATAACATCGCAATCAATCACGATCTGACGTTCGCCCAAGGCAACCCGATCCACGCCAGCCCGCAAAGACCGTCCGATCAAGCGCTGGATTTCCTGCGTACGGCCAGACTGGCTCGTTTTCGCCTCACGCCGCATCCGCGTGTTCGTCGCGCGTGGCAACATTCCGTATTCCGCAGTGACCCAACCAAGGCCTGACCCCTTCAAAAACGAAGGCGGACGATCCTCAATTGTGGCCGTGCAAAGCACATGGGTATTCCCGCATTTGATCAGACAAGAGCCCTCCGCGTGCATCGTCACGTTGGTCTCAATCTCAATCTTGCGCATTTCGTTAATCTGACGGCCGGATGGACGCATGGGGAAACTCCTGTCACCAATGGTTGCGCGCATGGGATACGCTCCCCATGTCTAAAAACCAAGCCCGATTGACGCCCGACCTGAGATAGCTTTAATACGGGCATCCACAAAGATAGGTCTCAATGTCCAAAACGCCCCCACAATACGCCGAAATGAACGAACGCTCTCGCGAGGTGTTTCGGCGCGTGGTTGAGGGCTATCTTGAAACAGGCGCGCCTGTCGGGTCCCGCACCCTGACCAGAACGCTATCCGAGCAAGTGAGCGCCGCGACGATCCGCAACGTCATGCAGGATCTCGAACACCTTGGCCTTCTTGGAAGCCCCCACACCAGCGCGGGCCGCGTTCCGACGCAGATCGGTCTGCGGATGTTTGTCGACGGCATTCTTGAGGTCGGCGATGTGAACGGCGAAGACCGTCAAACCATCGATCAAACCTTCGGCAATAAAGAACAAGACGTCACCACCCTGCTCGACCGCGTCGGCTCTGCCCTGTCTGGTATGACCCGCGGGGCCAGCCTTGTTCTCACCCCAAAGCAAGAGGCCCCGATCAAACACATTGATTTCGTCTCGCTCTCTCGCGAACGCGCACTTGTCGTGCTTGTCTTCGCGGATGGGCGCGTCGAAAACCGTCTGTTCACGCCCCCTACGGGTCAAACCCCATCGTCCATGCGCGAGGCCGCGAACTTTCTCAATGCCATCGCAGAGGGCCATACGCTTTCCGAACTTGGTGCCGTCATAACCCGCGAAATCGCCGCACGCCGGCTTGAGATCGACAGCCTCGCCGCCGAGCTCGTCGAAAGTGGCTTTGCGACGTGGGAAAATGAGGGCGAAACAACCGAACGCCTCATCGTGCGCGGGCGCGGTAATCTACTGTCCGAGAACGAATCTGAGACGGACCTTGAACGCATTCGCTCTCTCTTTGATGACCTCGAGCGCAAGCGTGACATCGCCCAATTCCTCGAATTGGCCGAAGGCGGCGACGGTGTGCGCATTTTTATTGGCTCGGAGAACAAACTTTTCTCACTTTCGGGTTCCTCTCTGGTGGTTTCTCCCTATATGAACGCCAACCAGAAGATCATTGGCGCCGTGGGCGTCATTGGGCCGACTCGTCTCAATTATGGACGCATCGTGCCCATTGTGAATTACACCGCACAGTTGGTGGGCAAGATGATTGCCGACCGCACTTGAAGGACGAAAAGACATGGCAAACGACGAACCGCAAAGCTTGGATGAACTCGCCGCAGAAGGCGATATGCAAGACGATATCCTTGGTCGCATTGCGGACCTAGAGGCAGAGCGCGACGATTTCCGCGACAAATTCATGCGTGCGCTGGCCGACACTGAAAACACGCGCAAGCGTTCAGAGCGTGATCGCCGTGAGGCCGAAAACTACGGTGGCTCCAAACTCGCCCGCGATATGCTGCCTGTCTACGACAACATGCGCCGGGCGCTGCAGTCGGTTGAGGAGGAAGGCAAAGAGGTGAACAAAGCGCTGCTCGAAGGCATCGAAATCACAATGCGCGAACTGATTTCCGTTTTCAAAAAGCACGGCATTGATCCAATCGTTCCCGAAGTCGGCGACAAATTTGATCCGCAATTCCATCAAGCGATGTTCGAGGCGCCTGTGCCTGGCACAAAGGCTGGCGAGATCATCCAAGTCGCTGCCGAAGGTTTCATGTTGCACGACCGCCTTCTGCGCCCCGCGCAGGTTGGCGTATCTTCGATGCCGGCATCCTAAAATGGAGGGTCGAATCGCTTCGACCCTCCTCGCCACTGCGCTGTGGCTGGCCGTCTCGATCCTGCCAGCCACAGCACAATCATTTCCGGTGCGTGCGGATCCATATGTCAACGACTACGCGGATCTACTGGCGCCCGATCAAGAGCAAGAGATCGCAGCCAAACTCGCCGATCTGCGCAAAAACCGCGACATCGACATGACTGTTCTGACGATCGAGAGCCGTGCAACATACGGCCAAGACGTCACCAACGAGGTCTTCGCGACCAATCTCTTCAACACTTGGGGGATCGGTGGTCGGGCTCGGAACGACGGTGTTCTCATCCTTGTTTCACTCGGTGACCGCGAAATGCGGATCGAAGTTGGTAGCGGCTATGGCAACACCAAGGACGCGGCCCTCAAGAAAATTATCGACAGGATCATCACCGACCAATTCCGTATGAATACCTATGACACAGGCCTCATTAACGGCGTCGATCACACCATTCGCGAAATCGCTGGCGTTTGGCCTGACCAATACGATGCTAACGTCATCACCCGCTGGTGGACGGACCTGCGCGTCTGGGCTGGTGGCTTTGCCTTTGTAATCTTCGCGCCATTCGGCTGGATCATCTACCAAGCCTATCACGCCG
>DFSO01000087.1:40025-47998 GCA_002378665.1 Loktanella sp. UBA3435 | reverse complement strand
CGCCGTTGCCCGAACGACAGCTCATGAATGCCGCGCGTGCTGGATGAATACGAGCATAAGCACCTCACCTCTGGCCAAATCAAAGAAGAAGAGCTCGCCTCCAAGGAATATGACGTCTGGGTCTGCCGCGAATGCGATCACGTGACGATCAAAGGGTTCCGCCGCTAGTTTAGTAAACAAAAGCTCTGCAAGACATGTGGATACAACACCCTCGAAAGCTACGGCAGTGCTGTGACACACACTCCAACGCGACATAGCGCAGGCGAACGCCGCACGGATTTCCAGTGCAATCACTGCAATGAACGTTACTCGGTCTTCAAAATTCTACCCATGATCTCGGACAATAGTTCATCGGGGAGTGGATTTAGCGGCGGAGGTGGCGGCGGTGCATCGGGAAGCTGGTAGATCACTTCTCCAACAAATCCCGCAACTCATAGATCAAAGCCAATGCCTCTTTCGGCGTCAACTCATCAGGTAAAACGGTCTTCAAACGCCCTTCAACCTGCGATGGCTTCGTCTTCACTGGCGCAGGTGCTGCCGTCGCCGAAAACAGCGGCAGGTCATCGACAATCGCCTTGCGCGCCGATCCACCTTCCCGCTCGCCCTTTTCCAAGGCTTCCAGCACAATTTTTGCACGTTCCACAACGACCTGAGGCAGGCCTGCCAATCGCGCCACCTGCACCCCGTAACTGCGATCCGCCGTGCCTTTCTTGACCTCATGCAGAAAGATCACGTCGCCTTCCCATTCCTTGACCGAAACCGTGGCGTTATCGACGCCCTCCAGCTTGTTGGAAAGCTGCGACATCTCGTGGTAATGCGTGGCAAACAATGCGCGGCATCGGTTCACATCGTGTAAATGTTCCAACGTCGCCCATGCAATCGACAAACCGTCATAGGTTGCCGTACCGCGCCCGATCTCATCCAAGATCACCAGCGCCCGATCATCCGCTTGGTTCAAAATCGCCGCCGTCTCGACCATCTCGACCATAAACGTGGAACGACCCTTGGCCAGATCATCCGATGCACCAACGCGGCTAAATATCTGGCTAACAATGCCAATATGGGCGGACCTCGCGGGTACATAGCCACCCATCTGCGCCAAAATTGCAATCAGCGCATTCTGCCGCAAGAACGTCGACTTACCCGCCATGTTCGGACCGGTCAGCAGCCAAATCGGCGTGCCGCTCAGATCACAATCATTGGCGACAAAAGGCGTGCCCGCCTTCTGCAAAGCCGCCTCAACAACAGGATGTCGTCCGCCCGAAATTTCAAACGCGCGACTGTCGTCAATCACAGGCCGCGCCCAATTTTCGATGGCTGCTAGATGCGCCAAGCCAACTGCGACATCAAACTCCGCCAAGGCACGCGCCAATGCGCCGATTGGTCCCGCCTGATCAATAATCGCCTGTGTTAGACTCTGATAAAGGCGTTTTTCAATCTCAAGCGCACGACCGCCCGCATTCAAAATTCGCGTCTCGATCTCGGACAATTCGACAGTTGTAAACCGCACTTGGTTCGCCGTGGTCTGCCTGTGGATAAACGTCTCATTTAGCGGCGGCGCCAGCATCTTTTCCGCATGGGTCGCCGTCGTCTCGATGAAGTATCCAAGCACATTGTTGTGCTTGATCTTCAACGCTGAAATTCCTGTGACCTCGATAAAACCTGCTTGCATCGCCGCAACAACAGACCGCCCTTCGTCGCGCAGTTTACGCACCTCATCCAACTCTTCATCAAACGAAGCTGCAATAAACCCGCCATCGCGGGACAATAACGGAGGCTCAGCCACAAGTGCATTGTCGAGCAAGCTCAACAGCCCATCATGCCCATCCAAAGCAGCACGCGCATTTTTCAATTCACTTGGCAATTCCGTAGGCAACCTCCGCTGCAACGCTTCGGCCTGCCCTAACGTATTGCGGATCGCCGTCATGTCACGCGGTCCACCACGATCCAGCGCCAAACGTGACAAAGCCCGATCCAAATCATGCACACTGCGCAGCCCATCACGCAAGTCCGCAGCCAAACGCGCATTCTCAACCAAAAACGCAATGCTATCTTGCCGCTCCGAAATCACGGAAAGCGCACAAGACGGGCTCGACAAACGTCGCTCCAACAATCGCGCCCCGCCAGCCGTCACAGTCCGATCAATCGCGGATAAAAGTGATCCCGCACGCCCCCCCTCTGTTCCACGCGTCAACTCCAAGGACCGCCGCGTCGCCGCGTCAATCTGCACCGTCGTCGCTTGGCCCTCAATCACGGGTGGGCGCACCAGCGGCAGGTTCCCCTTTTGCGTGATCTCGATATATTCCGCGACAGCCGACATTGCCGAAATCTGCGCGCGGTCAAACGTGCCAAAGGCATCCAGTGACCCAACCTTAAACAAGGTCTTCAGCCGCTTTTCACCAGCTGTGCTATCAAACGCGGCACCACCCAAAGTGGTCAGCGCAGCGCCGGAATCAGACACTAACTCGGCGTAATCGCTCTCGGATCCATCAACAAGGATCACCTCCTTTGGCGTCAATCGCGCCAGTTCCGGCCCAAGCGTCACACGGGGGCAATTCATCACGTGAAACGATCCCGTCGAGATATCGATCCACGCAAGCGCACCCTCGCCACGCACATCGGCGTAAGCGGCCAGATAATTATGGCGACGCGCATCCAAAAGTGAATCCTCGGTCAGCGTTCCGGGTGTCACCAACCGCACAACATCGCGTCGCACCACCGATTTCGCACCGCGCTTTTTCGCCTCCGCAGGGCTTTCCATCTGTTCGCAAACAGCCACGCGAAACCCCTTGCGGATCAGCGTCAGAAAATACCCTTCGGCGGCATGATGTGGCACACCACACATTGGTATGTCCTGATCCAGATGCTTCCCGCGTTTCGTGAGCGCAATATCAAGCGCCGCACTTGCAGCAACGGCATCGTCAAAGAACATCTCGTAAAAATCGCCCATGCGATAAAACAACAAGGCGTCAGGATATCCGGCCTTGAGTTCAAGGTATTGCGCCATCATCGGCGTGGTCGTCGGTGTCGCGGTGCTCATGCATCCCCCAAGGATCAATCAACGCGACACTACCCGCCCGATGTTAGCGACGAAAGTGCTAAAGTCAGGCGTTGCCCCCCTCGCGAAATTCGACCAAAGTCAGTCGGACGCAAAGGGAGAATGCACCATGTCGAAAACGAAACTTACCCGCGAAGACGCGCTCGCGTTCCACATGGATCCAACACCGGGGAAATGGGAGGTCACCGCGACCGTTCCCATGACAACGCAGCGCGATTTGTCGCTCGCATATTCCCCTGGCGTCGCGGTGCCCTGCGAAGATATCGCGGCCAACCCCGCGCTTGCCTACGATTATACCAACAAGGGAAACCTCGTTGCTGTGATCTCAAACGGCACCGCTGTTCTGGGCCTTGGCAACCTCGGCGCATTGGCAAGTAAGCCAGTGATGGAGGGCAAGTCCGTTCTCTTCAAACGCTTCGCCGATGTGAACTCCATCGACATCGAGCTGGACACCGAAGACCCCGACGCATTCTGTAACGCGGTCCGCTTGATGGGCCCGACCTTTGGCGGCATCAACCTCGAAGACATCAAAGCGCCGGAATGTTTTATTATCGAACAGCGCCTGAAAGAGGAAATGGACATCCCCGTTTTCCACGATGATCAGCATGGGACCGCAGTGATCTGTGCGGCTGGTCTGCTCAACGCTCTAGAAATTTCGGGCAAGAAAATCAACGAAGTCAAAATCGTCCTCAACGGCGCAGGTGCCGCTGGGATTGCTTGTCTAGAACTGCTGAAATCCATGGGCGCGACCCACGATAATTGCATCATGTGCGACACCAAAGGTGTGATTTACCAAGGGCGCACCGAGGGCATGAACCAATGGAAATCCGCCCACGCCGCCAACACCGATACCCGCACGCTGAGTGAGGCGATGGATGGCTGTGACGTTTTCTTGGGCGTATCCGCTAAGGGCGCCGTGACCCAAGACATGGTGATTAGCATGGCCCCCAACGCTGTGATTTTCGCGATGGCGAACCCCGATCCAGAGATCACGCCAGAGGAAGTGCACGCGGTGCGCGAAGACGTCATCGTCGCCACAGGTCGTTCCGATTACCCGAACCAGGTGAACAACGTCCTCGGTTTCCCTTACCTGTTCCGTGGCGCTCTCGACATTCACGCCCGCGCTATCAACGACGAAATGAAGATCGCTTGCGCAAAGGCGCTCGCCGCTCTCGCTCGCGAAGATGTGCCTGACGAGGTCGCAATGGCTTACGGCAAAAAACTCTCTTTTGGCCGCGATTACATCATCCCAACGCCATTTGATCCACGCTTGATCCACCGCATTCCTACGGCAGTTGCGCAGGCTGGCATGGATACTGGCGTCGCACGTCGCCCCATTATCGACATGGAAGGCTATGAAAACACGTTGAAATCGCGGATGGACCCGACGCAATCCATCTTGCGAAGCCTCAACGCCCGCGCTCGCGCCGCGCAGTCCGACGTGATCTTTGCGGAAGGTGACGACATCCGCGTATTGCGCGCCGCGGTGCTTTATCAACGTTCTGGCCTCGGTAAGGCGCTTGTTGTTGGGCGCGAGAAAGACATCGAAGCAAAGCTGACAGCAGAAGGTATGGCCGACGCTGTTGGCGAACTTACAATCGTCAACGCGGCGAACACGCCGCACTTGGAAACCTACAAGGATTTCCTTTACGAACGCCTGCAACGCAAAGGCATGGATCACCACGACGTGCACCGCCTCGCCTCGCGGGATCGCCACGTTTTTGCATCCCTGATGCTCGCTCATGGACATGCTGACGGAATGGTCACGGGGGCAACGCGGAAATCTGCGCATGTGCTCGAACTCATCAATCACGTGTTTGACGCACAACCCCACGATGGTGCAACTGGCGTGACTGCGATCCTTCATAAAGGTAAAATCGTCCTCATCTCTGACACGCTTGTGCATGAGTGGCCCGACCAAAACGACCTCGCGGACATCGCAGAACGGGCAGCCGCCGTTGCGCGCGATCTCGGGCTCGAGCCGCGCGTTGCCTTTGTCTCCTTCTCAACCTTCGGCTACCCCGTATCAGAGCGATCCGAGAAAATGCACAAGGCCCCAACCGTACTTGATGGCCGCAATGTTGACTTTGAATATGAGGGTGAAATGGCCGTTGATGTTGCTCTCAACATGTCCGCGATGGAGCATTACCCCTTTTCTCGCTTGACGGCACCCGCAAATATCCTCGTCGTTCCTGCACGGCATTCGGCCTCAATCTCCGTCAAGCTCATGCAAGAAATGGCTGGCGCAACCGTTATCGGCCCCATCTTGTCAGGTGTCGGAAAACCAGTGCAAATCTGCTCCACAGGCTCAACCGTCAACGACATTCTCAACATGGCGGTCATCGCGGCATGTAAGGTCGGTCAATAATGGCGATCTGGAATCTCGGCTCAATCAACGCCGATCTGGTCTACACCGTCCCGCATATTCCAGCACCGGGTGAAACGCTCTCGTCGACAAACCGCGCCACATATATGGGCGGTAAAGGCGCGAATATGTCCGTCGCAATTGCCCGCGCGGGCAGTCGGGTCAATCATATCGGCGCACTTGGGCCGGATGGTGGTTGGGCGGTGCAACGGCTCTTGGAATATGGCGTTGATACACGGCACATCGCGCAGGTCGAAACCGCCACAGGCCACGCGATCATCATGGTCGACGCGCATGGAGAAAACGCGATCCTTTTGCATGCGGGCAGCAACGGCGAAATCCCCCAAGCGACCCTGCAAACGGCCTTGGCAGAGGCGCAGACGGGCGATTGGTTCGTCACGCAAAACGAAACAAACCTGCAGCGGACAGGCGTATCACTCGCCAAAAAGATGGGCCTCAAAGTCGCCTACGCCGCAGCCCCCTTTTCTGCTGACCGCGTGCAGGCCGTTCTCGAATACCTTGATTTCCTGATCCTGAACGAAGTCGAAGCTGCGCAACTGACGGAAGCCACAGGCAAAACCCCTGAGGAGCTCGGCATCCGCGATGTGGTCGTGACTTTGGGCAGTGATGGTGCCGACTGGTTCGGCCCAGACGGCAAACAGCATTTCCCAGCAATCCCTGTCACGCCCATCGACACAACGGGCGCTGGGGATACTTTCACGGGCTACCTTCTTGCGGGCCTCGATCAGGGCATGCCAATGGCGAAAGCGATCAATTTGGCGACCAAAGCAGGCGCCTTAATGGTCACCCGCCAAGGCACCGCCGACGTGATCCCCGATCTGTCAGAGGTGCGCGCGTTTAATGGCTAGCAAACGGGGCCGCTGAACCCCAAAGCTGCTTCACACGCGTATCACGACCACAGCCTTCACGGTAAAACTTATAAGCATCGGCTTGGGTTTTCACACCACCACGGGTGATCACGCGATCCGTCCCGCGATAGTAATTCTGATGATAGCCTTCTGCCTGGTGGAACGTCGCAGCGGGTAAGATCGGAGTCACAATCGTCTGTCCCAAATCGCGCTGTGCTGTCGCCAATGCGGCACGCGCAACGGCCTCTTCCGCAGGGTTAGACACGAAAATTGCCGTGCGATACACATCGCCGCGGTCACAAAACTGGCCGCCTGCATCTGTTGGATCAACAGAACGGAAGAAGGCATGCAACAATTGCGCATAGCTCACAACATCCGCGTCATAGGTGATCTCAACGACCTCATAATGCCCCGTTCCCTTTAGCGTTTTGTAAGTCGGGTTTGTCGTTGTTCCGCCAGCATATCCGGACACGACCTCGGAAACACCACTCACACTTTCAAAGTCACTCTCAACGCACCAAAAGCAACCGCCAGCAACGACGGTTTTCTGCATATCGCGTGCCTCTGCCCCCGTTCCCTGCAGGATCGCACCAGCGCCAATCAATAGCGCCAAGGCAGCGGTTTTCGCGGTCTGAATTGAAAAAGTCATAAGGTATCTCCTGTTTGAACCCACCTTCGGGACAAACAGCACCCAGCGCAATTCACGGCACGGTGAGTTCACGCGCTCTTTACCTCTTGGAACATTTCAAAAGCCGCCATAGCCTACGCGAAATAGCGAGGTTCCTATGTCAGATCACGTCACCACCCACCAAGCCGAAGAAGATGCGCGTAACACAGAAATCCTGATTTACGTAGACGGTAAAATTGTCCCCAAGAAAGAGGCCGTCGTCAGCGTTTATGATAGCGGTTTCATGCTGGGTGATGGCGTCTGGGAGGGGTTGCGTCTGCATGACAACAATTGGACCTTTCTGGATGAGCATATGGACAGGCTTTTTGAGGCCGCGAAAGCGATTGATCTGGACATAGGTATGGATCGAAAAGGCGTCATTCAGGCCTTATTAGATACACAACAAGCCAATGGCATGACCGACAATGCCCATGCACGCTTGATGGTGACGCGCGGTTTAAAAGTGCTACCATTCCAGCATCCCTCGCTCTCGCAATCGGGGCCGACCATGGTGATTATCATGGAACATTCGCGGCCCAAACTGCCACGGCCAATTGCCCTCGCGACTGTCCCGCATTTGCGCGGTCTGCCGATGACGCAAGACCCGAAACTGAACAGCCATTCCAAGCTAAACTGCATCCTCGCCTGCATCGCCGCCACCAAAGCGGGCGCTGACGAGGCGCTGATGCTTGACGTGCATGGTTTCGTGAACACAACGAACGCCTGTAACTTCTTTATCGTGCGCAAGGGTGCGGTGTGGACCAGTACCGGCGATTACTGCATGAATGGAATCACTCGCCAAAAGGTAATCGACCTGTGCCGCGCAAACGAGATCCCCGTTTTTGAGCGCAACTTTAGTTTGGTCGACACTTATGGCGCGGACGAGGCGTTTTTGACCGGCACTTTTGGGGCGCAAACGCCTGTTGGTTCCATTGATGGCCGTGTGATTGGGACGGGCGAACTTGGCCCTATGACCAAACGTCTTCGCCAGCTTTACGCCGACTTGGTGCACGC
>DFSO01000087.1:14615-39748 GCA_002378665.1 Loktanella sp. UBA3435 | reverse complement strand
TGCACGCGCGGTGCACGCAAATCACAGGGGAAAAATGATGCGAATTGCGATGTGGTCGGGCCCACGAAATCTCTCAACCGCGATGATGTATGCCTTCGGAAATCGCCCAGACTTCGCAATTTGGGACGAGCCTTTCTATGCGCCATATCTCGCGAAAACTGGCTATGATCACCCGATGGCTGCTGAAATAATCGCAGCACACGAGAGTGATCCTGAAAAGGTCGCTGAGCGCTGTTTAGACACTATTCCAGCCCAAAAGCCGCATTTCTATATGAAACACATGCCGCATCACATGATAGATGGCTTTCCAACGGTGTGGGCAAAAGAGTGTGTTAACATCCACCTGATCCGCCACCCTGCCCGCGTGATCGCGAGTTACGGCGTGAAACGGTCCGATATCACCGACGACGACATTGGTTTTAGGCAGCAGGCAGAACTTTTCGATCAAATCGGAGGCATCGTCATCGACAGCGCCGAAATCCGCCAAGACCCTGAAAACATGTTGAAAAAACTATGCGCGGCGATCGATCTTCCGTTCGACCCTGCGATGCTTTCTTGGTCTGCCGGCCCTCGCGCTGACGACGGTATTTGGGCTGCGCATTGGTACAATGCGGTGCATAAATCGACGGGATTTGCGGGTGCTGAGGGCGATCTACCGATCCTTACGGGACGGGATGTTAACCTCTTGGAGAATGCGCTGCCATATTACGAGAAGATGGCAGCGCATAAGATTTAGGATTTAACGCGACGGTTCCGTGCAGCCAACAGCTTCAAACGAAGCGCGTTCAACTGGATAAAGCCCTGCGCATCTGTCTGATCGTAAGCGCCTGCATCTTCTTCAAATGTCACATGCGCCTCGGAATAGAGACTGTTTTCTGACCAGCGTGCCACTGTTGATGCGGAGCCTTTGTAAAGCTTAACACGTACTGTGCCGCTAACATGTTCTTGGCTCTTGTCGATCAAAGCTTGCAGCATTTCGCGCTCTGGCGAGAACCAGAAACCGTTGTAGATCAGCTCTGCGTATTTCGGCATGATGCTGTCCTTGAGGTGCCCAGCGCCAGAATCGAGCGTGATTTGCTCGATGCCGCGGTGTGCTTCCAGCAAGATCGTGCCGCCTGGCGTCTCATAGATACCGCGCGATTTCATGCCAACAAACCGGTTCTCAACGAGGTCCAAACGACCGACGCCATGCTTGCCGCCAAGCTCATTCAGCTTGGTCAGGATCGTCGCAGGAGACATCATTTCCCCGTTGATAGACACTGCATCGCCGCGCTCAAAGCCAATGTCGACCATTTCTGGTGTGTTCGGCGCATCCTCAGGCGCAACAGTGCGCTGGTAGACGTAATCTGGTGCTTCTTGTGACGGATCTTCCAGAACTTTACCTTCGGAGGAGGTGTGCAAGAGGTTCGCATCGACCGAGAACGGCGCATCGCCGCGCTTGTCTTTTGCGACAGGGATCTGGTTCTTTTCGGCAAACTCCAAAAGGCGTGTGCGGCTTGTCAAATCCCACTCACGCCAAGGCGCGATTACTTTGATTTCTGGGTTTAGCGCATAAGCGGCCAATTCAAAACGGACCTGATCATTGCCCTTACCAGTCGCACCGTGGGACACCGCATCAGCACCTTCAAGTGCGGCGATCTCAACCAGACGCTTGGAAATCAGCGGGCGCGCAATGGATGTGCCCAGAAGGTAGAGGCCTTCGTAAAGCGCATTAGCGCGGAACATCGGGAAGACGAAATCGCGTACAAACTCTTCGCGCAAGTCTTCGATATAAATGGACGATGCGCCCATCATCTCGGCCTTTTTGCGCGCTGGCTCTAGCTCCTCGCCCTGCCCCAAATCGGCGGTAAACGTGACAACTTCACAGCCATATTCGGTTTGCAGCCACTTGAGGATAATCGAGGTATCCAGACCACCAGAATATGCGAGAACAACTTTTTTCGGAGCAGTCATAAAATATAGCCCTTGATTGATGTGGTAATTGCATCGCGCGATATCGCGTTTTCAGAGGTCGTGCAAGGAAATGGCGTTGACGCGCCAACCGAGAGGTGCGACCAAAATCACAATTTAAAATAGGAAAGCGTTTAATATGGCTTGGAATATCGTGCGGCACGCGTTTGTGATCGTCTTTGGCAACTGGAAAGAGGCGTTAAAAGCATCCGTTTTGCCGTTCTTTCTTCTAGTCACTATTTTGGCGGGCATGTCCTATGTGACTGGTTTGGCGAATATCCAAATCTCAGACGCCTCTTTGGGTCAGGGCGGGAATGTGGGCAGTATCGCCCTCTTTGTGGTCGTTGCACTTATTGCGAGCATGTTGGTGTTGTCTTGGGTCGCGGTCACATGGCACCGTTTTATTCTGCTTGAAGAATACCCGGCCTATTTCCCTGCTGTGACAGGCCGTCCAATTGGCGCGTATTTCCGTCGGACTGCGATGATTATTTTGCAGATGTTTGGCGTTTTGATCCCAGTTGCGCTCATCGTCATGCCGCTGATGGCAGGCCTTTTGGCGAGCCCCTTTGTGCTGGCGCTCTTTTCTATTGCCGTGAATGTTTTGATTAGTTTCGTCTGGTTACGGGTTTGCATTTCGCTCCCGTCCGTCGCCGTAGGTGAGCCGATGACGAGCGTTGAAGCTTGGGGTAAAACGCGCGAAATTTCGCAGACAATTCTCGGTCTCGGCTTGGTCATGATCTTGCTGAACTTTGCCGCAGGCACGATCGTCAACCTCGCGCTGGCCCCAATCCCTGTCGTTTCCTCAATAGCCAGTATTGCCGTGCAGTGGGTGAGCATGATGGTCGGGATCAGTGTCCTGACCACCATCTATGGGCATGTTGTCGAGGGCCGTCCGCTGGTCGATTAAAACGTCAGGTCGGCCACAAAGGCAGCGTCGCCGTCGTTTGCCAATTCTTGGATCGCATCGCTGACATCCATCCAAACCGCTTCATGGCCTTCCTCTGTCGGGAGGCCATGTTTGCGAACGGGGATTGCTGTGTAGATATGGCATAGTTTTTCCGCGTGAAAGCCATAGTCGGGCATCCAGACAAAACGGCGGAAGGCGCCAAGGCGACGAGGTTTCGCGATGCGCCATCCAGTTTCCTCAAAAACTTCGCGGTGCAGCGCTTGGATCGGGCTTTCGCCCTCATCAATGCCACCACCAGGTAATTGAAATTCGTAGTGCGGACCTGATTGATAGGTCAGCAAAAGTTGCCCCATATTGGGCAAAATCGCATAGACTCCAGCCCGCAATTTATAGTGCTCGCCTGCTTTTGGCGTATCGCCGTAACGTCTGATCATTGTCTCACCCCTTGGACCGTGGCTTGTCCTACCTATATAGTCGGGGTATGCCAATTCCGCACATGATAGGAAAGCCCATGACGACCAGCAAAATTGCTTGGGACGATACCGTCCTGCCATTTCAATTCGACGCCTCCGATATTCGCGGACGCGTGGCCCGCTTGGACGGCACCTTGGAAGAGGTGTTGCGTCAACACGACTATCCGCCTGCGATTGAAGGGCTGATTGCCGAGATGTGTTTGCTGACCGCGATGATTGGGCAGTCGATGAAATTGCGTTGGAAACTGTCGTTGCAGGTGCGCGGTGATGGTCCGATCCGCTTTATTGCGACCGATTATTACGGCCCGACCGATGACGGCGCCCCTGCCCGTATCCGTGCCTATGCCAGCTATGATGACGAGACGATCAACCTTGATGCGATCCCGTTTAGCCAGATTGGCAAAGGGTATTTTGCGATCCTAATCGATCAGGGTCCTGATATGACGCCCTACCAAGGTGTGACCCCATTGACGGGTAAGTCTTTGGCGAAATGTGCCGAGACCTATTTTGCCCAGTCCGAGCAGATCCCGACGCGTTTTGAGCTGACCTTTGGTCGGTCCCAAATCCGTGGCGAGGAAGAGCAGTGGCGCGCTGGTGGCGTGTTGCTTCAGCATATGCCAAAAGCGTCGCCTGATCTGAAAGGTGATGGCGGGTCTGGCGAGGATGGCTTGCTTTTGCCAGAGGATATTCTTGACGAGGTCGAGGGTGAAAATTGGACACGTGCGAATGCGTTGCTGGATACGGTTGATGATTTGGAATTAATTGGCCCGTCTATCACGCCAAGCGAATTGCTTGTTCGTCTGTTTCACGAAGAGCAGCCGCGTATTTATGACGCGCAGCCTGTGAAATTTGGCTGCACCTGTTCTGCCGACCGTGTGAAGCAATCCCTGTCGATCTATTCGGCCAAGGACATCAGCCACATGGTCACGCCAGAGGGCACCGTGACGGCAGATTGTCAGTTCTGCGGTTCGCATTATGTTTTCGCGCCTGACACGCTCGGGTTCGAGGCGAAAAGTGACGAGGCCTGAGCTTCGCCAAATGCTTCTAGATGCGCTGTCCAGTCAGGGCGGCGCATCCTCTGATTTTGATCTGAACAAAGATGTGGTTTTGCCTGAGGGGCGGAAACTTACACCTGCTGCCGTGCTGATTGCGGTACGCGCCAATACGCAAACCGTGATTCTGACCAAGCGGTCGGCGAAGTTAAAACATCATCCGGGCCAGATTGCTTTTGCGGGCGGCAAGCAAGACCCGATTGACGCCGATCCTACTGCTGCCGCCCTGCGCGAGGCGCATGAGGAAATCGGGCTTGATCCGTCTTTCGTTGATGTCATTGGCACATTGCCCGCCCATGAAACCGTGACGGGTTATGCGGTGATGCCTGTGATTGCCTTGGTCGATGGGCCGTTTGTTGCGGTGGCCGAAGCGGGCGAGGTGAGCGAAGTTTTCGAAGTGCCCCTCGCGCACCTGATGACCCCCGCAAATTTCCATGTTGAAGGCCGCATTTGGCAGGGCAAAATCCGCCGCTATTACACGATCCCGTTCGGTCCCTATTATATATGGGGCGCAACCGCCCGCATCCTGCGCGGCCTTGCGGAGCGGATGCAATGACGCGAATTTCGGCGGAGTGGCTTAACGGCCCATCAAAGCAGGTTTGCGCGATGCTGACGGATGCAGGTTATCAGGCTTGGTTCGTCGGCGGGTGCGTGCGCAATGCACTGATTGACGCGCCCGTTTCCGACCTTGATATTAGCACCGATGCGCGGCCCGAAGCGGTGATGAAAATCGCTAAATCGTGGGGCCTGCGCGTGGTTCCAACAGGGATAGAGCATGGCACGGTGACGGTTGTCGTGGAAGGTACGCCGTTTGAAATCACCACCTTCCGCCGTGATGTGGCGACCGATGGGAGACGCGCCGTCGTCGCCTTTGCCGACACGATGGAAGAAGACGCCCGCCGTCGCGATTTCACGATGAATGCGCTTTATTGCGATATCGACGGGGAGGTTGCCGACCCGCTTGGCGGCTTGCCCGATCTTGAGGCGCGGCGCGTTCGCTTTATTGATGATGCCGATCAGCGCATCAAAGAGGATTACCTGCGCATCCTGCGGTTTTTCAGATTTCATGCGTGGTATGGTGATGTAGACGGTGGAATTGATGCCGATGGGTTGGCCGCGTGTGCCGAGAATATCGACGGGCTTGTGGGCCTGTCAAAAGAGCGCGTGACTGCGGAACTTCTCAAACTGCTCAGCGCCCCTGATCCTGCGCCTGCTGTTGCATCAATGGGTGCGGCTGGCGTTTTGGGTCAAATCCTCGCAGGTGCCGCGCCGCAGATTTTGGCGGTGCTGGTGCATGTGGAAGGGCAGGCGGGTCTTGCTCCTTATCCGATCCGTCGTTTGGTTGCACTTGGTGGAGTGCGCGATGGTTTGCGCCTGACGAATGCGCAGGAAAAGCGGATTGAGCTGTTGGTGAGCGACGCAAGTTTGCCCGCGCTTGCGTTTGAGCGGGGCGCGGAAATTGCCATTGATCGCGCGGCGATTGAAGCGGCGAGTTTGGGGCACGAAATCTCGGCTAAAGCGCTTGCCCAAATCAACTTT
This sequence comes from Loktanella sp. UBA3435, assembly GCA_002378665.1. Taxonomy (GTDB): domain Bacteria; phylum Pseudomonadota; class Alphaproteobacteria; order Rhodobacterales; family Rhodobacteraceae; genus Yoonia. The sequence continues at coordinate 33,827 of DFSO01000087.1, read as the reverse complement.
GCCGCAAACCAAATCTTTCCGATTTCCGCTGCTGACCTGATGCCAAGATTGCAGGGTGCGGCCCTTGGCAAAGCGCTGCAAAAGGCGAAGGCCGATTGGATCGCCTCAAACTTCCAGCTGACTAAGGCCGACTTGATTGGCTGACCTCATCCCGCTTTTTGGTTTCGTGTTCTTCGGCCTGTTTTCACCGGGTCCAAACGTGATCCTTCTGACCACCAGCGGCGCACGGTTCGGGTTTCGTCCGACGCTGCCGCATATCTTAGGCGTCGCACTTGGCGTGGGTATCATCGCGGGGATCGTGGGACTTGGATTGGGTGCGATACTGGCCGCGTTTCCGTCACTGACCATTGCGCTGAAAGTCATCGCCTGCGGTTGGATCCTCTGGATGGCCTATAACCTATGGCGTGCGGACCCCGCCAAGCGAAAGACCGGCAAGGATCGCCCTTTCACCTTCATCGAAGCCATTCTTTTCCAATGGGTGAACCCGAAAATCTGGGCGGTGGCGCTAAGTGCGACCGCCTATGTTGCGGCGTTTTCACCTATTGGGCAAGCGACACATCTGGCGCTGACATTCTCGACGATCAACCTTGGCGTTTGTCTGTTCTGGACATGGGCGGGAACGTTGCTTTCGCTTTTGCTGAACAACCCAAGCGCATGGCGTATCTTCATGCAGATCATGGCTGTCGCATTGGCAGGCTTCTCGATGGCGGTTTTCCTCTAGCAGTTTCCGCGCTATGTCTAACGGATTGCTAGAAAAGGCCATTTGACGTGTTTCGCTTTTTTGAAAATCTCGTCGATCCCTATACCGCGTATCAGGAGACCGACCACCCGCCGCAGACGCTTTTGGCGTTCCTGCGCGAATACGCACGGCCGTTCAAAAAGGTGTTTTGGGTGACGGGGATTGCCTCCGTTATCATTGCCGCGATGGAGGTTTGGCTGATCTACTACATTGGTCGCATGATCGATATCTTAGGGACGGGCACTGCGGCAGAGGTTTGGGCGGCAAGCGGGACGGAGTTTATCCTTGTCGCGATTTTCATTCTGACCTTGCGGCCCGCCTTACACATTTTCCAAGTCGCGCTTTTGAACAACGCCATTTTGCCCAACTTTGGCACGCTCGTCCGTTGGCGGGCGCATAAGCATGTGTTGCGACAATCTGTCGGTTGGTTCGAGGATGATTTCGCGGGACGTATCGCGAACCGGATCATGCAAACGCCGCCTGCCGCGGGTGAAGTGGTGTTTCAGCTTTTTGACGCGATCACCTTCTCGATGGCTTATGTCGTGGGGGCGGCATTCTTGCTTGGCGAGGCGGATATGCGGCTGATTATTCCGATGATGTTCTGGCTGATCCCTTATCTGTTCTTGCTGCGCTGGGTCGTCAAGCGGATCGGTCCTGCGTCTGAGGCGGCGTCAAATGCGCGAAGTGTGGTGACGGGACGTGTCGTGGATACCTACACGAATATCCACTCGGTCAAGATGTTCGCGCACCATGAGCACGAGTTGGGTTACGCCAAAGAGGCGATCGACGAGACGCGTCGCACGTTCCAGATTGAAATGCGCTATTATACGATCATGGATGTCGCGCTAATGATCCTGAACGGGTTCTTGATGGTGGGCGTGACGGGCTGGGCGATCAAGCTTTGGATGGATGGTACGGCCTCCGTCGGTGTTGTCGTCGCGGCGAGTACGCTTGCGCTGCGCCTGAACGCGATGTCGGGCTGGATCATGTGGGCGTTTACCAATTTCTTCCGCGAACTTGGCGTCGTTGCCGAAGGGATGCTGACGATTGCGCAACCGATTACATTGCTGGATGGGGATGCAGCAAAGCCGTTGCGGGTCACGAAAGGCAAGGTGGAGGTTCGCGATCTGTCGCATCATTACGGCAAGGATGCGGGTGGGTTGGATCATATAGATTTCACGATTTCAGCGGGTCAAAAGGTGGGTCTTGTTGGGCAGTCAGGCGCGGGAAAATCGACCCTCGTAAAGCTTCTTTTGCGTTTTTATGACGCCGAAAAGGGAAGCATCGTCATCGACGGACAGCCGATCAATAACGTGACCCAAGACAGTCTGCGCGGTGCGATTGGGATGGTGCAGCAGGATTCAGCGCTGCTGCACCGGTCCGTGCGCGACAACATTCTTTACGGCAAGTCGAATGCGAGTGAGGACGAAGTTATTGCTGCCGCCAAGAAAGCGGAAGCCCATGATTTCATCCTTGGTCTTGAGGATTCCGAAGGTAAAAAAGGTTACGATGCCCGCGTCGGCGAGCGTGGCGTGAAGCTTTCTGGTGGGCAAAGGCAGCGGATTGCGCTGGCCCGCGTGATCCTGAAAGATGCACCGATTTTGTTGTTGGACGAGGCGACAAGTGCGCTCGATTCCGAGGTCGAGGCCGCGATCCAACAGACGTTATCCACCATGATGGAAGGTAAAACCGTGATCGCGATTGCGCACCGCCTATCGACGATTGCGGCGATGGACCGGATCATCGTGATGGAAAACGGGCGGATCATCGAAGACGGCACCCATGACGCGCTATTGGCGCAAAAAGGGCAATATTCAAAATTCTGGGCGCGTCAGTCCGGTGGATTTTTGGTGCAGACATGACAGACCCATCTAAGCTAATCGACGCCTTCGCGCCCGCGATCGGACCGCCCCCAAATACGTTAATGGCGTTCATGAGGTGGGGCTTTAAGGGCAGCTTTCGCTATATGGCGCTGGGCGGATTTGTTTCTGCACTGGGCGGTGTGATCGAGGTCATGTCTGCGCTGATCCTTGGCCTTGTGATTGATGCTGCTTTGGGGTCGTCTGCGGATACGTTCTTTAGTTCCAATATGATGTTGCTGCTGGGTGTTGCGGCATTTTTCGTGCTGCTGCGACCGATTGTTTTTGGCCTGTCGGGGTTGATGCAATCGGTGGTTTTGGCCCCTGCAATCATGAACATGATTTATTCGCGTTTGCACCGTCATACGCTGGGTCAGTCGGTCCAGTTCTTTGACGATGATTTCGCTGGCCGTATTGCCCAAAAGCAGGGTCAGGCGGCCCGAGCTGCGACAGATCTGGTGATCGAGACCATTCACACCGTGATTTTTGCCGCCGCGTCGCTGATCGGCTCAGTCATGTTGATGTTCACGATTGATGGCCGCAGTGCGTTGCTGCTGGCGTTATGGGTGGTCGCATATGTTTTGCTGATCCGGTTTTTTATGCCCCGCGTGCGGGCCGCGTCGAAAAAGCGGGCGTCGAGCCGTGCGATGGTGACGGGGCAGGTGGTGGATACGGTAACGAATATCAAAACGGTCAAGCTTTTTGCGCATGACCAATTCGAGGATCGTGCCGCGATTGATGCGATGGAAACCATGCGTCAGGCTTCTGTCGGGTTTGGGATATTGTCGGCGAATTTCCGATTCTTGCTGATGACTTTGGCAGGGCTCTTGCCGTTGATTATGGTTGGGGCGACGCTGTATTTCTGGACCTCGGGGTCGGCAAGTGCTGGGGATATTGCGGTCAGTGGCACGATTGGGTTGCGCCTTGCGCAGATGACCGGATGGGTCAGTTTCACGTTGCTGGGAATGTATGCGAACGTGGGCGAGGTCGAGGACGCGATCCGCACGCTAAGCCCCGCGCATACGCTGGTTGATGCGGTGGATGCAAAAGAGTTGATCGTGACAGAAGCCGAGATCAAATTTGAAGATGTCAGTTTCAAATATGGCGGCGGGCAGGGTGGCCTTAATGGTGTGCACCTTACGGTGCATTCTGGTGAGAAGCTCGGGATCGTCGGCGCCTCTGGCGCGGGCAAATCGACGCTCGTCTCGCTGCTTTTGCGGATATACGATACCGAGGATGGCGCGATTATGATCGATGGTCAGGATTTGCGCGGCGTGACCCAAGAAAGCCTGCGCCGCCAGATCGGCATGGTGACGCAAGAAACGGCAATGTTTAACCGCTCTGCCCGTGATAACATTTCCTACGGCAACCCAGAGGCTTCGCAAGACGAGATCGACCTTGCCGCCGACCAGGCCGAGGCACTATCGTTCATCGGAGAGTTGCGCGACAATGGTGGGCGTGTCGGCTATGATGCGCATCTTGGTGAGCGGGGTGTTAAGCTGTCTGGCGGTCAACGTCAGCGGATTGCGATTGCGCGGGCGATTTTGAAGAACGCGCCGATTTTGGTGCTCGACGAGGCGACAAGTGCGCTTGATTCCGAGGTCGAGGCGTCGATCCAAACAGCACTTGAGACAGTGATGGACGGCAAGACGGTTATTGCAATTGCGCACCGTCTTTCGACCCTTGCACGTATGGATCGGATCATTGTGCTTGACGGCGGGCGCATCAAGGAACAGGGAACGCACGCTGAACTGTTGGACCAACAGGGGCTTTACGCCCGTTTTTGGGATCGGCAGTCAGGCGGATTTATCAATGTAGAAGATGCGGCGGAATAAAACATGGCGATGATCGAAGGACTAACCCATCTTGGCTTGGGCAAGGTAGACGACGGGCGCACATTGCTGCCGCGCGTTTTGCCCGGTGAAGAAGTGGCTGTGGCCCAAGACGGGACTGTGCGGATTATCACGCCTTCGGCGGACCGTGTAGCGGCCCCTTGCAAGCATTTCAAAACTTGCGGCGGTTGTGCGATGCAGCACGCCAATGACGCTTTCGTTGCCAATTGGAAGCTAGAGATCGTGCAGCGGGCCTTAGCCGCCCAGCGCATTGAGACGGTTTACCGTGATGTGCTGACGTCGCCTGCCAATTCTCGTCGTCGGGCAAAGCTGGCGGGCAAGCGGACCAAAAGCGGCGCGATGCTTGGGTTCCATGCCAAGGGCACGAATACGTTGATCCCTGTGCCAGAGTGCCAGCTTTTGACGCCCGGCCTGATGTTGCAGTTCCCGATGCTTGAGGAATTGGTTGTCGTTGCCGCGTCGCGCAAGGCCGAAATCGCTTTGACCGTGACCGAAACCGCCGTTGGTTTGGATATCGTGGTTGATACGGAAAAGCCACTGACGCCTGAATTGCGGACCGAATTGGCTGTTTTTGCGCAAACCCATGCGATTGCGCGACTGGTTTGGATCGACGAGCCTGTCGTGACAATGCAGCCGCCCGTGCAGTATTTCGGCGGCACGGCTGTTATTCCGCCAGCTGGCGCATTTCTTCAGGCAACCAAGCATGGCGAAGAATCCCTGCTGAGCGCGGTTCAGGAAATCACCGCGAAGGCGGACCGTATCGTTGATCTGTTTGCTGGGTCTGGCACATTTACATTGCCACTTGCGGCGCGCGCAGAAGTTCACGCCGTTGAGGGTGAAGTTGAGATGATCAAAGCCCTTGATCGCGGCTGGCGTGAAGGCAGGGGACTAAAGCGGGTTACGTCTGAGGCACGCGATTTGTTCCGCCGTCCGCTGGAGGCTGATGAGTTGCGTAAATTTGATGCTGCCGTGATTGATCCGCCACGCGCGGGTGCTGAGGCGCAGATTGCAACGCTGGCCGAGTCCGCGATCAAAGTGGTCGCTATGGTGTCTTGTAACCCCGTTACCTTTGCGCGTGACGCAGTTACGCTGCAAAAAGCAGGTTTTACGTTGACTTGGGTGCAGGTCGTGGATCAATTCCGTTGGTCGGCACATGTTGAGGTCGTCGGCAGCTTCACGCGGAAATAACAGTTTAGTGAATTTATGTTCACACCGTTTGCTATTATGGTGTATCTAATAAGAAAAAGCGGCAAAGACCGAGAGCAGTAATGAAAATCACGAGACGTATCATGATGATTGGCGCAGCCTTTGGGCTGGCTGGTTGTGCGGGCAAAATTCGAGAATACAATGGCCCCGACATCACCATGATCGAAATCTTTAAGGGCAAACGGCTGATGCGGCTGATGTCTGGTGGTCGGGTTTTGCGGAGCTATAATTTTGAGCTTGGATTCGATCCCAAAGGTCACAAAGAATTTGAAGGTGACGGGCGGACACCCGAAGGCGCGTACTATATAAACCGCCGCAACCCAAATAGCCGTTTTCACCTGTCGCTTGGTATTTCATATCCAAACACCAATGATGCGCAGCGTGCGCGTGCTCAAGGAAAGTCACCTGGCGGTGATATCTTTATTCACGGCACACCGGATCAATATGTTGGTGAACCAGATTGGACATGGGGCTGTATCGCCGTGACCAACGCCGAAATGGAAGAAATCTATGCGATGATTGATGATGGCACCAAGATTTTCATCTACCCTTAATTGGTAATCGCAGGAATTGTCCCCTGAAATGCGGTGACGCTCGGTGATACCATTGACTGGTTTGAACCCATGTTGAGCGTCCACCACAGCTTACCTGCTGGTTCTTGGAACCAAGCGAACCCCATACGGCGCGCTTCTGGGTCAAGTATAACGTTGCGCGTGTCGGTTTGGTTTATCCAAGCGGCGAGCGTTTCTAATTCCGTTTCGTAGGATTCAGAGATGTTTTCGCCAACAATCTGCCCTTGAAATCCGGCACGCAGGGCGCGGTCCAGTGGGGACGAGCCGTCAGATCCGAATAGCCAAGGTCGGTTTTGAATGGACATATCGCGGGAATGTGTTGCTGCAGCAGCAGTCAGTTGACCGTCAAGCTCAACAGGTGGAACACCTGCCGCTTGGCGCAATGCGTTCACGCTGTCGAGCATGCGGAATTGGATGTCACCTGTATCCGAAGGAGAGATCTTATACACTTGTGGCAGCGGCAGACCATCAGGGCCGATACGCGCGGACGTACTTCCAGAACAAGCCGCAAGCGCCCCAAGGGCCAACCCAACTAACATTTTCCGTCTTAACATCTTAATATCCATTCTCAGAAGCTATGGTCTCTTAGCGCCTATATGGACACACTTCAAATACTGTTCGGCAATCCTTCGCCGTTATGACGATTGTTTGAATTGCATGGAGGCGAATTGCGGCCTAGTTACAACGCAATTAATCAGCAAAATCGTCTGATGGAGCAAAAAATGAGTAAGTTTTTGAACAACAGCCTTTCACGCCGTAACTTTTTAGCAGCATCGGCTGCTACAATTGGCACGGGTGCTTTGGCGCAAACGAGCAACAGCACAGAGATCGAAGCGGATATTTCCAGTGGCGTTTCGCGCAACATTTCGAGTTTTCGTTCACTAGATTGGCAGCCCTATTTCAGCAGTTTGTCTGGTGGCGCTATTCTTGTGGATATCCAATCGCGCGCGCTGCATTTTTGGTCTGAAGACCGGAGTATCTACAAGCTGTATCCTACTTCCGTACCTTTGACAGACGATTTGACCCGCAAGGGCTCGACTTCGATTGTGCGTAAAGTAGATAGCCCAGAGTGGCGTCCGACACCGTCGATGCGTGAGCGGAATCCAGAATGGCCAGAATATATTGGCCCAGGTCCAGACAATCCACTTGGGACGCATGCGCTATATCTGACTTGGCAGTATTACCGTATCCACGGCACGCACGACACGCGCAAGATTGGCCGGCGTTCGTCCAGCGGGTGCATTGGTCTTTATAACGAGCATATCGCCGAGCTTTTCAGCATGACCCGCATCGGCACACAGGTCCTGTTGATCTAGGATCGCATTACAAATTTTCGGAATGAAACGGCGGGCATGACCCGCCGTTTTGCGTTTAGCGGTTCACCCAACCCAGAAGGTTTTCGTCGATAATGCCGCAAAGCGCGGCAATATGCGCAGGATCATCATTGAGGCACGGAATGTAAGTGAACTGCTCACCGCCCGCATGCTCAAAGCTCTCTTTGATTTCTTCGTTGATCTCTTCGAGTGTCTCAATGCAATCGGCGGAGAAGGCTGGTGCGCAAATGGCGATCCGTTTGACACCTTCGTCTTTCGCCAAACGCGCAACTTCATCAACAGTATAGGGCTTTAGCCACACTTCTCGGCCGAACACCGATTGGAAGGTAGTTCTGATTTCGGTGTCTTTCCAGCCTAAACGCTCTTTGAGCAAGCGCGTCGTTTTCTGGCATTGGCAGTGATAGGGGTCACCCTCGCGCAGGTAGCGTTGCGGCATGCCGTGGTAGGAGCAAATCAAGAGTTCCGGCTTTTCATCCAAGTTGGCATAAGCCGTCTCAATCGATTGCGCCAGCGCGTCGATATAGGCGGGGTCCTCAAAGTAAGGTTCCACCACGCGGGCAATGGGTTGCCATTTCTGGTCCATCAGTGCGCGAAAGAATTGGTCGTTTGCTGTGGCTGATGTCGCACCTGCGTAATGCGGGTAGAGTGGGAAAAACAGGATCTTGGTGCAGCCCGCCTCGACCATTTCGCGGACCTTGGATTTGGTGGATGGGTTGCCATAGCGCATGCAGAAATCCACCATGACGTTGTCGCCGTGGCGCTCTGCCATCGTCGCCTTGATCGCAGCGGTTTGCTGTTTGGTAATCGTCAAAAGTGGGCTCTCATCGGCCTCGGTATTCCAGATCGACTTGTAATTCGCGCCGGATTTGGAGGGCCGCGTTGTCAGAATGACCAGCTGCAAAAGTGGCTGCCAAATCCAGTCCGAGATATCGACGACCCGCTTGTCGGACAGAAATTCGTTGAGATAACGGCGCATGGACCAATAATCCGTCGCATCAGGCGTGCCAAGGTTGGCAACCAGAACGCCAACTTTCGCGGGCTTAAACTTGGGGTGATCCTTTGGCGCGTGCATTGGGCAAACGGCGGTTTGGTCTGTCATGTCATATTCCTCTTTGCGCAAGACCTAGCTGGAAAAGGCTCTGCGTCAATCTTTGCCGTTCAGCGGCTTTTCTTGTGTTCCCAAAACATCGGCCAATCGCGTAGTCGCAGTTCCGGGGCGGAGCGCTTTTTGCTGGCTTTCGTCAGGCGCCCAACCGGTGAGCGTGATAATCTCAAACGTCGCGTCGATGCGGCCTTCGTCATTGCCAAAGTTCTCGACGTAAACAGAGGCCGCCTCGGTGATGATATTGCGCATGGTAAAATGGCGCGGGCGATGCGCGAGGGCATTTGTCTCGCCCATTTTGCGCAGATCATGCATCAGATGGAAAAGGTTGCCGTAGCTTGCTGTCATCGGCGTACCGTCGGCCACAGGCAGGGCAAAGCCTGCGCGTTGCAAAAGACCGCCAAGATCGCGGATTTCGCCCATCGGTGCAATACGTGGGGAAAGGCCACCTGCAACAACCGCTTCAGCTTCGGCCAAAGACGCGCGCAATTCGTGTAATGTCTGACCGCCAAAGCAAGTTGCGAGCATCAGACCGTCAGCCTTGAGCGCGTGCCGTGCCTGCACCAACTGGCCCACAGGGTCATTCGCCCAATGCAGCGCCATCATATGAAGGACAAGATCATAGGACGCAGGCGTCAGCGCAAGAATTTCGTCATCGGCAACTACGGTTGCGTCGGGAAACTCTTTTTGCCAGAAATCGGGAAAGCCTGTAACAATCGCAACCGAATTAAAGGTTCTGTTAACCTCTATCAGTCTTTCCTTAATCTCAGCGGCAACGAGCTCGTGCAAAAACAGCCCAGCGTCATCAGCGCGGGCACGATTGCGGAGCAAGGCTACGCGGTCGGTCAATTGGGGCATTTTTTCCATAGGCTTCATTTAAGGTGCAATCATGTGGATGCAAAGCGTCATTCGGGCAATTTACCCCTCGCAATGTGTCGCATGTGACGCACCGACCGAGGATGATTTTGGACTGTGTGGCAAATGTTGGCGGGATACCGATTTCATCGGAGCCACGATTTGCAACAAATGTGGCACGCCTTTGCCAGGTGATGATCCTGATGACGACCTGATTTGCGACGACTGTATGGCGATTGCCCGCCCCTGGGATCATGGGCGTTCGGTAATGGCCTATACGAGGATCGGGCGAAAACTGGTTTTGTCGCTGAAACATGGTGACAGAACCGATCTCGCACAACCTGCTGCGCGTTGGATGGCGCGGGCTGCCGAGCCACTTTTGCAAGACGATACGTTGATCGTTCCTGTGCCGCTTCACCGCGTTCGCCTGATCCAAAGGCGCTACAATCAATCCGCTGTGTTGGCTGGAGTATTGGCCAAGGCGATCAATCGTGATCTTTGCGTTGATGGCCTGATCCGTACCCGAAACACCGCGCCGCTTAAGGGGCACAGCCGCGATGCCCGCTTTGCTGAACTATCCGAAGCGATCAAGGCGAACCCCAGTCAAAGGTTTAAATTGAAGGACCGTCCGATCCTTTTGATCGATGACGTGATGACCTCTGGCGCGACATTAGCCGCTTGCACAGAGGCATGTATGTCAGTTGGCGCACGAAGCGTTGATATCCTGACACTGGCAAGAGTGGTAAAAGATACTTAAATAGGGCCCTGAAACAGATTAAGGATCACCCAAATGAAGCCTGTCGAGCTCTATACAAAAAGCACATGTGGCTATTGCCATGCAGCCAAGCGCCTGTTGGCGTCTAAGGGCGTCAGCTTTGCCGAGACGGATATCAATAAGCATCCTGAAAAGCGTAGCGAGATGATTCAGCGCGCCAAAGGCCGCAGCACCGTGCCCCAAATCTTTATCGATGGAACCCATGTTGGGGGGTTTGACGATTTGGACGCCTTGAGCCGTGCGGGGAAACTGGACGCTTTGCTCAAATAATGAAAACAGCCCTGCTTCAACTGACCTCTAGCGATAATCCGTGCGACAATTTGGTCGCTACACGGGCGCATCTGCGCGAGGCCGTGGGGCAGGGTGCGCAGTTTGTGCTGACTCCAGAGGTCACAAATTGCGTTTCGGCCAATCGGGCGCACCAAGTCGAAGTTTTGCAGCATGAGGCCGATGATCTTACGCTTGCAGCGTTAAGGGCTGAGGCGGCTGAACTCGGTATCTGGCTGTCTATCGGCTCCCTCGCCTTGAAAACGGACGATGCTGATGGCCGATTTGCCAATCGGTCATTCCTGATAAATCCCAAGGGCGAGATTGTCGCTCACTATGACAAAATCCACATGTTTGACGTGGATGTGAGCGAGACCGAGACCTACCGCGAATCTGCAGGTTACAGGCCCGGGGATCGTGCCGTTCTGGCGCAAACGGCGTTTGGCGCGCTTGGCCTTTCGATCTGCTACGATATCCGCTTTGCTTATCTTTACCGCGCTTTGGCGCAAGCGGGCGCAGACATCCTGCTCGCGCCTTCCGCCTTTTCCACCGTCACAGGTGCCGCCCATTGGCAGCCGCTCTTGCAGGCGCGCGCGATTGAAACGGGCTGCTATGTTTTGGCCGCCGCGCAAACGGGCACCCATGCCGCAACTGCAGGCAAGCCGCGCGTAACCTACGGTCATAGCATGGTAATTTCGCCATGGGGCGAAGTTTTAGCGGATGCTGGGACCGAGATCGGAACAGTTATGATTGATCTTGACGTCAAGGAAGTGTCATATGCGCGCAAACGCATCGCCGCGCTCAAACATGATCGCCAATTCAAAGGCCCTTAATGTCAGACTCGACCCAAGACCTTGCTGTGACACTCTTTAGCGAGATCCTCGCCGTGGACCAATTGGCCCGCAGCTATGTCGCGCGTGTGTTGCCAAAGGGAATGGAGTTGTCGCATTTCTCGGTGCTGAACCACCTTGCACACGCAGGTGTCGAAAAATCACCTGCGCAATTGGCCCGCACGTTTCATCTGACACGTGGTGCTATGACGAATACGCTTAGTAAGCTGGAGTGGGCAGGTTGGGTACATATCCGCCCTGACTGGGAAGACGCACGGCGCAAGATGGTCTCGATTAGCACCTCTGGAATAACCGCCCGAGACGCCGCTGTGATTGCGATTGCCCCTGTGATCGCAGAGGTTGTCGAAACCGTAGGCGCGGATAAGGTGCGCGTGGCTTTGCCCGTGTTGCGTGAAATGCGGATGAAGCTGTCGAAGGTCGAGCAATCTTAGGGTTTAATGGCGGCTGTGACGTAGTTGACTGACAGGTCCTTGTCCGAAATTGACCATGTGAACTTTGCGAAGTTGAACACATAGCCCTTGCGATCAACGGGCTCCAAACCAGCCTTGGTCAAAAGCCCAAAAAGCTCATCAGGCGTAATGAATTTTGACCATTCATGTGTTCCTTTGGGAAGCCATCGCATCACCCATTCCGCGCCGACAATCGCCATCGCAAACGACTTAGGATTGCGGTTGATTGTAGAACACAGATGTAGGCCGCCTGATTTCAAAAGCTGACGGCAAGCGGTCAGATAGCCCAGTGGATCGGCAACATGTTCGACAACCTCCATGTTCAGAACGACGTCAAACTGTTCGCCCGCTTCGGCCATCGCCTCGGCAGTGGTGTGGCGGTAATCAATATCGAGACCTGATTTCTCGGCGTGAATTTTGGCGACGGGAATGTTCCGCGCAGCGGCATCCGCGCCCACAATCGTAGCACCCAGCCGCGCCATAGGTTCGCAAAGCAACCCGCCACCGCACCCGATATCAAGGATACGCAGCCCCTCAAACGGCGCTGGGCGGCTCAAGTCGCGACCAAATTCTGCGGCGATCTGACGGGTTATGTAATCCAAGCGCACAGGGTTCATCATATGCAGTGGCTTGAACTTCCCCTCCAAATCCCACCATTCTGCGGCCATCGCCTCGAATTTCGCGATCTCACTTGGGTCGACGGTATTGGTAGCTTGCATGATTGGCTCCGAATTCTCGTGGTCGTAGGATTACACAGGGTATATAGTGCGGATATGGACAAGGTCTTAGGTCAAAAACGCGCAGTGTCGCATCTTTATCCTTCAATCGACCCATTCGACCAGCAGATGTTGGACGTGGGCGATGGGCATGTCGTTTATGTAGAGCAATGCGGACGCCCCGATGGGATACCTGTTGTCGTGTTGCATGGCGGACCGGGTGGTGGCTGTAGCCCTACGATGCGTCGCTATTTTGATCCGAACGTTTACCGCGTCATTCTGTTTGACCAACGCGGATGCGGACGGTCGCGGCCCCATGCTAGCGTCGAGAATAACACCACATGGCATCTGGTGGCAGATATTGAGCTGATCCGCGAGACATTGGGTATCAACAGTTGGATTGTTTTTGGCGGCAGTTGGGGGGCGACGCTTTCGCTGATTTATGCGCAGGCACATCCTACCCGCGCTGCTGCCCTTGCCTTGCGCGGCGTATTCCTGATGACCAAGCCTGAGATTGATTGGTTTTATGGCGGTGGCGCTGGGCGGTTTTGGCCAGAGCTTTGGGAGAAGTTCTCAGGTTTAATTCCTGACGATGAGCAAGGTGATCTGGTCGCAGCCTATCATAAACGGCTATTTTCAGGGAGCCACGCGCAAGAAGTGACCTATGCTCGCGCTTGGGCCAATTGGGAAAACGCGCTCGCTTCGATTGATAGCAATGGCGTAACAGGCGATGCACCGTCAGAATACGCGCGGGCCTTTGCGCGGCTGGAAAACCATTATTTCGTGAATGATGGTTTCTTGTCGGCGGAACAGCAAATCCTAAGCAATATCGATAAAATCGCCCATATCCCTGCCGTGATAGTGCAAGGGCGTTTTGATATGATCTGCCCGCCCGTTTCTGCCTACAAGCTCGCGAAAAACTGGCCCAGTGCCGATTTACGCATGATTGGGCGCGCTGGGCACGCCTTGTCCGAACAAGGCATTACCAGCGCATTGGTCGCTGCAATGGATGCGTTTGGGGCGAAACCCGAGGTGCTCAAGCTTTAACCTTTACAGCTTTGCGTCAGGCGTTAAGGTGAAGTTCGAACCATCAGGGAGCTCAGCTTGGACAACGTCCTATCTATCGTCGCACAACGCCTCGCGCTTGGTCTGCTTACGCTTTTGATTGTGTCCGCCGTGATCTTTGTCGCGGTCAACATGCTGCCTGGTGATTTCGCCGAGTTGATCCTCGGGCAGGGCGCCACACCTGAATCTGTCGCAAAAATTCGCGTTGATCTGGGCTTAGATCAATCCATGGTGTCGCGTTATTTTAGCTGGCTTTCGGGCATGGTGACGGGCGAGCTTGGCACCAGCTTTGCGCAGTTGAATTTCCAGACGAACCTTGGCGGTAGCGGCGGTGTGACCGTTGCGGAACAGATCGCGCCACGATTTGCTAATACCATGTTCTTGGCGTCGGTCACGGCAATGATCGCTGTGCCGATTGCTGTGACTTTGGGTATTCTTGCAGCGCTTTACCGCAATACGATTTTTGATCGCGCGGCGAATATTCTGACCCTTAGCTCCATCAGCAGCCCTGAATTTTTCATGGCCTATGTGCTGATCCTATTCCTTGCGGTTCTGAACCCGATCCTCCCGTCGTTGTCGAATATCTATGACGGTATGGCATTCGGGGACCGGCTTGAGAAAACGCTTTTGCCTGCGCTGACACTCACCCTTGTTGTGACGGCGCATATGATGCGCATGACCCGTGCGGCGATTATCAACCTGCTGGCCAGCCCCTATATCGAGATGGCGCGGCTCAAAGGCATGTCGCCGATGCGCGTGATTGTAAAACACGCGCTGCCAAACGCGCTTGCGCCGATCATTAACGTGATTGCGCTGAACCTTGCTTATCTCGTTACTGGCGTTGTCGTGGTTGAAGTGGTTTTCGTTTATCCGGGGATTGGCCAACTATTCGTGGACAGCGTCAAAATTCGCGACATCCCTGTTGTACAGGCCTGCTGCCTGATCTTTGCTGCGGCCTATATCCTTTTGAACTTGACGGCGGACATCTTGTCGATCCTGTCCAACCCACGTTTGAGGCACCCTAAATGAGCACAGTTCTTTCTATCGCTCTTTGGCTTGCGGTCGTTGCTGCGGTCGCTTGGGTTTTCCGTTTTGCCGGACAAAAGCTGACCCAAAACGCGCCACGTTTCCGCGATATGCCGTTTGGCGTTGCCTTTGGCTATGTGCTGGGCGCAGTTGTTCTGAGCTGGCTCATTTGGGGTTTCATGCAGTCACGCAGCGCTGATCCAGCCGTCGCCAACAAATTCTTCTTCCTTGGTGTCGCGATCAAAGCGTTCCTTGTGTTTTCCGCTGCCGCTTGGCTATTTCGCCTGCTTGGCCGCAATGTTGGCACGGCAGGCACGCGCAAGCTTTTCCGAACCATTCCCTTGACTGCAGCCTTTGGTATTCTGGTGATTATCATCTACGCGATCCTCGCGATTTTCGCGAGTTTGATTGCACCTTACGGTCAGGATGAGATCATCCAAGGCGTCGCTGCAAACATCATTCCAGGGGGTGATCCTGCGATGGGTGGCAATCCTGACTTTCCTTTTGGGACCGATCAGATTGGTCGCGATATTTTGTCCCGTCTCATTTACGGCGCGCAGAATACAGTTGGCATTGCCTTTGCGACGACACTGCTTGCGTTCTTTATTGGTGGCAGCCTTGGCTTTCTTGCCGCGGTTGTTGGGGGTTGGACAGATCAAATTCTAAGCCGTTGTGTTGATGTTCTGATGGCGATCCCGTCGCTGATCTTTGCGCTGCTTCTGATGACGATCGCTAGCGTCTGGTCGGCGCGATTGGGTATTCCGTTGACGGTGTTCATGGTGCTGATCATTGCGGTCATTGATAGCACCCGTGTTTTCCGCCTAGCCCGCGCTGTGGGGCAAAACATCGTTGTGATGGATTACATAGAGGCCGCAAAGCTGCGCGGTGAAGGCATGTGGTATCTCGTGTTCAAGGAAATCCTGCCGAACGCGACCGCGCCCCTGCTGGCCGAATTCGGTCTGCGGTTCTGCTTCGTGTTCCTGACAATCGCCGCGTTGTCGTTCCTTGGCGTAGGTATCCAGCCGCCATTGGCCGACTGGGGCACGATGGTCCGCGATCTGGCGTCTTTCATCAACTTTGCGCAATTCGCGCCATTGGCGGCAACCACGCCACTGTTGGCGGCAGGTGCGATTGCGCTGCTGACAGTTGCCGTGAACTTTGTGGTCGACTGGATGTTGCATAAAACATCGGGGCTCAAAGAATGACTGATACGCTCCTTAAAATTCGTGGGCTTAAGCTTGAAGGTCGTAGCGACGAGACGTGGAACCCGATCATCAACGGTATCGATCTGACGCTGGCGAAGGGCGAAGTTCTGGGTCTGATCGGCGAATCTGGCGCGGGCAAATCAACGCTTGGTTTGGCGGCGATGGGGTTTACCCGCGACGGCGTGCGCATTTCGGAAGGCTCCGTCGAGTTTGACGGCATTGATTTACTCAAGGCGTCTGCATCGGTAAAGCGCGGCCTGTTGGGTAAGCGGATCGCCTATGTCGCACAGTCTGCGGCAGCCAGCTTTAACCCTGCGCACCGCATCATGGATCAGCATGTCGAAGGTCCCGTTCAGCACGGCGTTATGTCGCGTGCCGAGAGCGAAGCCGACGGCATGGCGCTATATGAAAAGCTCCGTTTGCCCGATCCAGAAAACATCGGTTTCCGCTATCCGCATCAGGTATCTGGCGGTCAGTTGCAACGTGCGATGACGGCGATGGCGATGGCCTGTCGTCCTGACTTGATCATCTTTGATGAACCTACAACGGCGCTTGATGTCACGACGCAGATCGAAGTTCTGGCCTCTATCCGTGACATCGTGAAAGACTTTAACACGGCTGCAATCTACATCACCCACGACCTTGCCGTCGTGGCGCAGATGGCGGACCGGATCAAGGTTTTACTGAGGGGTGACGAGGTTGAAACGGCCGATACCCGCACCATGCTTTCTTCGCCGACGCAGGAATACACAAAATCCCTCTGGGCTGTGCGCAGCTTTGAACGCCCGCTGAAATCGCCCGTTGTAGTGAAGTCCGTGCCTGTTGTTTCGGTTCAGAATGTTGACGCGGCTTACGGCAAAGTGCCTGTTTTGCATGACGTCAGTTTTGATATTCACGCGGGGCGCACTGTTGCGGTTGTGGGCGAATCTGGGTCGGGGAAGTCAACGGCGGCCCGCTGTATTACGGGGCTACTGCCACCGCGTGGTGGGCAGGTTAGCTTTGGTGGCGAAGTTATGCCCGCCGATTATCGCCAGCGGTCCAAAGATCAGTTGCGCCAAGTGCAGATGATCTATCAGATGGCCGATACCGCGCTTAACCCGCGCATGTCGATTGGTGATATCATTGCGCGACCCGTGCAATTTTACCTTGGGCTGACGGGCAAGGAAAAGCGTGCCCGCGTCGATAACCTGCTTGAGCAAATCGAGCTTGAGCCGTCTGAGTATTATACCCGCCTGCCGTCCGAGCTTTCGGGTGGTCAGAAACAGCGGATCGGGATCGCACGTGCGCTGGCCGCTGAGCCAAAGTTTATCATCTGCGATGAAGTCACAAGTGCCCTGGACCAGCTTGTTGCCGAAGGCATTTTGCGCCTTTTGGCGAAGCTGCAAGACGACTTGGGGTTGTCGTATATGTTTATCACCCACGACCTTGCGACTGTCCGCGCGATCGCTGACGAAGTGGTCGTGATGAAGGACGGACGTGTTGTGGACGCTGGTCCAAAGGCCGAGATGTTCCAGCCGCCACATCATCCTTACACTGATCTTTTGCTGTCTTCGGTCCCTGAAATGGATCCGGATTGGCTCACAAATCTACTTAAAGAACGCGAAGTTGATAACATCGGCGATGCTGCAGTGGGTAAGATGTAATTACGAATCACCGCGATGGTGGAGAAACCAAGGGCGGAAAACGCCTTTAAGACCAACTAGGGAGAACGAATATGAATGGAATTAGCAGACGCGGATTAATGCAATCCGGTGCCGCGGCTGGTGTGCTTGGCCTGACAGGCATGCCACTTCGCGCCGCAACGATGGGCGGAAAGTTTACTGCTGGCCTCAGTGGCGCAAACACCTCTGATAGCTGGGACAGCCGTACCCACTCCGACCTGTTCATGATTGCAAGTGCGCAGGGCGCTGTTTTTGACAGCTTGACCGAAGTCGCTGCTGACGGGTCCCTTCGTGGCGAGCTGGCCGAAAGCTGGGAGGCGAGCTCTGACGCGAAGACATGGACGTTTAACCTGCGGTCTGGTGTCAACTTCCACAATGGCAAAGCATTTGGCGCGGATGACGTAATCGAATCCTTGCAAATGCACCTTGGCGAAGAGTCGAAGTCAGCCGCAAAGCCGATCGTTGAAGCCATCACCGAGATGAAGAAGTTGTCGGATACACAGGTGCAGTTCACGCTTGCCGCTGGTAACGCCGACTTCCCGTATTTGATGTCAGACTACCACATCTGCATTTACCCAGCCGGCCAGATCGAAGAAGCGATTGCCAAGGGTATTGGTACGGGCCTTTACGCTGTGAAGAGCTTTGATCCAGGTGTTCGCATGGTCGCGACGCGGGTTGCTGATCACTACAAAGGCGATACCGCTGGCTTCTTTGAAGAGATCGAATACATCGCGATCAACGACAACACGGCGCGTATGAACGCGTTGATGACGGGCCAAGTGGACGCGATCAACCGTATCGACTTTAAGACCGAAGCCTTGCTGAAAGCGAATCCTGCGCTACGCATTCAAGAAGTGACGGGTAACCAGCACTATATCTTCCCAATGCTCACAGATGTTGCGCCATTCAGCGATTTAAATGTTCGTAAGGCATTGAAATACGGCATCAATCGTCAAGAAATGGTTGATAAGATTTTGCAAGGTCACGGGATGGTCGGGAACGACTCCCCGATTGGTCCTGCAAACCAGTATTACAACGCGGATATGGAACAGCTTGAGTTCGATGCGGATAAAGCGAAGTACTACTTGGGCCAAGCAGGTCTTACGTCGCTGGATATCGATTTGTCGGTTTCAAACGCTGCCTTTGAGGGCGCTGTTGATGGCGGCCAACTTTATCAGGCGTCGGCTGCGAAGGGCGGGATCAATATCAACGTGATTCAAGAGCCGGCAGATGGCTATTGGTCGAACGTTTGGATGAAAAAGCCATGGTGTGCGAGCTACTGGTCGGGTCGTGCGACCGAGGACTGGATGTTCGCAACCGCTTATGAAAAAGGCGCACCTTGGAATGACAGCCATTGGGATCACCCACACTTCCAGTCGCTGCTGATTGACGCGCGTGCCGAGTTGGATAGCGACAAGCGCCGTGGTCAATACTATGAAATGCAACAGATTTTACGTGACGAAGGCGGCGTGATCCTGCCGATGTTTGCAAATAACGTACAAGCTGTGAACAACCGCATTTCCAGCCCAGAGACTATTGGTAACCTTTGGCAGATGGATAACGCGCGTATGGCCGAGCGTTGGTCTGTGGCGTAAATTACGCCCCTTTAGAAATGAGAACGCCCCGCAATTTGCGGGGCGTTTTTCGTTTGTGACTTACGTGCACAGAGCGTGCACC
>DFSO01000087.1:1097-14349 GCA_002378665.1 Loktanella sp. UBA3435 | reverse complement strand
AGCGTGCACCGATTTGGCACCCTAAATCTCGTATTGCACTACACCTGTGTAGTTTTGCAGGATAAAGTCGGGTTCATCACCTAGGCCAATAAAGATGTGGGTGCTACCATCAATGACCTCTGTATGGCCAAAAGTTTGGCGCACATCGACAATTTCGCCATCGATGTAGAATTCCTCAAAATAGTAGATATCTTGCGCGCCTTCGGAGCGAGGGTAATCGCCGATCCCATAGCCTACATAAATCCAGTCACCATCGAATCCGTCAATGACGTAGGTGTCGGCACCACCATTAAGCAAGAAGTAATCGAGATCGTCGGTTGCGGTGAGGTATTCAACAACTGGTGGCAATGGCTCTGCATGGATGCTCATATGCGGAATAGTCGTATTGTTAATCTGAATCGTGCTGCCGAATGCCTCGATGCGGACATTGTCGCCAATCTGTTCAATGGTTCCGACAGACTCACCGTTGTAAAGTAGTGTCGTTCCGTTAGCGTCAAGCGAGTAGGGTGAAGTATAACCCCGAACAGACGCCAGCCGTTCACCGCCGATTGCTATGCGGTCGCCGTTGAAATCGTGAATTGTGCCGTCTGCACCGTTCTCAAAGTTGAAAACATCGCTGTCAGTATAGTTGGTTGTGAGACCTGTGTCTGTATCGCCGTAGACATCAAAGTTCGCCTCACCCGTAAGAGTGATGTAGTCGGCGCCGCGGCCGCCATAAACGAGCGTGTCGTCCGCGTTTACGATGAGTGTGTTATCGTCGTTGTCTCCGTAAATGCCGCTAATTTGCTGGGGGATAAGCTCGGAAGCTGTGTGTCCGTTTAGCGTCAGAACCAAGCCACTATTCAGAGTTAAAACAACGCCGCTGTCAGTATCTTCGTATGTCCCAACTGAAATTGTATTCCTGTCAAACTGAATCAAAGAACCGTTTTCGTGAAGTGAAAAATCGTTTAGATTAATGGTTTCCCAATCGGTTTGGTTTGGTAAGTCATACCTGATCCGATCAACGCCGATTTCAAAATCTGTGATGGTAACATTGGACGCTGGTAGGTAGAAGAAATCCGCTCCATCGCCACCAGTCAAGATATCCCCCGCGCCGCCGATCAAAAGGTCGTTGCCGCCATATCCCAACAGCATGTCAATCGCGTCAGTTGAGGCCAGTCGATCATTGCCTTCAGTTCCCCGCAACAAATTTGTCAGGCCAACATCTTCGAGTGAAACCCCGGCTAGAATGATCTGACCGCTATTCAATCCCAATTCGGGAACGTTGAAGGCGCGAATAACCACACCTTGTTCGCTCTGGAAAATATTGCCAACTTCGACAAATTCCCCATCCATTAAATACCGCATGACGCTGCCGCTAGAATAGAATCTATCAGCGGAAAACGTGACCCCACCAAATTGTATGGTGTCGGTCCCAAGTTGAAAATCGGTGATCACATTTTCCGCGTCTGTGGCGCCGCCGTTTTGGAAAATGAAAACGTCTGAACCTGCTCCTCCCGTCGCGATATTGACCCCATTGTCGAGGTGAATGATGTCATTGCCTGACCCGCCAATGAGCGTGTTGTCACCTATGCCGCCGTAAATCTGGTCGTTGCCAGTGCCGCCTGCGATGATGTCATTGCCGTCGCCGCCGTAAAGCTTGTCGTCACCAGCGTCGCCGCTGATCCGGTCGTCGCCGTCTTCGCCAAGCAGGGTATCGTCGCCTGCGCCTGCACGCACGTAATCGGTTCCAGACCCTGTGTAGATAAGGTCATTTCCCTTACCCCCGAAGAAAAAATCTTGTGACGCGCCGCCAAAGAGTACGTCTGCCGCTGATGTCCCCGAGAGCCTGTCTTCGCCGTCGGTACCAAAGATGGGATTTAGGAGTGCCGCGAGTGCCACGACGTCTGGCCCTGCTTGTTCGGCGGTAATAAGGCCGTTGATATAGTCATAAAGTGTTTGTGAAATTGCGGCTGAAAAAATTGGCACTGGTATGCATCCCCCTGAAAACTAGAGTAAAAACCTAGCCGACGAAGGGGTGCCTTGCAACCATTAGGTATGTTTCTCAAATTTCCGCAATCGAAAATTGTGAGAAGTCCGGCATGTTTCAATGCCCCCTTGCAGACTCAGCCTTCCTTGTCTATATGATCGTTAAACAGCGGCGTGCTGGGGTCCAAACCCAGCGCCCAACCGGAAATTTGTAACGGGCCGCGCGCCCGTTTTTTTGTGCTTGAGAGAAATATGAACGATCTAGTCGCCAAAGCTGCCATTGATCGCCGGATTGCCGAGATCATCACCCCTGTTGTCGAAGACATGGGTTTTGAAGTTGTGCGTGTCCGTCTGATGACTGGCAAAGAAAGTATCCTGCAGGTCATGGCTCAAAAGCCTGATGGCACGATTGAAGTTGATGAGTGCGGCAAGATCAGCACCGCGATTTCCGCCGTCATGGATGTCGAAGACCCGATTTTGGATGCCTACACGTTGGAAGTGTCCAGCCCCGGTATCGATCGTCCGCTGACACGGATGAAAGATTTCGACCAGTGGGAAGGCTTTGAAGCCAAGATTGAAACCGAAGAATTGATTGATGGTCGTCGCCGTTTCAAAGGCATACTTGCTGGCGTTGAGGGTGACGAAATCTTGATTACGATTGCTGAGGGCACGATTGGCCTAAAGTTTGAATGGCTGTCAGACGCCAAATTGGTGCTGACAGATGAATTGATCCGCGACGTTTTGCGCGGACGTAAAGATGCGGGTCAGATTGACGAGACCCAGTTTGATCAAATCGAAACCATCATTGATGGTCAGGAGGACTAACGAATGGCAATTACTTCTGCAAACCAGCTGGAGCTGCTGCAAACGGCCGAGGCTGTCGCCCGCGAAAAGAACATCGATGCCAATTTGGTTGTCGAGGCGATGGAAGAGTCGCTCGCGCGTGCTGCGAAATCCCGTTACGGCGCAGAGATGGATATCCGCGTAGATATCGACCGCAAGACTGGCCGTGCGACATTTACACGCGTGCGTACAGTTGTTGGGGACGACGAGCTTGAGAACTATCAGGCCGAGTTCACTGTCGATCAAGCCCGCGAATATATGGAAAATCCAGAGGTCGGTCAGACATTCGTCGAGGTCGTTCCACCTGTTGAGTTGGGCCGTATTGCGGCACAGTCTGCCAAGCAGGTTATTTTGCAAAAGGTCCGCGAAGCCGAGCGCGACAAGCAGTATGAAGAATTCAAAGATCGTGCTGGCACAATCATCAACGCGCTTGTGAAGCGTGAAGAGTATGGCAACGTGATCGTTGACGTAGGTTCTGGCGAGGCGATTTTGCGTCGCAATGAGAAGATCGGCCGCGAGGCATACCGCCCGAACGATCGTATCCGTTGCTACATCAAAGAAGTCCGCCGCGAGCAGCGTGGCCCGCAGATTTTCCTTTCACGTACAGCGCCTGAGTTCATGGCCGAGCTGTTCAAGATGGAAGTTCCAGAGATTTACGAAGGTATCATCGAGATCAAGGCCGTTGCCCGTGATCCGGGTTCCCGCGCAAAGATCGCTGTGATTTCGCACGATAGCTCGATTGATCCGGTTGGTGCCTGCGTCGGTATGCGCGGTAGCCGTGTTCAGGCTGTTGTGAACGAGCTTCAGGGTGAAAAGATCGACATCATTCCTTGGAATGAAGATATGCCAACGTTCCTTGTGAACGCATTGCAGCCTGCGGAAGTTTCCAAGGTTGTTCTGGACGAAGAAGCTGGCAAGATCGAAGTTGTTGTGCCTGATGAGCAATTGTCCTTGGCAATTGGTCGTCGTGGTCAGAACGTGCGCCTTGCATCCCAGTTGACTGGTTTGGACATCGACATCCTCACTGAGGAAGAAGAATCCAAGCGTCGTCAGGCAGAGTTCGAATTGCGCACTGGTCTGTTCATGGAAGCGCTGGATCTGGACGAATTCTTTGCCCAGTTGCTAGTATCTGAAGGGTTCACGAGCCTCGAAGAAGTGGCCTATGTCGAGCTTGATGAATTGCTGGTCATTGAAGGAATTGATGACAGCACAGCAAGCGAATTGCAGACACGCGCCCGCGAATACCTTGAGGCGATCAACACCAAAGCTATGGAAGCTGCCCGTGCGTTGGGTCTTGAGGATAGCCTTGTGAACTTCGAGGGTTTGACACCTTTGATGCTGCAAGCTTTGGCCGAAGATGGTGTGAAAACACTGGAAGACTTCGCGACCTGTGCTGACTGGGAGCTGGCCGGTGGCTGGACGACAGAGGGCGGCGAGCGCAAGAAGGACGAAGGCGTTCTTGAGAAGTTTGAAGTGTCCTTGGAAGAAGCGCAGAACATGGTTATGACCGCCCGCGTTATGCTGGGTTGGGTTGATCCCGCTGATCTGGTATCTGACGAAGACGAAAACACAGAGGAAGACGACGCCTGATTTGGGCGTCGTGAGGTAGCGCAGATACATGTCACGTAAGAGTCCATATCAAGCAAAGAACGACGACGTTGAGCGCAAGTGCATCGTCTCGGGAGAGGTCACGCCTAAGGCGGGGCTGATCCGCTTTGTTGTGGGGCCAGACGACCGAATTTATCCTGACGTCTTGGGTAAGTTGCCTGGACGTGGTATGTATGTGACTGCTGATCGTGCAATATTAGAAGCGGCTACAAAGGGCCAGTTCTCTCGCAGCGCAAAGAAAGCAGTTTCTGTTCCTGAAGGCCTTGTCGACGAGGTAGAGCGTCAGTTGTGTCGCCACGCCCTCGACCTGATCGCTTTGACCCGTAAGTCCGGCCGCGCGGTTTGTGGGTTTGAGAAAGTTAAGGGCTGGCTCGCTGGTGGCGAGAATGTCCGTGTTTTGTTGCAAGCCTCTGATGGATCAGAGCGCGGCAAGGCAAAGTTATGGACCCCAGAGGGTGCCCGTTATTTCGGGTGTTTCACTTCTGAGGAATTGGGTTTGGCATTCGGACGTGGAAGTGCAATACACGGCGCGCTCTCGAATGGAAAACTCAGCAACCGTGTTGTAGAAGAAGCCACAAAGCTACGTGGTCTACGAGAGATAGACGGCGACGACGTGTCGGCCGGGAAGGATAAAGAAGCCAAATGAGCGATAACGACGGTAAAAAGCCACTTGGTCTTGGCGGTTCGCGCCCAAGCAATGTGAAGCAGAGCTTCAGCCACGGACGCACGAAGAACGTGGTCGTAGAAACCAAACGCAAGCGCGTTGTGGTCCCGAAACCTGGTGCGGCAAAGCCTGCGACGGGTGGCCCTGCAATGCCTGTCGGTGGTGATCCATCAAAGCGGCCTGCGGGCATTTCTGATGTGGAATTGGCACGTCGCATGAAGGCTTTGGCAATGTCCAAAGCCCGTGAGACCGAAGAAGCCGCAAAGCGTGAGGCCGAAGAGGCAGAGCGTGCAGCCGAGCGCGAACAGCGCCGTGCCGAGTTAGAAGCCAAAGAGGCCGAAGACCGTGAGCGCGAGGAAAGCCTCAAGGCGAAAGCCGAAGAGGAAGAGCGCAAGCGTCTGAAGGCTGAAAAAGCCAAAGCTGCAAAGAACGCACCAGAAGCCGTAAGTGGCCCTGTTGATGCGCCTCCGGGTGAGACAGAATTCTCGCGTCCATCCTCTGCGGCCCGTAAGGTTGACCGCGAGAAGGACAACCGTGCCGCAGATGCCAACAAGGGCAAGCCAACACGCGATGATGATGCTGGCCGCCGTGGTGGTAAGCTGACGTTGAACGATGCGTTGACTGGCCGCGAAGGTGGTCGCCAGCGTTCAATGGCTGCGATGAAACGCAAGCAAGACCGTGCCCGTGCGAAAGCAATGGGTGGATCGGTTGAACGTGAAAAGGTTTTCCGCGACGTGTCTCTGCCTGAGACGATCACCGTTGCCGAGCTTGCTATTCGTATGACCGAGCGCGTTTCTGATGTTGTGAAGGCGTTGATGAACAACGGCATCATGGCGACTCAGACACAGACAATTGACGCCGATACTGCGGAACTGATCATCGAGGAATTCGGCCACAAGGTTGTCCGCGTTTCCGATGCTGACGTTGAGCAGGTCATCGACCAGATCAAAGACGATCCTAAGGATCTGGTTGATCGCGCACCGATCATCACGATCATGGGTCACGTTGACCATGGTAAGACATCCTTGCTGGATGCGATCCGCAAAACCCGCGTTGTTGCGGGCGAAGCGGGCGGCATCACGCAGCACATCGGTGCCTATCAGGTCACAACCGATAGCGGTCAGTTGTTGTCGTTCCTCGATACTCCGGGTCACGCGGCGTTTACGTCGATGCGTGCCCGTGGTGCTCAGGTGACGGATATTGTTGTTCTGGTTGTTGCAGCCGACGATGCGGTTATGCCGCAAACAGTCGAGGCTATTCACCACGCCAAAGCAGCCAAGGTTCCAATGATCATCGCGATCAACAAATGTGACCGTCCAGCCGCCAACCCGACCAAAGTGCGCACCGACTTGTTGCAGCACGAGGTTGTTGTTGAGGCCATGTCTGGTGACGTGCAGGACGTTGAAGTCTCTGCTGTGACGGGCGAGGGTTTGCCAGAATTGCTTGAGGCGATTGCACTTCAGGCGGAAATTCTGGAACTGAAGGCAAATCCAAATCGTGCCGCTTCTGGCGCTGTGATCGAGGCCCAGCTTGATGTTGGTCGCGGTCCTGTTGCCACGGTTCTGGTCCAGAACGGAACATTGCGCAAAGGCGACATTTTTGTTGTTGGCGAGCAGTGGGGTAAGGTTCGTGCGCTGATCAACGATAAGGGCGATCGCATTGACGAAGCTGGCCCATCTGTTCCTGTTGAGGTCTTGGGCCTGAACGGCACACCTGAAGCGGGTGACGTTTTGAACGTGACTTCGACCGAAGCGCAAGCGCGCGAGATTGCTGAATACCGTGCGAAAGCGGCTAAGGACAAACGTGCGGCGGCTGGTGCTGCTGTGACGCTTGACCAGTTGATGGCGAACGCGAAATCAAGCGAGACCATGAGCGAATTGCCAATCTTGGTGAAAGCTGACGTTCAGGGTTCTGCCGAAGCGATTGTGCAAGCGATGGAGAAAATCGGCAATGATGAGGTGCGCGTGCGCGTCCTACACTCTGGTGTTGGTGCGATCACGGAATCCGATATCGGTCTGGCCGAGGCCTCTGGCGCCCCTGTGTTTGGCTTTAACGTGCGTGCGAATGCGTCCGCCCGTCAAACAGCCAACCAAAAGGGCGTTGAGATCCGTTACTATTCGGTCATCTACGATCTTGTGGACGATGTGAAAGCGGCGGCTTCTGGCCTCCTCTCTGCTGAAATCCGCGAAAAGTTCATCGGTTATGCCAAGATCAAAGAGGTCTTTAAGGTCTCTAACGTTGGTAAGATCGCTGGTTGTATCGTGACCGAGGGTGTTGCCCGTCGTTCCGCTGGTGTCCGTTTGCTGCGTGATAACGTGGTTATCCACGAAGGTACGCTCAAGACGCTCAAGCGCTTTAAGGATGAAGTGCCTGAAGTACAGTCCGGTCAGGAATGTGGTATGGCGTTCGAGAACTATGAGGACATCCGTCCAGACGACGTGATCGAAATCTTCGAGCGCGAATCGGTTGAGCGTAACCTTTAATCCGTTGCGATTGAGTTAGAAAAAAGGGCGGTCCGTTTGGACCGCCCTTTTTTGTTTTCGTGAACAGTGGGAGTGGCGGATGCACGGAACTTCGAACAATGGACCACTCATGGGCCTACATTCCCAAATCACAACTTTGACTATCGACTTCCCAACGACCGCCAGCATCTAGACAGTTACCCTGATGAAGAAAGATCTTGTCGATTAGCCAAATCAGTCCAACAAGTATGATAACGGTCAATCCAACTGTACGCGCAAACTTCATTTTGCCGCCAAATTGTTGAGCGCCATAATGTCTCTATGGACCTATCGACCATTTAACTAGAGGCTAGAAGCAATCATCTACCACTGGGCTGCTTCACAACCAATCCCGTAAAATCGGGATCAGGGGGATGTCTGCGGGGGGCATGGGGTAGTCGCGCAGGTCGTGTGCGTGGACCCATTTGAGGACCTGGCCTTCGCGGGGTTGCGGTGTGCCTTCCCAGCGGCGGCAGGCGAAGAGTGGCATCAGCAGGTGGAAGTCGTCGTAGCTGTGACTGGCGAAAGTGAGTGGTGCGAGGCAGCTCGTCCAAGTATTGATGCCGAGTTCTTCTTGCAGTTCGCGGATCAGGGCGATTTCGGGCGTTTCGCCTTGTTCCACTTTGCCGCCCGGAAATTCCCAGAGCCCCGCGAGAGATTTTCCCTCGGGGCGCTGGGCGAGGAGGATCCGCCCGTCTGTGTCGATGAGAGCTACGGCAGAGACGAGCAGCGTTTTCACGAGCGGTAGTCCGCGTTGATCGTGATGTACTGGTGTGTGAGGTCGCAGGTCCAGACGGTGCATTTGCCGTCACCGAGGCCGAGGCCAATGTTGATGGCGATGTCTTGCTCTTTCATCAACGCGGCCCCTGCTTCTTCGGTGTAAGACGGTGCGACCCAGCCGTTTTCGGCGACAAGCACGTCGCCAAAGTGAATGGTGAGCAGGTCGCGGTCGGCGGCTGCGCCTGATTTACCGACAGCGGCAACAATACGACCCCAGTTCGGATCTTCACCAGCGATGGCGGTTTTTACCAGCGGGGAGTTCGCGGTGGACATCGCAACAAGGCGCGCATCGCTGTCGGACGCCGCGCCAGTCACGTTGATGGTCACGAACTTGGTCGCGCCTTCGCCGTCGCGCACGACCTGTTGGGCAAGATCGAGCATGATTTCATGCAGAGCGTCGGAGAAGTCTGCGTTGCCTGTCACATCGACGCCAGAGCGGCCTGTTGCGGCGATCATCAGGCTGTCGGAGGTCGAGGTGTCGCTATCTACGGTGATGCAGTTGAAGGTTTTTGCGTTGTGCTTTGAGACCAGCGCTTGCAAGTCGGCTTGGGCGATTTGGCCGTCGGTGAAGATGTAGACGAGCATGGTGGCCATGTCTGGCGCGATCATGCCTGAGCCTTTGGCGATGCCTGCGATTTTGACAGATTTGCCTTTAATAGAGACTGTTTTTGTCGATCCCTTTGGGAAGGTATCTGTCGTCATAATGGCGCGGGCGGCGTCGGACAGGTTCTCGGCCGACTGGTTTTCGCGTAGCTCGCCAAGTTTCGCCACGATCTTTTCATGCGGCAATGGCTGGCCGATGACACCTGTGGAGGCAGTGAAGACGCGGTTGACGTCGACGTTGCAAAGGTCAGATACGCCTTTGGCGAGAGCCGCCACTGAGGCCTCGCCCAGCTTGCCTGTGAAGGCGTTAGAGTTGCCAGAGTTCACGAGGATCGCGGCAGGGCCAGATGTGCCCAGCGCCAGTTTGCGTTGGCAATCAAGCACGTTGGCGGAGCGCGTGGAGGAGGTCGTGAAAACCCCCGCCACGGATGAGCTTTCCGCGAGAAGGGCCAACATAACGTCGACCCTATCTGCGCGTTTCACCCCAGCAGCGGCCGCCGCAAAAGTCACGCCGTCAATGACGGGTAGGTCAGGAAAGGAGGCTGGTGCGAGGGGTGAAATGGACATGGGTTACTCTCCTAGGAGGTCAATGTTGCTGATAAGGGTCGGATCAAAGGCGTCAGGCTCTGGCAGGGTGATCTCGGCTGCATCTTTGAGTTCGACCAAGCGCGCTTGGATTGCGGCCTCTTGGACCTCTGCGAAGATTTCCTGCTGTACGTCTTCGAGTGCGGGTGCCTCTGCGTTGCGGGTTTCGAGCAGGGTGACGACATGCCAGCCGAATTGTGTTTTTACAGGCTCGGAGACCTCACCGGGCGACATCGCTTTCACGGCTTCCTCAAATTCAGGAACCATTTGACCTGCGCCGAACCAACCAAGGTTGCCGCCGTTTGGACCAGTCGGGCCTGTTGAGACCTCTTTGGCAACGGTTGCGAAATCTTCGCCAGCGTCGATACGTGCTTTGGCAGCCAACGCCTCTTCTTCGGTTTCAACAAGAAGGTGAGACGCGTTATATTCCGTGCTGGGCGCTGAATCTGCGAACTTTGCGTCGTAGGCTGCTTTCACCGCCTCTTCGGTCACAGTCGTCATGGTAATGCGGTTGATTTCTTCACCAGCTAGCAGCGAGCGGCGCTCGTTTGTGATCGCATAATCGACGCGGGCAGGTGCCTCGCCAAAGCCGTCAGCCAAAACTTGCTGCTGCACTAGCTGGTCAAGGATACCTTCAAAAAGCACATCATCGGGCAATTGGGCGTATTGTTGGGGCAATTGCGCGCGCGCAATGATCATCTGACCGAGTGTAATTTCTGTGCCGTCAACGGTTGCAACGACCGTCGCGGCTGTCTCGCCCTCGGCAAAAACACCCGTTGCGGCCAATGAAAGGGCCATTGCCCCAAAAAATGTTGCATGTTTCAGCATTAAACGTTCCCTTGATGAGCCGTGGAGGGCCACGGCGTTGACACTGCATATCCGGCCCCTTACATCCGATTAAAGCCTTTGAGGGGGCTGGCCTTGGCCCTTATGTAAATGGCCTACCGTTGGCCTACAAGCGACCTCCTCGCAATAACATGAAAGTAGCGCGTAATCGCGCCGTCGGAGAAAATATGCTGGGTTTCGGAAAAATTGCCAAAAAGGTGTTTGGCACGGCCAATGACCGCAAAGTGAAATCGGTGCGTCCATTGGTCGATAAGATCAATGCGCTGGAGCCAGAATTTCAGGCTCTGACGGATGAGGGTATTATTCAGAAAACCCGCGAGTTTCAGACCCGCGTGCAGGGTGGTGAAAACCTCGATGATATGCTGCCAGAAGCATTTGCCAACTGCCGCGAGGCCGCGCGCCGTGCGCTTGGTCTGCGTGGATTTGATACGCAGCTTATGGGTGGCATTTTCCTGCATCAGGGTAACATCTCTGAGATGAAGACAGGTGAGGGTAAAACCCTTGTTGCGACTTTCCCTGCCTACCTGAACGCGCTGTCGGGCAAGGGCGTGCATATCGTGACCGTGAACGACTATCTTGCGAAACGCGACGCTGAGTGGATGAGCAAGGTTTATACCGCGCTTGGCATGACCACCGGCGTTGTTTATCCGCAGCAACCCGAAGGCGAGAAAAAGGCCGCTTATCTGTGTGACGTGACCTACGCCACCAACAACGAGCTTGGCTTTGATTACCTGCGCGACAACATGAAGTCCGAGTTGTCCCAGATTTATCAGCGCCCGCATAACTTTGCGATTGTGGATGAGGTCGACTCGATCCTGATCGACGAAGCCCGCACGCCGCTGATCATTTCTGGCCCTGCACAGGATCGCGCAGAAATGTACCGTCAGATCGACAAGATCGTGCCTGATCTCAAAGACGAGCACTATACGATTGATGAAAAGGTGAAGCAGGCCACCTTTACCGATGAGGGCAACGATTTCCTTGAGGAACGTTTGTCTGTAGTTGGTTTGTTGCCTGAGGGTCAGACCCTTTATGATCCTGAAAGCAGCACATTGGTGCACCACCTTTCCCAAGGTCTGCGCGCCCATAAAATGTTTGCACGCGATAAAGATTACATCGTGCGCGACAATGAAGTTGTGCTGATTGACGAATTTACGGGCCGCATGATGGCTGGCCGTCGTCTGTCGGATGGTTTGCACCAAGCGATTGAAGCCAAAGAAGGCGTCGCGGTCAAAGCCGAGAACGTCACGCTCGCGTCTGTTACTTTCCAAAACTATTTCCGCCTCTACAGCAGGCTGTCGGGTATGACGGGTACTGCCTTGACCGAGGCAGAAGAATTCATGGAGATTTACGGGCTTGGTGTTGTCGAAGTTCCGACCAACCGCCCTATTGCGCGTCAAGACGAGCATGATCAGGTTTACCGCACCGCACGTGAGAAATTTGACGGTGTTGTCAAAGAGATCAAGGTTGCCCATGAAAAGGGCCAGCCGATCCTTGTTGGTACAACTTCGATTGAGAAGTCCGAGTTTTTGGCGCAATTGCTGACGGCTGAGGGTATCAAGCACAACGTTTTGAACGCTCGCCAGCACGAGCAAGAAGCACAGATCATTGCGGATGCGGGTAAGTTTGGCGCCGTGACGATTGCCACGAACATGGCGGGTCGCGGGACCGATATTCAGCTTGGCGGCAACGTCGAGATGCGCGTTTTGCAAACCTTGGCAGAGAAGCCCGATGCAGATCCTGAGACCGTGCGTGCCGAGATGGAGGCCGAGGTTGCCGAAGCGAAGATCAAGGTCAAAGAGGCCGGTGGTCTTTTTGTTCTTGCGACAGAGCGCCATGAAAGCCGCCGCATTGATAACCAGTTGCGCGGACGTTCTGGCCGTCAGGGTGATCCGGGTCGGTCGTCGTTCTTCTTGTCACTTGAAGACGATCTTATGCGCATTTTCGGGTCCGAGCGTTTGGACAAGGTTCTGTCTTCGCTTGGCATGAAAGAGGGCGAAGCGATTATTCACCCTTGGGTTAACAAATCGCTAGAGCGCGCGCAGGCGAAGGTTGAAGGCCGTAACTTTGACATTCGTAAGCAGCTTTTGAAGTTTGACGATGTGATGAACGAGCAGCGCAAGGTGATCTTTACCCAGCGCCGCGACATCATGGAAGCCTCGGACCTGTCCGACATCGTGGCCGACATGCGCCATCAGGTGATTGACGATCTGGTCCACGAACACATGCCGCCGAAATCCTATGCCGATCAGTGGAATACTGAGGGGCTCTATGCTGATGTGATTGCCCAGTTGGGAATCGATGAGCCGGTGATGAAGTGGGCCGAAGAAGAAGGCGTGGACGACGATGTGATCAGGACGCGTCTTGAGGAAGCTTCGGACAAATATATGGCAGAAAAGGCCGCGAGCTTTGGTGACGAGACCATGCGCAACATCGAAAAGCAGATTCTTTTGCAGACGATTGATGGCAAATGGCGTGAGCATCTTTTGACGCTCGAACACCTGCGTGCTGTTGTAGGCTTCCGTGGCTATGCCCAGCGTGATCCGCTGAACGAATACAAAACCGAAGGGTTCCAATTGTTCGAGCGTCTGTTGGATAGTTTGCGCACTGAAGTGACCCAAAAACTTGGGCAAATCCGTCCGATTTCGCCTGAAGAGCAGCAGAAATTGATTGAGCAGATGCGTGCCCAGCAAGCCGCCGCTGCAGAAGCCCAAGGCCAAGCGGTTGCCCGTGCGACATCTGATGAAACGGGTACAGGGTCTACGGCGCGCGAAGGCTTTGTTGAGGATAATCCAGAGACTTGGGGCAGCCCAAGCCGCAACGATCCTTGCCCCTGTGGATCGGGAAATAAGTT
>DFSO01000087.1:0-780 GCA_002378665.1 Loktanella sp. UBA3435 | reverse complement strand
GATTTTGCATAGGTTGTTAGGCATTTGTTAGGCAAAACTGAGGGTGAGTTTGAAGAAAAGCTGCTTGACGGAAGGGCACTGCTGTTCTCGCGCAATGGCATTTTCCAAGTGCGATTGTACAAAGGCACGCGGCAGTACATCTACAAAAGCCTAAAGACACGAGACTTGGCTAAGGCACGTGATTTGGCTGTACGTGCGCACTAAGAGTTAGAGTTTCGCAAAGAAGAACAGCTGCCACTGCAGATTAAACGTTTCAGTGATGTGCTTAACGAATATGCCAAACTGCGTGAGAGCCAGAATGCACGTGGCACTTACAAGCACAGTAACAAAGCCAATCAACAGCAAACCAGTGATTATATGCTGCGCCAGATAGTGCGTGTGAGCAAGTTTTGGCATGAGTACTGTGGCAAGAAGCCAGTTGATAAGATAGATAATGCACTGCTGCGTGACTACGTTGATTGGCGACGTGATTACTATCACCGCGTGCCAGTAGAGCAGCGTCCAAAGAACCACAGCTTAAATCCAGCAGATAAAACACTTGAGTGGGAAACTACCTTTGCACTCACTGTGCTGAAGTTTGCGCAAGAACGTGGCTACAGAGGCAACAAACCAACACCAACGTTTAGACACAAAGCACAGCGTACTAAAACACGCCCAGCATTCACACTTAAAGAATACAGCGTGTTGTACAAAGGCATTAGGCGCTGGATGCATGAGGAGAAAGACAACGCCAAGTGGCGCTATACACGTGAGCTACTGGAGCTATGCCCGAAAGTTGGT
>DFSO01000089.1:15476-25537 GCA_002378665.1 Loktanella sp. UBA3435 | reverse complement strand
AAACGTCTACGGGTTTGCAAAGATTTGCGGCAGATAGCGTGCAAAAACGATGTCAAATGACTGCAGTGCTCTGACGCTTGAGCAAGGCGCGGCACTCGTCGCCTTAGGCTTTTACCGGCCTGATGCACTTGCAACGATAATGCTTGCTCGTTCCTTTTCACAACGGCCACTTGAACGGATGCTATGTTGTCTTCGTCGGCGCGGTGCTGATGTCTGGGCATGGAGGGAGGATTGGAGGGCATGTTATGCCAAGAGTCCAACTACCCATGGTAAACCCGAAGAGAAGAGCCTGGAACAAGGGACGAATAATAGGTCAGAAACGACCTCTGCTTCCCAAACAGGTGTGGGCCATTCGTGCCCGGCTCGAACTTGCGGGCTACCTACGCGACCTGGTGCTGTTTAATGTTGCAATCGATAGCAAGCTGCGCGGCTGCGATCTGGTCAAACTCGCTGTGACCGATTTGGTCAAGGATGACCGCGTTCGCGAAAGGGTATCGGTGATCCAGAGCAAAACCAAGAAACCGGTTCAGTTCGAACTGACTGAAAACACTCGTGATACTGTCATTGCATGGGTGAGATCACCTGAGATGATCGGCTGTCGCTCTATGTTTCCAAGCCGCTTCCACGACCGCCCGCATATCTCAACACGTCAGTACGGTCGACTAGTACGTGACTGGGTGACAGCCATAGGTCTAGAGCCCAGCGGATACGGAACACACTCGATGCGCCGAACCAAAGCTGCAGAGATTTATCGCAAGACAGGCAACCTTCGCGCTGTCCAACTCTTACTTGGTCACACAAAAGTCGATAGCACCGTGCGTTATTTGGGCGTCGAGCTGGAAGATGCCTTAAGTATTGCTGAGCGAATAGACATCTGAGACCTGTTGGCGAGCGGTCGTGCCGTTCGCCAATGCAAAACGGTCCTATGTCACCACCGCAAAATTGGTCTTTAGCAATAGCGCTACAAGATATGGTGCGCAATCTAGACCAGATTTACACGTGAGAACGGCCGGTTCGGTGACACCGACCGCGGTGCAGCGATCAGGCTTTCGCACATGAGAGCAAATGCTGCGTCAGCAATAGCCGCGCGTGCACAAGTCCGTTTTGTCCGCAAAGCTGACACCTGACCTTCCCAGCACACTCGCAATTGTTTAGACCCTCTGTGCGCGGATGCTGAGTTGAAAACCCAAGGCGTGAATGCCTATGTCGGGGGCATCATAAAACGGGGCAAGCGCGTGACTAAACCAAACCTTCCAAAACACCCGACCCAGCATGGCTATATGACCAAAGACATCCAGCGTGCCTTTATCAAGGCCGCGATCGCCAAGGGTCTGCTGCCTGCTGATGCTCACCGCATGGCGGAGATTGTCTCGCTTACGGCGTCCGTTGACCCGCAAAAACCGATCCAGTTCTGGCAGCTTTATTCGGTGCTGGGGCAAGAGCCAATAGTGCGGCTTGTGCAACGGTTCTATCAGCGTGTATTTGCGGATGAGCCTTGGTTTACAAGCGTGTTTGAGAACGTCGGCCCGATTGACCACCACATCAACACCCAAGCGGCGATGTGGATCGACGTCATGGGCGGTGGCCCCTATTATCACGGCGCTGAATTCAGGCTGAGCTTTCACCACACCCATAATGCGATTGCATTGATGAATGACAAAGGTGCGAAACGCTGGTCAGATCTGATGCTGCAAACCCTCGACACTTCGGCGGATCTTTTGCCCAACGATCCGCGCGTGCGTCAAAGCATCAACACGTTCCTATCCCATTTCATGAAGAAATACGCCGATGAATTCGCCTTTGAAAACCGCAGTTTCTTTGGCGAAACCAATCAGGCCTATCAGGTCAAGATTAATTTCATGCGGATGACCGATGCAGAGATTCATGCGCTGACAGAGGCGCAAATATCGGATGCGCTGCACAAACTCGGGGTCGATGTTTCGCAATATAACGGTAAAGAGGAATTGCTAAAAAAGGCGCTGATGATCTGAACAGTTGACCTCATAGCCCTCCAAACACGCGAAAAAGAGCCGATGCGCCCTGCCCGCGAAATCACCAATTTGCGCGGACTTGCGGGCAAGGTAGCTATCGTTAAAACAAAAACATTGGGGTGAGTTATGGTTGTATCGCGGAGAGTGGCGCTTCTTGGGGTTGCGGCTTTTGGGTTGTCGGGCTGTGGTAGGCGTGCGTCTGTGGCGGCAAGCCCGCGTGTGCCTGATGATCTGCAACCTGTCAGAAACGCCAATTATGACGCTTGGGTCCGTGGTTTTCGCGCACGTGCGGCCAATCAGGGCATTTCCCAGTCCACCTTAGACGCTGGTTTTCGCGGTGCGGGCTATTTGCCCGGTGTTGTGAAACGTGACCGCAACCAGACCGAATTTAACCGCACCCTTGAGGACTACCTCGCGATTGCCGCCTCTGACGAGCGCGTGACCAAGGGCCGCGCGGCCCTTGCCCGTCATCGGGGTACGCTAAACGCGATTGAGGCGAAATACGGTGTGCCTGCGCAGATCGTCGCGGCAATTTGGGGGCTTGAGAGTTTCTTTGGCGAACGGCGCGGCGATGTGTCGGTGGTTGCGGCCACCTCGACGCTGGCCTTTGACGGGCGGCGCGGTCAGTTCTATGAAGGCCAGTTGATCGCCGCACTACGGATTTTGCAGTCGGGCGATATTTCGGCACAGGACCTTAAGGGCTCATGGGCGGGTGCGATGGGCAACACGCAGTTTATTCCGACGTCTTATCAAGCCTTTGCGGTTGATTTCACAGGCGACGGGCGACGTGATATCTGGTCGGATGATCCGTCCGATGCCCTGGCGTCCACGGCGGCTTATCTCGCGAAAAACGGCTGGAAACCTGGCCTGCGCTGGGGTGGCGAAGTGGGCAACGGCGCGCCTGATGGCACGATCATTCAACCGCAAGTTGGCGGGCCACGTTTTGCCGTGACCGCCAACTTCCGCGCGATCAAGCGCTATAACAACTCGGACGCCTATGCGATTGGCGTGGGGCATTTGTCGGACCGTATCGCGGGTGGCGGGCCTATTCGCGCCAGCTTTCCTCCCGACCAATACGGGATGCAGAAAGCGGACCGCGAACAATTGCAACGCCGCCTGACAGCGCGTGGTTTTGACACCGATGGCACCGACGGCGTGATCGGCCCGAACAGCCGCACGGCGATTGCGAACTACCAGCGCAGCATCGGGCAAGCCGCAACAGGTGATCCGTCGATGGAGTTGCTCAGGTCGCTTGGCGGCTAGCCGTTTGTTTCCAGATCGAAAACAATAATGCCGTCGGCACCGCCTTGCACAAGATCGCACAGGCGCTTGCCGAGGGCTTGATGTGTCGGGTGATTGGCGTAGGTCGCAAGCGCCTCTTGCGAGGTAAAGCGGATTACAAAGCCGCTGTCGTAGCCTTGTGATTTCTTCTCAAAGTCACGGTTCGGGCCATGTTCGAAACCCAGAACACCGTCAAGCGACTGACTAAAGCGCGCAAGCTCTTGCACGATCTCTTGCCGCTGTTGCGGTGCTGCTTCCTATCGGAAGTGGTAAAAGACGCAATGTAAAATCATGCCCATTTACTGCGTATCCCGCACGTGGGTGAGCCCATCAAACGATTTTACCCAGCACCACATCGGCCACAGCCCGCCCTGAGCGACAGACCATGGTTCAGCGCGACTATGGACGCACGTAGGCATAGCCGTTTTCCTGTAACTCGATCAGGCGCACCACGCCGGATGGCACCATTGTTGCCTCAGACAAGATCGGCACGTCTTTGCCTGCCTTTTCGACCATCTTTGCAA
This sequence comes from Loktanella sp. UBA3435, assembly GCA_002378665.1. GTDB lineage: Bacteria > Pseudomonadota > Alphaproteobacteria > Rhodobacterales > Rhodobacteraceae > Yoonia. Next base: position 21,741 of record DFSO01000089.1, on the reverse strand, counting down.
GGGTGTTTGCACAGGCCGCAAAGGTCAGATTGTCATTTTCCAGCGCCATCGCTGAAATACGTGCTTCGACGGGGCTGGTGCCCGCAACGAACATATTCAACCCCGGACCGTAAGCCACGACTTCGATAATCACCTCGTCACCGATTCCTGCGTAATAGGACGCCACATTCTGTGCGTTGTTGAGGGCGAGGTTCATCACTTGCGGGTCGTTCTGGTCGACGTGAATTGCCACGTGATGGGTTTCCGCGGCCACAGCAAAGTTTGCTGTCAGCGACAGAAATAGAGCAGTGAGGATCGTGCGCATTGTCGTTCTCCCTAAGATTTTATCTTGGGTTCATCAAACACAATGGCGCCGCGCCAAGTCAATTCAAATATCGAAATGTGTATTTTCATCAACATGCTCGCGGACGCACAATCCCTTACCGCGTGTACCTTGCGGCGGTCAGCCCATCGAAGGAAATCTCTGGTTTCTTACCCAGCACCACGTCGGCTACAGCGCGGCTAGAGCCACAGGCCATCGTCCAGCCAAGCGTGCCGTGTCCGGTGTTCACAAACAGGTTCGGGATGTGGGTTTCACCCAAAACAGGCGTCCCGTCTGGCGTCATCGGGCGCAGGCCGGTCCAGCCTTCAGCCTTGGAAATATCGCCGCCTTTGGGGAACAAATCGCCGATCACGTGCTTCACGGTATCGGTCGCATGTGGCCCTAAGCGGTTGGAATAGCCTGCGATTTCCGCCTGCCCTGCGACGCGGATACGGTCGCCAAGGCGGGTGATTGCAACCTTATGGGTCTCGTCCATGATCGTGGATTGCGGCGCATAGCGGTCATCTGTGACGGGCAACGTGACCGAATAGCCCTTCACAGGATAGACGGGCAATTTGATCCCGATGGGGTTCAAAACATTGACCGCATAAGAGCCCATTGCGCAGACGTAAGCGTCGCCCGTGATGCGCCCTGCGATTTCGGTGTCGACGCCCGCGACCCTGCCGTTCTCGACCGCGATCCCTTTGATCGACTGGCCGTATTGGAACTCGACGCCCATCTTTTCGCAAATCTCGGTCAGCGCGATGGTGAACATGCGGCAATCGCCTGTGCGGTCGGCCGTCATGCGCAAACCGCCGACGAATTTGTTACGCACATCAGACAGAGCAGGCTCGACATCAATACAAGCATCACGGCCCAGCACCTCGTAAGGGCTGTCATATTCAGCGAGGATATCTTGGTCGGCCTTAGAGGCCTTCATCTGTTTGGCGGTGCGGAACAGTTGCAGCGTGCCCTGCTCGCGGCCGTCGTATTTGATGCCCGTCTCGGCAATGAGTTCAGGCATCACATCGCGCGAATAGCTCGACACGCGGACCATGCGGCCCTTGTTGATCGCATAGTTTTCCTCGGTGCAGTTCTGGAGCATCTGGACACACCATTTCCACATCGTTGGACTGATCAAAGGCCAGATAAACAGCGGGCGGCGCTTCATGAACAGCCATTTGATCGCCTTCACCGGGATACCGGGTGCGGCCCAAGGGGATGTCATCCCATAGCTGAGCTGGCCCGCATTGGCGTAGGATGTCTCAAGGCCCGGCCCGGTTTGTCGATCAATAACAACAACTTCGGCACCTTGTTTGGCCAAGTAGTAAGCAGTCGTCACACCAATAACACCCGCGCCCATAACGACAACCTTCATCCCAAACACCTTTCATTTGCGTTTAGGTGAAGATGCGCTGATGCGCGTTACCTTGCAAGGATCATGTTGATTCCAACCATTTGATTTGCACGCGCCCCCGCCCCCTGTTAACCTCACCTCAACAGCAGTTTGCGCCTTAGACCCGACAAATCGGGCGGTGCTAAGATGACAGGTGAATGATGCATAAGATTGTAGTGATGTCCGCTCTGGTTTTTCTAACCGCATGTGGTGGTGGCCGTGTGTCTGGCCCCGTGAGCAAGGCCTGTATGGCGGCGGACCGGAAATCTGCCTCGACGCAGCTTTGCTCATGTGTGCAACAAGCTGCGAACCAGACCTTGAACGGATCAGAGCAGCGCCGTGCCGCGAAGTTCTTTAAAGAGCCGCAGGACGCGCAGGACACCCGCCAGTCAAAAAGCTACTCTGACAATCAGTTCTGGGATCGTTACAAGCGCTTCAGCAGCACGGCCGAACAGATGTGCCGCTAACGCAAAACGCCCCGCCGCGTCATGAGCCGTGCATAGAGATAGAGTAAGATCAGCACCACGGTGATTGCGGCCGAAAACCAGATCGCGGTGGTGCCCATGATCTCAAATGTCGTGGGCGTGGCCAGTCCAAAGCTATAGACCGATGACGCCAATAGCCCCAAAACTGAGAATCCAAAGCAGGTCCGCGCCAATCGCGAGCGGAACAGCAGCAGGATTGATCCAAGGATCGCAAACCAGACACCAATTGCCCAAGTTGCGTTAAACCACATGGGGGCCGCGTCGAGAAACGCGCGTTGGGGCTCAGTCAATACTGCGAGATAGGCCGTGCTCTCTAGCCGCGTCATCAGGTAGTCATAGCCGCTGCCTGCATTCCACAGCAGCGATAAAACCCCGACAATCCAAAGGTGTAGTGGTGTTTTCATTGGCGCGCCCCTCACTTACCTGCAAAACCGTAGCACTGCGTCCTCACATCACCAAGCAGATTGAAGTGGCGATTGCGCTGGGGCCTACGGCCCCCTAAAACAGGCATATGGTTAAGACCCTTGATATCGCCGAACTTGCGGCAGGTGTGGTGCGCGGCGACAGGCGTGCGCTGGCGCGTGCCATTACCTTGGTCGAGAGTGGCCGCACAGATCACCGCGTCGATGCGCTCGCTTTGCTTGATATCCTCGGCACGTCCAAACAGGCACTGAGGGTCGGCCTCTCTGGCACACCGGGCGTTGGGAAATCCACGTTTATCGAGAGTTTCGGCATGATGCTCACGGGCCAAGGGCTACGCGTTGCAGTTCTGGCCGTTGATCCGTCGTCGGCCCGTTCTGGTGGCTCGATCTTGGGCGATAAGACGCGGATGGACCGTTTGGCCCGCGACCCTTTGGCCTATATCCGCCCCTCGCCCAGTCAGACGCAGCTTGGCGGCGTGGCACGGCGGACCCGCGAGGCGGTAGCACTTTGTGAAGCTGCGGGCTTTGACATTGTGCTGATCGAGACCGTGGGCGTTGGCCAGTCCGAGACCGTTGTGGCGCAGATGGCAGACCTCTTTCTATTGTTGCTCGCCCCTGCGGGTGGCGATGAATTGCAAGGCGTCAAGCGCGGCATCATGGAAATCGCCGATATCATCCTTGTGAATAAGGCCGATGGCGAGTTGAAATCCCAAGCGATGCGCACCTGCGCGGATTATGCGGGGGCTTTGCGGCTGCTGCGAAAGCGTGCCCAAGACCCTGACGGCTTCCCCAAGGCCATGACTGTTTCCGCATTGGAAACGATTGGATTAGAGACCGCTTGGGCCGAGATGCAGACCCTTGTGAACTGGCGCCGTGACAGCAGCGTTTGGACCAGCACCCGCGCAAACCAAGCCCGCTATTGGTTCGCCGAAGAGGTCCGCCTGCAACTGCTGGCCCGCATTACCGCCGACCCCGATTTGCACGCGCGCATGATGGCGCTGGAAAAGGATGTGGCCGCAGGGCTCATCACCCCCGCCGCCGCCGCAGCAGATGTCGTTTCCAAAACATGAGCGATGGTATGAGTGAACAAGGTGATGTGGTTTTTAGCGGCGAGCATTTGCGGGCCACGATGTTTAATGGCGAGGCCAGCCGCCTGCTGATCACCTTCAGTTTCCGCGAGGCAGGCCGAAAGGATTTCAACCCCGCCCAGATGAGCTATTCCGCCCAAAAGCGCGGCTTTGCACAACTTTGCATCGCCACGAGACGCAACGATTGGTTCATTAACAACGACACATACGCGCTTGAAAACACTTTAAAAACGCTTTGCCCGCACTACGAGACCGTTCACATGATGGGCTTTTCGATGGGCGGCTACGGGGCGTTTCGCTTTGCCCGTGCAGCGCGGGCCAATTATGCGTTGGCGGTCTCGCCGCAATTCTCGATCCCCCCAGATGTGATGCCCTTCGACAAGCGGTTCCATCATGACGCAACGGGCTTTGACAAGGCGCTTGGCGATCTTGTGACCTATGCCAAACCTGGCCTACAAGGCGTGATCGTGGCCGATCCCTTCCGCCCGCTGGACCTTGTGAATGCACAGATGATCCAAGAGGTGTTTCCACGGGTCAAGCTCGCGCGCTTGGGCTTTGGCGGTCATCCTGCGACAGCACTTTTGCGCCGTGCGGGGCAATCGGGCGTGGTTCAAAAGATGGCGCTCGAATGCCCGCCACAGCCTGAACCGATCATCGCAACCCACCGCGAGGCGCGTCTGGATGATGCCGAATACATGCGCGATTTGCTGGATCGGATGGATAAACGCGCACCCTCCGCACATTGACCGTGATTTGGAAACAATCAAATTATATTCAATCACGCGACCACCGCCCCAGACCGGACTTCTCTAAGCTTCAGTAAAAATTAGTTTTTTCGTCTGTTTCTGTTACGGTCCTTGCACACAATGGGGAATCGCTCATGAATGTAGCGCCAATTTCGATCAGCCTGCCGGTCCAACATATTGCGATGTCTATGGCCTTTTACGAAACGCTCGGCTTCGGCGTCGTCGAAGGTGGACACGTCAAAGACTACGCCGTTCTGTATAATGGCGAGATGACGATTGGCCTGTATCACGGGATTGAATTGCTACCCCTAGCGACCATAAAATCCGGATGGGATCCTGAAGTCGAGCCCATCGATATCATTGAAAAAGTTCCTGAGCTTTTGTCGCTTATTCAATAAGCGGCCCTCAGGCGTCGTGATGTCAAACCGCGCATTATTTGCGTGCCCCAGAGAAAAGGCCTAACTTTCTGCTCATAAAGGAGAGAAATTATGGACCTCGGCGCATTCTCAATTAGCCTCCCCGTGAAAGATTTGGCGAAATCGGCAGAATTTTACCGCAAAATCGGCTTTGTGGATTTTGGCGGCAACGCGGACCACGGCTATCTGATCCTCAAGAACGGCGACAATATCATCGGCCTGTTCCAAGGCATGTTTGAGAAACCCATGCTTACCTTTAATCCGGGCTGGGATCAAAAGGCTCAGAATCTTGATACCTTTACAGACGTGCGGGACCTTAAGGCCGCATTTCAGGCGGCGGGCGTTCCGTTTGATGCCAGCGATCCCAACCTAAATACCGATGGACCCAGCGGTCCTGCGAGCTTTGTTGTTGTGGACCCTGATGGAAATCCGATACTGATCGACCAACACCGCTAATAGCCTGTGCATTTTGCCCAATCTGTTACCGATGCGGGTTGACGCGGGCTGGGAATCCTCCTAAATCGCGGAGACCTAATTCACGGCCTTGCTTTTGCAGGGCCTCAGCCCGATAAAAAGGTGTGCCAGTGGCCGATCCACATGGCAGCCTGTTAAGACAAGGATTACATCATGGCACGTCGTTGCGAATTGACTGGAAAAGGCCCAATGTCTGGCAACAATGTCAGCCACGCCAAAAACCGTACCCGTCGCCGGTTCTTGCCGAACCTGCAGGACGTGACACTGATGTCCGAATCGCTCGGCCGTTCGTTCAAGTTCAAGATCTCTAACGCTGCATTGCGCACAGTCGACCACCGCGGTGGTTTGGACGCATTCTTTGCAAAGTCCAAAGATGCAGAACTTTCCGCAGATGCGTTGAAAGTGAAAAAAGAGATCGCAAAAGCAACTGCGGCGGCTTAAGCCCCTCTTTTGGTTTTGAAGATTAGAAAGCCCGATTGCGCAAGCGATCGGGTTTTTTGGGCTTGCAGGACAGAAGTGCCGATGACCTGCTTCGTGCCATAGTATCGTCAGAGAAACATGGTGGATTGGCTGGTGAAATAACCCCGAGACGAGTAGATGCGCAGCCTAAAGATCCTATCACGTTTGACATTCCTCTGCTTTTTGACGACCGCCACATCCGCGTTTGCGGCCGAGGTCTATCAAACCGCCGCCGGTGAACAGGTCAGCCCGCTTGAGGTTTTCCAAGACTGTGATGCCTGTCCGCAGATGGTGGCCTTGCCTTTAGGGCAATTCCAGATGGGGTCTCCCGCGAAAGAGGCCCATGACGCCCGAATTCGGTTTTTTGCAAATATCAATGTCGGCACAACTGACATCGAACAGATGCTCCGGCAGGCCTTTGTCGACCTTGGCATTGATCCGGACGAACCTGAGGAAGGCCTGCGGCAATTCTATTCCA
>DFSO01000089.1:3578-15102 GCA_002378665.1 Loktanella sp. UBA3435 | reverse complement strand
CCACCGTTTCCCCCGCCGCCTATACCGCCTGTGAAAGATCGGCAAATTGCAGTCCGACACCTGACTCCCGCGTCGGGTTTCGGCGGCAGTTTCAGGAATATCAAACCGATCCGCAAAACCCGAGGACCGGCGTCACCTACCAAGACATGCTGGACTATACTGCCTGGCTGAACAGCAAGGTGGGCGCTGGCCTCTACCGCCTTCCGACAGAAGCGGAATGGGAATATGCCGCGCGGGCGGGCACAACGACCAGATTTGCCCAAGGCGACACGCTAACCCTCCAACAGGCAAATTTCTTGGTCTATAGGCGGGATACAAAGGACGGCGAATATGTCTGGGACTATGACCTAGGAAGCGCGCATGACCTGTTACCAGTTGATCGACTTGACGCCGCGAATGGCTGGAGGCTGCGGCATATGTCTGGAAATGCCTCTGAAATGACAAGCAGTTGCGGCGAAGGCCCGCATCGCGGTTTGTCCACATCCAGCCAATAACTCGCCGCAGACAACGATCGCGCTGACTGCAAACGCGCCCTCAAAGGTGGGATGTATGATGGCAACGTCGAGCTAGCCCGCCCCGCGCGGCGCGTCGCCATGTCAAATGATCATTGGCCCCCTACAATCGGATTTCGTGTTGTGCGGGACTTGGTGCCAGCCTCCCATGCTGTGGCCCCGTCCGACACACGGTGAAAGCGGGCACGCGCTCAGAGAGCAAGGCAACTGCGGCTGTCTAAGCCCTCTTTTGGTTTTGTGGCGCTGAAAGTAGGCGCATCTGCACCACCAAAACGAGTTTATCAGGCCCCAAGGCGCGACAGCTTGATCAGATAGACTATAATCACTGGCACAAAGGGCAAAGTGACATGAGGGGGGACATCCCCCATCAAAGCCAGCGCCAGACCATACAACAGCCCGACCAAAAGAAGTAAGAACAGATGGGGCCACGGCAATCCCAACCTACGCACGATCTTTTCGCAAAAGATTATCCAAACGATCCCCCAAATACCAAAGACAACAAAATACAGCAGGGTAAAACTCACGCCCGCAACAGGCTCGGGCGCTCCGCCCAGAATAATGAAGGTTGCCACACTCCACGCCAGCAAGGAGAAAACAAAATACATGAACCGATGACCCCTTTTGAAGAGCGGCTTTGAAAGCCCGACTATCCATTGTCTTATTATTGAAAACGGACTGCCATGAATAGCCCAAGCTCACCCCCTCGTCATTGATATCCAACTGAGGTTTTGACTGCGAGGTAGGATGGGTCTTGACCCATCACCCTTTCGCGCGACACGGGAACCGCATGACAGCCCCGTGAGCCATAGCCGCGATGTTTCACAAACGTACCGCTCGAATGCTACTGAAAATCCCGCAAAACCCGAAAGCCACCAAATTCGCTGCGATAGTCTTCTCGTGCGCCGCCCCGCGACGCGACGCGCACCAAATCTAGAGAGAAAGGGTAGCCACCGCCACGCGTTGCACGATAACAACTCGCGGCCACGCTTTTTTCGAGCCATTCGCTACCTGTTGACCATCCAAAATAATGATCCGTTTTACAGGACGATGTTATCTCTACGACATTTCCGGACATATGCCTGAGGCCCCAGTTATTGGCAGCATCCACCATATCGACCTCTACGGGCTTGGCCCGAAATACAAGGTCGGGCCGCGGAACACCCGACATCCTCGCTTCGGCTTGCCCGTTGAAATTAACCTGATCAGTCGTCACATCATCGCCTTGTCCAAACCGCGTTTGCGTTCCGCCTCTGGCGGCATATTCCCACTCAGCTTCGGTAGGTATCCGGTAAACGTCTGCGCCGACCTTTTCGTTCAGCCAATCCGCGTAGCTCACCGCATCGAGGTAAGACACATCTGTCACAGGATGTTTGCCAACGTTGGGAACTTCCAGAACCTCACGGTCTGGCGTGATCCACAAAACAGTACCCTTTGGCTCATATCCGCCGCAGCCACCGTCATCCACACAGGCCATCCATTGATTATATGTGATTTCATTACGCCCCATAGCAATAAGCATATCCATTTTGACCTTGTGCAAAGGCCGCTCATCTTTGGTTTCAAAGGGGTTACCACGCTGGACGATAGCGACTTTCCCATCGACCATTTGCATCGAATAGCGCGTGTCGTCTTCTGCGCCACCCATGATTAAATCACCAAGCGGCAGCACAATCATCTCGGGACATGCCGCGCATTCTTGAAACATCTCTAACGGGGCAACCGTGATGCCATTGCTCAATTCATAGTGGTCTTGCGCGATGGCGCTGCCAGAAGCGGAGCAGGCCAAAGAAAGAATGAGAAGAGCTGAAAGCCTTGTCCGCAGGCTTTCACTTGGGGTTGTGCATTTCGTCATGAATTAGACGTCACTCCAAATTGTTAACAGCTTTTACAGTACCACCTTAGGTGGTCAGCACTTTGGCGACAACGCGTGAATGCAGAAATGACAGCAAGCCCCCCGTAGGATGGGTCTTGACCCATCACCCCTTTGGCCTGACACGTACCCCCATGACAGCCCTGCCCATTGATCCCATCCTGCCCGATCTGGTAGCCGCCCTGCGCGCCCATGGCCGCGCTGTGCTGCAAGCCCCGCCGGGAGCAGGCAAGACCACCCGCGTGCCGCTCGCGATGCTGGACGCGAACCTCACGGGCGGACGCATCATCATGCTGGAACCCCGCCGCCTTGCGACCCGCGCCGCAGCGGAGCGCTTGGCCGAGACCTTAGGCGAGCCTGTCGGTCAAACCATCGGCTACCGCATGCGCGGCGAAAGTGCAGTCAGCAAAGCCACCCGCGTTGAGGTCGTCACTGAAGGCATCCTGACCCGCATGATCCAGTCCGACCCCGAACTGACGGGCATCGGTGCTGTTATCTTTGACGAATTCCATGAGAGGTCCCTCAACGCCGATCTCGGCCTTGCGCTCGCATGGGAAATCCGCGCCGCCCTGCGCCCCGACTTGATCCTGCTCGTCATGTCCGCAACGCTTGACGCTGGCCCCGTGGCCACCCTGCTCGACGACGCACCGATCCTCACCTCTGAGGGCCGTGCCTTTCCCGTCACGACGCATCACTTGCCCAAGGCGCTCCCCAAAACCACACGGCTGGAACAGGCCACCGCCGATCTCATCATCCAAGCCGTGTCCGAAACCACAGGCGGCGTCCTCGTTTTCCTCCCCGGTGAGGGTGAAATCCGCAGGGTCGAATCCGCGCTATCAGGCCGCCTGCCCAAAGACTGCGCCATTCGGCCCCTTTACGGCGCACTCCCCTTCGCGGCCCAACGTGCGGCAATTGCACCCGTCAAAGAGGGCCGCAAAATTGTGCTCTCCACCTCCATCGCCGAGACCTCGCTCACTATAGCCGACATCCGCGTGGTCATTGACGCAGGCCGCTCGCGCCGCGCCCGCTTTGATCCATCCTCAGGCATGTCGCGGCTTGTGACCGAAAAAGTCAGCCGCGCCGAGGCCACACAGCGCGCAGGTCGTGCAGGCCGTGTCGCAGAAGGTGCCTGCTACAAACTCTGGACCAAAGGTGAGGACGGCGCATTGCCCGCTTTTCCGCCCGCCGAGATCGAGGCCGCAGACCTCGCCCCCCTCGCATTAGAGCTGGCACAATGGGGCAGCGACGATCTGGCGTTCCTGACGCCCCCGCCCGAAGGGACACTGGCCGAAGCCCGCCGCCTGCTCACCTCGCTCGGTGCACTCGACAAACAGCACCGCATTACCGCCCACGGACGGGCCATCGCAGCCCTGCCGACGCACCCGCGCTTGGCGCACATGCTGCTCACCGCAGGCCAGCAAGCCGCCCCCTTAGCTGCCCTACTCGCCGCACGTGATCCGTTGCGCGGCGCACCCGTTGACCTCGCCCTGCGCATTGCCGCCCTCAAAGGGCGCTACGACGGTGCGGGCCAAATCAACCACGCCGCCGCCGCCCAAATCAAAGCCGAAATCCCACGCCTTTCCAAAGGCTTGCCGCACGTTCCTCCCATGCCACTTTCCGCCATGGCCGCCCTCGCATACCCCGACCGCATCGGGCTGCGGCGTAAAGGAGACGATCCGCGCTATGTGCTCTCTGGCGGCAAAGGGGCTGTCATGGACGCGGGCGATCCTTTGGCAGGACAGCGCCTTATCGTGGCCACTGATCTGGACGGCGACACCCGCGAGGCCAAAATCAGGCAAGCCGTAGCCATGAGTGACGCCGAATTACGCGCAACTTTCGGTGATCAAATCCAGTGGGTAGACGTCTGCACATGGTCAAAACGCGACAACCGCGTGCTGACCCGCAAACAGGAGACCTTCGGCGCACTGGTTCTCGACGACCGCAACTGGACCGACGCCCCGCCCGAGGCCATAGCTGCCGCCATGGTCGAAGGCGTGCGGCAGCTGGGCCTGAAACCCTCCGCGGCCGCGAACCGCTTTCGCGCTCGCGTCGCCCTCGCCCGCGACCTGCCCGCGATGGACGATGCCACCCTGCTCGACAGTTTAGAGGACTGGCTCCTCCCCCACCTGAACGGTGTCAAAACCGCCGCCGACTGGAAAGCCTTCGATCTGCTGCCCGCCCTGCGTGCCATGCTCGACTGGGACCAAACCCAACGCCTGGACCGCGCTGCACCTGCACATTTCACCACGCCGCTAGACCGAAAAATCCCCATCGACTACGACGGCGAGGCCCCCGCAATCACCCTTCGCCTGCAAGAGATGTTCGGGCAAACCACGCACCCGATGGTTGGCGGCACGCCTTTGCGGGTCACGCTGCTGTCTCCGGGGCAGAAGCCGGTGCAAGTCACCCAGGACATTGTGGGTTTCTGGGCGACCTCATACGCGGACGTGCGGCGCGACATGCGCGGGCGCTATCCGCGGCACCCTTGGCCCGAAGATCCCACACAAGCCGACCCCACCTTGCGCGCAAAACCGCGCGGGACCTGAACCCTGCTACCCTAAGAGTTGCATAATCTCGCTAAGCCTGTTAAACAAAAGGTAATAAAATAAGACTATTGGCAGGTTATGATGAATACTGTGTTCCGTTCTTTGTGGACGGGCGTCCTTCGCCCGTTATTTCAACGGCCCCCCGCGCTGCAACTTGCGGCCCTGTGTCACCGCAAGACTGACGCTGGCAAAGAGGTGCTTTTGGTAAGCTCCTCCTCAGGTCGCTGGATTCTCCCCAAGGGCTGGCCAATCGACGGTTTGACCGCTGGCGAGGCGGCCGCCCAAGAAGCATGGGAAGAAGGCGGCGTCAAAGCCTCCAAAGTTGGCGAAGCATCCATGGGGTCATTCTTTGGCCGCAAAACCTACAACAATGGCCGCTCAGAACCGTGTGAAACAATGGTTTACAAGCTGAAGGTTGCGGATGTCGCCAATGATTTCCCCGAGGCGAACCGCAGGGAACGCATTTGGGTCTCGCCTTCAAAGGCTGCGGAATTGGTCGACAATGCACAACTAAAGTCACTCTTGGCTAAGTTTTAGCACCCCAGCCAATCCCAGCGTTGAAATCCACGACGTTGACCGTTACCCCCTCGCATAGAAATTAAGCATCCATCGGGGAACGCCATGTCGACGAATAAATCAGATCACAATTGGAAAACGCTCGACCGCGACCTTGGTCGCATCGCGTCGTTTGAATCCGCGACGCTTTATGTGGCCAAACCGATGGTTGGCCTTGGCATTGCGTTCCTCTTCATCATCCTTGCAGCCATTGCATCATCCATATTTTTCGCTGGCGCAACAACATCTTGGGTCGTAATCGCGGCTGCTGGCGTTGGCGCATATATGGCCGTGAACATCGGCGCAAATGACGTGGCCAACAACATGGGCCCTGCCGTTGGGGCCAATGCGCTGACCATGGGCGGCGCAATTGCAATCGCCGCTGTGTGCGAGACGGCAGGCGCACTTTTGGCGGGTGGCGACGTGGTTTCGACCATTTCCAAGGGAATCATTAACCCCGAAAGCGTGGCAGGCCACGACGTTTTCATCTGGGCGATGATGGCGGCACTGATCTCGTCAGCGCTTTGGGTCAATTTGGCCACATTCCTTGGCGCGCCTGTGTCCACAACACACTCCATCGTTGGTGGTGTTATGGGGGCGGGCATTGCGGCGGCTGGGTTCTCAGCCGTGAACTGGCCAACAATGGGCGGCATTGCAGCCAGCTGGATCATTTCGCCCGTCCTTGGTGGTGCAATCGCAGCACTTTTCCTCGCGTTTATTAAGTCGCAGATTATCTATAAAGAAGACAAGATCGCTGCAGCCCGCAAATGGGTACCCGTGTTGATCGCGATCATGTCTGGCGTATTCGCGACGTATTTGTCGATGAAGGGCCTCAAGCAGGTTATCGATATCACTGGCGCACATGCGGTCATGTTGGGTGCTGCCGTTGGCGTCGTCCTCTACTTTATCGCGGTGCCGTTTGTGAAGCGCCAGTCCGAAGGACTTGAGAACCGGAACCGGTCGCTCAAGGTCTTGTTCACTCTGCCTCTCGTACTATCTGCGGCACTCCTCTCATTCGCGCATGGCGCCAACGACGTGGCAAATGCTGTTGGCCCATTGGCTGCAATCGTGCACGCCGAACAGTTCGGCGAATTCGCAGGCAAAGTTGAGATTCCACTTTGGGTCATGGTCATCGGCGCACTTGGGCTCTCGTTCGGCCTCGTGCTGTTTGGGCCAAAACTGATCCGCATGGTCGGCAACCAGATTACCAAACTGAACCCGATGCGCGCTTACTGCGTGGCACTCTCCGCTGCGATCACAGTGATCATCGCAAGCTGGTTGGGCCTGCCTGTCTCGTCAACGCATATCGCAATTGGCGGGATTTTTGGCGTCGGCTTCTACCGTGAATACCACGAAGAGCGCCGTGCTCGCCTGTCAAAGGCGACACGTGACGAGGCAGAACGCATCGCACCAGAAGAGCGCAGCCGCCGTAAACTCGTGCGCCGCTCCCACTTCCTGACAATCATCGCCGCTTGGGTCGTCACTGTCCCCGCAGCGGCCCTACTGTCAGGCGTGATCTACTTGGTGCTCCACGCGGCCTTCGTTTAAATCTAAAAGCCCCCCGCGCATCGGCACGGAGGGCTTTCATTTTCTATGTCCTCAAATACTCCCGCCGGAAAATACTCCCGCCGGAGGCATCCATTTTTCGACGAAAAATGGCATCAAACCCCCAAACAATGGCGCATGATTGCCTTTTGCACATGCAGCCTGTTTTCAGCCTCATCAAAAATCACCGAATGCTTGCCATCCATCACGGATGACGTAGCCTCGTCATCACGGTGCGCTGGCAGACAGTGCATGAACAATGCATCATCCTTGGCCTTCGCCATCAGCGCATCATTGACCTGATACCCGCGCAATTGATTATGGCGACGCTCACGCGCGGATTGCGGATCATGCATCGACACCCACGTATCTGTCACAACAAGATCAGCCCCTTGCACGGCAATATTGGGGTCACGCTCGGTGCGATAAAGCCCGTCCAAGGCCCGTTCAGGATCAAGCGTTTCTGGCCCCGTAAACACCAATTCAAAATCGAACTGCTTGGCGGCATGGGCAAAACTGGCAAAGACGTTGTTACCGTCACCAGACCAAACCACCTTCTTGCCTTTGATAGGGCCGTTATGCTCTTCAAACGTCATGATATCGGCCATGATCTGGCAAGGATGCGTGCGGTTGGTCAGCCCGTTGATCACAGGCACCGTCGCATGCTCGGCCATATCCAAGAGCGTCTGCTCTTCAAAGGTCCGGATCATGATCAAATCGACGTAGCGCGATAAAACCCGCGCCGTATCAGCGATCGTCTCACCATGACCAAGCTGCATATCAGCGCCCGACAAGACCATCGTCTGCCCCCCCATCTGGCGCACGCCCACATCAAAACTCACACGCGTGCGGGTTGAGGGTTTTTCAAATATGAGCGCAACCATCTGCCCTGCAAAGGGCTGGTCGGCGTCAAGCGTGCCTTTGGACAGACCTGCGCGGGCATCTTTCATGCTGCGCGCCTTGGTGATGATGTCCCGTAATTCTGATTGCGGGGTCGTATGGATGTCGAGAAAATGTGTCATATGTCTTTTCGCTTTTGGCCAAGGCTGGGGGCTAGCCCCCAGACCCCCAGCATATTTTTACTCGGAAAAAGCGCTTGCCGCTTGATCAAGGAGGTTCACAGCCGTGTTAATATCGTCGTCGCTGATATTGAGCGGCGGCAAAAGGCGGATCACGTTGTCGGCGGCAGGCACGGTCAAGACGCCCGCGGCATAACCCGCTTTCACGATATCGGTGTTCACAGCCTTACACTTAAGGCCCAACATCAGGCCCATGCCACGCACGCTTTCAAACACGTCGGGGTGCGCGGCCACCAAGCCTTCTAGCCGTTGGCGCATCAAGCCACCCTTGCGGTTCACCTCGGCCAAGAACGCGTCGTCGGCTACGATCTCCATCACCTTGCCACCCACGGCGCAAGCCAAAGGGTTGCCGCCATAAGTCGACCCGTGCGTTCCAGCAACCATGCCAGAGGCCGCGTTTTCCGTGGCCAGAACTGCGCCCAGAGGGAAGCCGCCGCCGATGCCCTTGGCGACCATCATGATATCAGGCGTCACGCCTGCCCATTCATGGGCGAAAAGCTTGCCGGTGCGCCCCATGCCGCATTGCACCTCGTCGAGCATCATCAGGATGCCATGTTCGTCGCAAAGATCGCGCAAACCCTTGAGGCAAGCATCTGGCAGCGGACGAATACCGCCCTCGCCCTGCACAGGTTCCACCAAAATCCCCGCAACAGTTGGCGATTTCGCCGCTTCAGTCAGCGCCGCATGGTCACCAAATTCAAGATGGATAAAACCGGGCAACAGCGGACCAAACCCTTTGGTCATCTTCTCGGACCCCGCCGCCGAGATACCCGCGCTTGACCGCCCGTGGAACGAGCCGGAGAAGGTGATGATATCCGTGCGCGCCGTGTCGCCCTTATCATACCAATATTTGCGGGCCATCTTCACGGCCAGCTCGCAGGCCTCCGTGCCTGAGTTGGTGAAAAACACCGTATCGGCAAACGTCTTATCGACCAGCGCATCAGCCAGCTTTTGCTGGGCAGGAATGTTGTAAAGGTTCGAGACATGCCAAAGGTTCTGCGCCTGCTCGGTCAAAGCTGCGACCAATTCAGGGGCCGCATGACCCAACGTATTCACTGCAATCCCTGCGCCCAAATCCAAGAAACGTCGGCCATCGGCCTCGGTCAACCAAGAGCCCTCGCCCTTCACAAAAGTAAGCGGCGCACGTGAATAGGTCGGCAAAACAGATGGGATCATAGCGAAAGCAGCCTTTGCTGGATAAAAGAAGCCCGATTGGTGCCAATGGCGGGGCCTCATGTCAACGATGTTTAGGAAATAAATGAACGTGCGGGATCAAACGACGGGCTTAGCGTCGGCGTCGGATTACAAATGTTGCACGGTTCATCATGCCACATGACTTAACGGAAGGTTCCGCGCTTGGGAAGGTGATTTATGCTTTGAGACGGTAGCCCGTTTTCATCCAACGCCAGCAGATGCCGACAACCACGGTACAAGCGGCCCCGACAACGCAAAGGCCAATCCAAGGGCTGCTATCAGACACGCCGATCATCCCCCAACGGACCCCGTCGATGATATAGAAAAACGGGTTGGCATGGGACATGGCGCGCAGCCAGTCGGGCAGCGCGTCGATGGAATAGAACGTGCCCGACAGGAACGCGAGCGGTGTGATCAGGAAGTTCGAGATCGCGGACAACTGGTCAAACTTATTGGCAAAAATACCCGCGATAAGGCCAAGCCCACCCATCAGGATTGAGCCCAACAGAACAAACAGGATCACCCAGAATGGATTGACCATACCAACACCAAGGAAAATCCAGCAACCCAGCGCAATCACGACAGCGACCAAGGCACCACGGGCAATCGCGCCGCAGATATAGCCTGTCACCAATTCCGCAGCAGACAGCGGCGGCATCAGCGTATCGACGATATTGCCCTGCACCTTGGCGCTCGCCAAACTTGACGAGGTATTCGCAAACGCATTCTGGATCACGGTCATGGTTAGAATACCCGGTGCCAAGAACGTCATAAACGGAACCCCCATCACATCGCCGCGCTGCGGGCCAATCGCGATGGTGAAGATCATCAAAAACAGACCGGCATTGATCAGCGGGGCCATCACCGTTTGCGACCAAACGTTCATAAACCGCTTCACTTCACGGCGCATCAGCGTCCATGTGCCCAGCCAATTGACGCGGCCAAAACGACGCACACCCATGTCAGATTGTTGTTGCATGATCTTACCTCACTTCATTTCGGCAGTTGCGCTTCACATCCTGCCTCACAATGCTTACAATAGGTGATTGAAGAAATAGGCAAGGCCCGATGTGCGCGTCACATCCTGCCCGAAAACCAAAGGAATATGTATGTCCTGGACAGACGAGCGCGTTGAGACGCTTAAAAAGATGTGGGGCGAAGGTCAGTCGGCCAGCCAGATCGCCAAGGAATTGGGCGGTGTGACCCGCAACGCTGTGATCGGTAAAGTGCACCGTTTGGGGCTTTCTAACCGTGCAGGCTCTGCAACGGCCGCACCAGCGAAGGCAGCAGCCAAGGAAAAGCCAGCGGTCAAAGCGGCGCCAGCTGCGCCAAAACCCGCGCCAAAGCCAAAGGCCACGACAGGCACAACAGCGGCCCCAGCTGCTGCCCCTAAGAAAAAGGACGGCGAGGAAGAGGTTCTTGAGCTTGACGAGAACGGCATCCCAATCTCGGCTGCCCGTCGTGCGATTATTCCTGCGGGCCAACCCTTGCCGCCGCAGCCCTCTGCGAACGAGATTTCACCAGAGGCCTTGGCCAAAGTGTCCGAAGTCGAGAAAACGGCCAAGCGCCTGACCTTGATGGAACTCACCGAGAAGACCTGTAAATGGCCTGTTGGTGACCCTGCGACGGATGATTTCTGGTTCTGTGGCTTGGGCACCGCAACTGGCAAGCCATATTGCGAGGCCCATGTCGGCGTCGCGTTCCAGCCAATGTCGTCACGGCGCGACCGCCGCCGCTAAGGGCGATGGGTTAAAACCCATCCTACGAGATAGAGGCCACCCGCAGCCGTGGGTGGCTTTTTTCGTGGTTTGCACGTAAGTTTACCCAAGCCACAAATGGAAAACCCCATGCCACAGTTCATCCTCACCTACCACGGCGGCAGCCAGCCCAGCAGCCCCGAAGAGGGCAAAGCCCATATGGCGCGATACATGGCATGGATGAGTGGGTTGGATATGGTCGTCGGCCAACAGCCGCTGAAAAACACGCACGTGCTTGGCGCAGATCAGATCGGGACACCAATGATGGGCTATTCCATCCTCAACGCACCCGACATCGCAAGCGCTCGCGCAATCGCCGAAAAAAGCCCCTTCCTTGAGATGGACAATGCATCGATGCAAGTCTCAGAACTCATTGTGATGGGCTAACACACGCAAGGTGTGTCTTGACGCATCTTCCCCCTCTAAAATCAGGAAAACACATGTCGAACACTGCCCTTATCACCGG
>DFSO01000089.1:408-3313 GCA_002378665.1 Loktanella sp. UBA3435 | reverse complement strand
CACTGCCCTTATCACCGGTGCCTCCGCAGGCATCGGCGCCGAATTCGCCCGCTATCATGCCTCGCTTGCCGGCGATCTGATCATCACCGCCCGCCGCGCCGACGCGCTTAATGCGCTCAAAGCCGAACTGGAGGCCGCCCACGGCATTTCTGTTACCACAATCGCCTGCGACCTTGGTGCCCCCGACGGCGCCGAGCAAATCTATCAGGCCACTAAAGACACCCGCATCGACATTCTGATCAACAACGCGGGCTTTGGCGGGCACGGGCTCTTCATCGAGCGCCCCCTGCTCGAAGACCTCGGCATGATCGACCTGAACGTCAAAGCGCTCGTCAGCCTGTGCCACAAGATCGGCAACGATATGGCAGCCAACGGGGGCGGTAAAATCCTCAACGTCTCCTCTACCGCCGCCTACATGCCGGGGCCCCTACAAGCGACCTACTTCGCAACCAAAGCGTTTGTGTCCAGCTTCTCCTACGCGCTGGCCGAGGAACTCAGCGACAAAGGCGTGACCGTCACAGCGCTAGAGCCGGGCTATGTTGAGACCGAATTCGCCGACCGCGCCGACCTGAACGGCACAGCGCTCACCAAATCAGGCCAAACACCCGACACGGTGGCAAAGATCGGCTACGACGCCATGCTCAAAGGCAAGATCAACGTCATCAACGAGCCGTTTCTGGCGTTTCAACTGAACTGGCTGATGCCCTTCTTGCCGCATAAGCTGAAGAATAAGTTTATTCGGAAGATGCAGGAAAAAGCCTAAACCAAACCGCCCTCGCGAACCATCGCGGGGGCCTAGCGCATCCCCCTACAAACACCCAGACATCGTCCGGTGCGCCGCCAAGAAAGCGGCCTCACTTTGCGGAAACGGCTTGTCTGTCACATCCAGACAACCGACAAAATCTCGCATGCGTTGAACAATCTGCGGAAACCGCAACGCCCGTTCTTGCAAGCTTTCCCGAAAGGTAAAGCGAGACCTCACCTCAATGCTTGGTTGATTTGGATAGTCTGCGCGAATTGAACAGTCCCAAAAATACCGCAGTCCTTCGAAACGTGAACACCAAACATAATACCCAGCATTTTCAGCCTTAGGGTAAAGCTCCAAACGTTCCCTGCCCTTTGATACGCTCGCCGTCACATCATACCCGTCAACCAAATACGCGGGGTCCGTTGTGAGCGGATCATCCAGAAGCTCACCTCGTCTGCGCATTTCAAGTTTCAGTCTCAATGGCATACTCGATTTTCCAAAGGAAAAAGGCCACTCGCGCAATGCATCTTTGACCTCTATAAGCTCATCCAAGAAATTGACGTGCGGCAGGGAAACTGTTTCATTATAAACTGCATTCGGGCTGTCCCCAACATAAAACGCCCGCCCTTCAATCAAGACACCTGCGGTTGCGATCCTGACTTTCTCCGCTTCATCAGACTTCCCTTTTGCCACACACCCAAGTGCAAGCAAAAACAGCCCCAAAACCACGGCAATGAACACTATTCGCGCAATGATTTCACCAAATACCTTCATGCGCCAAAACTACTCTATTCCAAACCATCAAACCAGTCGCCCAACAACACACAAACTGTTTCCCCACGGCCACCGTTTCCCCTATATCCACTCTCATGACACAAAACCCACCTTCCCTCCGCCCCGACCTCGCCCCAACCGCCCGCTTTAGCGAGCCCAAGCGTGACGGCCAGCCCACCATCGGCATGGTCTCCCTCGGCTGCCCCAAAGCGCTGGTCGATAGCGAACGCATCCTCACCCGCCTGCGCGCCGAAGGCTACGCAATCTCGCCCGATTACACGGGCGCGGACGCCGTCATCGTCAACACCTGCGGCTTCCTCGACAGCGCCAAGGCCGAATCCCTTGATGCCATCGGCGAGGCCCTCAAGGAAAACGGCAAGGTCATCGTCACAGGCTGCCTTGGCGCCGAACCCGACTACATCCGCGAACACCACCCCAACATTCTGGCGGTGACAGGCCCGCACCAATACGAACAAGTCCTCGACGCGGTCCACCTTGCCGTGCCCCCATCCCCCGACCCGTTCATCGACCTGCTGCCCGCCACTGGCGTCTCACTCACCCCGCGCCACTACAGCTACCTCAAAATCTCCGAGGGCTGTAACCACAAGTGCAAGTTCTGCATCATCCCCGACATGCGCGGCAAACTCGCCTCCCGCCCCGCCCACGCCGTCCTGCGCGAGGCACAAAAACTCGTCGAGGCTGGCGTCAAAGAACTGCTCGTCATCTCCCAAGACACCTCCGCCTACGGGCTCGACCGCAAATACGACACCAACCCTTGGGGCGACGGCGAGGTCCGCTCCCACATCCTCGACCTCTCACGCGAACTGGGCAAACTTGGTGCATGGGTCCGCCTGCACTACGTCTACCCCTACCCGCACGTGCGCGACCTGATCCCGCTCATGGCCGACCCGTCATCAGGCATCTTGCCCTACCTCGACATCCCGTTCCAACACTCGCACCCAGACGTCCTGAAACGCATGGCACGGCCCGCCGCTGGGGCCAAAACCCTCGACGAAATCCGCGCATGGCGGACCATCTGCCCCGACATTACCCTGCGCTCCACCTTCATCGTCGGCTATCCGGGTGAAACCGAAGAAGAATTCCAACACCTGCTCGACTGGCTGGATGAAGCGCAACTCGACCGCGTCGGCTGCTTCCAATACGAGAACGTCGCAGGGGCACGGTCCAACGCCCTGCCCGACCACGTCAGCGCCGAGGTCAAACAAGACCGCTGGGACCGCTTCATGGAAAAAGCCCAAGCCATCTCGGCCGCCAAACTAGAGGCCAAAGTAGGCAAAACCCTCAAAGTCATCGTGGACGACATCGACGAAGACGGCATCGCCACCTGCCGCACCAAAGGCGACGCCCCCGAAATCGACGGCA
>DFSO01000089.1:0-212 GCA_002378665.1 Loktanella sp. UBA3435 | reverse complement strand
GACATCGACGAAGACGGCATCGCGACATGCAGGACATGGGCGGATGCACCAGAGATCGACGGGAACTTGTTTATTGACGAGGGGACCGATGGGTTGAGTGTTGGGGATGTGGTGAGCGTTGTGGTTGAGGAAGCGAGTGAGTATGACTTGTGGGGAGCTTTAGCTTAAAGGCACCAAAAAGATTTTTAGAATGAAATTAAAGAATAATGGAA
>DFSO01000015.1 GCA_002378665.1 Loktanella sp. UBA3435 | reverse complement strand
TCAAAGACACCACGTGTGGTACCACAGCTGGCAAGCGACACGGTTACGCATAGCAAGATGATGATATTGTTCATTGGCACCACAGTGATTTAATCGATTATTTCAGCTTACCATCGTACAGCACAAAAGAAAAGAGCGACGCCTAGGCGCCGCTCTCTCTATTGCTACATTCTAACTAGATTAGAATGTGAAGCTTACACCAACTGTTGTGCCAGTAGCGATGTCACGCTCGGATGGACCAACTTCTTCGAGAGCAGCTGCTGCGTCTGTGTAGTCAACGAATGCATTTGCACCGCCACCCAAGTCGTAGCTAGCAAATGCGTAGTTTACTGTGTCTTCGATACCAGCACCAACTGTGAGGCCATTGCCCATGTCGTATGTTGCACCGAGTGTCATTACGCTAGCGTCTGTGAACGCAGCAGCTACAGTCACGCCATCAGCAGCATAACCGGCTGTAACTTCCCATGACTCATCTGCGTTAAGCTCGAAGCCAGCAGACACACCGTCTGCTGCGTAAGCTGCGCCAACAGTCCATGCTTCAGCTTCGTCTGTGGAAGCGGAAACAGTCACAGCACCAACTGGGTACGCAACAGAAACATCCCACTCGCTGTCGCTGGACATGCCGAAACCAATGTCAGCACCGCCAGCAGTACCTG
The DNA here is from genome assembly GCA_002378665.1 of Loktanella sp. UBA3435. Classification (GTDB taxonomy): domain Bacteria; phylum Pseudomonadota; class Alphaproteobacteria; order Rhodobacterales; family Rhodobacteraceae; genus Yoonia. The sequence continues at coordinate 6,360 of DFSO01000015.1, read as the reverse complement.
CTGCAGTCATTGCATATGCGTCGTTAGCCAAGCCGAAGCCAAGGCTCCAACCAGCAGCTGATGTTGTTACACCAACTTCGACATCGGCTGTTTCGATAGTTGCGCCCATTGGAGCAGAAACTGTCAAAGTGGTTTCGCCCATAGTGACGGAAGCAACTAAGCCTTCTGCAACGCCTTCTTCGCCGTCGTCACCGATAGCATAGTCGTCGCCAACTGCTGTGAATACAGCGCCGTCAAGTTCTGTTCCGAATGTCAGGCTTGCAGTGTCGCTGGACAAAGAAATGGAACCAGCGGAAATAGTCCCTGCAACGGCGTCGACAGTCAATGAAGTAGAAGCTGTAAAGCCGTTGTCCAAAGTTGCGGAACCAGTTGCAGTCATTTCTGCAGCTGTTGAGTAGCCAGCGTTGCTATTGTACTCAACAGACGCTTCACCAGAGAAAGAAACAGATGTGTGACCGTCAGCAGCAGCGGCGCCTGCGAAGGCTACCAGAGCTGTAGTTGTAAGAAGAATATTTTTCATGGTTTAAAACCCTCGTTTTGATTACGCATTCCCAAGAATGCTAGATTAGACCAGCATTGATGCTGTAATTGCGCCTAATGGGCTGCACACTCAAGGAATTTGGCAGGGTCACCAAACCGTACCAAGAAAATGATGCATCAAGGTCACACACTGTTTTTGGCAAATTAGCCAATGACAAGCCCTCTTTTACTGCGTATTTCGCCCATAACCTCAAAAGACTGAACAATTACAGGAGACTGACATGTCCCTCACATCGATCCAAGGCGCGATAGCTGATTCCTGCCTCAAGGCGGGGCGTGCCGTTGATGACGTGACATTGATTGCCGTCTCAAAGGTTCAACCCAACGCCCGAGTCGCCCAAATTCTGGATCAAGGCCACCGTTGCTTTGGCGAGAACAAGGTCCAAGAGGCCGCAGGCAAGTGGCCTGCCTTCCGCGAAGCCTATGGTCAGATCGAGTTACACCTGATCGGGCCACTACAAACCAACAAGGCGCGGCAGGCGATGGAGCTTGCCCAAGCGATCCACACGCTCGACCGCCCCAAGTTGGCGACTACCATTGCACGACTGGCGCAAGAGATGGGCCAATGCCCCGATTTGTTCATTCAGGTGAATACGGGGGAAGAGGATCAAAAGGCAGGTTGTCTGCCTGCCGATGCAGATACCTTTATAAAGGACGCGCTGGCGATGGATTTGCCCGTGCGTGGCCTGATGTGCATCCCGCCTGTGGATGAGGAGCCGTCCTTACACTTCGCATTGCTTGCGAAAATCGCGGCCCGTAATGGCCTCAAAGGGCTGTCGATGGGCATGAGTAGCGACTTTGAAACCGCAATTGCCCTTGGTGCCACCCATGTGCGCGTTGGGTCCGCAATCTTTGGCGACCGTATTTATGAGCAGTGACTATAACCCCCCGCAAGATCCGCTTGTTTTCCTGCATGACGACCACGAAGTCGTTTTGGTCAATAAGCCAGAGGGCCTACTGTCGGTTCCGGGTAAGGGTGAGCATCTCTCTGATTGCCTGATGGAGCGGGTCAAGGCCGTGTTCCCGACCGCTCTCCTTGTGCACAGGCTAGATCGGGATACCTCTGGCGTGATGATTTTCGCGCTGACACCGCACGCGCAACGGCATCTTGGTCTGCAATTCGAGAAACGCATGACCAAGAAAACCTACATCGCCCGCGTTTGGGGTGAGATGACCGAGAAGTCAGGCACCGTCGATGCTCCGATTATCGTCGATTGGGAAAACCGTCCGCGCCAAAAGATCGACTTCGAGACTGGCCGTTCTGCACAGACTGATTGGAAAGTAGTTCGCGCACGCGACGGCGAAACCCGCGTGCGGCTGATGCCGAAAACGGGCCGTTCGCACCAATTGCGGGTGCATATGTTGTCGCTCGGGCACCCCATCTTGGGCGATCCGTTTTATGCGGAAGGCCCCGCGCGGGACTATCCACGTATGATGCTTCATTCCGAGACCCTGCAATTCCGCCACCCAGACGGCGGGCAGGGCATGCGGATCACGGCAAAGGCGCCATTCTAAGCAAAGAACGCCTCAATCGCCGCGACTTCGGATTGGTCAATCTCGTGCCCGCCCGCGTGCCAATGCAGCGTAACATCCGCACCTTGCATCTTAAGGTAATCCGCAAAGGCTTGGGTTTGCGGCTTCGGGCAAATCGGATCGCGCTCGCCAGCCGTGATCAGGATACGTTTGCCGCGCAATGCGGGTTGCGGCGCTGGGGCCCACGGGATCAGCGGATGCAAGAGCACAAGATCGGTGAATACATCCCCATAAAGGGCCACCGTCGCCGCAATATTGGCGCCGTTCGAATAGCCCAGCGCAATCACACGCTCGGCCCCCGCCGCTTCAGAACGCACAAAATCCGCCATCGCTTTACTGCGCTGCGCAAGGTCATCCATGTCATAGAGCCCTTCGGCCATCCGCCGAAAATACCGCAGTGCGCCGCCCTCGGACACATCGCCACGCGGGGAGGTCACATCCGCGTCAGGAAACATCTCTTCCGCAAAGCCGTGAAACTGCTGCTCGGTGCCGCCTGTCCCATGAAAGGTAAAGATATGAGTGGCGCCGTCACTGCCCCGCGTCCGCTTGGCTATGTAACTCAAGACAGGGGCTCCAAGTGACGTTCCAATTGCGCGCGCAGGTGTTCGTGCTGGCTTGGCAGCTTGAGCGCCTCACCCAAATGCGCCGTATCTTCGTCGCGATCAAAACCGGGTTCATTCGTGGCAATCTCGAACAACACACCCGCAGGTGTGCGGAAATAGATCGCATAGAAGTAATCGCGATTGATCACAGGCGTGACCTGATACCCCGTATCCAGCAGCGCCTCGCGCACTTCGAGTTGGCGGGCGCGGTTTTCGACGGCAAAAGCGATGTGGTGAACCGACCCTGCGGATGATGTCGCGCGCGGCACGCCTGACAACGTTTCGAGATCAATCACATTGGCGGCGTTACCATCTGGGATGATAAAGCGGGTCACATTGTCTTGGGCGCCGAACTTTTCATAACCCATGAATTTTAGGAGTTCGGCGGTCGCGCCATCATCGACGATACGCATGTCAGCGCCTTGAAATCCGCGAATTCCCATATCGGCACTCACACCATTGCCCGTCCAAGGGGCGCGATTGTCATCAACCTCTACGAGTGCAAAGCGTTCGCCGTCAGGGCCGTCAAACAAAACGCGGGCCTCGCCAAAGCGGGTATCGCGGGTGATCTTAGCCACTTCAAAGGTGGCAAGCCGATCCATCCAAGCGGCTGCACTCTCTTTTGGAATAGAGAAAGAGGTCACACCAACCTCACCCACACCGCGCTTACCACGCGCGGCATTGGCGAAAGGAAAATAGGTCATCACCGACCCAGGCGTGCCGACCTCATCACCGTAATAAAGGTGATACACATCAGGCGCGTCGAAATTGACGGTCTTTTTCACACGGCGCAGGCCGAGGACGTTTGTAAAGAAGGCGTTGTTCTCAGACGCACTACTTGCCAGCGACGTGACGTGGTGTAGGCCTTTGATCTGTTTCAGCATAACGAGGCTCCTATATCGGTTGGCCTCACTATATCATGTCCACAGATACACGAAATAGTCAGGGGCGCACGGATTTGGTGCGCCCCTGCACATGAGTTAGTCGTTAGACCACGCAGAGATCGCCTTGGACTCGAGGTATTCTTCGATCCCCCAAACGCCGCCCTCACGCGCACGACCAGATAGCTTCACGCCACCAAAAGGAGAGCCCGCACCGCGAGATTCGCCATTCATCTCGATCATGCCAGCCTTCAATGCGCGGGCCATGCGGTTCCGCTTTGTGCCATCGGTCGACTGCACATAGTCGGTCAAACCGTAAGGCGTGTCATTGGCGATGCGGATCGCGTCGGCCTCATCTTCAAACGGGATGATGACCAGAACAGGCCCAAAGATTTCTTCCTGCGCGATGCGCATATCGTTGGTGACGTCAGCAAAAACAGTCGGCTTCACATAGAACCCACGGTTCACATTCTCTGGCAGACCAGTGCCGCCCGCGATCAAACGCGCACCTTCATCGATGCCCACTTGGATCATGCCCTGAATTTTCTCCCACTGCGATTTATTCACGACAGGGCCCATGTGCTTGCCTGCTTCGGTCGTTGGTCCGACCTTGATCGCTTGCGCGGTCTCTGCGGCTTGCACAACGGCCTCGTCATAACGGGATCGCTCAACCAGCATCCGCGTTGGCGCGTTGCAGGACTGACCGGAGTTGTTCATACAATGACGCACGCCGCGAATAACGGCCTTTTCATCGGCATCCGCGAAAATGACGTTGGCTCCTTTACCGCCAAGCTCCAGACCAACACGCTTCAATGTCTCGGCCGCACCTTTGGTGATCAAACGACCAGCACGGGTCGAGCCCGTAAAGCTGATCATCGCCACATCTTCGTGTGCGGTCAGTTGCGAACCAACGCCCGGACCGTCACCGTTCACAAGGTTGAACACACCAGCAGGCACACCCGCCTCATGTAGGATTTCGGCAAAGACGATGCCCGACAATGGGGCTTCCTCAGACGGCTTCAAAACCATCGTGCAGCCTGCGATCATCGCAGGGAAAACCTTGAGCGCAATCTGGCTAATCGGCCAGTTCCACGGTGTGATCAGACCCACAACACCAATCGGCTCCATCAGGATACGGTCAGTCGGGGCGTGATCGCCAAGCGGGCGGTCCCAGTGAATTTGCTTGGCTGCTTCCAGCGCATCCTCAATCGCCCAAGGCATGCAAGGGGCTTGCGAGCCATGCGCGAGATCATGCGGCGCACCCATTTCCATGCGGATTGCCTCGGCCATATCGTCGGCGCGGGTCTGATAAACCTTCATCACGTTCTCAACGTGACTTACACGCTCGGCCACAGGCAAAGCAGCCCACGCAGGAAACGCAGCCGCAGCCGCAGCAACAGCAGCATCCGTATCGGCCTGATCGCCAAGGGAAATCACGGCAACCTGTTCTTCGGTTGCAGGATCAATCACAGGATAGTCGCGCACTTTAGCAGGTGCCGTCCATGCGCCGTTAATGTAGAAATTGCGATGAGTAATCATTGGGTCGCTCCGAGCCATGTGTTTTGCGCATCGTGACATTGCGCTGCTTGCCTTGCAAGCGCCCTAGCGGGACCTGCAATCTGCACCTATATATTGTTCAAGGAAATTCAATTGAAGGAGTAGCGCCATGAGCCTGCGTATTAACGACACAATCCCGAACCTGACTGTCGAAACCGATCAGGGCACGTTGAGCCTGCATGAGTGGGTTGGCGATAACTGGGCGATCCTCTTCTCTCACCCGAAAGATTTTACACCTGTCTGCACAACCGAATTCGGCGCAGTGGCACAGCTTGCCGACGAATGGGCGGCACGTGGCACCAAAGTCATGGGTATTTCCGTGGATAGCGCGGAAGAGCACAAAAAGTGGAAGACCGATATTGAAAAGGTCGCAGGCACAAAGGCTGGCTTCCCGATCATTGCGGACGAAGGGCTTGAGGTCGCAAAAGCTTTCGACATGCTGCCAGCCGAGGCCTATATGCCCGACGGCCGCACACCAAACGACAGTGCGACAGTCCGCGCCGTGTTCATCGTAGGGCCAGATAAAAAGCTGAAGCTGTCAATGACCTACCCGATGAACGTGGGCCGCAACTTTGCCGAAGTTCTGCGTGCGCTTGATGGGTTACAGACCGCTGCGAAACACACCGTCGCGACACCAGCAAACTGGAACGTGGGCGATGATGTCGTGATCCCGACGTCGTTTAGTGCAGAGGCTGCCAAGGAAAAGTTCGGTGAGTTCAACGAGGTGCTACCATACCTTCGTATGACAAAGCTCAAGGATTAAACCCCTTCGGACTAAAACAAAGGCCCCTGCGATCGCAGGGGCCTTTGTTGTTTTGAGGGTCCGTTTTGCGGGACTTAGCCGCCGTCTATAGCGAGTTTGCCAACGGCTGCTTTTAATGAAATTAAACGTAAGCGATGCGAGGACCCCCGATGTAAAGGGACATCATATTTTCTCGCAAGCAAACATACGCGGCATATAGCTCATCCAATGCCTTATCATTTGGCAACAAGCCATTAGACTCTGTTGCAAAGTCGACTGGTCAAACTAGGCGGCAAGTTCATCAGGCAGCGACAAATGTTCAATCTGCTGCGAATAGGCGTTGGGCGGCAGAAGGCATCACTCCAACTCTTAGTGATCATTTTGGAGTCGCGCGCGATGCGCTGCAGGCCATGGGATTGTCACGTGCAGATGCCAACGTGCTATCGTATATGAGATTGCGCCAGCTAAATAAGGTGGGTATCGAGGTGGTCCTAGATTTTAGACC
>DFSO01000047.1 GCA_002378665.1 Loktanella sp. UBA3435 | reverse complement strand
TATACTGGTGAGTTGATCCATTCCTCGGCCTATAAATCCGCCAGTCAGTTCGACGGCAAACGCGTGCTGATCGTGGGTGCTGGCAACTCTGGCTGTGACATTGCGGTGGATGCTGTCCACCACGGTGCTGCCTGCGATTTGTCGATGCGGCGCGGTTACTATTTTGTGCCCAAATATGTGTTTGGTAGACCAGCAGACACGATGGGCGGGGCGATCAAATTGCCGATGTGGCTCAAGCGCAGGGTCGATGCGATGATCCTGAAATGGTTTGTCGGCGACCCGCAGAAATATGGTTTCCGGAAACCTGATTACCTGCTTTACGAAAGCCACCCTGTGGTCAATTCCCTCGTGCTTTATCACGCTGGCCACGGCGATCTGGCCGTGCGCCCTGATATCGCGCGACTGGACGGCAAGACTGTGCACTTCGTCGATGGCACAAGCACCGACTACGATATGATTTTGGCCGCGACGGGGTATCGTTTGCATTACCCCTTCGTCGACAAAGAGCTGCTAAACTGGCAAGGCTATGCGCCGCATCTGTATCTGAACGCGCTGCATCCGACCCGCGATGATATCTGCGTTTTGGGCATGGTCGAGGCGAGTGGTTTGGGCTGGCAGGGACGTCATGAGCAAGCCGAAATGGTCGTCCGATACCTCAAAGGACTGCGGACAGGAGGCTTGGCTGCTAAGGCGCTCAAGGACGAAAAAGCTCTCGGATTTGACCGTGCGACAGGCGGTATGAACTACCTAAAGCTCGCGCGGATGGCCTATTACGTTGACAAAGCGACTTACCGCCGTGCCGTGGGTAAGTGGATCGACGCTTTGAAAGGGGGCAAAGCATGAATGATGATGTCGCCCTGAATTTCAGCCCCAATTCGCTGCTGCTCAACGGCATTCTCGCGGTGGTCATGTTCTCGGTCGCGATTGACTTGATGCCAGACGATTTCCGCAGGTTGCTGCGTGCACCAAAACCCGTGCTTGTTGGACTGTTCTCGCAGTTCGTCGTGCTGCCCGTTCTGACGTTCTTTCTCATCCTCGCCACTACGCCGCAGGCCTCCATCGCGCTGGGCCTGATCCTTGTTGCCGCCTGTCCGGGGGGCAATATCTCGAATTTTATCACCCAGCGTGCAGGTGGAAATGCGGCGCTTTCCGTCTTGATGACCGCCATCGCGACGGTGGCTGCGATTTTCCTCACACCGCTCAATATCGCGCTCTGGGGCAGGCTCTATGCGCCGACCCGCGCGATCCTGCAAGACACCGCGATTGACCCCATGTCCGTGGCGATCACTGTGGGGTTCATGTTGATCTTGCCGCTGATCCTTGGGGTCTTGCTCAATGCGAAAAAGCCAGCCCTGACCGCCAGATTACGCAAGCCATTGCAGTGGCTTTCAATGGGTATTTTTGTGGCGTTTGTCGTGTTGGCGATTGCGGCGAACTGGAGCTACTTTCTTGATTTTGCAGGCGTTATTGCGGGTCTCGTGATTGCTCACAATGCGCTGGCTTTTTGTGGGGGCTACGCGATTTCGACACTCGCTAAGCTTTCCAATTTTGACCGTCGTGCGGTTACAATCGAGACGGGCATCCAGAACTCCGGTCTTGGCCTTGTGCTGATCTTTACCTTCTTTGGTGGGCTGGGTGGCATGGCCATTGTCGCCGCATTCTGGGGTATTTGGCACGCAATTTCGGGGATCATAGTTGCCACGCTGATGTCCCGCTCAAAGGCCGCACGATGACCCGCATTTTGATTACAGGGGCCGCAGGCATGATCGGCCGCGCGCTGTTGGCCGAGATGACGGGGCAAAACGTGATTGCTACGGATCTGACCAATAAGGGTCTGCCTGACGGCATTGAATTCCACCGCATGGATGTGACCCGCGACGACCCAGACCGTGTGATCGCACAGGTCCGACCAGACGTGATCGTTCATCTGGCGTCCATCGTGACACCGCACAAAGGCATGGGGCGCGAGGCCGCTTTTGCCGTCGATGTCACGGGCACGCAAAACATGCTGACGGCCGCGATCAAACACGGTGTTCGGCGGATTGTGGTGACAAGTTCGGGGGCGGCCTACGGCTATCACGCCGACAACCCTGTGCCATTGCGTGAAGGCGATCCATGTCGCGGCAACCCTGAATTCCCCTACGCCGATCACAAGCGCCAAGTGGAAGAGATGCTGACCACAGCCCGCGAGACCGCGCCGCAACTTGAGCAGGTCGTTTTGAGGGTGGGCACCGTGCTGGGTGCAGGCACCGAGAACCAGATCACGGCGTTGTTTCGCAGGCAGAAGTTGCTGGCTGTGCAGGGGGCAGAAAGCCCCTTTGTCTTCATTTGGACAAAAGACCTCGCCAAGATTTTGGCGCGTGCTGCCACCGATGGCCCTACTGGAATTTTCAACGTTGCGGGCGATGGGGCGTTGGGGGTTACTGAGCTGGCAGCACGTTTGGGTAAGCCGATTTTGCGATTGCCTACTTGGGTCTTAAAAGCGGCCCTTGCAGTGGCAAAACCCTTAGGCCTCTCTCAATACGGCCCAGAGCAGGTACGATTTTTGCAGTATCGTCCTGTGTTGGCCAATGATGCGCTCAAAACGCAATTCGGTTATGTGCCAGAGCTGACGTCAGCGGAGGTGTTTGACCTGTGGTGCCGCGAGGCGGGCCTGTGAAAACGGCTGTGATCACGGGCGGAAACGGCGGGTTGGGGCGTGCTTTGGCCGCTGGTCTACAGGGGCGCGGGTATCACACGGTTCTGCTCGATATCGACGTGACGGGATTGGCCCACAATGAATTGCAGACGCCGATTAAAGTCGATTTGACCGATGGCGATGCACTGGCTGCAATCAGCGCCACGGTCATCGAAATGCGCCCCTCGGTTGATCTGGTTGTCTATAATGCAGGGATCACGCAGATTGGTGCCCTCATAGAGACAAACGACGTTACGCATCGAAAAGTGTTTGAAATCAATTACTTTTCTGCGGTGAATTTCGCGCGGTATTTTGTGCAGCCCTTGCGGAAAAGCAGGGGAAGCCATCTCGCGATTAGCTCTGTCGCAGGATTTTCGCCGCTTTTTCATCGCACGGCCTATGCCGCATCCAAACACGCGTTAGAAGGTTTCTTTGCCTCGCTCAGATCAGAGGAAGCGCCCTTTGGCGTGCGTACAATGATCGCGGCCCCCAGCTTTATCGCGACGAATATCGGCAACGAGCAGCGGCGCGATGACGGGACCGCAAGACCCGGATCGGCGAAAGATGGGCTGGATTATATGAGTACGAACGCCGCCGCCGAAGTGATCTTGCGCGGGGTGGAAAGGGGCAAAGCTTTCATCCCCGTCGGGCGGGTAGCCATGCTGTCTTGGTGGATCAATAGCCTGTCGCCGCGACTGTTTCAGCGTCTGATGGAGCGAAAAATCAGGGACAGGTGAGGCGCGGGCCCAAGTGATGGACCCGCGATTTTCTTAAACGATTGTCGCTTCTGTCGCGTCGCGCAGTTCCTGCTCGGTCACGCCTTCGGCTGTCTCGACGATCCGTAGGCCACCCTCGACAACATCCAAAACACCAAGGTTTGTGACGATGCGGTCAACCACAGCTTTGCCCGTCAAAGGCAATGTGCAGGCCTTGAGAACCTTGCTGTCGCCATGCTTGGACGTGTGATCCATCACGACGACCACGCGGCGTACGCCAGCCACAAGATCCATCGCGCCGCCCATGCCCTTGACCAGTTTACCTGGAATCATCCAGTTCGCCAGATCGCCGTTTTCTGCCACTTCCATTGCGCCCAAAATCGCCATGGCAATCTTGCCGCCACGGATCATGCCAAAGGACTGCGCACTGTCGAAATACGCGGTCTGCGGCAGTTCGGTAATCGTCTGCTTGCCCGCGTTGATCAGGTCAGCGTCGATGTTTTCCTCGGTCGGGAAGGGGCCCATGCCCAACATCCCGTTTTCGGACTGCAACGTCACCTCAACACCCTCGGGGATGTAGTTGGACACCAGCGTCGGGATGCCGATGCCAAGGTTCACATAGGTGCCGTCTTCGAGTTCCAGCGCAGCACGCGCCGCCATTTGATCACGATCCCACATTATGATTTCCTTACTGTGCGTTGCTCGATGCGCTTTTCATGATCACCTTGAATAATGCGATGCACATAGATGCCGGGCAGGTGGATGTGGTCGGGGTCAAGCGAACCCGTTGGCAAGATTTCCTCGACCTCAACAACGCAAACCTTGCCGCACATGGCCGCAGGTGGATTAAAGTTGCGGGCGGTTTTGCGGAAGATCAGGTTACCTGTCTCATCCGCTTTCCACGCCTTCACGATGGCCAGATCGGCAAAGATGCCTTCTTCCATGATGTAGGTTTCACCATTGAAATCTTTGTGTTCTTTGCCGTCGGCAATCACGGTACCAACGCCTGTTTTCGTATAAAAACCGGGGATACCACAGCCACCCGCGCGCATCCGCTCGGCCAAAGTGCCTTGCGGGTTGAACTCCAGCTCAAGCTCGCCCGACAGATACTGGCGCATGAATTCCGCGTTCTCGCCCACATAGGACGAGATCATCTTTTTGACCTGTTTGGTCTGCAACAGAATGCCGATGCCAAAGTCGTCAACGCCCGCGTTATTGGACGCAAATGTGAGGTCTTTCGTGCCAGCGTCTTTGATCGCAGAAAGCAAAAGCTCTGGAATACCGCACAGGCCAAAGCCGCCTGCCGCGATGAACATGCCGTCATGCAACAACCCGTCGAGGGCGGCGGCGGCATTTGGATAAATCTTTTTCATGAGGCTCCCCAGAAATGAAATGCCCGCAAACCCTGATGGGGGATGCGGGCAATGTCAATCACTGTGCTGCGCTGCGGCGAACCTATTCGATAACGTCGCCGTCATCCGTCTCTGTAGCCTTCTTGGCTGGGGCCTTTTTCGCCGCTGGTTTCTTAGCAGCAGCCTTTTTTACGGCAGGCTTTTTGGCTGCCGGCTTCTTCGCCGCCGCTTTCTTCTTAGGGGCCGCCTTTTTAGCACCCGGCTTTTTCTTGCCCGCCTTGGCCGCGCGTTCATCAATCAGATCAACGGCTTGTGCCATCGTCAGGTCAGCAGGCTCGATCGTGTCGGGGATCGTCGCGTTGATCTTTTCCCATTTCACATAGGGGCCGTATTTGCCCGTGTAGATGTTGACAGGGCCTCCCGCCTCTGGGTGTTCGCCCAGCTCATGGATCGGCACAGAAGCCTGCCCGCGCGCGCCACGGCTCGCGATCTTCGCAGCAAGTAGTTCAACCGCGTGGTTCATACCCACCGTCCAAACGTCGTCGATCCCCTCTAAGTTCGCGTTGGTACCGCCACGATCAGACGTGCTTGGCGCGTGCTTCAGATAGGGTCCGTAACGGCCAATATTCGCCCAAACGGTGATGCCATCCTCAGGGTGCGGGCCGATTTCGCGGGGCAGGGACAGCAGCATGACTGCGCGTCCAAGCTCCAAATCTTCTGGCTCCCAATCCTTTGGGATGGACTGGCGTGGAGGCTTTTTATTCTCTTCGGTGACTTCGCCACGCTGCACATAGGGGCCAAAACGTCCCTTAAATACACGGATTTCGTCGCCGCCTTCAGTGCCAAGCAGTTTCCCCTCTGGTGGAATAGCGGAGGCTTCCGCTTCTGGGTTTGGCGGACCGAATGGACGGGTATATTTGCATTCTGGATAGCTGGAGCAGCCGATAAACGCGCCGCCAGAACGGGCAGTGCGCATCGACAAGCGCCCCTCGCCACAATTCGGGCAAAGACGTGGATCGCCACCGTCTTCCAATGGCGGGAAGAGGTGTGGCGCCAGAACATCGTTAATCTTTTCAAGGACTTCAGTGATGCGCAGGTCGGCAGTCTCGGCAATCGCCGCAGAGAAATCCGTCCAGAACCGCTCCAAAACCTTTTTGTAATCGGCGTTGCCCGCGCTCACTTCATCAAGCTGGTTTTCCAGATCGGCAGTGAAATCGTAACCGATGTATTTGTTGAAGTAATTCGACAGGAAGGCCGTCACAAGACGCCCCTTATCCTGCGGGATCAGGCGGTTTTTGTCTTTCTCGACATAGCCGCGATCCTGAATCGTGGTGACGATGGACGCATATGTCGACGGACGACCAATGCCCAGTTCTTCCATGCGCTTGACCAGCGTCGCCTCGGTGTAGCGGGGCGGCGGTTGGGTGAAATGCTGCTCTGGATCGACGGAGGCCTTTTTGGCAACTTCGCCTTGATTGATCTGCGGTAATTTCTTGTCGTCCTCGTCCGTGCTGTCGTCGCGGCCTTCCTCGTAAACCGCGAGGAAGCCGTCAAATAGCTGCACTTGGCCGTTCGCACGCAGCATGACTTGACCGTCTTTGGAGCCGACATCAACAGTCGTGCGCTCAAAACGGGCGGCGGCCATTTGGCTGGCGATCGTGCGCTTGTAGATCAGATCGTATAGCTTGCGCTGGTCGGCGTCCGAGATATTCGCGTCTTCCATCGAGACCATAAGATCGGTCGGGCGCACACATTCGTGAGCTTCCTGCGCGTTTTTCGCCTTGTTTTTATAGACGCGGGCCTCTGTGGGCAGGTAGTCCTTACCAAACTTCGCGGCAATCGCGTCGCGCGATGCAACCACGGCCTCTGGCGCCATGTCGATGCCGTCGGTCCGCATGTAGGTGATAAGGCCCGCCTCGTAAAGACGCTGTGCGACCGACATGGTTTGCCGCGCGCCGAAGCCGTATTTGCGACTGGCTTCTTGCTGCAAGGTCGAGGTCATGAAGGGCGGGGAGGGGTTGCGTGAGCCGGGTTTCGCTTCGACCATGTGCACGGTCAAATCTCGGCTGTTGATCGCTTGCACGGCCAATTCGGCTTGGGTCGCGTTGGCGATGCTGAATTTCTCCAGCTTTTCACCAGCGAGCATCGTGAGGCGCGCCTCGTAGGCCACGCCGCGTGGGTTCTCAAGCACGGCTTTGACCGACCAGTATTCTTGGTTGCGGAAGGCTTCGATTTCCATCTCGCGCTCAACAATGATCCGCAGGGTCACGGATTGCACGCGGCCTGCCGATTTTGCGCCGGGCAATTTGCGCCACAGCACAGGGGAAAGTTTGAAGCCGACGAGATAATCCAAGGCGCGGCGTGCGAGATAAGCGTCGACAAGCGGCACGTCCACTTGACGCGGGTTTTTCATCGCCTCGGTCACGGCTGTTTTGGTGATCGCGTTGAACACGACGCGGGACACAGGTGTGTCTTTCTTGATCGCCTTTTTCGCAATCAAGGCCTCGGTCAAATGCCAGCTAAT
>DFSO01000038.1 GCA_002378665.1 Loktanella sp. UBA3435 | reverse complement strand
CCGCCCGTGGCACTTCTTGCTTATGCCAGCGCGGCACCAGAGCGCGCAATCTTTTGGCCCTTCGCGCGGTTTTCACCAGAATATCAGGCCATCAGATGGGCACTAGCTCGCAATATTCCGGTGCAATTTATCGACTTGCCAGCAGCGGTGACATTGGCCGAAGTCTCAGAAGAACAGCGGCCACAAGATAACGCTGTTGCCCGCGATCCCATTGGCGCTCTGGCTGCGGCGGCTGGTTATGAAGACGGCGAAAGCTGGTGGTCTAATCTGATCGAAGAAAACCCCGACCCAGGTCGCGTTTTTGAAGCCATCAGCGACGCAATGACTGCGCTGCGCGAGAACCACACGCCTGATCCTCGCGAGGCACAGCGCGAGGCGCACATGCGTCGAGAAATCACCAATGCCACCAAAGAAAATGACGGCTCCATCGCGGTTATTTGCGGCGCGTGGCACGTCCCAGCCCTCCGCGATAAAGTCAAAGCATCAGACAACAATGCGCTATTGCGAGGGCTACCAAAAACAAAGGTGCAGGCAACTTGGGCACCTTGGACATCGCCCCGTCTTGCACGCGCGACAGGTTACGGCGCAGGCGTCGCAGCCCCCTTATGGTACGATCACATTTGGGAAAATGGCACTGGGTCGGCGGCAGACGCGCTTTGGGTGGCAGGCATGGCCCAAACCCTACGCGCAGAAGGGTTTGACGCTTCAACGGCCTCTTTGATTGAAACGGTTCGTTTGACCCGCTCCTTAGCGGCCGTGCGTGATCGCCCCTCGCCGGGGTTCGAAGAAATGAGCGATGCCACCATTTCAACTTTGATGATGGGCGAGCCGCTACAATGGCGGATCATCGAAAACCGGTTGCTACTGGGCGCACAGGTCGGGGAAATCCCCAGCAATCTCCCGCTCGCGCCTCTTTTAGAGGACCTGCAAAAGCAGCAAAAGAAATTGGGAATGAAGCCCGAGGCACTGGAGCGGGAACTGGCATTGGATTTGCGCACGCAAAGCGGATTGAACCGCTCGACGCTGCTGCACCGGTTGATCGCGCTTGACGTCCCTTGGGGCAAACAAGTTGATGCAGGGCGAAGTCGGGGCACGTTCCGTGAAAAATGGATATTGGCTTGGGATGCGGAATTTGCCGTCCGCTTGGTGGAACATCTGGTCTATGGGCCAACCATCGAAGCAGCAGCCGCTGGGCGGTTGAGCGAAGATATCCAGAGCGAAACAAAACTTGCAGAGATGGCCGAACACGTGCGCAAAGCGCTCATTGCGCAATTGCCCGAGGTCGCTACTCTTGGAATTGAACGGTTGGATGCCTTGGCGGCACAGACCGACGACTGCGGGTTAATGCTGGCCGCTTTGCAGCCTATTGTCGAAATTCTGCGCTACGGCACCGCCCGCGATATGGCGCTTGACCGGATGGAGGCGCTGCTGGACCGTCTCATTACGCAGAGCGCGTTAAGCCTGCCACGCGCTTGCCGTGCACTGGATTCGGAAGAAGCAGAACGGCTGCGAACCCTGATTGCAACGGCCCAACGGGCAATCGCACTTGCGGAACGTGGTGGCGACGTGCAGTCACTCTGGCTCTCAGCGCTACACGAGACGGGCACATCAAACGACACGGTCCCGTTGATCGGGGGGCTCGCTGCACGGCTGGCCTATGAGGCAGGCCGTCTGACGTCAGAAGAGGTCGCAAAGATGATGTCACTTCGGCTTTCACGCGCAGAGCCAGCCAACCTGTCTGCCGCGTTCTTTGGGGGTTTCTTTGCGGGCGCTGGGCTTAAAATGGCGCATGATGCAAACCTGCGAACTGCCGTGGACGATTGGGTCATGTCGCTGGACGAAGAAGAATACACCGAAAACCTGCCGCTATTTCGCAGAGTGTTTTCCACGTTGGACCGCAACGAGCGCAAGGTTTTGCTGGAACATCTGCTGGGTAAAACAACCAGCAGAGTGGTGGCGGATTTCGCCCCCGAAGCAGATGCAATCTGGTCCGCGCAACTTGCAGCGTTAACCCGCATTTTCGAGGGCAAAACATGACCAAGGAACACGAGCGACGCTGGCGCATGATGCTGGGCGAAACGGATGACACCCAGTCTCTTTCGGATCGTGACGTGGCGATGTCTTCTGCACTTGATGCCCTATACGAAGGCGATGGGCGCAGGGGCGCGGGGTTGGGGAAATCTGCACCAAAGGTATCACGTTGGTTGGGGGATATCCGAGAGTATTTCCCCAGCACCGTTGTGCAAGTGATCCAGAAAGACGCTTTTGAAAGGTTAGGTCTCAAGCAGATGCTGCTTGAACCGGAATTTCTGGAGGCACTGGAGGCAGACGTGCATTTGGTCGCAGATCTGGTCGCCTTGCGTGGTGCGATGCCTGCCAAAACGATCCAAACGGCGCGCGTCGTTATCCAAAAGGTCGTAGATGAACTGATGGAGCGGCTCGAAAAGAAAACAACCGAGGCCATCCGCGGCGCGATCAACCGCTCGGCGCGTACAAACAGGCCCCGCTTTGGTGATATCGACTGGCCGCGCACCATTCATGCCAACTTGCGGCACTATCAGGCCGAATATCAGACGATCGTGCCAGAAAAATTGATCGGTTTCTTGCGCCAACAACGGCGGATCACCGATTTGGACGAGGTCACGCTTTGCGTTGATCAATCTGGTTCGATGGCCACGTCGGTGGTTTATTCGTCAATCTTTGCGGCAGTGTTAGCGTCAATTCCGTCCGTGCGAACCAAGCTTGTGTGCTTTGACACAGCGATCATTGATCTGACCGAAGACCTCGAAGACCCGGTTCAGGTCTTGTTTGGGGTGCAACTTGGGGGCGGCACGGATATCAACCGCGCCGTGGCCTATTGCGAGGATCGTATCGAGCGGCCAACAAAATCGCATCTGATCCTGATCACAGATTTGATGGAAGGGGGCGACGCAGGCGCTCTGATCGCGCGGCTAACGGCGCTCAAAGGCTCGGGCGTGAATGTGATCGTCCTTCTGGCGCTGACCGATACGGGGCAACCTTACTATGACAAAGATATGGCTGCCAAAGTTTCCGCATTGGGCATTCCTGTTTTTGCCTGCACGCCTGACCAGTTCCCTGGTTTGATGGCAGCCGCGCTGCGGCGCGAAGACATTCAAAGCTGGGCGGCGTCTGAAGACATCAAGACGTTGAGAGAAAATAAC
>DFSO01000064.1:2226-21245 GCA_002378665.1 Loktanella sp. UBA3435 | reverse complement strand
CGTTCAAACTTTGACTTAGCCATTTGCTAGCGCCCTTAAATTTCGAGGGCCGCGAATGGCCCGTTTCAACATCGCGGGCGATGTATTCTGGATCGGGACAAAAGGCAAGAGAAATGGGTTAAGAGAACTTGTTGTTCTTGGGGAAGCCATGCGGTGGACGTTTTCCAACGCCGCCGCGTGCACCCTTCCATTCAGCCATATCAGGCTCGGTGCGGGTTTTGCCGCCGCCCATCTGCCACGACAAACCGCCCGCCCATTGGAACGTGGTCAAATCACACAGGCCACCGTCGATTTCCAAGGTGCCCTGACGGCCAGCGGCCTTCTTATACTTCTGCAGGCGCACACCCTTACCACGGCCCATCTCTGGTAATTCATCGGTCGCAAAGACCAACAGTTTGGCGTTTTCAGACACCACAGCAACATGATCGCCGTTCATCCGAATACAGGCTTTTGCAACGCCGTCACCGACGTTCAAAACCTGCTTGCCGGTGCGGGTCTGCGCAATAATGTCGTTCTCAGGCACGATAAATCCGTTGCCTTCATACGAGGCCACGATCAAGCGCATGCCCGGCTGGTGCACCAGAATATCAACGATATCGGCTTCATTGGGCAGATCGACCATCAAACGCAGCGGCTCGCCCATGCCACGCCCACCGGGCAGGTTGGCGGCAACCACAGTATAGAAACGGCCATTCGTACCAAAGACTAACAGCTTATCGGTGGTCTCCGCATGGAAGATAAAGCGCGGCGAATCACCATCCTTGAACTTCATCTCGCGGGTCAGGTCGATATGACCTGTCATCGCGCGGATCCAACCCATCTGACTGCAAACGACCGTCACAGGTTCCTTGTCGATCATCGCCTCAAGCGGCACTTCGACCACCTCGGCGGCCTCGGCAAATTGCGTGCGACGGGCGCCGCCCACACTATCCCGGCCAAACTGCTTGCGGGTTTCGCGAAGCTGGCCCGCAATGGTCGACCACTGAACCTCTTCGCTTTCCAGCAAGTCCTCAAGCCCAGCACGTTCCAGCATCAATGCATCACGCTCTTTGACCAATTCGATCTCTTCCAAGCGGCGCAAAGAGCGCAAACGCATGTTCAAAATCGCTTCGGCCTGCACTTCGGTCAGGGAAATCTCTGGATCGGCACCCGCGACAATAGGCGAACGATAGTCGGCCTCGGTCATCGCACGCGGATGATCCGTGCCCCAATCCTCAACCATCAAGGCCTGCTTTGGCGCATCATCATAGCGGATAATGTCAATCACGCGGTCAAGGTTCAGGAAGGCGATGATAAAGCCTTCGAGGACCTCCAAGCGGTGATCGATCTTTTCCATACGGTGCTGTGACCGACGGATCAGCACATCACGACGGTGATCCAAGAACGCGCGCAGCACTTCCTTGAGCGAGCAAACCTTCGGCGTCAAACCGTCGATCAGGACGTTCATGTTCAGGCTAAAACGGGTCTCAAGATCGGAGTTGCGGAACAACATCCCCATCATCATTTCAGGATCAACCGTTTTGGAGCGCGGCTCTAGAACCATGCGGATATCTTCCGCAGATTCGTCGCGCACGTCGGCCAAAAGGGGCACCTTCTTGAGTTGGATCACTTCAGCCAATTTCTCAATCAGCTTCGATTTTTGGACCTGATACGGAATCTCGGTGACAATCACCTGCCACTGACCACGGCCAAGATCCTCGACCTCCCACTTCGCACGAAGTCGGAACGCGCCGCGCCCAGTGCGATACGCTTCAATCATATTCTCTTTGGGCTCAACAATCACGCCGCCCGTCGGGAAATCAGGGCCTTGAATATAACCAAGCAGCGTCTCGTCGCGCACATCAGGCGTCTTGATCATATGCAAACAGGCATCAATCAATTCATGCAGGTTATGGGGCGGAATATTCGTGGCCATACCCACCGCGATCCCCGTGGAGCCATTGGCCAACAGGTTCGGATAGGACGCGGGAAACACCACAGGTTCTTCCAGTGTGCCGTCATAATTCGGGCGGTAATCGACCGCGTTTTCGGTCAACCCCTCCATCAAGGCCTCGGCCGCTGCCGTCATACGGGCCTCGGTATACCGCGCCGCCGCAGGGTTGTCGCCGTCGATGTTGCCAAAGTTACCTTGGCCATGCACCAAAGGATAGCGCACGTTAAAATCTTGGGCCAAACGGGCCATCGCATCGTAAATCGCGGCGTC
This sequence comes from Loktanella sp. UBA3435, assembly GCA_002378665.1. GTDB lineage: Bacteria > Pseudomonadota > Alphaproteobacteria > Rhodobacterales > Rhodobacteraceae > Yoonia. Next base: position 19,042 of record DFSO01000064.1, on the reverse strand, counting down.
ACCATGCGGGTGATAGTTCCCCATCACGTCGCCCGAAATCTTTGCCGATTTACGAAAGCCACCGTTAGACGCCAACTTCAACTCGCGCATCGCATACAAGATACGACGATGAACAGGCTTTAACCCGTCGCGCGCATCAGGCAGGGCGCGGTGCATAATTGTGGACAAAGCATACGTCAGATAACGATCGCCAATTGCACGGCGAAGCGGTTCTGTCGTTTCCAATGCTGGGTCTATGATATCGTCGCTCATAGATGTGGTGTATCTGTGCCGCAAAGGGCCGTAAAGATACCAATAGGGGGAACGGCAATAAGTTTTTCCCTGACGTCCCCCTCCCCGTGAATCTATAGAGAAACTGTAACGAGTACCCTTTTACGATTCGACCCGGGGGGGTCTACTGCCATGGACAAATTTATTATCGGTACGTTTTTGCTATTGGGCTTTGGGTTCTACCAGCTCTCAGGCGGCGCGGATTTTCAGCCAGAACCAAGCCCTGTCGTGGAACTCGCCGCAGTTGAAGTGACACCAGCGGCCATTCCATTCAATGAGCCACAAGTCACGCGCGCTGCAGCATTTGAAATCCCAACCGAAGCTCCTGTTGCCGAAGCCGTGATTATCGAGGCGTCAATGGAAGTGCCCGCTATCGAAGAACTGCCCGTGGATCTCCGCGCTGTGTCTGGCAGCCGCGTGAATATGCGCACAGATCCGGGCACAAACTACGGCGTTTTGGATAAATTGGTGCGCGGCACACAGGCCGAAGTGATCGAAGTAACGGCTGAAGGCTGGGCACGTATTCGTGTTGTTGAAACAGGCCAAGTTGGCTGGATGGCAACGAGCTTGCTGGACGCAATCTAGCACTTGTCAGCGCAATGTTGTGGCGTCAAACAGGCGCCATGAAACTCAAAACAATCCTCATTACAGGCTGTTCATCTGGTATCGGATACGATGCAGCACGCGGTTTTCGCGCCCTCGGTTGGCGCGTTTTTGCAAGTTGCCGCCAGCAATCTGACTGCGACCGCTTGGTATCGGAAGGGTTCGACAGCCCCCCTGATCGACTACGACGATTCCGCGACGATCAAAGGCGGTTTGGCAGAGGTTTTGGCAGCAACAGGTGGCACGCTGGACGTACTATACAACAATGGCGCATTCGCTTGCCCTGCCGCCGTCGAGGACCTGCCTCGCGATGCGATGCGTGCAATATTTGAAACAAATCTCTTTGGGTATCATGAGCTTACCAACCTCGTGATCCCCGTCATACGCGCCCAAAATCATGGTCGCATTATCAATTGCTCCTCTGTTCTTGGGCTCGTTGGGATGAAATGGCGCGGTGCCTATGTCGCAACCAAATTCGCGCTCGAAGGATTAACGGATGTGCTGCGCCTTGAGATGGCGGACACGAACATCAAGATCATTCTGATTGAACCCGGCCCGATTACTTCCGACATCCGCAAAAACGCGATTCCGCATTTTGAGCGTTGGATTGATTGGGAAAACTCGGCGCGGGCGGACGAATACGCGACCCTCAAAGCCCGCCTTTATACCGATAGTGGCCCCGATACATTTGAACTGCCCGCCGATGCGGTCACCAAAAAGCTGATCCATGCGGCAACTGCCAAACGACCAAAGGCGCGATACTACGTGACTAAACCCAGGTATCTTATGGGTTTTCTGCGCCGCATCTTGCCGACGCGCCTACTTGACGCAGTGATTGCGCTTGTCTGACCCTTTCTTTTTGGTGCGGCTCTGCTAGATCATGGTGCAAGTTATTAAAGGACTGTGACCATGGCATCTGACCCTCTCTTCCTCCTCGTGGTTTTGGCCGTTTTGATCGTACTGGGCATTTTGATGTTCGGGATTGGGACATTTGGCAAAGGCGGCGACTTTAACAAAAAGCACGCCAATCGGATCATGCGCTGGCGCATTGGGGCGCAGGCCGTGGCCGTGGCGTTGATCCTACTTTACGTCTATCTGCGCTAAACATTAGGAGCCTACAAAATGGTCGTTCTCAACAAGATTTACACCAAGACTGGCGATGCTGGCGAAACTGCTTTGGGCGATGGATCACGCGTCACCAAGCATGCACTGCGCGTGCACAGCTACGGCACCGTTGATGAGACAAACGCGACGGTCGGCATGGCCCGCTTGCACGCGACGGGCGAAATTGATGCACAATTGGCAATGATCCAGAACGACCTTTTTGACCTAGGCGCTGATCTCTGCCGCCCTGATATGGCGAAGGACGCGGACGCAGAATACCCGCCCCTGCGCATGTCAGACACCCAAGTTTCCCGTCTTGAAACCCAAATCGACGCGATGACCAAAGAGGTCGAACCACTGCGCAGCTTCATCCTACCAGGCGGATCGGCCTTGGCCGCACATCTGCACCTCTGCCGCACGGTATCACGCCGCGCGGAACGGCTGTCGGTGGAATTGGCGAGTGTGGAGACGGTAAACCCTGCGGCAGTCAAATACCTCAACCGCCTGTCTGATTGGTTTTTCCAAGCCTCGCGCATCGCCAACGACAACGGCAAAAACGATGTGCTTTGGATTCCGGGGGCGAACCGCTAGTCGGCGGGCTTCACTGGCGTCCAGATCTCGAAACCGCCATCGCCTGTTTCGGGCACATAAGACGGCCCGTAAAACTCCAGCATCAGGCCGTCGGCTGATTGGTAATCCGATGTGTCGATCCAATCCATCACGGCCGAAATCACATCACCGATCTGGCTCACGTTTTCCGAGGACTTGAACACCGCAAAATTGGCAGCGGGGGCGGAAATATGCGTGTAACCCTCTTCAATTGCGCCGATTTTACTGACCTCATAAGCGCAGGCATAGCGCCATGCATCGCCCTCATAACCGTGCACAATGCCATAAGAACCTTTGCTCAGCGCATTCTCAATCGCAAGGTCAGCCGCATTAAACTCGGCCCATTGCGCAGGGATCGTGGAAACATCATCAGCCGTCATAGGACGATCAAGACCGACAAAATTGCGCTTTGGTTTTTGAACAAAAATTGGTGTGCTAATCTTCAAGCCGCCAAACATTTAGTTTCCTTATTGGGTTTTCCTTCAGCGGCACTCCGCGGCTTTGATAAATACGCCCCAGTGTTCCTTCGTTTGGACCATATTAGCCAATAGTTGCGCCTAGCCAAGATGAATGTTTGCGCGACCATTTTCAAAACGTGGCGTCCCTGAACCGCCCCGCGTCGATTTTACACTGTTTTCCCCCGTCGCCACATGCAACAAATTGCCAGAGTGAAAACGCTTAGAAGAATCTAACAGGAGATATCCGCGATGAAGGTCCTCGTACCCGTCAAACGCGTGATCGACTATAACGTGAAAGTGCGCGTCAAAGCGGACGGTAGCGGTGTTGATCTTGCGAACGTAAAAATGTCGATGAACCCATTTGACGAGATTGCCGTCGAAGAGGCGATCCGCCTGCGCGAAGCTGGCAAAGTTGAAGAGGTCGTAGCGGTCTCTATCGGCGTCAAGCAGAACCAAGAAACGCTGCGCACCGCCCTTGCGATGGGCGCGGATCGTGCGATCCTCGTGATTGCGACTGATGATGTGCACACTGATATCGAGCCTTTGGCCGTAGCTAAGATCCTCGCTGCTATCGTGAAAGAAGAGGCCCCGGGTCTGGTTCTTGCGGGCAAGCAGGCGATTGATAACGACATGAACGCGACAGGCCAGATGCTCTCTGCTCTGCTCGGCTGGTCACAAGCGACATTTGCATCCGAACTGGATGTGGACGGCGATCACGCGACAGTCACACGCGAAGTTGACGGCGGCCTTCAGACCATCAAGGTCAAGATGCCAACAATCGTCACCGTTGATCTGCGTTTGAACGAGCCACGTTATGCGTCGCTGCCAAACATCATGAAGGCCAAGAAAAAGCCGCTGGATGAAAAGACACCTGCCGATTACGGCGTCGATGTCACCCCGCGCTTGTCCATCGTGAGCACGGTAGAGCCGTCCACACGCAAGGCTGGTATCATCGTCAAATCTGCCGATGAGTTGATCGAGAAACTCAAAGAAGTGGGGGCTGTATAACATGGCTGTTCTTCTCATTGGTGAAGTCACCGACGGCGCATTGTCCGTTGATGCCACTGCAAAGGCCGTGTCTGCGGTCAAATCCTTGGGCGATGTGACTGTGCTTTGCGCAGGTGCAAATGCCTCCGTGGCGGCCGCGGAAGCGGCGAAAATCGACGGCGTAAAAGCCGTTCTTTGTGCCGAAGATGCCTCCCTTGGCCATCGCTTGGCCGAACCTACGGCCGCGTTGATCGTATCGCTTGCGGGCGACTACACCCACATCGCAGCACCGGGCACGACGGACGCGAAAAACGTGATGCCACGTGTGGCGGCTCTTCTCGACGTGATGGTGATCTCTGAGGTCACTGGCGTTGTAGATGCCGACACATTCGAGCGCCCGATCTATGCAGGCAACGCGATCCAGACTGTGAAATCAACAGACGCGAAAAAGGTCATGACAATCCGTACAGCTGGCTTTGAAGCTGCTGGTATGGGTGGATCTGCGTCTGTGTCGAACACGGCTGCGGCGGCTGATCCTGCATTGTCCGAGTGGGTGGCTGACAAGGTTGCCTCTTCTGATCGTCCAGAACTGACATCTGCGGGTGTGGTTGTGTCTGGTGGTCGTGGTGTTGGTTCCGAAGCTGACTTCAAACTGATTGAAGGTTTGGCTGACAAGCTGAGTGCCGCCGTTGGCGCGTCCCGCGCTGCGGTTGATTCGGGCTATGCGCCGAACGACTGGCAGGTTGGTCAGACAGGTAAGGTGGTTGCACCTGATCTTTACGTGGCCGTTGGTATCTCGGGCGCAATCCAGCACCTTGCAGGTATGAAGGACTCTAAGATCATCGTTGCGATTAACAAAGACGAGGAAGCACCCATTTTCCAAGTCGCTGACTTTGGCTTGGTTGCCGATTTGTTTGACGCCGTACCAGAGCTGACAAGTAAGCTTTAAGCCGCACAAATCCTGAAAACAACGGGCCCGCCTCTAGACCAGAGGCGGGCCTTTTTACTCGTTAAATCAAATTCCTGATGATGGGAACAAGGGCGCTGCTGACTTCAGAATGGCACGCGACACCCAACATTTCAGGCGCCGCTTTCTCCTGCACTCCAGAAAAATACATTCCCTTTGTCCCTTGTCGCAAAGCGATCTCCGACGGCGTGACCGTTACAACATCCAGCACCATCGGCCGAAGCTCGTTGATCATCGATTCGGTGATAAAAAGCGGATCGGCCTGAAGTGGGCGTGCTTTCGTATTCCACGGATCGTTCGACATCTTTTCACGACCAAACCACAACAGAACGGATTTCGTTCCGATTTGTCCCAACATATTCCGCATGCGCGCAACCCAAGCTTCGCGCAATTCGTGGACAACGATATCAAACCGCTCTGGCGACAATTCCAGCAAACGACCCAACATGTGTCGGGTAAACGTAAAGTCCGAAAAATCGACGTCACTATAGATCGCCTGTAGCACTGTCGAAGCGCGCAAAAACCGATCATTGCGGCGCGGATGCACGAAATAGAACCGATTAGAAAGGAAATTCGCGCCCATGATCTGCACGACAGTCAGCTGCGCGTCATGACAAGCCGCCATAATCGTCGGGTCATTTACAAAGGCATCGACCCCACCATTCACGGTGCCAAAGTTCACGCAAGTGCGTCCGATTTCCCGCTCAATCAAAGCTGGAAACGGTCGATCAATGAACTTGCCAAAGGTTTCCGTCCCCCCAACAAACGCGACATAGGGCGTATCTAGGCGACGCTTTGGGCCCCGAAACAGAATGCGAGACATCCCATAACGACATGGCGCATATGTAAGCCCCGCCCCTTCGATATTTTCATGTTTCATGGTTCCCACCAAAACTAATTACAAGACACAGATTCGCTCAAAGCCATTGCGATTTCGCTAATGGCAAAAATTGAAGATAGTTTTAACGAACACCACGGCTTGCCCGCCCCTGCAAATGGCGCATAAGGTGCAGGTAACCAGCAGGAGACGGTTATGACAGTTGAACGTGTAGGCATCGTCGGCGCAGGCCAAATGGGTAACGGGATCGCGCATGTTTTCGCGCTCGCGGGCTATGAAGTTTTGATGACCGATATTAGCGGCGATGCATTGCAGGCGGCTGTTGCTTTAATCGACCGCAACCTAGAGCGCCAAGTGTCCAAGGGCCTGATCGAGGCCGCAACCAAAGCCGACGCAATGGCGCGGATTGGCACGACACAAACCCTGACCGACCTTGGGAAAACGGACCTTGTGATCGAGGCCGCGACAGAGCGTGAAACGATCAAACAAGCCATTTTTGAAGACCTCGTGCCGCACCTGATGCCCGATACGATCCTGACCTCGAACACCTCTTCAATATCGATCACACGGCTTGCCTCGCGCACGGATCGCCCCGAACGGTTTATGGGTTTTCACTTTATGAACCCCGTCCCAATCATGCAGTTGGTTGAATTGATCCGCGGCATTGCGACCGACGAGCTGACCTTCAAAACCTGCGAAGCCGTTGTGGCGCGTCTGGGCAAAACATCCACCGCCTCCGAGGATTTTCCCGGCTTTATCGTGAACCGCATTCTGATGCCGATGATCAACGAAGCGATCTACACGCTCTATGAGGGCGTGGGATCCGTGCAGTCGATTGATACATCCCTAAAGCTTGGTGCGAACCATCCGATGGGGCCGCTTGAACTGGCCGACTTTATCGGTTTGGACACATGCCTTGCGATTATGAACGTGCTGCATGACGGTTTGGCCGATACAAAATACCGCCCCTGCCCGCTGCTGACCAAATATGTTGAAGCGGGTTGGTTGGGTCGCAAGTCCAAGCGCGGATTCTATGACTACCGCGGCGAAGTGCCCGTTCCTACACGCTAATTAGTCGCGCAAGTTCAACGTATGATCGCGTAACCACGCCATAAAGCCGCGCTGATCATCCGCACGCGCCTCGATCTCTGCCTTATCAATCGGCAGTCCGACAATTGGTTTTTGCGGCTTATCCATCGCGCCCACAACCTCGTGTAACAACAGCCCTTGGCGCAGCGTTGCCGAAATCCGGTTGGCGATTTGATACACACGAGAGTTCGATCCAGGAAAGAAGCAAGGCACAACCGTAGCACCCGAAGTCCGGATCATTTTGGCGGTAAACACGTTCCATTCCTGCTCAATCGCAGGGCCAAACAGGCTGTCGGAACTGGCAACAACACCCGATGGAAACAGCGCGACAAGCCCGCCTGCCTTCAGGTGATCCATCGCGGCCTTGCGCATCGCGACCATCTTTTTCTGCGCGTCAGGTTCGTGAGGGAACGGCACAGGGATCATATAGCTCGCCGCATCTTCATCAATGCCGACCAGCAAAGACCGCGTCAGAATACGGTAATCATCGCGCACGCGGCCAATCAAATCGGCAAGGATCATACCATCGACCAAGCCATGCGGATGGTTGGCGACAAAGATCACAGGACCGGTTTTAGGGATGTGCGCCAATTGTTCGGCGGGGGTCAAAAGGTCGATCCCCATGATGCCCAAAGTGGCCCGCCAAAACGCCTGCCCAGTGACTGGCCCTTGCTTTTCAAAACGACGCACACGACGCGCAATTTGGATTTTGCCAGTCAGCAATTCAATCGTGCGAATGATATTTCGCCTAATCGGGCTATCGAAGGTGTTGGAATAGGTCAGCGCACGACGATCATAAACGCGGGGCGCCTCGGGCTCGTTCGTCGCCTCTGCTTTTTGCGTCGTATCGGTCAAGCGATCCTGTCCTTGCATGTCGGTTGGGGGTTAGTCACCTTCACCGAATTTATCCGCGACGAGAGCTTCGATTGCGTCGGCCAGTGCATCCGCCTCGGCTCCGCTTGTTTCCACATCAATATAGGTTCCGATGGAAGCTGCCAACATCAAAAGCCCCATGATACTGTCCCCGTTGGCGTCCATGCCGTCCTTCGACACCGTTGCCGTTGCGTCAAACTCCTCGACAACTGCGGCAAGTTTCGCAGAGGCACGCGCATGCAACCCTTTGATGTTCTCGATTTTGAGGTGACGTTTCGCCATGTTTAAGGTTGTCCAACAGAATGAGAGTTTATGTATTTATGCGCAGCTTCAAGGGCCGCGGACACAGCGTCGGGCACATCCAAATGCCGCGACTTGGCGAGTTTGATCAGCATCGGCAGGTTCGCACCGTACAGGATACGGCGGTTCTGGGGGCTACAGGCCCGTAACGACAGATTGGACGGAGAACCGCCAAACATGTCTGTGACGATCACAACGCCATGCCCAAGGTCCACAGCGTCGGCCGCATTGCAGATTTCTTCTTGCTTCAATGCGCGGTCATCTTCGGGGCCGATGGCAATGCTAACAACGCCAACCTGCGGGCCAACGACATGCTCAATGGCTGACAGGTATTCACCCGCCAAACCGCCATGCGCCACGATCACTATTCCGATCAACCGTCTTACCCTCGTTTACCTGATGCTTGCGCATCGCGACGTTCCATTTCTCGATGCCTTTTAGACACCTGCCAACCGTCCGCTGCAAGGGACTTGGCCAATCTTTCGGCAACTGCAACGGAACGGTGTTGCCCACCGGTACACCCGAACCCAATAGAAAGATGAGATTTCCCCTCTTCTTTATACGCAGGCAGTAGCAGGTCCATCATGTCTTTGATTTGCGCAAAGAATTGGGTAAAACGCGGATCTGCCTCAACATAAGCATCCACAGCAGCGTCTCGTCCATCATGGTCTCGCAAGGCGGCATCCCAGTGCGGATTTCGCAAGAAACGACAGTCCAACACGATATCCATGCCGCGAGGTAGTCCGCGTTTGTACGAAAACGAATGCACCGTGACGTTCATCATGTGCCCCTCATCAGGTGCAAACAAACGCTCGATTTCAGCGCGCAGATCGTGGGGCGACAGCCCTGTGGTTTCGATCAACACGTCAGCGCGCGCCCTGATCGGAACGAGTAATTCCTTCTCCCGCGAAATCCCAGACAACAACGAGCCGCTTTCCACCAACGGATGCCTGCGACGTGTTTCTGAAAAACGACGCACCAATTCCTCTTCAGAGGCATCAAGATAGAGGACCTGCGTCGCAATATCAGGGCGATTGGTCATCCCATCAATTGCGGAAATCAGGGCATCAATGCTAAAATCACGGTTACGGATATCAAGTCCCAAGGCAAGCGGATGGCTCAATGGTGGCCCATCCAACAAACGCGGCAAAAGCGAAAGCGGCAGGTTATTGATGACCTCAAACCCAAGGTCTTCAAGCACGTTAATCGCAGTCGTGCGCCCAGCCCCTGACGGACCTGTCACAAGGACGAGCCCCGCAAATGCGTCGCGAGGTGGGGTAATTTTAGGTGTCACGGTTCGCTCCTGCCATAGCGCATCAGTTGAAAAAGCGCCGAGGCGAAATGTAACCCGTCAACGCGGCGGAGCAAGGGGAGACTTTGATCCACAACGGTTATTCGGTGCCTCTGCGGCAATCGCTCAACCTCAAGCTTGTCCATATCAACCACGAGCGTTACTGGCACACCCTGCACGTGTGGAGCACGCAAGAGACCGACACCCCTCGCCTCAATCAAACCACGAATTGGCACAGGGCAGGACGCCAAAACCGCGCCTTCATGTGCTGTAAGGATCACCCGATCATCCGCGACCAACGTGGCCCCCATGGCCATTAGCGACAGGCCAAGCGCGGACTTTCCCGCACCACTTTGTCCCAGAATAAGCAGGGCCTTGCCGTCGACAGCGATGCAGGTTGCATGCACGGGTTTCGACGCATCCAAGTGACCCATGACCTAGATGGGGGGACCGACAACAAACCGCGCACCCAGAGGGTCAGAGGTCATGTCAGCCTCAGTGGGGCGAATATTCTCGGCCCAGATCACGCCACCATGCGCCTCAACAATTTGCTTGGAAATCGCAAGACCCAGACCAGAGTTGTTACCAAACTGACCTTCGGGGCGTTCGGAATAAAACCGCTTAAAGACCTTTGTGAGAGCCTCATTTGGGATGCCCGGGCCTGTATCTTCGACGACGATCAAGACGCGATTTTCACGGCGGCGCGCCCAAACACGGATAGCGTCGCCATCTTCGCAGAACGAAATTGCGTTGGTAATGAGATTGACAAAGACTTGGGCCAAACGCCCCTCAAGGCCCTGCACGACAATGGGCTCGTCAGGCAAATCCGCGATATATTCGATCCCTTTTGCGTCCGCCTCACGGCCCAGAAATTCGTTGAGATTGCCCATCAGTTTCAGAAGATCGAACGATTCCTCTTCCTCTTTCACAAGCTCGCTATCCAATCGAGACGCGTTGGAAATATCGCTGACCAAGCGGTCAAGGCGGCGGACGTCATGCTCAATTACATCCAGCAACGTCGCGCGTTGGTCATCACGTTTCGCGACCCGCAATGTGCCAACCGCAGAGCGGAGTGACGCCAACGGGTTCTTGATTTCATGGGCGACATCAGCGGCGAATTGTTCATTGCCCTCGATACGCTCGTAAAGCGCCGCAACCATGCCGCGCAGCGCACTGGACAGGCGGCCAATCTCGTCGGGGCGCGCACTGAGATCAGGGATACGCACGCGGGTCGGGGACATTTTCCGCGCGTTTTTGTCGCGACCGATTTCAGCGGCCGCAGCCAAATCGGCCAGCGGGTTTGAAATCGTCGAGGCCAGAATCAAACTCAACATGACGCTAATCGCGATGCCGACGAGAAACAGGCGCAATACCTTTTCCCGTTCACGTTGCAGCAGACCCGTCAATTCACCGTCAGCACCTTGAACAGCAACAACGCCAACGACCTTGTTGCCCTGACGAATTGCTGTGGTCACAACAAACCGCGTGCTTCCCATCCCTGAAAGTGTCTTCAAATGTGTGGACCCATTCGCAGCAGCAGCCACCAAGGCCTTGACCGCATCACCGGCCAAAGGGGGTTTTGGTTCGGTCTCTTCAGAAGAGCTAAAAATGGATGTGACGCCATCCCCGATGGAGTTGAGAAAGTCAGTGAGATAAGTCGACCCGGCTTTTTGCTCAAGTCCCCGAACCCTAGATTCGGAGCCCAGAGGTTCGGTTGTCGCAATCATATTGCCTTGCAGATCGAAAATACCAACCGCGATCCCGCCGGTCAGGTCCAATCCCGCAAGCGCCGCGCGCACGTCGATCCCGTCATTACTGACCAAATTAACGGGTGCGTTCTCAGGCATATGCGCCTCGAACACGTCAGCGATAAGCTCTGTTTCCGCCACAAGGCCGACTGCCCGCTGATAGGCCAAAGTATCGCGTGAAGAGTTGATAAAGAGAACGCCTGCAATCAAGAGCATCATCGCAATCAGATTGAAGGTGATGATCTTGCGCGCAATGGGCGAGCGGCGCAAAGCAAGCAAACCGCGATGCCGCTTGCTCTCAAACTCCTCGTCACCAAGCGGCTGGGGCGCAACCCAATCGTCGCCCAAAACAACTTCAGGGGTTTTTGCCGCAGCCCTCACGGACTCCAAATTTCGGACGTCAATTTTTCGAGCCACGGTCATTTTTACTCTTCGTTGTAGCGGTAACCGATACCGTACAACGTCTCGATCGCCGAGAATGTATCGTCTGTGTTGCGCATCTTTTTACGCAATCGCTTGATGTGGCTGTCAATCGTGCGGTCATCAACATAGACCTGATCGTCATAGGCCACGTCCATCAATTGATCGCGAGACTTAACAAAACCGGGGCGTTGTGCCAACGCTTGCAGCAACAAGAATTCGGTCACGGTCAAGGACACATCTTTGCCCTTCCACTTCACGGCGTGGCGGAGTGGATCCATGACCAACTCACCGTGGATCATGACTTTGGTCTCTTCGGTTTCTTCAATCACTTCGCCCGCAAGCGCTTCCTGACGGCGGAGCAACGCGCGAATGCGCTCGACCAGCAAACGCTGGGAGAATGGCTTTTTGACGTAATCGTCAGCACCCATCCGAAGTCCAAGGACCTCGTCGATTTCGTCATCTTTAGAGGTTAGGAAAATGACTGGCATCGACGATTTCTGGCGCACACGTTGCAACAGATCCATGCCATCCATGCGGGGCATTTTAATGTCAAACACGCCGATATCTGGCATGCGCTTGTTAAAGCCATCCAGAGCTGCTTGACCGTCATTATATGTTTCAACCTCAAAGCCTTCGGCCTCAAGTGTCATCGCGACTGACGTCAGGATATTCCGGTCGTCATCTACCAATGCAATTCTCGACACAGGAGTTTGCCCTTACTGCTTTATTATTATTTGCCTGCTTTTTTCCCAGTTTTCGCCAATTTCAGGCGGCGAATCAACCCTCAACTGCAATTCGTTGCCTCGACGTGCCCTATTTGCGCCTATAAGTCGTAAGTAATGACTAATTTGCACCACGTCGGACCGTCACCCCGAAATGTTTGCGCTAACATGAATTTGATTGCGCTAACTGCGACAATCTAGGCTTTCGGCCCTGAAAACCATGGTGCTATGGATGACCCATCGGGGCTACAACGCGCCCCCAACATCAGGAGCGAACCCATGGACCAAGGAACGGTCAACCCAAAGATGAAGCTAGAAGATCAGGGCATCACAGGGCTGGGTCATGTGTATTACAACCGCTCTGAAGCTGAATTGCAGGATGCTGCCGTCGCCGCAGGCGAAGGTGTCACTGGCAAAGGTGGAGCATTCTTGGTGACGACTGGCAAGCACACAGGCCGCTCGCCCAAGGATAAATTTGTCGTCCGCACGCCATCTGTCGAAGACACGATCTGGTGGGAAAATAACCCGCCGATGGAACCGTCCAAGTTCGACGCGCTTTACGCCGACATGCTAGAGCACATGAAGGGCGGCTCTTACGAGGTGCAAGATTTGTTCGGCGGCGCCGACCCCGCGCACCGCCTCGACGTGCGCGTCATCGCAGAACTGTCATGGCACGCGCTCTTCATTCGCCACTTGCTCCGTCGCCCAGAAGCGTCCGAACTGGCAACATTCGCACCCGACTTCACCATCATCAACTGCCCGACATTCAAAGCCGACCCTGCAAAGCACGGTTGCCGCTCTGAAACGGTCATCGCGCTGAACTTTGACGCCAAGCTGATCCTCATCGGCGGCACCGAATACGCGGGCGAAAACAAAAAGTCGGTATTCACTCTGCTCAACTACCTATTGCCAGAAAAAGGCATCATGCCGATGCACTGCTCTGCCAACCACGCGCCAGGTAACCCTGTTGATACCGCCGTTTTCTTCGGCCTCTCAGGCACTGGCAAAACGACACTTTCTGCGGACCCAACCCGCGTTTTGATCGGTGACGATGAACACGGCTGGTCCGACAAAGGCACCTTCAACTTCGAGGGTGGCTGCTACGCCAAGACCATCGGACTCGACCCAAAGGCAGAGCCTGAAATCTACGCGACCTGCTCCATGCCGCACACGGTCATCGAGAACATGATCTTTGATCCCGAGACCTTCGAACTCGACTTCAACGACGACAGCCTGACCGCAAACATGCGCTGCGCCTACCCTTTGAACTACATCTCGAACGCGTCTGATACGGCGCTCGGCGGTCACCCGATGAACATCGTGATGCTGACATGCGACGCATTCGGCGTGCTGCCACCGATCAGCCGCCTGACACCTGCGCAAGCGATGTACCACTTCCTCTCTGGCTTCACCTCTAAGGTAGCAGGCACAGAGCGCGGCGTGACAGAGCCAGAGCCAACGTTTTCAACCTGCTTTGGTGCGCCTTTCATGCCACGCCGCCCAGAGGTCTACGGCAACCTCCTGCGCCAGAAAATCGCATCCCAAGGCGCGACTTGCTGGCTGGTGAACACAGGCTGGACAGGCGGCGCATACGGAACAGGATCGCGCATGCCGATCAAGGCGACACGCGCGTTGCTCTCGGCGGCATTGGACGGGACCTTGATTGAAAACAAGTTCCGCAAAGACCCTAACTTTGGCTTTGAAGTGCCGATGACCTGCGAAGGCGTTGATGCGACACTGCTCAACCCACGCGAGACTTGGGCGGACAAAGACGCCTATGACGCACAAGCGGCGAAACTCGTGGGCATGTTCTCGGCCAACTTCGAGAAATACGTGCCGTTCATCGACGCGGACGTCAAAGCAGCGGCTATCGGCTAAGCGCTTTCGCGACACGAAAACACTGCTAAGGTGCACCATATGAAGTGGTGCACCTTTTTCTTTGCCGTCCTGCCAATCGCTGCCCTCGGGCAAACGGCCCAGCCTGACAAAGTCGGCCCAATGATCGCAAACCTTGAGGCAGGCATTATCTGCGCGCCGCCCACCGTCGGGACGTCACCCGCACCAAACACCATCGCAGGAACGACCCATCTTATCAGCGTGGAGCCCGACTTCGTATCAACCAACCGGCGCGTGCCAGCCGTGCTTGGCATCGGATTCGGGGTGAAATCACAGGCCCGCGACCCTGCTGGCATCCCCGAGGTCACGATGACAATCAGTCACCCCGAAATGGGCAAAACCAACGCCACAAGTCAAAGCTACGCAACGCGGATTTCGGGCGAATCCCCGTCGCTCACATTCTACCAATTCGATTTCAATTACGAACTCGTCGAAGGCTTCTGGCAAATGGAAGCCAGCCAAGGCGGCACCGTCATCTACCGCACAACCTTCGAAGTTGTGGCTCCGTCAGAAGTCCCCGAATTGGCCAGTATCTGCGGCTTTGAGGACCTGCTCTCGTAGGATGGGTTTTAACCCATCACCCCTTTGCGGATCAGGTTCAAACCGCCAACCAGCAACACAATCAACGTCAGCCGCTTGAACATTGCCTGCTCAATACGGTCCTGCAAACGCTGCCCCATCATCATGCCAATCACCGCAGGCACCACAAGCATCGCCGAAAACGGCATCGTCTGGGCGCTCACGATCCCCGATTTGATATGCGCGAAAAACAAAACGACAGCACCCATGCCAAAAATCACACCCTGCACCCGCATCTGCTCGGCCTTGGGCGTATTGATCGCCGTCAAATAGGCCACCGTTGGCGGCCCCCAAATCCCTGACAGTCCGCCGATAAAACCAGCGAAGGCACCAACACTGGCCTCAATCCGCATCGATTTCTCAGGCACCTTTGGCGCCCAACCCGCAAGCTGCATCACCGCAAACGCCGTCACCGACCCGCCGATGATCATAAACATCACATCCGCCGACAACACGCGAACGAGTTGCGCCGAACCGATCAAGACAATCGCGCCAACGCCCAAAAACACGCGGAACCGCTTTAAGGAGCGTAATGCCTCGCCAAACCCTTGGCGCAAGGCCTGAAGTCCGTTTGTGACCAAAGTCGGCAGAATCAGCCCGGCAAGCGCGATTTCAGGTGGCAAAAACATCGACAAGCCAGAGATCAGCACAGTTGGCATCGCAAAACCAACGAGCCCCTTGATCATGCCCGCGACCAAACCAACGGCAAGCGAAAGCACAAATAGATCGGGTGTCATCAAGGCGAAAATGCTTTCCATTCCCCTTGTTACGCCGCTCCGCTTCTGCCTGCATCAAAATTCTACTGCGCCACTTTCGTTCATTTGGCAACTATTTTTCGAATGAATGTTGCGCTGCGACTGCGAAGGCTTTATCTCTGCAACTGCACAATAGCGGAGACGGACATGGCCCACGTTGGACAGGATATCACGATGACGCAGACACCCCTTTTGAACGACTTGCTCGCGCAGACCGCTGCAAGCCTGCCTGCCGTTGACGCATTACTGACGCAAGCCAAGTCAAATGTCCGCGCACTTGTGACCGACGGCGACCGCATCTCCGCGCCGCTGATCGAGGCCAATCAAACCGCCGCGCATGGCATCGCGTGGCTTGCCACCTACGCCCAAGCGCTGCAGCAGATGCAAGCATGGGCCGAACGCTTGACTGCGGACGGCAAGTTCGGCGAGACCGAGCAATTGATCCATCAGATCGCATTCGGTGAATATCTGGCCCAGATTTACGGCGGCATCCAGATGAACCAAGGCGAGATGATCCGCCTGCACGACATGGGCGTTTTCGCTCAAATGCCGGACAATGTCATACGCTTGGTGCACGGCGGGTGCACGCAGGGTGCACGCACACGTCTTGTGGAATTGATGCAGGAACACTCCGCCAATACCACCGTTGGTGCCTCTGGTCTTGACGACGAACTTGAGATGATCCGCGAGCAATTCCGCCGCTTTAGTGTCGAAAAAGTGGAGCCATTTGCGCACGACTGGCATCTCAAAGATGAACTTATTCCGATGGAAATCATCAATGAACTCGCCGAAATGGGCGTTTTCGGCCTGACCATCCCCGAAGAATACGGCGGCTTTGGCCTGTCGAAATCCTCCATGTGCGTGGTGTCCGAAGAACTGTCTCGCGGCTACATCGGCGTAGGCTCCCTCGGCACCCGCTCCGAGATCGCAGCCGAATTGATCCTTTGCGGCGGCACCGAAGAGCAAAAACAAAAATGGCTCCCAAGACTGGCCTCCGCCGAGACTTTGCCGACCGCCGTTTTTACTGAGCCAAACACGGGCTCCGACCTTGGGTCCTTGCGCACCCGTGCCGTCAAAAAGGGCGACGATTGGGAGGTTACGGGCAACAAAACGTGGATCACCCACGCCGCCCGTACCCACGTGATGACCCTGCTTGCGCGCACTGACCCGGATACGACCGATTACAAAGGCCTGTCGATGTTCTTGGCCGAAAAGACCGCCTGCACCGACGCCGATCCGTTCCCGACAGACGGCATGACAGGCGGTGAGATCGAGGTTTTGGGCTATCGCGGCATGAAGGAATA
>DFSO01000064.1:0-1963 GCA_002378665.1 Loktanella sp. UBA3435 | reverse complement strand
GGCTATCGCGGCATGAAGGAATACGAGCTGGCCTTTGACGGGTTCAAAGTTGATGGCGACAACCTGCTTGGCGGAGAGACAGGCAAAGGGTTCAAGCAACTCATGCAGACGTTCGAGAGCGCTCGCATCCAGACAGCAGCGCGTGCGATTGGTGTCGCGGCCTCTGCCCTTGATGTGGGCATGCAATACGCCAAGGACCGCAAGCAATTCGGCAAAGCGTTGATCGATTTCCCGCGCGTGTCAGGCAAGCTTGCGATGATGGCCGTCGAGATCATGATCGCGCGTCAGTTGACCTACTTCTCCGCCAATGAGAAAGATAACGACCGTCGCTGTGATCTTGAGGCTGGCATGGCGAAACTGCTGGGCGCGCGCGTTGCTTGGGCATGTGCCGACAACGCGCTTCAAATCCACGGCGGCAATGGTTTTGCGCTGGAGTATAAGGTCAGCCGCATTCTCTGCGACGCCCGTATTCTGAACATCTTTGAAGGTGCCGCCGAAATTCAGGCGCAGGTTATCGCGCGGCGACTGCTCGATTAAGGCCAAGGCGCGGGTGTAATCGCCCCGCGACCAACCAGCCGGCCCCTAACCCAACTGCAACGGCGGCAAAGACGCCACTGACGGGGGCCACAAGCAGCACGAGCGCCGCCGCACCCGGTGTGATAATTCCCGACACATCGCGGAAGCTGGAATAGACCGCAGCCATCTCAGTGCGCTCTGCGGGGCGTACCGCCATGAGAAACGGCAAGCCGCCGCAAACGTCGAGCGCGACGAGGAAAATCGAAGCCGCCATGATGCTGATCACCGTCGCCCAAGGGTAGCCAGACAAGGCCCATCCCAGCGCAAAGAGAAGTGCCGCCGCGGCGAAAGAGGCGCGCACAGACCAGCGCACGCCCGACTTATTGACCTTGCGCAGCATCAGAGGCGTGGTGAACAACAACGCGTTGCTGATCGACAAAGCCATCGCACCAACCTTATCGCCAAGCCCGCTTTCGATGCAGTAGATCGGCAAGTAGACAACAAACACCCACCAGCCGCAGGACCGCATCACCGCAAAGAACCAGCCCGCGATCAGACGCGGTTGCGCGAAAAAGCGACCAAGGTAAGCGAGCGGATTGACCGCAGGTGCACGTGCGCGACTGATCTGTTTACCGTTGCCAAGGCGCAGCTTCCAGAACACCGCGATCAGCAAAAGCGCAAAGAACCCAGCCAGCAGAAACGGCGCAGGGGTCCACCAATTCAGCAGCGTCACGCCAAGGATCGGGCCAACCATCCACGGCGTGGCACTATAGACCATGCGGGTTGTCTCGTTACGGCCCAAATCCATACGGTGGATGTAATCGAGGACATAGGCGTTGAGACAAACCGTAAAAGTGACCGTGCCAACTGCGTTCGCAAGCAATGCACAGGCCATCAACACTGGCACCTGCGTAAGTGCCAACGACAACCCAACGAGGTAACAACAACCCGCCAGCGTGAACATCCAGCGACGCGGGATAAACCGCGACATCCACGGCACCATCAGGCCACAGCAAAGCGAGGCCAGCCCGACGAGGAAGTAGATATGCGACACCTCTACCGCGTCAGGAAAAGCGCGATAGATATAGACAGGCATGACCGACAAAAGCGTCCCGCGAATACCTGCCTCTAGCGCCGCCAACAAGGCGAAGTCCTTGATCTTAGGCGTCGGTGCATGGCTGAGATAAATAGGGCTGCGAGCTGCGATCATTGGTTCATCTTCAAAGTGTACTGTATCTAACTCCGCCCACCGCTCGGCAGCGTCTTGCCCATAGGCGACATCTTTGTGCGCTTTTGCTGGATCAGACCCGTGTCACGTGTCAATTTGGCCAAAACGTAAAGGATCACGGCCCATGCATCGCCTCATCATAGCGTTCGCAGTCTTAACATCTGCTTGCCAAGCGGACGAAACCGTCACAGCTTACTTGACAGGACCGGCGGTATTTAA
>DFSO01000020.1:66405-70058 GCA_002378665.1 Loktanella sp. UBA3435 | reverse complement strand
TTTGCTGGTGCCCAGGAGAGGACTCGAACCTCCACATCGTTGCCAATACTAGCACCTGAAGCTAGCGCGTCTACCATTCCGCCACCTGGGCAGGTGCGTAGTGAGGGCGATTTATGGGGAAGTGGGCGCGCTGTCAATGTCAATCGCGTGAGGGTTTGCGGTATTATTGGCTCCAGATACACGCGAACTTAAGGATGTTGCGTCTTGTCTGACGGGTGCAGGACGCGTAAACCCTGTTTCATTGAATATAAAGAGGCTGCACCATGACTAAGCTTGTCACGATTTTCGGCGGTTCCGGTTTTGTCGGACGCTACATCGCTCGCCGTTTGGCGAAAGAGGGCTGGCGCATTCGCGTGGCCGTGCGCAATCCGAATGAAGCGATGTTTGTGCGCCCTTATGGCTCTGTTGGTCAGGTCGAGCCTGTTTTCTGCAATGTCCGTGACGATGCCTCTGTCGCCTCTGTGCTGAATGGCGCCGATGCGGTTGTGAATTGCGTGGGTGTTTTGACCGAGGCGGGCAAGAATACGTTTACCGCTGTGCAGGCGGACGGTGCAGAGCGTATTGCGCGAATGGCCGCTGCCGCGGGTGTGGCGCGAATGGTGCATATCTCGGCGATTGGTGCGGATGCCGCGTCCGAGAGCGAATATTCCCGGACGAAGGCGGCTGGTGAAGCTGGTGCTCTGGCGCATATGCCGAACGCGATGATCCTGCGCCCGTCGGTGATTTTCGGTAACGAAGACGAATTCTTTAACCGTTTTGCTGCGATGGCTGGCATGGGTCCAATCTTGCCGATTGTCGGCGCGGATTCGAGATTTCAGCCAGTCTATGTTGACGATGTTGCCGCCGCCGCTGTCATGGGTGTTGAGGGCAAGGCCGTTGGCGTTTACGAGCTTGGCGGGCCTGACGTGCAGACGATGCGCGAATTGATGCACACCACGCTGGGCGTTGTTCAGCGCCGGAGCTTGGTTATGAATATTCCGTTCTGGATCGCCAAGATCATGGCGACGGGTTTCAAAGTGGCACAGGTTTGCTCGCTTGGGATTATCAAGGCACCGTTTACGAAGGATCAGATTGCGAATTTACGCAATGATAACGTGGTGGCTGAAGGTGCTCAGGGCTTTGATGCGCTGGGCATTCGTCCTGCTGCGATGGGCGCGATTTTGCCTGATTATCTCTGGCGCTTCCGCCCGTCGGGTCAGTATGCCGAGATTAAGAATTCAGCCAAAAACCTACGGAATTCCTAAATGGACACTTCAACGACGCTCGTCGCCGCTTTTCTAGGTTTGCTAGAGGGGCTGACGGAGTTCATCCCTGTTTCCTCGACAGGGCACATTCTGCTGGCTGGCCATTTCCTTGGGTTTAACAGCGCGGGCAAGACGTTTGAGGTGGTGATCCAGCTTGGCGCTGTGCTTGCGATTTTGACGATTTATGCGAGCCGCCTTTGGCCGATTTTCCGCGATGCGCCGCATGATCCAGTTGCACGGCGCACAATTTACTCGGTCCTGATTGCCTTCTTACCCGCTGTTTTCATTGGGGTTTTGGCGCATGACTTTATCAAGAACGTCCTGTTTGAGACCCCGCGCCTGATCGCGGTGATGCTTGTGCTTGGCGGGATTGTGCTGGTGTTTGTTGACCGTGTCGCACCCGCGCCACGCCATGATGACGCGATGAAGTTTCCTATTCCAATGGCGCTTACGATTGGCTTTATCCAATGCCTTGCGATGATCCCCGGTGTGTCGCGCTCTGGAGCCACGATTGTGGGCGCTTTGATGCTCGGGTCGAGCAAGCGGGCGGCGGCGGAGTTCTCGTTTTTCCTGTCGATGCCAACGATGGCGGGTGCGTTTGCCTATGATCTTTATAAAAACCGCGACGTTCTGGATGCGAGTGCGATCAATGAGATCGCGGTAGGGTTTATTTTCGCGTTTATTGCTGCCGTTTTGGTTGTGAAGTGGCTTTTGGATTATGTGAGCAAGAATGGTTACGCACTTTTCGGCTGGTGGCGAATCATCGTGGGGAGCGCTGCCTTTGTGGCGCTTTCGCTGGGCTTTTGATCGGATAGGTAACGTAAGCTGACCTATTATGTGCATAATTTTGCAAAATAGGTCAGTCTGGCTGACAAAAACTGACATTTAGGTCAGTAGTCCTGACTTTTCATTTCCTGCGACCCGCTCTAAAACACGATCAAGTGTTTCAGGAGAGGACTGCGCAATGGCTGGTCAGAAGATGTTGAAGTTCATTAATGTAGAGCGTGATATGCCCGAAAAGCGTGTCCCTAATTTACGCAACAAAGACTTTGATGAGATTTACGCACAGTACGCGACCGACAAGGCCGCCGAGCAAGCGAGCCGTTGTAGCCAGTGCGGTGTGCCTTATTGCCAGTCGCATTGCCCGCTTCAGAATAACATTCCAGATTGGCTGCGTCTGACTGCCGAGGGGCGTTTGGAAGAGGCTTATGAGCTATCCCAAGCGACCAACACTTTCCCAGAGATTTGCGGTCGTATTTGCCCGCAGGATCGCCTGTGCGAAGGCAACTGTGTGATCGAACAATCGGGCCACGGGACCGTCACGATTGGCGCTGTTGAAAAGTATATTACGGACACCGCATTCCAAGAGGGTTGGGTCAAGCCGATCCGCCCACATGCGGAACGCCTTGAGAGCGTTGGTATCATCGGCGCGGGTCCGGGTGGCCTTGCAGCGGCTGACATGCTGCGCCGTCAGGGTGTGCAGGTTACCGTCTATGATCGCTATGATCGCGGGGGCGGTTTGCTGACCTATGGCATCCCTGGTTTCAAGCTGGAGAAAGATATCGTCATGCAACGTATGGCGCAGTTGGAAGACGGTGGCGTTGAGTTTGTGATGAATTGTAACGTCGGTGAAGACCTGACGTTTGATGCTATTCGCGGCAAGCACGACGCGCTGCTGATCGCAACTGGCGTCTATAAAACAAGGGATTTGGACCTTGATGGCAACGAAGCCGACGGCATTGTGCGTGCGATTGATTATCTGACTGCGAGCAACCGTGTTTCGTTTGGTGATGTGGTCGAAGAATACGAGAGCGGTGAGCTGAATGCTGCCGGCAAGCGCGTTGTCGTCATCGGTGGTGGCGACACTGCGATGGACTGTGTGCGTACAGCGATCCGTCAGGGTGCGGAGAGCGTGAAGTGTCTGTACCGTCGTGACCGTGCCAACATGCCCGGCTCGCAGCGCGAAGTGCAGAACGCCGAAGAAGAAGGCGTCGAGTTCGTTTGGCTGTCAGCCCCTGCTGGGTTTGAAGGCGATGCGGTGACTGGCGTGAACGTGCAAAAAATGCGCCTAGGCGCGCCTGATGCGACGGGTCGTCAGATGCCAGAATTGATCGCTGGTGCCGACTATGTTGAGCCTGCCGATTTGGTTGTTAAGGCGCTTGGTTTCGAGCCAGAAGACCTGCCTGCTCTTTGGGGTGTGGAAGGGTTGGAAGTGACCCGCTGGGGCACGATCAAGGCCGAGTTCACAACAGGTCAAACGAGCCTTGAGGGTGTGTTTGCGGCTGGTGATATCGTGCGCGGTGCGTCGTTGGTTGTTTGGGCCATCAAAGATGGTCGTGATGCTGCAGAAGCGATCCTGTCCTACCTGAACCAAGTTGAAGCCGTCGCTGCAGAGTAAGTCACAACACG
>DFSO01000020.1:0-66106 GCA_002378665.1 Loktanella sp. UBA3435 | reverse complement strand
TAAACCGCAATAGGTCAGCATCGCTGATACGGAGAGTGAAGAATGTCTAAACATCTGATCGCCGCCTTGATTGGCCTTTTGCCTGTAGCGGGCAGTGCGCAGACGTTTTCTGTCCCTGATGGTTGCGAGGGCGTGGTCACTGTTCAGCAAAAGGGCTGTTTGTTGGTCAATATCTGGCAGTGTTCGGCTGACCCTGAGGGTGACAAATGGATTGGCCTATTCTCAGAGGCGGGGCTGTATTCTGTGCAGCACGTCGATCGTGAGTTTCAGTGGTTAGAGGCGTTCAAGATGTCTGGCAGCGAGGCGTTGGTTCAGCCTGCTGATGACCCTGCGTCAATGACCGAGCTGCTTGAGAATGGCTTGGACACCTATGAATTTGTGATCGACAAAGAAAGTGGTGCCGAGCGCACGGTTGGATTTGATACGCTGACAGGTGTTGAAACTGTCATCGACGGCGAGCCGCTTTTGCAGACCGAGTTTGAGGGTCAGACCTTGGCCGAGGACGGCAGTGTCATCGACATGAGTGGTGGTCGTCAGTGGGTCAGCGCCAAGCACCGCCTGTTCTTTTTTGGCGAAAGCTGGGATGCGGGGAATCCAGAGGCGTCGGTTGATCTGTCCCCTGTGGAATTCATCTATCCAGATGAGGCGGGCTTCTTTTCCGAGAACCCAAAGTTTGAATGCGGCGTAATCGAATCGCGGTTTACGAAGTGAAGCGGCTGGCGATCATAGGATTGCTGATGACACCTATGGGTGTGCAAGCTGCGGCGTTTCAATTGCCTGTGGGCTGCACGGCCTATCTGACGGTGCATGACAATAACTGTCAGGTTGATCACCACTTTCGCTGTGACGGTGATCCTGCGGGAATCCAACGTCGTGTGACGCTTTCCGAAGAAGGAATGTTGTTCATGGGGCAGATCGATTCCGAGACACAGTGGGTCGAGAGTTTTCACGCGCTTAGCGGTCATACCGAGAGATTAGAGTCTAATCCTGCTGATCCTGCGTCTTTGTCCGCGTTGCTGGCGACGGGTCACGATAGTTTCGACTTCTTTACGCAGTCCCCCGAGATAGGTCGCACGCGTTATGTCGGTGAGGATAGTCTGACGGGGCGCACCGTTGTTATTGACGATGTTACCCTAGACGAGACCCGCTATTCGCTGACGGCATTTAGCCCCGCTGGTGTAGAGCTTTGGCGCGCGAAGGGCCATGAGTTTATCAGCCGCGACTGGCGCATGTTTTTGTCGGGCAAGGGCGTTGTGACCACGCCGACAGACAGATTTGAGAAAAACGACGAACCTGTGGAGTTTATCTTCCCAGGGGAGGCCGGATTTCTATCACCTAAACCCAAGCACGGCTGCGGCGCACTGATGTCCCAAGCCCCCGAATTGCAGGAGTATTCCAATGACCACATTTGATCAAAACTGGGTTGAGGCCGAAGAGGCGAAGCGCAAGTGGATGGCCGAGAATGGCCTTTATGCCGCTGAGGATGAGCATAGCTCTTGTGGCGTTGGCCTTGTGGTTTCTATCGAGGGCAAGGCGTCGCGTTCGGTTGTCGAAAAGGGCATTAACGCGCTCAAGGCCGTTTGGCACCGTGGTGCTGTCGATGCGGATGGTAAGACTGGCGACGGCGCTGGTATTCACGTGCAAATCCCTGCGCCTTTCTTTTACGATCAGGTCCGCCGCACAGGTCACGAGCCTGCGATGGACAAGCTGATTGCGGTTGGTCAGGTGTTCCTGCCCCGCACTGATTTTGGCGCCCAAGAGCGGTGCCGCACGATTGTTGAGACCGAAGTTCTGCGCATGGGTCACTATATTTACGGCTGGCGCCATGTGCCTGTGAACAACTCTGTCTTGGGCGAAAAGGCGAACGCAACACGCCCTGAGATCGAGCAGATTTTGATCCGCAACGAGAAGGGCATTGATGACGAGCAGTTCGAGCGCGAACTCTACATCATCCGTCGCCGTATCGAGAAGGCGACTGCGATTGTGAACGGGTTCTATATCTGTTCGCTGTCCTGCCGTTCGATCATTTATAAGGGCATGATGCTGGCCGAGCAGGTTGCCGAATTCTATCCTGATTTGATGGACGAGCGGTTCGAATCCGCGTTTGCGATCTATCACCAGCGTTATTCCACCAACACATTCCCTCAGTGGCATTTGGCCCAGCCGTTCCGCATGTTGGCGCATAACGGCGAGATCAACACGCTGAAGGGCAACGTCAACTGGATGCGCTCTCACGAGATCCGCATGGCGTCGTCTGCTTTTGGGGACCGTGCTGAGGATATCAAGCCGATCATTCCCGCGAATGCGTCGGATTCGTCTGCGTTAGACTCTGTTTTTGAAGTTCTCGTGCGCGCTGGTCGTAATGCGCCAATGGCGAAAACGATGCTGGTTCCAGAGGCTTGGTCGCAGCAAGCGGTCGAGATGAAGCAGTCTTGGCAGGACATGTACGGCTATTGCAACGCGGTGATGGAGCCATGGGATGGCCCTGCTGCATTGGCGATGACAGACGGTCGTTGGGTTTGCGGTGGTCTTGACCGTAACGGCCTGCGTCCGCTGCGCTATGTCGTGACAGGTGACGGGCTTTTGGTGGCTGGTTCCGAGGTCGGCATGGTGCCTGTGGATGAGGCGACTGTTGTCGAAAAAGGCGCGCTTGGTCCGGGGCAGATGATCGCCGTGGATATGCAAGAAGGTCGTTTGTACCGCGATGAAGAGCTGAAAGATAAGCTCGCTGCTGCGCAGCCGTTTGGCGAGTGGGTCGAGAAGGTTGTTGATCTCAACGACATGATGCGTGACGTCGATGAAAAGGCACTGTTTAGCGGTGCTGAATTGCGCAAGCGTCAGGTTGCGGCGGGCTATTCCATCGAAGAGTTGGAACAGGTTCTGGCCCCGATGGCCGAGGACGGCAAAGAAATGATCGCCTCGATGGGTGATGATACGCCGAGCGCTGTTTTGTCGAAGCAATATCGTCCGCTGTCGCATTTCTTCCGTCAGAATTTCTCTCAGGTCACGAACCCGCCAATCGATAGTTTGCGCGAAAGCCGTGTGATGTCGCTTAAGACCCGTTTCGGGAACCTTAAGAACGTGTTGGACGAAGATGGGTCACAAACCGAGATTTTGGTTCTGGAAAGCCCGTTTGTGGCCAACGCCGAATTTGGTGAAATGATGAAGCATTTCGGTGATACAGTGACTGTTATTGACTGTACTTTCACCAAGGGTGCCGACCATCTGCGTCAGGGTCTGGAGCGTATTCGCGCAGAGGCCGCTGATGCGGTATCTTCGGGAGCTGGCCATATCGTTTTGACCGATCAGCATCAGTCCGAAGAGCGGATCGGCATGCCGATGATTTTGGCGACGAGTGCGGTGCATTCTGGTCTGACGGCCAAGGGTTTGCGCACGTTCTGTTCGTTGAACGTCCGTTCTGCGGAATGTGTTGATCCACATTATTTTGCCGTGCTGATCGGCTGTGGTGCGACGACTGTGAACGCCTATTTGGCGCAGGATAGTATTGCGAACCGTGTTGAGCGTGGCTTGATTGAAGGCACGCTGCTGGAGGCTGTTCACCGCTATAAGGCGGCTGTTGATGCGGGTCTGTTGAAGATCATGTCGAAGATGGGGATTTCGGTTCTGTCGTCTTATCGCGGTGGTTTGAACTTTGAAGCTGTTGGCCTGTCGCGCGCGATGGTTGCCGAGTATTTCCCCGGTATGCAGTCACGTATTTCTGGGATCGGGACGACGGGTATTCAGACAAAGACCGAAGAAGTTCATGCTCGCGGTTGGCAGGGACAAACGGATGTCTTGCCAGTTGGTGGTTTCTACAAGTCCCGTCGCTCGGGTGAAAAGCACGCTTGGGAAGCGCAGACGATGCACATGTTGCAGGCGGCTTGTGCGAATGCGTCCTATTCGATGTGGAAGCAATATTCCAAATCCATGCAGGCAAATCCGCCAATCCACTTGCGCGATTTGTTGGCGATTAAGCCGCTTGGCACGGCCATTCCGATTGAAGAAGTAGAGTCTATTACGGCCATTCGTAAGCGTTTTGTGACGCCCGGTATGTCCTTGGGCGCGCTTTCACCTGAGGCGCATAAGACGCTGAACGTCGCGATGAACCGTATTGGCGCGAAGTCGGACAGTGGTGAGGGCGGTGAAGATCCAGCGCACTTTAACCCAGAGCCGAACGGCGACAATCCATCTGCGAAAATCAAGCAGGTTGCCTCTGGTCGCTTTGGTGTGACAGCCGAGTATCTGAACGCTTGTGAAGAGTTGGAGATCAAAGTTGCCCAAGGTGCGAAACCGGGTGAAGGTGGTCAGCTTCCGGGGATGAAGGTCACGGATTTGATTGCGCGTCTGCGTCATTCGACGAAAGGCGTGACTCTGATTTCGCCGCCGCCGCACCACGATATCTATTCGATCGAGGATCTGGCGCAGCTGATTTACGACCTGAAGCAGATCAACCCGCGCTGTAAGGTGACGGTCAAGTTGGTCGCGTCCTCTGGTGTTGGTACGATTGCCGCTGGTGTTGCAAAGGCAAAGGCCGATGTGATCCTGATTTCGGGTCACAATGGCGGCACGGGTGCTAGCCCTGGTACGTCGATCAAATACGCTGGTTTGCCGTGGGAAATGGGTTTGACGGAAGCACACCAAGTGCTTGCAATGAACAACCTGCGCGACCGTATTACGCTGCGGACAGATGGTGGTTTGCGCACTGGTCGTGACATTGTCATGGCGGCGATGCTGGGTGCCGAAGAGTATGGTATCGGCACGGCGGCATTGATCGCGATGGGCTGTATCATGGTGCGTCAATGTCAGTCGAACACATGCCCTGTCGGTGTGTGTACGCAAGACGAGGCGCTGCGCAAGAAGTTCACAGGAAACGCCGATAAGGTTGTGAACCTGATCACGTTCTACGCGTCCGAAGTCCGTGAGATTTTGGCAAGCATTGGTGCGCGGTCCTTGGATGATGTGATTGGCCGTGCTGATCTGCTGACGCAGGTTTCGCGTGGTTCTGCACATCTGGATGATCTCGACCTGAACCCGCTGTTGATCACGGTCGATGGGTCGAAATCCATTGTCTATAATCGCGATAAGCCACGTAACCCTGTGGATGATACGCTTGATGCGCAGATCGTTCAGGATGCCGCGCGTTTCCTGAATGACGGCGAAAAGATGCAGCTAGATTATGCGGTGCAGAATACGCTGCGCACAATCGGGACGCGCACGTCGAGCCATATTGTCCAGAAGTTCGGGATGCGGAACAATCTACAGCATGACCACCTAACGGTGAAACTGCGCGGCTCTGCTGGTCAGTCGCTGGGTGCATTTGCAGCGCCTGGTCTGAAGCTGGAAGTGTCGGGCGATGCCAACGATTATGTTGGTAAGGGTCTGTCTGGTGGTTTGATCGTTGTGCGTCCGCCGATGAGTTCGCCTTTGGTGGCCTCGGAAAACACGATTATTGGAAACACTGTGCTCTATGGTGCAACGGCTGGTTATCTGTTTGCAGCAGGTCGTGCAGGCGAGCGTTTCGCGGTGCGCAACTCTGGCGCGTCAGTGGTGATCGAGGGCTGTGGCACGAACGGTTGTGAATATATGACCGGTGGTGTGGCAGTGATCCTTGGATCGATTGGTGCGAACTTTGGTGCGGGGATGACGGGCGGTATGGCCTATCTTTACGATCCAAAGGGCGAGACTGCCGATCTGATCAACATGGAAACGCTGGTGACTTGTCCTGTGACCGTGGCCCATTGGGAAGAGCAGTTGCTTGCACTTGTGACGCGTCACCATGCGGAATCTGGCAGCGTAAAAGCTGCCGCGATTTTGCAAGATTGGGACGCGGAAAAGGCCAACTTTGTGCAGGTTTGCCCAAAGGAAATGCTGATCCATCTTAAGCACCCGCTGAGCGTTGAAAAGGCGGCTATTCCTGCCGAATAGGCGCAAAGGCCTTTATTGAAAATGGAAACAGCCAAGGCCAAGTCGCCTTGGCTGTTTTCGTTTGTGGGGGTTTGAAGCGTGGGAAGTAGGCTTGACCCAATAGCCCAACCCTGTGACTTATGGGACATGGCAAAACCCGCGAAACCAAAGAAGAAGCCTGCCCCGAAAACCCAAGCCGCGCCGCGCCTTGGGCTGCGTCGTCGTGTGGCGCGTTTGTTGTTTCGTGGCGTGGTTCTGGTCGTCCTAATTGCCGCATTCCTGACGCTCGTTTTCAAAATTTTTAATCCGCCAACGACCCCTTATATGTTTTCGGAAAGCAGACGATTGGGCGGTGTTTCGCAGGAATGGGCATCACTGGATGAGATCGCTCCTGTGATGGCCCGCTCGGCGGTTGCTGCTGAGGATGCGAATTTCTGCCTGCATTGGGGGCTGGATGTGAAGGCGATTGAGGCGGCCTTGGATGCAGGCGGCACGCGCGGTGCATCGACAATTAGCCAACAGGTCGTGAAGAACGTGTTTCTGATGCAGGACCGCAGCTGGATCAGGAAAGCTATAGAGGCGTTGTGGACGCCCATGACCGAGGTGATTTGGTCAAAGCGGCGAATTTTGGAGCTATATCTGAACGTTGCCGAATTTGGTGAAGGTGTGTTTGGGGTGCAGGCGGGAGCGCAATATTACTTTGGCGTTGATGCTGCTGACCTGTCGGCTTTACAGGCCGCGCGATTGGCTGCTGTTTTGCCAAACCCCAAGGAGCGTAACGCTGCAAATCCGACGTCATACCTGCGGAAGCGTACAAAATCGATTATGGATGGTGCCGCGACTATTGCCGCCGATGGTCGTGCGGGCTGCTTTACTGACTGATCGCCCATTGAAAGATGGCTGCAGTTACGGCATTGATATGAGACCCAACCCACAGAAGAAATTGACAGATGAACCGCCTGTATCACTTCCCGCTCTCCCCGTTTTCTCGCAAGGTCCGCCTTTCGTTGGCTGAAAAGCGTATCGAGGTGGAGCTGGTTGAAGAGCGGTATTGGGAGCAAGATCCTGATTTTCTGCGCCGCAACCCAGCGGGCAAGGTTCCCGTCTTGAAGATGGGCAACCGCACGTTTGCGGATAGCACAGCAATTTGCGAGTATCTTGAGGAGGCATTTCCGACGCCTTCCCTGTTGCCGAAATCTGCGGAGGATCGGTATGAGGTACGCCGATTGGTCGCTTGGTTTGATGACAAGTTTCACGCCGAGGTCACGGCGAAACTGATTGGTGAACGCGTGTTTCGCAAGATTATGGGTACAGGGTATCCTGACAGCACAAACGTGAAAACGGGTGCGCGGGCGATTAAGTACCATTTGGATTATATGGCTTCGCTTTTGGAGCAGCGCCGTTGGTTGGCGGGCAATGAAATGTCACTGGCCGATTTCGCCGCTGCGGCCCAATTGTCCTGTTTAGACTATATTTCTGACGTCGATTGGAACCGGTCCGAGGTCGTGAAAGATTGGTATGCCAAAATCAAGTCGCGCCCCGCGTTCCGGTCTTTGTTGGCCGATCAGGTGTCTGGATTTCCGCCGCCGCGTCACTATGCTGACCTCGACTTTTAAGTTCCGATGGCCGACCTCCAGCAACGCTTGGTCGACTATGCGCTAGAGGTTGGGTTTGCGAAGGTCGGGTTTTGCAGACCTGACGCTGTGCCTGAATTGCCCGAACGATTGGCCGCGTTTGTTGATGCAGGGATGCATGGGCAAATGGGGTGGATGGCGGAACGCATGAATTGGCGCGGGAGTGCTGCTGCGCTTTGGCCAGAGGCGAAGACCGTCATTATGCTGGCCGAGAGCTATACGCCCGAGCATGATCCGTTGGCTGTTTTTGATAAGGCTGATGCGGGTGCGATTTCGGTTTATGCCCAGAATAGAGACTATCATGATATCGTGAAGAAGCGGCTCAAGAACGTTGGCCGTTGGTTGATTGCTCACGACCAAGCGGCCGAAATTAAGGTGTTTGTGGATACCGCCCCTGTGATGGAAAAGCCGCTGGCGCAGGCCGCTGGGATCGGGTGGCAGGGGAAGCATACGAACCTGCTTTCCCGTGATTTGGGGTCTTGGTTTTTCCTTGGGGCGATTTTTACGACGTTAGAATTCGAGACTAACACGGCAGAAGTGAGCCATTGTGGGTCTTGCACGGCGTGTTTGGATGTGTGCCCGACGGATGCGTTTCCTGCGCCTTATAGGCTCGATGCACGACGCTGCATTTCGTATTTGACGATTGAGCATAAGGGGCCTGTTGATCCGGAATTGCGGGCCAAGATGGGCAGTCACATATATGGTTGTGACGATTGTCTGGCGGCCTGTCCTTGGAACAAATTTGCGGTTGAGGCGCGTGAAGTCAGGTATGCTGCGAGGGATGATCTGATTGCGCCACCTTTGGCGGAGCTCGCGGGGTTGGATGATGCGGCGTTTCGTGAGAAGTTTTCGGGGTCGCCGATCAAGCGGATCGGGCGGGATCGCTTTGTGCGCAATGTGGCTTATGCGATTGGGAATTCGGGCGATCAGGCATTGTTAGGGTCTGTTTTGCCACTGGTGAATGATGCGGATGAGGCTGTTGCAGATGCGGCCCGTTGGGCAGTTGAGAGGTTATCGTGATGCAGCCGTTACGCGGGATATTATACAAGGTTTTGTCGGTTTGCGTGTTTCTTGCGATGGCGAGTTTGATCAAGGCGACGTCAGGCGAAGTGCCTCCCGGTGAGGCGGTGTTTTTCCGGTCGATTTTTGCGCTGCCTGTGATTGTCGCTTGGCTGATTATGCGCGGCGAGTTGCGGCATGGGCTGGAGACCAAAAACCCGATGGGCCATGTTTGGCGCGGGGTTGTGGGGACGACGGCGATGGGGCTGGGGTTTGCTGGCCTTGGGCTGCTGCCGCTTCCTGAGGTGACGGCGATTGGCTATGCTGCGCCGATCCTCGTGGTTGTGTTTGCGGCGATGTTTTTGAACGAAGAGGTGAAGGCGTTTCGATTGTCAGCTGTGGCCTTGGGCATGGTCGGGGTGATGATCGTGCTTTCGCCAAGGTTATCGGTCGGGGCGGAGTTGGGCACGGCGGAGACCTTGGGCGCGGTTGTCGTTTTGATGGGGGCGGTTTGTGCGGCGTTGGCGCAGGTGTTTGTGCGCAAGTTGGTCAACACCGAGGGCACAGCGGCGATTGTGTTTTGGTTTTCGGTCACGGCGACGCTGATGTCACTGCTGAGCCTGCCTTGGGGCTGGGCCATGCCGAGCGTTTCGACGTTTTTGATGCTCGCCTTGGCGGGGTTGCTGGGTGGGGTCGGGCAGATTTTGCTGACGTCGAGCTACCGTTATGCGGATGCGTCTTTGGTCGCGCCGTTTGAATATACGTCGATGATCTTGGCGCTGGGCGTCGGGTTCTTCGTGTTTGGCGAAGTGCCGACGGGGACGATGATTTTGGGTGCTTGTGTGGTGATCTTTGCGGGGCTTTTGATTATCTGGCGCGAACGAAAGCTGGGGTTGCAGCGGGCCGAGCAGCGTAAGGCGATGGGGCATGTTGGGGGGAAGTGAAGTTATGGAAAATCGATTTCAACTGCTTGAGCGAGGCGAAATTTGTCGTTTTATGGACCGCTTTATGGACCTTCACGACGCCGACGTAACGTCCATCAATGTTTCGAATGATCATAGTATGCTGACCGTACATGTTGAAAAATTATGTCTAATTGATCCTGAAACTGACTGGTGGCGCATAACCGAAACCAAAGCATCTATAGAGTTTAGCGGCGTCACGGTGTTGGAAATTGAAGGCGAACTAGTCAAAAGTCGAGTCTTTGAATTCAATCTTAATGAAGACAAAAGTTTCAGACTGTTCATGACTAATTGCAAAATTTCTGGAGTGGCGCAAAGGCTGAAAATCGAAGCAGTATTGGACGCAGATTCCTTGAGTTAGCTATAAGTCGAGTTAAAAATAGGCCTGAAGTTAGATGGGGCCAAAGCCCCATCCGCTTACACACGCACCAGCTTTTCATAGCTCGCTGAAATGTCCAGCGCCATGGCCCCGACTTCAAAGTTGTAGTCGCCGATTTGGCCGACTGGCGTGACTTCGGCGGCGGTGCCTGTGAGCCAGCATTGCTCGAAGCCTTCGAGTTCTTCGGGCATGATGTGCCGCTCGATCACGTTGATGCCTTTCTCGCGGAGCATGTCGATGACGGTTTGGCGGGTGATGCCGTTGAGGAAGGCGTCGGGGGTTGGGGTGTGCACTTCGCCGTTTTTCACGAAGAACATGTTGGCGCCTGTCGCCTCTGCCACGTAGCCGCGATAGTCGAACATGAGCGCGTCAGAGCAGCCTTTGGCCTCTGCTGCGTGTTTGGACATGGTTGCGATCATGTAGAGGCCAGCGGCCTTGGCTTGGGAGGGTGCGGTTTCGGGTGACGGGCGTTTCCATTTGGCGATGTCGAGTTTCGCGCCTTTGGTTTTTGCGTCGCCGTAGTAGTTGCCCCATTCCCAGACTGCGATGGCGAGGTGGACTTTGTTCCGTTTGGCAGCGACGCCCATATCCTCGCCAGAACCGCGCCATGCGACGGGGCGCACGTAGGCGTCTGTAAGGCCGTTTGCCTTAAGCGTTTCCATTTTGGCCGCTTCGATTTCATCGACGGAAAACGGGATTTCAAAGTCGATGAGGTTTGCGGATGTGTGCAGGCGTTTGGTGTGCTCTAGGGATTTGAAGATTTTGCCAGAGTAGCAGCGTTCGCCCTCGAAAACGGAAGAGGCGTAGTGCATGGCGTGGGTTAGAATGTGCACGTTTGCGTCGCGCCATTCAATCAGTTTACCATCCATCCAGATTTTGCCGTCTCTGTCGTCATATGCACCAGCCATTGGTCTTCTCCCGCATTGATTTGCAATAGTGTCGCAGATAGGTCCGTTTCGGACATAAAGTTGCGATAATTCCTGATTTTGCTAGCGCTTGATTGTTGGAATGTCAACAAAGCTGACGTATTGTGATCGGCAGGATAGTTGCGAGGAACGGTGTAATGGCCCAAAGCGGACAACCAACGATGGGGCAAAGCCTGCTGTTTTTGACAGACGAGCAGGTCCGTATTGGTATCGAGGCGATGTTCTTTGCCTACCGCGGGTTTACTGCCGATCCTGACCGCATTTTGGCGACGAAGGCTTACGGCCGCGCGCATCACCGTGCGGTGCATTTCATTCATCGCAGTCCAGGGACGACGGTGAATAATCTGCTGGCAATTCTGGGTGTTACAAAACAATCGCTTAATCGTGTGTTGCGCAGTTTGATCGCGGACGGTTTAGTGTCGAGCACGGTTGGTAAGGCGGATAAGCGTGAACGTCATTTGCATTTGACGGACGCGGGCGCTGCGCTTGAGCGGGAGTTGTCGGATGCGCAGCGGGACCGCATGCGGTCGGCGTATCGGGCGGCGGGCCCTGAGGCGGTTGCGGGGTTCCGCGAAGTGCTTGAAGCGATGATGGATGAAGAAATGCGCCACCACTATAGGGCGATGAAGGATAGACCAGAATGATGGCTGACGACGCACATTTGCTGATTGTTGACGACGACGAGCGTATTCGGTGCCTGTTGCAGAAGTTTCTGGTGCGCTCTGGCTTTCTGGTGACGACGGCACGTGATGCGGCCCATGCGCGGTGTATTTTGTCGGGGTTGGAGTTCGATCTGATCGTGCTTGACGTGATGATGCCCGGAGAAGATGGGGTCACGCTGTGCCGTGATTTGCGCCAAAAGATAACGACCCCAATTA
Source organism: Loktanella sp. UBA3435 (assembly GCA_002378665.1). Lineage (GTDB taxonomy): Bacteria > Pseudomonadota > Alphaproteobacteria > Rhodobacterales > Rhodobacteraceae > Yoonia. The sequence continues at coordinate 54,424 of DFSO01000020.1, read as the reverse complement.
TGTTGCTGACGGCCAAGGCCGAGACCGGTGATCGGATTTCTGGGCTGGAAGCGGGCGCAGATGATTATCTGGCAAAGCCGTTTGAGCCGAAGGAATTGCTGCTGCGGATTAACGCGATTTTGCGCCGTGTGCCGATGGCCGAACCTGCGGTGGTTGCACCAAAGGTGTTGAACCTTGGCCCTGTGCGGTATGATATCGAGCGCGGCGAGATGTGGGAGGGCGATGTTCAGGTGCGCCTGACATCGACTGAAGGTCAGTTGATGAAGATATTCTCCGCCGCCCCTGCGACCCCGATTAGCCGTGGCAAATTGGTAGAGGAATTGAGCCGTTCTGGCAGTCAGACCCAAGAGCGGGCCGTTGATGTGCAGATTACGCGGTTGCGCCGCAAGATTGAGGCCGATCCAAAACAGCCGCGCTATTTGCAGACCGTGCGCGGCGAGGGTTATATGCTGGTCGCGGACTGACTAAAAGGTTACGCGCGGGTCGATTGGCTTTGATCTGTCGCGGAACATACTCCAATGTTGGAATATAACACTGGAGAGAAAATCACGAAAAATTCCAAGGCGATATTTGCCGTAGTTGCGGTTGCGTTGACAAGTGCTGGGCCTTCAGCTGCCCAATCCCTAGAGTATTGGGGCGAAGCTGGTGGTTGGGATGTTTTGGTTGATCCTTCCCTTGGCGACGGGTGCTTGATTCAAGCGGCTTATCAAGACGGCTCAATCGTCCGTATCGGTTTTGATCTGAATGTCACTGAGGGATATCTCACTGCGTTTAACGAAGCGTGGGGCGATATCGAAGAGGGTGCCTCTTATGATGTGACTTTCGCCTTGGATGGTGAAATTTATGATGGCACTGCGACAGGAATGTATCTTGAAGGTGTTCCGGGTGCTGACATCTATTTCGACAGCGAAGATTTCCTGTGGGATATTGCTGCCCGTCAGACGATGGAACTCTCAAACGCCAATGGTGTTGTGATGACGATTGATCTTGGTGGCACGATGGTTGGCCTTGAGGCCGCTCTCGAATGTCAGGACGAAAACAGCTAAAATCTACGACGGGGTGGTGGCGGTTTTCAGATCGATGATAGATACTTTGTGTCAGTCATCGAGGAAATAACAAATGGCCACCGCTCTTATTACACACGACGCCTGTTTTGATCATGTGACGCCTCCGGGCCATCCTGAACAGGTCGCGCGCTTGGATGCGGTTTTGGGGGCGCTTAAGGACATGGACTTGCGCCGTGTGAAGGCGCCGATGGGCGCTGAAGATGATATTCTGCGTGCCCACCCAACGGCGCATATCCAAACTATTCGCAACGCTGCCCCCGAGAGCGGCTGGCGGTCCCTCGATGCTGATACGCATATGTCTGTTGGCACGTTAGAGGCTGCGTTTCGCTGTGTAGGTGGTGTTGTAAGGGCGGTTGATCTGGTGATGGAGGGTGAAGTGCAAAACGCTTTTGTCGCGATGCGCCCACCTGGTCACCATGCAGAGCGCGAGACCGCGATGGGATTTTGTTTCTTTGGCAATGTCGCGATTGCGGCGAAACATGCGCTGGACCACCACGGGTTAAAGCGCGTGGCGATTGTGGATTTCGACGTGCACCACGGCAATGGCACGCAGGATCTGGTCGAGGACGATCCGCGCATTTTGTTTTGCTCGACACATCAAAGCCCGCTGTATCCCGGAACAGGTGCCGCGCATGAGACTGGTGTTGGCAATGTTCTGAACTGTCCGCTGCCAGATGGCGCTGGCTCAAAGGCGTTTCGGGAGGTCATGGAGCGTGTTGTGCTGCCGCGTGTTGATGCGTTTTCTCCTGAACTTCTGATCATCTCGGCAGGATTTGATGCACATCGCGATGATCCACTGGCGGGGATGAATTTGGTTGAAGATGACTTTACGTGGATCACTGAAAAGTTGTGCGATCTTGCGGATCGTCATTGCAAAGGTCGCATGGTATCTAGCCTAGAAGGCGGCTATGATTTGGCCGCATTGGGGGCGAGCGCCGCCGCACATGTGAACGTTTTGAAGGAGAGATCGACATGTCAGAAGCAGTTGACGCCCTAAGCTTTGAACAGGCGATTGCCGAGTTGGAAAAAGTCGTGGGCCAGTTGGAGCGCGGCGATGTCGCGCTTGATGAAAGTATCGCGCTGTATGAGCGTGGAGCTGCCTTGCGCAAGCGGTGTCAGGACAAGTTGAAGGAAGCCGAAGAGAAGGTTGCCAAGCTGACCCTGGATGGTGACGGCAATGCTACTGGGACTGCGCCTCTGGATGCCTGATCTGCCCCACTTTAACGTCGAGCGGATAGTTGATTTGACTCGAAAGCCATTTGTAGAGGCTTTGGCGAATGCGGCGGAGTCTGCGCAGTGGAACATCGAATTTCACCTCTCGACCCTGAGAGGGTCGATCCCCGATGCGATGAAATATGCGACAGCGGGCGGTAAGGGGCTTCGTGCCTTTTTGGCGATGGAGTCTGCGCGGTTACATGGGTTTGATAGCGTTCGTTCGGGTGCCGCCGCTGGTGCGATTGAGGCATTGCATGCCTATTCGCTGGTGCATGACGATCTGCCCTGTATGGACGATGACGATCTGCGTCGTGGTCAGCCAACTGTTCATAGAAAGTGGGACGAGGCGACCGCCGTGCTTGCTGGTGATGCATTGCAAGCTTTGGCGTTTCAGCTGATCGCGCAAGTGGGTTGCCCCGTCGAGGCACGGTTGAATTTGTCGGCGACGCTCGCGATCGCTGCGGGTGCGCATGGCATGGTCGGTGGGCAGGCGATGGACATTGCCGCCGAGACTGCGGATGCGCCGTTAACTCTTGATGAAATCACAAAGCTGCAAGCTGGCAAAACTGGCGCATTAATCCGTTGGTCCGCGATGGTTGGGCCGCGTATGGCCGGCCTGCATAACGACCCGCTGGATGTCTACGGCGAGTGTCTTGGGCTTGCGTTTCAGATTGCCGATGACGTGCTTGATGTTGAGGGCGATGCGGCTGAGGTGGGCAAGGCTGTTGGTAAGGATGCCGATGCTGGAAAGGCCACGTTTGTCACGCTTTTGGGTCTTCAGGGTGCCAAGGATCGCGCGGCTGAATTGGTCGCAGAGGCATGTGACCGCTTATCGTGTTATGGTGATGAGGCCGAGACATTGAAAGAGGCGGCGCGCTTTGTTATCGCCCGTCGAAAGTAAGAGGCCGATATGACCAATCCAGTGACCCCGATTTTGGACCGCATTCAATCCCCTGCGGATATGAAAACGCTGAGTGACCGCGATTTGCGCAAGCTGGCGGATGAGGTTCGGGCCGAGACGATTTCGGCGGTGTCTGTCACGGGCGGCCATTTGGGCGCTGGGCTTGGGGTCGTTGAGCTGACTGTCGCACTGCATGCCGTGTTTGATACACCAAAGGACAAAATCATTTGGGACGTGTCGCACCAGTGTTATCCGCATAAGATTTTGACGGGACGCAGGGATCGTATCCGCACGCTGCGGATGAAAGATGGGTTGTCTGGATTCACGAAACGGTCCGAGAGCCCCTATGATCCGTTTGGTGCGGCGCATTCGAGTACGTCGATTTCGGCGGCTTTGGGCTTTGCCGTTGCCCGTGATCTGGGTGGCGACAGCGGCGATGCGATTGCTGTGATCGGTGACGGGTCGATGTCGGCTGGCATGGCTTACGAGGCGATGAATAATGCGGGCCATTTGGGCAAGCGGTTGATTGTGATTTTGAACGATAACGAGATGTCGATTGCGCCGCCAGTTGGGGCGATGTCATCTTATTTGAGCCGTCTTTACGCAGGTGAGCCGTTTCAGGAATTGAAGGCAGCGGCCAAGGGTGCCGTTTCCCTTTTGCCAGAGCCGTTCCGTGAGGGCGCGCGTCGTGCCAAGGACATGGTCAAGCATATGACTGTTGGTGGCACGCTGTTTGAAGAGCTGGGTTTTTCCTATCTGGGGCCAATTGACGGTCACGATATGGAGCAGTTGTTGCAGGTTCTGCGCACTGTCAAAGACCGCGCAACCGGCCCGATTATGATCCATGCGATCACGAAAAAAGGTAAAGGTTATGGCCCTGCCGAAAAGGCGCGTGATCGTGGTCATGCGACGGGCAAGTTTAATGTGGTAACGGGCGAGCAGAAATCTGCGCCGTCTAACGCGCCGTCTTATACAAGTGTTTTTGCCGATACTTTGCTGAAATACGCAGCATTAGACCCTAAAATATGCGCTGTGACTGCCGCGATGCCTGATGGTACGGGGCTGAATAAATTTATGGAGCGCTATGCGAGCCGTTGCTTTGATGTGGGCATTGCAGAGCAGCATGCGGTGACGTTTTCGGCAGGTCTCGCTGCTGGCGGGATGAAGCCATTTTGCGCGCTTTATTCGACGTTCTTGCAACGGGGTTACGATCAAGTTGTCCACGATGTCGCGATCCAGCGTTTGCCCGTCCGCTTTGCGATTGATCGTGCAGGCCTTGTGGGTGCTGATGGTGCGACCCATGCGGGCGCGTTTGATATCGCGTTCATGGCGAACCTGCCTGGGATGGTGGTGATGGCCGCCGCTGACGAGGCCGAATTAGTGCGGATGGTTGCCACCGCTGCGGCCTATGATGACGGCCCGATTGCGTTTCGCTTCCCGCGTGGCGAAGGTGTGGGTGTTGAGATGCCCGCCGAACCTGAATTGCTGGAAATCGGCAACGGGCGCATGATCCGTGAGGGTAAACGCGTTGCGATCCTGTCTTTTGGGACGCGTTTGCAAGAGGTTGAGGCTGCGGCCGAGGCGCTCTCTGCGAAGGGGATCACGCCAACGATTGCCGATGCGCGTTTTGCGAAACCGCTTGATCGCGAGATGATCCTAAAACTGGCGGCTGACCACGAGGCGTTGATTTGTATTGAAGAAGGCGCTGTTGGCGGTTTTGGGTCTCATGTGGCGCAATTGCTGGCAGATGAAGGCGTGTTTGATCACGGCCTGAAATTCCGCTCGATGGTGTTGCCCGATACGTTTATCGACCAATCCAGCCCGCGCGATATGTATGACATGGCGGGACTGAACGCCGAAGACATCGAGAAGAAAGTGCTCGAAGTCTTGGGCGTCGCGGTTTTGGGGAAGCGGGCTTAGGATCTACTTTAACGCGTTTAGCCGTTCTTCGATTGCAACCAACTTGGCCATAACTTCGTCGCGGTGGGCGTCAGTTGCTGCGACGTCTTCTTGGTGATGCGCGTCTTGCATGGAGTTCACGATCAGGCCGACGAGAAGATTCACGACCGCAAATGTGGTGACCAAGATGAACGGCAAGAAGAAAACCCAAGCATAGGGGTAAACGTCCATGACAGGGCGCACGATGCCCATCGACCAACTCTCAAGCGTCATGATCTGGAAAAGCGTATAGCCAGAGCGTCCAAGTGTGCCGAACCACTCAGGGAATGACGCGCCAAAGAGTTTGGTCGTCATCACAGCGCCGATGTAAAACAGCAAACCCATAAGTAGGAATACGGACCCCATGCCAGGAAGGGCCGTGATGAAGCCTTCGACAACGCGGCGAAGGGATGGCGCGACCGAGATCACCCTTAAGACTCGCAAGATGCGCAAGGCTCGCAGCACAGAGAACCCTTGTGCCCCCGGCACAAAAGCGACGCCGACGATAATGAAGTCGAAGATGTTCCATCCGTTACGAACGAACTGGGATCGTTGAGCATAGATTTTCGCGCCGATCTCAAGTGTGAAGATCGCAAGGCAGAGTGTATCCAGTGCGACTATCAACCCGCCCCCTTGCGCCATGATGTGTTCGGAGGTCTCAAGCCCCAAGAGGACCGCGTTCGCGATAATGATCGCGAGCAAACTCCGCCGAACCACTGGTCTATCGAGAAAGGCTGCGGTTTTTTGACGAAATGACATATCGAAGGCCCCAAATTGCTACGGTCATCATATGGTTGCCCAAGGGACCAACGGCAAGGCGGGATGCGGTCTTTAGCCCTCGACTTCTCGCGCAAGTAGAGCTTTCAGCCCTGTTTTGTAATCGGGATAAAGAAGCTCCACGCCGAGTTCGGTCTTGATTTTGTCGTTTCGCACTTTTTTGCTCTCAGCGTAGAAACTGCGCGCCATCGGGGTCATGTCTGCGGTCTCGTAATCAATCGCCTCAGGGATCGGCATGCCGAGCAATTCTGCGGCATAGGCAATGACGTCTTCGGGCGGTGCTGGATCGTTGTCGCAGACGTTATAAATCGACCCTATATTGGGCTTTTTGATTGATGCGGCGAGGATGCGGGCGATGTCGGCGACGTGCGTTCGGCTGAACACTTGCCCTTGTTTTATGATCCGTCGCGCGGTGCCGTTGCGCACCTTGGCGAAAGGGCCGCGACCTGGGCCGTAGATGCCTGCAAGGCGAAAGATATGGAGTGGCAAATCAGGGATGGCTTGCCATGCAGCTTCTGCCTCAACCCGCGCGATGCCGCGTTTGGTGGCAGGGGTGAGCGGTGTTTCTTCGTCGACCCAGTCGCCATTGTGGTCGCCGTAAACGCCTGTTGTTGACAGGTAACCGACCCATTCGAATTGGTCCGCCCGTGCGGCGATTTCAGTCTCTAATTGTGCCAAAATGGGGTCTCCCGCGTCGTCTGGCCCAGCCGAGATGAGGATATGTGTCGCGGCGTTTAGCGCTGGTATCATGTCCGCGCCAGGCCAAATGCGCGGCTCGACCCCCTCGTTCATTAAGCGCACCGCCTTGTCCTCGTCACGTGTCGTGCCGATGATCCGCCAATCCTGTGGGAGGAGAATACGAGACAAGGCGCGGGCAGAATAGCCGTGCCCAAAGGAGAGAAGTGTTTTTGTCATGGCGTTCTAGCGGCCCTTCCAGACAGGATTACGCTTTTCGGCGAAGGCACGTGCTCCTTCTGCCTGATCTTCCGAGGAATAGAGAATGTCGACGCTAGCGAGTTGACGACCTGTGACGCGGTTCATGGCGTCTTGGAATTTGCTGTCCTCGGCGTCGCGCACGATTTCCTTGATCGCGGCATAAACGAGCGGAGGCCCAGAGGCGATAAGGCGTGCCATCTTCCACGCGGCGTCTTGTAGTTTGGTCGCAGGGTAGACGTGGTTAATGAGACCCCAGCCGAGCGCCTCGGTCGTGTCGAACCAACGACCGGTGAGCAGCAATTCCATCGCGATATGGTAGGGAATACGCTTTGGCAGTTTGATGCTGGCGGCATCTGCGACAGTGCCAGATCGGATTTCGGGGAGTGCGAATGTTGCGTGATCAGCGGCGAGGATAATATCGGCAGAAAGCGCGAGCTCTAAACCGCCGCCGCAGGCGATCCCGTTTACAGCGGCAATCACGGGTTTGTTGAGGTCGCGGAGCTCTTGCAGACCGCCAAAACCGCCGACGCCGTAATCACCATCAACGGCATCACCATCATTTGCGGCCTTGAGATCCCAACCAGGGCAGAAGAATTTATCGCCCTCGCCTGTGATAATCGCAACGCGCAATTCGGGATCGTCGCGGAATGCGGCGAAGGTTTCGCCCATGATTTTAGAGGTCGCCAAGTCGATGGCATTTGCCTTGGGGCGGTTAAGCGTGACGTGAAGGATGGCACCTTCGCGTTTGGTCATAATCGGACTAGTCATTTTGCGATCCTGATGAGGGCATCTACGGCAATCGCGGAGGACTGCGTGCAGATCAAAGGGTTGATTTCAACTTCCTCAATCGTGTCGTGATTGGCAAGCACGTAGTCTTGGATCGACCTGATCGCATGAACTATGGCGTCGACATTTGCTGCGGGTTTGCCGCGATAGCCGTCAAGTAGCTTGGAGACTTTTAGCTGTGTTAGAGATCGTTTTATGGCCTCCGTGCTGCTCGGAACAAGTAGCGACACAGTGTCCTGCAGGATTTCGGTCAAGATACCGCCCGCGCCGATTGTCAGGATAAACCCATGTGCTGGATCTTTGACGATGCCAAGGAGCAATTCGGCGACGGTGCCTGTAACCATTTCTTCTATCAGAAACTGCGTGACAGGCATGGTTTTGGCGACGACTGCCACCTCGTCCGCGGAGTTTAGATGCAGGATCACCGCGCCTGCCTCGGTTTTATGTGCGATGCCGATCCCCTTGAGGGCGACAGGGTAGCGGAGGGTGTGCAGGGGGGCTTCGAGAAGGTTTTCGGTAACGATTTGTTGGGGAATTTGGAGGCCGAAGGCTTGAAGAGCAGCTTTGGCCTCGGCTTCGGTCAGTTGCGTCGCGGGTTCCGTATTGTTTGATATGCAAATGTCGAGATTGATGTCGGTTGCAAGTTGGGTGCGAGCCGCCTCCGCCGCAAGGAGTGCCTCGCGGTGTCCGTTTAATGGGATCACGCCGCCGGCGAGGAGCGTTTGGGCGACATTCTCTGGCAGGAGTTCTGGCAAGGTCGCGACCATGGCGATATTGCCGCCTGTATTGGCGCGCGTACGTAGGGCGGCTTGGATCGTGCAATCCCAATCAGTCGCGTCGCAGCGGTCCGCGCGGGGGAAGTCCACGATCAGCAACGTCAGCGCCAAATTAGGGTCTATCATGGCGGAAAATGCGGACGTCATCGCCTCCGCATCGCGCCAGACATAGGTGTGGTAGTCGAGCGGATTTGCAAGCGCGACCTTGGGCCCGAGGGCTGCAAACAAGGCATTATGCTGTGTTTGGTTGAGCGGAGGGAAGGTGAGATCAAGATCGTGGGCAAGGTCGGCGGTCAGCGAGGCCTCACCGCCTGAGCAGCTAATCGAGGCAATATTGCCGCTGGGGAGCGGGCCAACTGTGTGCAGGATTTTGAGGGTTTCGAGGAAGGTCGCGAGATCGTCAACGCGGGCGATCCCGAGGCGTTTGAGAAGGGACGCCGCACCTGCGTCACTGCCTGCCAGAGACGCAGTATGCGAGATTGTGGCGGATTGCGCTTGGGTGGATTTGCCGACTTTTAAAGCAATGAGCGGTATATTTTTTGCTTTGGCTGCGCGGGCAAGGGTTTGCCACGCGGCAATGTCGCCGAACCCCTCGATATGGAGGCCAATTGCGGTGACCCGGGGGTCATCGAGTAGTCCTAAAGCGATTTCGGCTTGTGTCGTTTGCGCTTGGTTGCCGCAGGTAATGACATAGCTGATCGGCAATGCGCGCGATTGCATTGTTAGGTTGATCGCGATGTTTGACGATTGTGTAAGGATCGCCACGCCGCGCTCAACAGGTATGCAGCCATGTTGGTCGGGCCATAATAAAGCGCCGTCACAGTTGTTGATCATGCCATAGCAGTTCGGGCCAAGGATCGGCATTTCCCCAGCAGCGGCAAGGAGTGCTGCGTTTAGGTCCGCACCGTCTTCAACCTCGGCGAAGCCAGATGCAAAGCAGACGGCGCCACCTGCACCCATGTTTGACAGGTCTTGGACCGTGTCGATCGTCGCCGTGCGATTGATGCCGATAAATGTCGCATCAGGCGGAGATGGGAGATCAGTTAAGCTGGAATAGACACTAACATTTCCAATTGCGCCGCCTTTAGGGTGAACGGGCCAGATGTCGCCTGCAAAGCCCGCCTTGGTCAGTTGGTTCAGGACCGCACGACACCAAGCGCCGCCGCCGACGACCGCGATGGAGCGTGGGCGGAGCAGGCGGGAGAGATCGCGAGTCATGCGCCGAGGGGACGCAAAAGATCGCGGCTGATGATGTGCCGCTGGATTTCTGACGTGCCGTCCCAGATGCGTTCGACCCGTGCATCGCGCCAGAAACGTTCCAACGGATAATCGTCCATGAGGCCCATACCGCCGTGAATTTGGATTGCGGCGTCTGTGACACGACCAAGCATTTCGCTGGCGTAGAGTTTTGCGCTGGCGATTTCGCGGTTGGCGGGCAGTCCTTGGTCGAGCCTATCGGCGGCTGCAAGCGTGAGCAGGTCGGCGGCGTCGATTTCGGTGATCATATCAGCAAGCTGGAAGCTGACCCCTTGGAATTTGCCGATGGGTTGGCCAAATTGTTCGCGTTCCGCTGCGTAGTTGAGAGCGTAATCAAAGACGCGCCGTGCGCGGCCAACGGACATGGTGGCGACTGTGATCCGCGTGGCGTAGAGCCACTCGTTCATAACCGCGAAACCGCCGTCGACCTCGCCCAAGACTTGCGCATCTGGCAGACGGCAATCGTCGAATTCGAGGATCATGTTTTTGTAGCCGCGATGCGAGACTGATTTGTAACCGTCGCGGATTGTGAAACCCGGTGTGCCGCGATCAACGAGGAATGTGGTGATCCGCTTTTTGGGGCCGCGCGGCGTTTGGTCTTCGCCCGTTGCGATGAAAACGATGATGAAGTCGGCGTGTTCGGCGCCTGAGATAAAATGCTTTGTCCCGTTCACGACCCAATCGCCACCGTCACGCACGGCACTGCATTTCATGCCGCGCACGTCGGAGCCTGCACCTGGTTCGGTCATTGCGAGCGCGTCCATTTTCTCGCCGCGCACGGCGGGCATCAGGTAGCGATCGATTTGGTCGTTTTTGCAAGCCATGAGGATGTTTTGCGGGCGGCCAAAGAAGTGATTAAGCGCCATAGAGCCGCGCCCAAGCTCACGCTCGACGAGCGCAAATTCGCGGTGGTTGAGGCCTGCGCAGCCGACGCTTTCGGGGAAGTTGCAGGCGTAAAACCCAAGATCGAGAGTTTTGCGCTTGATATCTTGCGCGATCTCATTGGGCACGACGCCAGTACGCTCGACTTCTGCTTCGTGGGGATAAATCTCTTTTTCCACAAACGCGCGCACGGTCTCGGCGATCATGATGTTTTCTTCTGTGAGGCCGTAAATCATGAGAGAATGGTCCTATTTGGCATAGTTAGAGCCTTCTTCGTCGAGAATGGCCTTGAGTTCATTGAGGTGTCGAATGTCTTGTTCGGGGTAACCCGCAAGCTCTGCCGAGGTTTTGCGTGCGATGTCGTGGGGGATTATGCGCAGGGGCTTACCTGTTTGCAGGGCGCGGATGTAGGTTTCGCAAGCGCGTTCGAAATAATAGAGTCTATTAAAGGTTTCTGCGACAGTGTCGCCGATAATCATGATGCCGTGGTTGCCCATGGTCATGACCTTTTTATCGGGGTCTGTGAGTAGGGTGGCGCAACGTGCGCCCTCATCCTCAAACGCGAGACCGCCGTAGTTTTCATCGACAACCTGTCGTTCGTAAAACGTGCAGGCGTTTTGGTCGAGCGGCGGAAGAAGGCTGTCTTCCATACAGGCCAAAACCGTCGCGTGAATCGAATGCACGTGCATCGCACAACGTGCATGAGGAACGCCGCGATGGATGCCACCGTGTAGACCCCAAGCTGTGGGATCAGGTGCGTTCGGCCCTTCGAGAGTGTCGGGGTCATTGGCGTCCACGACGATCATGTCGCTGGCTTTGATCCTGCTGAAATGCATTTGATTGGGGTTCATCAGGAACTTTGTCCCGTCGCCGTTGATCGCGAGCGAAAAGTGGTTTGCGACCCCTTCGTGCATATTGAGCCGTGCGGTCCAGCGAAAGGCTGCGGCCAGATCGACGCGTTCTTGCCAATTATCCATGTTCTGCATGTTGGTTCCCTTTTTGGTCACGCTGGCAGCAGTGCAGGCATTTGGTCAAGTCTGAAACCGACATCTTTGGTGACTTGATCCTTTTGTTGAAAAGGGGGATTTGTGAGGGGCATTTTTGGAGAGCGGCACATGGAACAACCGATTTGTCTGGTGGGGATTGGCAAGATTGCCGTGGATCAACACGTGCCTGCGATTGCGGGCTCCCTTGATTGGACACTTGCGGCGACGGTGAGCCGTGCGGGTAGTGTTGAGGGGGTGCCGTCATATTCGGATTTCGACGCGATGTTGTCTGAGCGTGATGACATTCGTGTGGTTTCGCTTTGCCTGCCGCCCGTGCCCCGTTTTGATTATGCGTCTCGCGCAATTGCGGCGGGTCGTCATGTGATGTTGGAGAAGCCACCGGGGGCGACGTTGGCCGAGGTGCATGCATTGGAGGCGATGGCCCATAAGGCGGGCGTTTCGCTCTTTGCGACATGGCATAGTCGCATGGCCAAGGGTGTTGCGGCGGCGAAGGCGTTTTTAGCGAACAAGGTCGTGACTGAAGCGCAGATCATGTGGAAAGAAGACGTGCGCCGTTGGCATCCAAACCAAGAGTGGGTTTTCGAGCCGGGTGGCATGGGTGTGTTTGATCCGGGAATTAACGCGCTGTCGATTTTGACGGAGGTGCTGCCCGCGCCTGTTCATTTGCAGTCGGCTGTTTTGAAGTTTCCTGAGAACCGTCAAACGCCTATTGCCGCTGACTTGGTGTTTTCGGGGGGTGTGAAGGCCGAGTTTGATTGGCTCAAACAGGGTGAGCAATTGTGGGAAATGACGATCCGAGCGGACGATGACGAGGTCCGTTTGATTGAGGGCGGGAACCGCTGTGTGATCAATGGTGTTGAAGCACAGGGGACTATGCTGGAAGAATATCCTGCACTTTATGACCGCATGGCGACGTTGTTGAAAGCGGGCGCTAGGGATGTTGATTTGGCGCCGATGGTCCATGTTGCGGATGCACTGACACTAGGTCGGCGCGAGATTGTTGCGCCGTTTGCCTTTTAAGTAGGCAGAATTTTGATGGTTTCGCGGGCCTTTAGCAGATTTCTCGCGATTTCAAAAATTTACCATTTGATAAAAAATAAAGTTGTGTCAGTCTGATGCTATCCAATTTGATAGACAGGGATGCCGAATGCCTGACACGACCACCACTGGAATTGTTGCCGCACGATTGAGCGGTGATGCGTTGAAATTGAATTTTGCGGATTTGCATGCGCCGCTTGCGGATCATGAGGCGGCTGTTGCGGCTGACCGATGTTATTTCTGCTATGATGCGCCCTGCGTGACGGCTTGCCCGACGTCGATTGATATCCCGCTCTTCATTCGCCAGATCGCGACGGGCACATCAGAGGCTGCGGCCAAAACAATTTTTGAACAGAATATTCTGGGCGGCATGTGCGCCCGCGTTTGTCCGACCGAGACCCTGTGTGAAGAGGCATGTGTGCGCGAGGCGGCGGAAGGCAAACCCGTCGAGATTGGCCGTTTGCAGCGTCATGCGACCGATACGTTGATGGCAAAACAAGCACATCCGTTTGTGCGGGCGGCATCCACTGGCAAGACGATTGCCGTTGTTGGCGCTGGGCCTGCTGGCCTCGCTGCCGCGCATAGATTGGCCATGTTAGGGTCTGATGTGACCGTATTTGATGCCCGCAAAAAGGCGGGTGGTTTGAACGAATTTGGGATTGCGTCCTATAAGTCGACCAATGATTTTGCGGCCCGCGAGGTTGACTGGCTGCTGGGTATCGGTGGCATTACGATTGAGACGGGTAAGGCGCTTGGCGCTGATCTTTCTCTGGATGATCTGGCTGCCAAATATGATGCGGTTTTTCTGAGTGTTGGTTTGGGTGGTGTGAATGCCCTGTCGGTAGATGGTGAGGACAAGAGCGGAGTGAGTGACGCTGTTGATTTCATCGCAGATCTGCGACAGGCGAGCGATCTAACGTCTCTCCCAGTTGGTCGCGATGTGGTGGTGATCGGCGGCGGTATGACTGCTGTCGACGCCGCTGTACAATCCAAATTGCTGGGCGCGCGGAATGTGACGATTGCCTATCGCCGTGGGCGTGACCGCATGGGTGCGAGTAAATACGAGCAGGATTTGGCAGCGTCAAAAGGCGTGCAATTGATGTTTAACCTGCAGCCAAAAGCGATCCACGATGGCGAGATTGAATTGGCATATACCGACGGGTCGGCTGAGGTGGTGCGTATTACTGCCGATCAGGTGTTCAAGGCGATTGGGCAGACTTTAATGACGGATGCGGGACTAACGCTGGAAGGTCGCAAGATCGCTGTTGATGCCAATGGGCGTACCAGTCGCAAGGGTGTTTGGGCTGGCGGTGATTGTGCGAGTGGGGGTGATGATTTGACCGTGACGGCCGTTGCCGAGGGTCGCGATGCCGCGATGGATATTCATGCCAGCCTGATGGGAGGCAATTGATATGGCCGATCTAACAACGAACTTTTTGGGTATCATTACGCCAAACCCATTTTGGCTCGCGTCCGCGCCGCCGACTGACAAAGAATACAACGTCCGTCGTGCGTTTGAGGCCGGCTGGGGAGGTGTTGTTTGGAAGACATTGGGAATGGAAGGCCCCCCTGTCGTGAACGTGAACGGACCGCGCTATGGTGCGATTTACGGGGCGGATCGACGGTTGATGGGCCTCAATAATATTGAGTTGATCACGGATCGCCCGCTTGAGGTGAACCTTGAAGAGATCACTCGTGTGAAGGCGGATTACCCTGATCGGGCTATAATAGTGTCGATTATGGTGCCGTGCGAGGAGCAGGCTTGGAAAGATATCCTGCCGAAAGTTGCGGCGACTGGGGCTGATGGAATCGAGCTTAACTTTGGCTGTCCCCATGGGATGTCAGAGCGTGGCATGGGGGCGGCTGTCGGACAAGTGCCCGAGTATATCGAGATGGTGACGCGTTGGTGTAAGCAATATTACGACAAGCCCGTGATCGTGAAGTTGACCCCGAACATTACCGATGTGCGCAAACCTGCCGCTGCAGCAATGCGTGGTGGTGCCGATGCGGTGAGCCTGATCAATACGATCAATTCGATTACTTCTGTCAATTTAGACTCTATGTCGCCTGAGCCTTCGATTGATGGCAAGGGTTCACATGGTGGCTACTGTGGCCCTGCGGTGAAGCCGATTGCGATGTCAATGGTGTCGGAAATTGCGCGTCATCCTGAGACCCATGGCCTGCCGATTTCGGGCATTGGTGGTGTAACCACTTGGCGCGATGCGGCGGAGTTTATGGCGCTGGGTTGTGGTAATGTGCAGGTTTGCACGGCAGCAATGACTTACGGGTTTAAGATCGTGCAAGAGATGATCTCAGGTCTGTCGCAATGGATGGACGAGAAGGGCTATGAGAGCACTTCTGACTTTGTTGGCATGGCTGTGCCGAACGTCACCGATTGGCAATATTTGAACCTGAACTATGTCGCCAAGGCAAAGATTTCGCAGGACGATTGTATCAAATGCGGGCGCTGCTATGCCGCTTGTGAAGATACGTCTCACCAAGCGATTTCGATGTCTGCGGACCGTGTGTTTGAGGTGATTGATGCGGAATGCGTGGCGTGCAACCTTTGTGTTGACGTTTGCCCTGTCGAGAATTGCATCACGATGGAGCCGATGAAAGCAGGCGAGGTTGATCCGCGCACGGGCAAGGTTGTGTCGGATAAATACGCCAACTGGACCACGCATCCGAATAATCCAGGTGCTGTTGCTGCGGAATAATTACGGAGCGAGGGTGCGGCGGAGCATATGTTCCATGAATGCGAAAGCCTCTGGAAAGGGGTCATCGCGGCCTAAGACTGCACGCACCTGCGCGTCAAAATCAGCGTAGTGCTGGGTTTGCGCCCAGATGAGAAACATCAAGTGATGTGGGTCTATCGCCACGATTTTACCTGCTTTCGCCCAGCCGTTGATAACTTTTGCCTTTTCATCGACGAGCGTTTTGAGTGCGGGCATTGTGTCACCAAGATGGGGTACGCCTTGCAGCACTTCGTTCGCGAATAGACGGCTTTCGCGGGGGTAGTCGCGGCTCAAATCCAACTTGCGTTTGGCGTATCCGAGAATTTCTTCAATCGGGTCGCCAGCATCGTCCATCTTGCGCAGCGGATCGAGCCACGCTGACAAGAGGCTGGTCAGCAACTGCTGGTGAATCTCTTCTTTGGACGGAAAGTAATAAAGCAGATTTGGCTTTGAGAGCCCTGCTGCATCAGCAATTTGATCGAGGGTCGCGCCGCGAAACCCGAATTGCGAGAATACCTCTAGCGCAGCCGCGAGGATGGCTGTCCGGTTCTTTTTCTGAATGCGTGTCGCTGGCTTTGTCATATCGGATTCACCTTATGCACAATAATTTGCCAATGCCCAAAAAAATCGACCATTTCGCGATATCTTACGTCGATTGCGTAATTTCTGTGCGTAAAACTTGACAGAAACGCGGCCCCTGTTAGCGTTGCTTTGACCAGTTGGTTAAAACACAACCGTTTGGCAGGCGGTTTCCTCCCCGAGCCTGCCAGACGGTTTCCCTAAGAGGAGATACGCATGGCTGCCCCTGCACAAAACTTACGGATCAATCCCGAGCGGCTATGGGATAGTCTGATGGAGATGGCCAAGATTGGGCCCGGTGTTGCGGGTGGTAATAATCGGCAAACGCTCACGGATTTTGATAGCGCAGGGCGTCACCTGTTTCAGGACTGGTGCAAGGCTGCGGGCTGCACGATGGGGCTAGACCAGATGGGCAATATGTTTGCGCGGCGCGAGGGCACGGACCCTGATGCGCTGCCTGTTTATGTCGGTTCGCATTTGGACACGCAGCCGACGGGCGGCAAATATGACGGTGTTCTGGGAGTTCTTGGCGGACTTGAGATTTTGCGCACGATGAACGACCTTGATATCAAGACAAAGCACCCGATTGTTGTGACGAATTGGACGAATGAAGAAGGGACGCGCTATGCTCCTGCGATGCTGGCCTCTGGTGTGTTTGCTGGGATGCATGAACAGGATTGGGCTTATGATCGTGTTGATGCCGAGGGCAAAAAATTTGGTGATGAATTGAAGCGGATCGGCTGGCGCGGCGAGGAAAAAGTGGGTGATCGTAAGATGCACGCCTTCTTTGAATTGCATATCGAACAGGGGCCGATATTGGAGGCCGAGGACAAGCAAATTGGCGTTGTCACTCACGGTCAGGGGCTTTGGTGGTTAGAAGTTACGTTGATTGGTAAGGACGCCCATACTGGGTCTACTCCGATGAATATGCGGGTAAACGCGGGGCTTGGGATGGCGCGCATGACCGAGCTTGTGCATACGATTGCGATGGATAACCAGCCGGGTGCAGTGGGTGCGATAGGGCAGTGTAATGTCTATCCCAATAGCCGCAATGTGATCCCAGGTAAGTGTGTCTTCACGATTGATTTCCGCTCGCCAGATTTGGAAAAGCTGACGGCGATGCGCGCGAGGTTTGAGGCCGAGGCGCCCGCGATTGCGGATGCTTTGGGTTTGACGATGACGATAGAGCCTGTGGGGCATTTCGATCCTGTCACTTTTGATGAGAGCTGCGTGACGGCAGTGCGGAGTGCCGCCGAACGGCTGGGTTATTCCCACATGGATTTGATTTCCGGCGCTGGGCATGATGCATGTTGGATCAATCGCGTCGCACCGACGGCGATGGTGATGTGTCCTTGTGTTGATGGGTTAAGCCATAATGAGGCGGAAGAGATCTCCAAGGAATGGGCCGCCGCAGGTGCGGATGTTTTGTTCCATGCCGTGATTGAAACCGCTGGGGTGGTTGCGTGAGGATTGCCGTGGTGATGCTGCTCTTATCTGCCTGCGCCCGCCCGATAGTTGCGCCGCTTTTGCTGCCTTTGTCTGTGGACGAGGCCTTGCCCAGCGACATCGACCGATCCGAGGTCAACCGCGACCCTGACAGCTGTTATTTTTACACCCATGCGTCCGAGTTGTTTGTTGTGAAAGACCGCGACGGCAACCCGATTTGTATTCCGACCTAGAGGAGAAAACCCATGTCCACCGTGATCAAGAATGGAACGATAGTAACGGCCGATCTGACTTATAAGGCGGATGTTTTGGTTGAGGGAGGCGTGATCACGCAGATCGGGCCGAACCTGTCGGGTGACGAGCAATTGGACGCGACGGGGTGTTATGTAATGCCCGGTGGGATTGACCCACATACCCACCTTGAGATGCCGTTTATGGGCACCTATTCGACCGATGATTTTGAGAGTGGGACGCGTGCGGCCCTGTCTGGCGGCACGACGATGGTTGTCGATTTCGCGCTGCCTGCGCCTGGTCAGGGGCTGCATGATGCGTTGCAGATGTGGGACAATAAATCGGGCCGCGCCAACTGTGACTATTCGTTCCACATGGCGGTGACGTGGTGGGGCGAACAGGTTTTCAACGAGATGGAATCTGTGGTCCGTGATCGCGGGATCAATACGTTCAAACACTTCATGGCCTATAAAGGCGCTTTGATGGTGAACGACGACGAGATGTATGCCTCGTTTAACCGCTTGGCCGAACTGGGTGCGATTGCGATGGTTCATGCCGAGAATGGCGATGTTGTGGCCGAGTTGTCTGCGAAACTGTTGGCCGCTGGTAATACGGGACCAGAGGCGCATGCCTATTCCCGTCCCCCGCAAGTCGAGGGCGAGGCCACGAACCGTGCGATTATGATCGCCGATATGGCGGGGGTTCCGCTTTATGTGGTGCACACATCTTGCGAGGATTCCCACGAGGCAATTCGCCGTGCACGCATGCAGGGTAAGCGGGTCTGGGGCGAGCCTTTGATCCAGCATTTGACCTTGGATGAAAGTGAGTATTTCAACCAAGATTGGGACCATGCCGCGCGCCGCGTCATGTCGCCGCCGTTCCGCAATAAGCAGCATCAAGATAGTCTTTGGGCGGGTCTGCAAAGTGGGTCTTTGAGTGTTGTGGCCACGGATCACTGTGCGTTTACGACTGAACAGAAACGTTACGGCGTAGGAGATTTTACGAAGATTCCGAATGGCACGGGTGGGCTTGAGGACCGCATGCCGATGCTCTGGACTTATGGGGTTGCCACTGGCCGTTTGACGATGAATGAATTTGTTGCCGTGACCTCGACCAATATCGCCAAGATTTTGAATTGTTACCCGAAGAAGGGGGCGGTTTTGGTTGGGGCTGATGCCGATTTGGTGGTCTGGGACCCTGAGAAATCCAAGACGATTACGGCCAAGACCCAGCAGTCCGCGATTGATTACAACGTGTTTGAAGGCAAAGAGGTTAAGGGCCTGCCACGGTTCACACTGACACGCGGGCAGGTCGCGATTTATGATGGCGAGGTGCGGACCCAAGAGGGTCACGGCAAGTTCGTGAAGCGCGCGCCGAATACCGCCGTCAACAAGGCGCTGTCGTCGTGGAAAGAACTGACCGCGCCGCGCCCTGTTGAGCGGTCAGGTATTCCTGCGAGTGGTGTCTAACTTGATCATTTCAGCCCAAAATCTCGATCTGACGTTTCAGACGAACGACGGCCCTGTGCATGCGCTTAAGGATGTGAGCCTTGAGATTGGGAAGGGTGAATTTGTCTCGTTTATCGGGCCGTCTGGCTGTGGCAAGACAACGTTTTTGCGGTGCATTGCGGGGCTGGAACAGCCTACTGGCGGGCAGATTTCTGTGAATGGTATGACGCCTGATGAGGCGCGGAAAGCCCGCGCCTACGGGTATGTCTTTCAGGCGGCGGGGCTTTATCCTTGGCGCACGATTGGTGGCAATA
Source organism: Loktanella sp. UBA3435 (assembly GCA_002378665.1). Classification (GTDB taxonomy): domain Bacteria; phylum Pseudomonadota; class Alphaproteobacteria; order Rhodobacterales; family Rhodobacteraceae; genus Yoonia. The sequence continues at coordinate 35,091 of DFSO01000020.1, read as the reverse complement.
TCAAGTTGCCGCTAGAGGTCATGGGTTTCTCGAAGGCCGAGCAGGCGGAGCGCGTGGCGCGTGTGATGGATTTGGTTGATCTGTCTGGGTTTCAGAAGAAGTTTCCTTGGCAGTTATCTGGTGGCATGCAGCAGCGGGCGAGTATCGCGCGGGCGTTGGCGTTTGATGCGGATATCTTGTTAATGGACGAGCCGTTTGGCGCGCTAGATGAAATCGTGCGCGATCATTTGAACGAACAGTTGCTGGCTCTTTGGGCGAGGACCGAAAAGACGATTGGGTTTGTGACCCACTCGATCCCCGAGGCCGTGTATCTGTCGACAAAGATCGTTGTGATGTCACCCAGACCGGGGCGGATTACGGATGTGATCGACAGCCCGCTGCCGCGAGAACGCCCGCTCGATATTCGTGATAGCAAGGAATTTATCGAGATCGCGCACCGCGTGCGTGATGGGTTGAGAGCGGGGCATCAAGACGATGTTTAAGCGTTCTGTCTTGCCAGTTCTGACGGTGCTTGGTGTGATCATGGCGCTTTGGTATGCCGCATGTATTCCAATGAACTCGGCATGGACGATCCAGCAGCTTGAGCGGTCTGGCGAGACGATGACCGTAAGTGAGCATATCGCGGATACTTGGGCGCAAGAACGGCCGCGCTTGCCCGCGCCGCATCAGGTCGCGGCGGAGTTATGGGATACGACGGTGATGAAGAAGATCACCTCGAAGAAGTCGCTGATCTACCATGGCTGGATTACACTGAGTGCGACGCTTTTGGGGTTCGGGATCGGGACGACCTTGGGTGTGCTTTTGGCGGTTGGTATCGTGCATAGCCGTGCGATGGATATGAGCGTGATGCCTTGGGCGATTGTCAGTCAGACCATTCCGATTATTGCGATTGCGCCAATGATTATCGTGGTGCTTTATTCGATTGGTGTGCAGGGAATGCTGCCAAAAGCGATTATTAGTGCCTATTTATCGTTCTTTCCTGTGGTTGTCGGTATGGTGAAAGGGCTGCGTAGCCCTGATGCGATGCAGCTCGATTTATTGCGTACCTATTCGGCAAACAAGTCGCAAAGTTTCTGGAAATTGCGGTTGCCCGCTTCGGTTCCCTATCTGTTTGCTTCGCTTAAGATCGGTGTCGCTGCTTCGCTTGTTGGTGCCATTGTCGGCGAGTTGCCGACGGGGGCCGTGCGTGGCTTAGGTGCGCGACTTTTGGCGGGGTCATACTACGGGCAGACGATCCAGATTTGGTCGGCGTTGTTTGCGGCGGCGATACTGGCCGCAGGGTTGGTTGCACTGATCGGGTTGTTGGAACGGGTCACGTTGCGCCGCATGGGAGAGCGCCCATGATATATGTCGTTGGTGCGTTGATCTTGTGGGGGCTGGGCTGGATGTTGAATGCGCGGCTGGCGAATGGGCCGCGTGCGAACACGCGCGCTGTGCAGATCGCTGTGCCTGTGATCTTTGGCGCGACGATTTTGCTGATTTGGGAATTGATCGTGCGGGGGCTGTCTGTGCCTTTGGTAATCCTGCCGCCGCCCAGTATGATTGCCACTACTTTTGCCAATAGCTTGCCGATCCTTTGGGCTGATTTTGTGCAGACCTTTGTGAAGGGTGCGTTGTCTGGTTTCGTGATCGGAGGCGTTGCCGCTTTCCTGCTGGCGATTGTGGTGGATCGCTATGATTTTCTGCGCCGTGGCCTGCTGCCCGTGGGTAACTTTATGGCCGCTTTGCCGATTGTGGGGACTGCGCCGATCCTTGTGATGTGGTTCGGGTTTGATTGGCAATCGAAAGCAGCTGTGGTCGTTGTCATGGTGTTTTTCCCGATCCTTGTGAACACGGTTGCGGGGCTGCGCGATACGTCGGACATGCAGCGCGATTTGATGCGGACTTACGGGGCGAGTTACGGGCAGACCTTGTTTAAGCTGCGCCTGCCTGCCGCGATGCCGTTTATCTTTAACGGGTTGAAGATCGCGACGACGCTTGCCCTTGTGGGGGCGATTGTTGCGGAATTTTTCGGGTCTCCCACGCGCGGCATGGGCTTTCGGATTTCCACGAGTGTCGGGCAATTGGCCCTTGATATGGTCTGGGCCGAGATAGTGGTCGCGGCGCTGGCGGGTAGCTTTTTCTATGGTGCGATTGCGCTGTGTGAGAAGGGGGTGACGTTCTGGCATCCTTCACAGAGGTCATAAGAAACGACTTGGTACGGGTTCAACAAATCAACTGACTTGGAGGTCAACACGATGAAAACGATGATGATGGCAGCAGTCGCTGCGAGTATTGGCGGGATGGCTTTGGCGGATGAAAATCCGAACGATGTGAAGCTGCAATTGCAGTGGGTCACGCAGGCGCAATTCGCGGGTTATTACGTGGCGCTTGATGAAGGATTTTACGAGGAAGAGGGTCTGAATGTAACGATCCTTCCGGGTGGTCCCGATATTGCGCCGCCGCAGGTTCTGGCTGGTGGTGGGGCTGATGTGATGCTCAACTGGATGCCGTCGGCGCTCGCTGCACGTGAAAAGGGTTTGCCAGTCGTGAACATTGCGCAGCCGTTCAAGACCTCTGGTCTGATGCTGACATGCTGGAAAGATACGGGGATTACCTCGGTTGAGGACTTCAAGGGTAAGACAATTGGCGTCTGGTTCTATGGCAACGAATATCCGTTCCTGTCGTGGATGTCTCAGGCGGGGATTTCGACCGACGGTGGTGAGGATGGCGTGACTGTTCTCAAGCAGGGCTTTAACGTTGATCCGCTGTTGCAGCGTCAGGCCGATTGTATTTCGACAATGACCTATAACGAATATGGTCAGGTTTTGGATGCGGGCGTTTCGCCAGATGAGTTGGTGACATTCAAGTATGAAGATCAGGGCGTGGCCACGTTGGAAGACGGGATTTATGCGCTGGAAGGTAACTTAGAGGATCCAGAGTTCGTCGATAAGATGGTTCGTTTTGTGCGTGCCTCGATGAAAGGTTGGAAGTGGGCCGAAGAAAACCCTGATGCTGCGGCTGCAATTGTTTTGGACAACGACGAGACAGGTGCACAGACCGAATCGCATCAGGTCCGTATGATGGGCGAGATTGCCAAGCTGACTGCGGGATCGAACGGCGCGTTGGATGAGGCGGATTATCAGCGTACGGTCGATACGCTTTTGGCTGGCGGCTCTGATCCTGTAATCTCGGCAGCCCCTGAGGGCGCTTGGACCCATGCGATTACGGATGAAGCGTTGAAGTAACGCCGATTGACGCTTTGTCTGGCGCGTTGCAGAGATGCGGCGCGCCATTTTTCTGTCTGGAGCCTCCGGCGGGAGTTTGATTGGACATAGAAAACCCGACGTGTCGTATTTGGGATGGTCACCGCGCCCGCGTGGTGATTGTTTACGGCGAAACAAAGTGGGGATCGCATGACTTATCTTTTGGGTGTTGATACGGGCGGCACATATACGGATGCAGTTGTCTTGGATGAGGTGACTGATCAGGTTTTGGCGAGCGCGAAGTCATTGACGACGCGCCCTGATCTGGCAATTGGCGTTGGCCGTGCGATTGATGCGGCATTGGCCGAGGCCGCGATTAACCCTGCAGATGTGGCAATGGTTTCGTTATCCACGACCCTCGCAACGAATGCGTTGGTTGAGGGGCAAGGCGGAAAAATTGCGCTTGTTTTCATCGGCTTTGATCCAGCCGAATTGGGTCGTGCGGGGCTGACGGATGCGCTTCGTGGTGATCCTGTGATTTCGATGGCGGGCGGACATTCGCATTCTGGATCTGAGGTTGTGCCGCTTGATTTGGACGCGTTGCGCGAGGCGGTTTTGGCTTTGGATGCTGGTGTGACTGGCTTTGCGATTGCAGCAAGCTTTGCCACGCGCAATGCCGCGCATGAGGTTGCTGCGCGTGAATTGATCCGCGAATTGACGGGCAAGCCAGTGACCTGTTCGCACGAGTTGTCGAACGCTTTGGGTGGGCCGAAACGGGCGTTGACCGCTGTTTTGAATGCACGATTAATCGGGATGATTGATGGGTTGATCGGCGCCTGCGAAGGGCATTTAGCGAAGGTTGGCATTGCCGCGCGTTTGATGGTTGTTCGCGGAGATGGGGCGTTGGTGTCTTCGAGTGTCGCACGTGAAAAGCCGATTGAGACAATTTTGAGCGGACCTGCGGCGTCGATTGCTGGCGCGTCATGGTTGACCGGTGAGGCCAATGCGCTGGTTTCCGATATTGGCGGGACGACGACGGATGTGTGTCTGTTAAAGGACGGAAAGCCGAAAATTGATCCGCAGGGTGCACGTGTTGGTCCTTATCGCACGATGGTCGAGGCGGTCGCGATGCGTACTACGGGGTTAGGTGGCGATAGCGAAGTTCATGTCGTTGACGGTCTTGGTGGGGGGCTGCTGTTGGGGCCGCGGCGTCTGATGCCGATTTCACTGGCGGCGCGTGACTACCCCGAATTGGTTCATGGTGTTTTAGATCGCGCGATGGGGTCTGACATTCCTGCCGCTGACGATTGCCGTTTTGCGATCCCAATGTGGCACGAGATGCCACAAGGATTGGATGCCCGCGAGGCTGTGGTTGCAGCGCGATTGGCAAATGGTCCGCTGCGCGTTGGCGAGGCGGTGACGACGCGAATGGAAAGCCCTGCACTGGCGAGACTTGTGACGCGCGGTATGGTGATGATCGCGGGGGTCACGCCCTCAGATGCATCGCATGTTTTGGGGCGTGTCGATGCGTGGGATGCGGAGGCCGCAACCAAGGCGCTGACACTTTTTGCACGCCGCCGTAATGGCGCGGGCGAGCGGTTGGCCGTGGATGGCACATCAATGTCCGAAAAGATTATCGATCAATTGACGGCGCAGACAGTTGATTGCTTGTTGCAGGCTGCATTCGCGGAAGATGATCGCGATTGGGGTGGCAGCATGGAGGCGCTAGCGCAGCATCCGCTGACCTTTGCAGGCATGGATCGCTATCGCGGGATCGTCGAGGTCGAGTTGAAACTAGGCGTGCCTGTGATTGGGTTGGGCGCCTCTGCCAGTGCCTATTATGGTGCTGTTGGTGAGCGGCTGAACACGCGGATGATTTTACCGACGCATGCGGGCGTTGCCAACGCGATTGGCGCAGTGGTTGGCCAAGTTGCGATGCATGCGACGGGAACAGTGACGAGCCCTGGACCTGGTATGTTTGCCGTGCATTTGCCTGATGGAAACCGTCAGTTCGCGAGTGCCGCTGAGGCGTTAGAGGTGCTTGAAGCAGCGTTAACAGAAGAGGCCGTCGCACGTGCTAAAGAGGCGGGCGTTGAAGAGGTGCGACTGTCGCGGGAGCGTGATGTCCGTGAGGTCGATGTTGAAGGACAATCGATGTTCATTGAGGCGCGCGTTAAGGTCACGGCACAAGGGCGGCCGCGCATTGCGGTAGGTTAAGTTTCAAGAAATTGGCAATGGTCACATTCACGTTAGGGCGATTGCACCGCCAAGTGGCATCGTCCACAAGAGTCCAACTGAATTGGATGAAACTTGATGCTTGATCGCTTTGCCCGCCGCCTGATCGACCCGCCGTTGAACGCGGCTGGCCGTGCAATTGCACAGCGGGGCTATTCGGCGGATCATGTGACGTTGATTGGGCTATGTTTGGGCCTGTTTTCCGCGCTTTTGATTGCCTTGGGATGGTCACTTCTGGCGTTAATTCCGCTTTTGGCAAGTCGGATTGCGGACGGCCTCGATGGCGCTGTAGCGCGGGCGACGCGCAAGACAGATTTTGGCGGCTACTTAGACATTGCGGCGGATTTTCTGTTTTACGGGGCTATTCCCGTCGCGTTTGTTTTTGCTGACCCTTTGATGAATGGCGCCGCTGGCGCATTCTTGTTGGCATCGTTTTATTTTAACGGTACCAGCTTTCTCGGCTATGCGATTCTTGCTGAAAAGCATGGGCATAAAACCGACGCGCAGGGGCAGAAATCGCTCTACTATTCGAATGGTATATTAGAGGGGACAGAGACAATCGTGTTTTTCGTAATCCTCTGTCTTTGGCCTGCTTACTTTGCGCCCGTTGCTTGGGCGTTTGGCGCGCTATGTTTTGTAACAGCAACGCTGCGGATTTATGCCGCGAAACAGACTTACACAGATTAAAGGACGACTTATGAAATATCTCACTATACTGGCTGCTTTGATTTCGCCAATGGCTGCGCTTGCTGATCCGCCCCCCGCTGATTGGGACGCTGTTTTGGCTGAGGCCAAAGGTGAGACCGTCTATTGGAACGCTTGGGGTGGTTCGACCACGACGAATGACTTTTTGGCTTGGGTCGGGGAGCGTGTCTCCGAGGATTATGGCGTGACGCTAGAGCATGTGAAGCTGACGGATACGGCTGATGCCGTGACGCGCGTATTGTCCGAAAAGCAAGCTGGCCAGAACGACGATAGCGCGATTGATATGATCTGGATTAACGGGGCGAATTTTGCGGCGATGAAGGACGCGGATTTGTTGTTTGGTCCATATGCGGAGCAATTGCCGAACTGGGCCTTGGTCGACGTAGAGGGAAAGACCGTTCAAACGGATTTCACGGTTCCTGTTGAGGGTTACGAGAGCCCGTGGGCCATGGCGCAGGTTGTTTTCGTGCAGGACACGGCGGATATGCCTGAGAGGCTTGGGTCAATGCAGGCCTTGCAAGAGTGGGCGCAGGCGAACCCAGGTCGGTTTAGCTATCCACAACCACCTGATTTCTTAGGTACTACATTCTTGAAGCAGGTTTTGGTTGATATCTTGCCCGACCCTTCGGTTCTGGAGGCCCCTGCGACGGACGAAAACTACGATGAGGTGACGGCCCCGCTGTGGGCGTATCTGGACGCGCTAACCCCGAACCTTTGGCGCGAAGGAAAGGCCTACCCAGCCACGGGCACCGCGATGTTCCCGTTGATTGCAGATGATGAAGTTGATCTGTCGATCTCGTTTAGCCCCGGTGCGGCATCGACCGCGATTGCGAATTTCGAATTGCCAGAGACCGTGCGTACGTTTGTCTTGGATAAAGGCACGATTGGGAACGCGTCATTTGTGGCTATTCCCTACAACTCTGGCTCTAAGGCAGGTGCAATGGTTGTTGCGAATTTCTTGATGTCTCCAGAGGCGCAGGCCCGCGCGCAAGATCCTGCGATTTTGGGCTATGGCACTGTGTTGAACATGGATGCGCTGTCGGCTGAAGAACGTGCAGTGTTTGATGGTCTCGACCTTGGCGTTGCGACGCTGACACCTGCGGAATTGGGCACAGTTCAGGCGGAGCCACACCCAAGCTGGGCGGTTCGGATCGCAGACGATTGGGTGAGCCGTTACGGTGTTGCGCAATAATCGCCCCATAGACGCCAGAAAGCGCCGCGCATGAAAGCGCGGCGCTTTTTGCCATTATTGCCGATGATCACGCTTTTGGCGATGATCGGACCCGTTTTGGCTGGGCTATATGGCGCGGTCTTGCCTGCGTTTGGGCATTTGCCCGCAGCGGGGCTATTTGGCCCGTCGCTCGCGCCATTTGAGGCGCTTTTCGCGTGGCAAGGTTTGCCGCGTGCCATGTTTTTGTCAGTTTGGATTGGCTTGGCATCGACGACGATATCGTTGTTGATCGTAGCGCTGATCATGGCGGGCTGGTCGGGCACCCGGTCTTTTACGGTTTTGGAACGTATGTTGTCGCCGCTTTTGTCGGTCCCCCATGCCGCCGCAGCGTTCGGGTTTGCGTTTCTTATCTCTCCGTCTGGTTGGATTTCGCGGGCTTTGTCCCCGAGCGTGACGGGATGGGATCGACCGCCTGATTTGTTGATCGTCCAAGACCCTTGGGGTCTTTCGATGATTGCGGGACTGGTCATTAAAGAGGTTCCATTTTTGATGTTGATTGCCTTGGCTGCAATCGGGCAGGTCGATACCAAACGCAGTGCTATGATTGTGCAGGCGTTGGGATATCGGCGGCTGACGGGGTGGCTCAAGACCGTTTTCCCATTGGTATATGCGCAGATAAAATTTCCGATTTATGTGGTGCTTGTTTACGCAATGTCGGTTGTTGATGTGGCGGTTATTCTTGGGCCCAATACACCTTCAACACTTTCTGTTCAGATTGTGAAGCTCATGTCCGACCCGGACCTAGGGATGCGATTGCAAGCGGCTGCGGGGGCATTAGTTCAGCTATTTTTGGTTATCGGTGCTCTTGGGTTCTGGCTGATCATGGAGCGTGTTGTTCGAAGATTTGGATTGGCGTGGATTGGGACTGGTCAGCGCGGCAAATACGACACTATTACAAGGCAAATTGGCCTAGTTTTAGCGTTGTTTTGCGCATTTTCTGTCTCATTTGGTATCGCGTCATTGGCGATTTGGTCATTTGCCGGCTACTGGGGTTTCCCTGATTTTCTGCCTGACCAATTCATTCTTAAGAACTGGATGCGGCATAGTGATGGAACATTAGAAGCGTTGGGCGAGACCGTGTTGATCGGTAGTGTTGCAACGCTAACAGCGTTGGCCCTGACGATTGGATGTTTGGAGGCAGAATACCGTTACAAGTTGCGGGTAACTTCGCGCGGTATGCTGTTGCTCTATCTCCCACTTTTGGTGCCGCAAACCGCGTTCCTTCCGGGCCTGCAAACTTTGATGCTGAATGTGGGATTAGGCGTCGGGCGCGGCCCTGTGATCTTTGCGCATTTGGTGTTTGTTTTGCCTTATGTGTTCCTCTCTTTGGCTGATCCGTTTCGTGCGTGGGATGCGCGGATGGGGACGATTGCCGCGGCTCTTCGTGCAAGCCCAGACCGTGTGCTTTGGTCGGTGCGCTTGCCGATGTTGTTGCGCCCGATTTTAACGGCGGCGGCGGTAGGGCTGGCGGTTTCTGTCGGGCAATATTTGCCGACGTTGCTTATTGGCGGTGGACGGATCGAGACGCTGACGACGGAGGCTGTCGCCTTGGCGTCTGGAGGCGATCGGCGCGCAATTGGGGTTTATGGCTTGATGCAAACAGCGGCGGCGCTAGTGCCGTTTTCGCTGGCTTTGTTGATCCCAGCTATAGTTTGGCGCAACAGAAGGGGGCTGCGGCATGGATAAGGGTTTGGAACTACACGACGTGGTGATTAGCAAAGGCGGTGCGCCATTGTTGGCGATTTCCAAATCGGTTGCCTCTGGTGAAGTGCTTACTGTCATGGGGCCGTCGGGCGTCGGAAAATCGACTTTGCTTGCCTATATCACCGGTACGCTCGCGCCTGATTTTGAGGCGGCTGGCCGGATCGTTCTGGATGGTCACGATATCACGGATGCGCCACCACATGCGCGGCGCGTGGGGATATTGTTTCAGGACGACCTGTTGTTTCCACATTTGTCGGTGGGCGCAAATCTTGCTTTTGGCCTGCGTGTTGGTGGCACCAAGTTTGAGCGACAGCAAAAAATCGCTAAGGCCTTGGATGAGGTGGGGCTTTCCGGATTTGCGGATCGTGACCCTGCGACCCTGTCGGGGGGGCAGAAGGCACGCGTTGCGTTGATGCGGATGCTATTGTCGGAACCATGCGCACTTTTGTTGGACGAGCCATTTTCGCGTTTGGATGCCGCATTGCGAGCGCAGGTGAGAGAGCTAGTGTTTGCCCGTGCTAAGGCGCGCGCATTACCGGTTATTCTGGTGACTCATGATGCGGAAGACGCGGCAGCGGCAGGTGGCGAAATAGTGACGCTAGTCCCTATTTAGACCCCAAAATGGTCTTCGCGTGGTCCGCCATATAGATGTGCAACCATGGGGTAAAGTTGTCGGGCGCATCGGCTAATTCATGGCGCAATTCAGCCGGCGATACCCAGCGGGTGGCGTTCACTTCTTCAGGATTTGGCTGGATCTCAAGATTTTCTGAAGCCTCGGCCACAAATACATCGACCAGTTCATGTTCGATCATGTCGGGGCCAACCTGAGCGCGATATTCGATTTGTCCGCGTGACTGTAGGGTTAGGCCTGTGATGCCGAGCTCTTCGTTGAGCCGCCTTTGGGCGCAGTCAAGGGTCGGCTCCTCCCAGTGGGGATGTGTACAACAGGTGTTCGCCCATTGGCCCGGCGTGTGATATTTATGAAGTGCGCGTTGCTGGATCAAAATGCGCCCCTCGTTAATCACAAAGATGCTGACCGCTTTATGCTTGAGTCCGCGCAAGTGCACGTCGAGCTTTTCAACGGGTTGCAGGGTGCCGTCGACCCAAGCAGGAATAAGAATCTGATCTGTCATGTCGGGGTTCATACGCTGAAAAACTTTTCAGTTGAACTACAAGACGTACTTCAATGCAGTTTCCTTGTTTTCGCTTGTAGCCTTAAAATATCGCTGCATTTGTGGGCTAAACCGATTTGGAGGCTGACATGACGATTAAGGCAGTGGTTTGGGGCGAGAACGTCCATGAGCAAACGAACAAAATTGTTGCGGGGCTTTACCCTGATGGCATGCATGGCGCGATTGCCGCCGCGTTAAATGCCGCAGGGGGCATTGAGGCGACAACGGCAACCTTGCAAGAGCCAGAGCACGGTTTGAGCGAGGCGCGATTGGCGAAAGCTGACGTTTTGCTTTGGTGGGGTCATGCCGCGCACGGCGATGTTGATGATAAGATTGTGGAACGTGTGGCGGACCACGTGAATGCGGGTATGGGTCTCATCCTGCTACATTCTGCGCATTTTGCGCCGGTTTTTCAGGGGTGCAGGAAATTTGATTTCTTGCGACGAGAGCCATTCTGACCCCACTCAAGGAAGGTATTCCCGAGTTTCCGTTTTGGATGATTTGTTATTGCGTATTCGTTCTAAACAGGGCGTTAACGACCAAGGCTGGAATCATTCAAAGTTTATCTATCGGGAAACTAAGTTCGCTTATAGATCTCATTCTGTCCATTTGAAACATCAGCGAATTGCCCCGATTGATCATAGACTCTTAGGCCTTCACGGACTTCACGCAGTGCCGACAGGCGGGCCTTGGCAGAGGAAACACCCTCAATAGACGCGCGAAGTAATTGTTGATTTTTTTCAAGAGCATCCTGAATCGTCGCCAATTCATTTCCCGAAAGGTGCTGGAGAGCGAGGTCCTTGAAAATGGTTTCCTTGGAGGAGTAAAGATCATCGATTTCCTTGAAGTCACCGGCCAGAATCGCCGCGCGTTCTTTCCGTAAATGACTCATGAAAGCTATCGCTACCGTTGAATCAGGCATCCATGCGCACCTTCATTGCCTCAAAGAGAGCTTGGGCAAGGCCTATACCCCCTGCTTCGACCATTTCATCGGCCTGCTCCCTTATTAAAAAAGAACTAAACTGATCCTCGCCGACGCCACCTCCAAAAGACTCCCGAGATGTGCCAAAACCAGCGGACTTCAGCATCTCTGCTAAAAACGTTGCCTCTAGTTTCTTGGCGGCATCTAAGAGCTTCATGTCCGTCGTCGAGTGGGAATTCAGGCGCGCAGATTGATGTGGTGCAGGCAGTACCGGTGTCATGGCCATGAGCAATCTCCAAATTATTTTTGTGAGTTTTCTCATAAACCGGTAAAGAAATTGTAAGCTTTGTCGTTCATTCCGAAGTCGAACAAAAATAGCTTGGATGTTGACATGACGGTCACCACAACGATGGGGCTTCAAGGGGCCTTTCACAAATTGACTGTAGATTCGCCGAAAGCACCCAAGGGTGATTTCTTGGCAGTTTTCGCGGTCGAACAACCATTGAGTGAGACTCCAGCGAGCGTTCAGGACATCGGGAAGGGTGCGATACTTGCTGTGGATTTACCGGATCGATTGCCTCACGAGACTGATACTATTGAAGAACAGCAAGAATTATCGCTTGATGAATTGTTTCCGACAGCACTCGTGCCCCGTCGCGGAAAAGAAGGCCTTTGCGACACGCATCGACCACGTGAGATATTATTGGCGAGTGAAGTTGTTCTACAAACGGAGAGTGAAGTTGCACGCGCCACGCAGAGTGAGGTTATTCGGAAAGAGGGCGGTGACGCTGCCTTACCATGGGGTCACGATACAGCCAGACCAATTGCGAATGAAGTCGTTCGGGCAGGGACTGGCGATACTCTCCCTCAAAATAAAAATGTGCGCCCCACTTTCAATCTGGAAAAGGGCGATGACTTAGACTCAAAAACAGAGCCAAAAATTGACGGAAAAGCAGTGGATTCTGGAGTGGCACGGCCGTCGCTTTTGGCGGCGGCACCTCAACGCTCGAGCGAATATTTGCAATCGCATGTGAGACATCAATCTCCGACAACGCCAGAAGTTACTATTCCGACTAAAAATTTCTCGCGGCCTGAGCCAGTTTTCTGGAATAAAAGTGAGCAAGTAGCACCGACAAAAGTCGAAAATGCAAAGGAACCTGTTGATGCTAGACAGAAAGTAGAAACCCTGGTTCGATTGGCGGTTGATAGGACCGATGTCCAACGCGAAGTTCGGCCCGGTTCTGGCAGTTTGGCCGAACAGCAACCCAGAGCGGCGCAAGTTTCTAAACCGGTCCCTGAGAAGGTATCAGTAGGCGCTTCAATGCAATCGATAGCCCTAGGTTTCGAGAAAGTTAGGCAAGAACCAGTTGGCGATACTGAAATCGTTCGGCAGAAAGCCAGCCCTGAAGTTATTCTTCGTGGGGTAACGCCACCTGTGTCGCAGCAATTTAGTCCCCCCGAAAAGAATACTATTTCCGAGAAGATGCCCGATTTTCCGAGACTGGATTTGGTAGCTGAAAAACGCGTGCAGAAATCTAAAATAGCTGAACCAGACGCGGAGAAAGACCGCAAAGCACCCAATGAGATATCACCTCGTGAGGTGCGAAACAGACCAGACTTTACTTATACGCAAGCGATAGCGGCCCCACGTGAAACTCAGGCATCAGTGTTGCAATTTGAAGTATTGGAAGAAGGTCAGTTAAATCATGCTTTTGATCGCAGTATTCATGAGGGTAGCGTTAGCTTTGAAAGGCTACAAGGCATAGCGGCGAATACCGCGCCAATTGACGTGAAGCCCCATCAGCAAGCCAGCGTTGCCGCGTCCGTCGGGCAACAAATTTCAGCTGCGATCGGACACAAACCAGATGGGGTTACTGAAATTTCCTTGAACCCCGAGGAGTTGGGGCGCGTTCGTTTTTCAATGAAGACCCACGAGGGTTCGGTTGTGCTCATTATCGCCGCCGAGCGCGCCGAAACCCAGGACATTATGCGCAAGAATATCGAGTCCCTATCTCAAGAGTTTAAGAGCCTTGGATTTACGGACATTGGTTTCCAGTTCCAAGGGCACGGGCAAAGCCGTGAACGAGACAACAACACAGGAACGACGATTGTGAGCGACCAAGTACCAGAACCCGCCATCGAAATCGCCGATTCGGAAAATGAACAAATCGGAGAAGATGGCTTGGACTTAAGATTATAGAGGTAGACGATGGAAATTAATTCACAGAGCTTTTCACAAGCTACGACAGGGAATACCGCTGCGGCAGGATCTAGCGCCAAGGCGATAAGTTCTGACTTCGAAACATTCTTGAAAATGTTGACGGTCCAAATGCAGAATCAGGATCCGTTGAATCCGGTCGATTCCTCTGACTATGCGGTTCAGCTCGCGACATTCTCTGGGGTGGAGCAACAAGCGAAAACCAATTCTTTGCTTGAAGGTTTGGCGGAGATTATGGGGGCAAGCGGTATGGCGCAAATGGCGGCTTGGGTCGGAAAAGAGGCACGGGCGCCCGCCAATGGATATTTTAACGGGGATCCGATTACGATTGCACCCAATCCAGTTAGTATTGCTGACAATGCTCAAATAATTGTCAGCAATGCGGACGGCGTTGAAGTTGAACGATTTGACGTGCCTATCAGCGCTGATCCATTTGTTTGGACCGGAATTGACGCAAATGGATATCCTCGCGAGACTGGTCTTTATAGCTTTGAGATAGAGAGCTATGGCAATGGCGAGCTTTTGGCGCGTGATCCAGTCGACGTTTACAGCAATATCACTGAGGTTCGGAGCCAAGCTGGGGAAACGATTTTGATCCTCCGTGGCGGCGTCGCAATATCATCCAATCAAGTGAGCGCACTTCGCGACCCATCTCTCGTATCACAATGACATAGTTAGCCAGAACAGGGCGCTGGTTATGCCGGCGCCCACCAGGACCCACCCGAATTTCTCAATGCCGCGATTTGGTGTTTGAACTGACGTGTTGCTATTTTGCTGGATCAATGCCGCCTGCGCAATCGATGGGAGCAGCGGCCCAAATCGGGACAGTATACGTGCGGTCTTTACTAAGTCTTTCATGAGCGCCTTGGGTCCAATTGACTCTTTGATATATGCCTCAACGACGGGTTGAGCGACTTTCCAAATGTTCATGTTGGGATCAAGCGAACGCGCAACACCCTCAACAACGACCATCGTCCGCTGAAGCAAAATGAGCTCGGTACGTGTCTCCATACCAAAGCGTTCGGTGACTTCAAAAAGATACGCGAGTAAACGCGCCATAGAAATGCGGCTCGCGTCCATGCCAAAGATTGGCTCGCCAACTGCCCGAAGGGCGCGCGCGAATTCATCAACGTCTTTGTCGGCAGGAACGTAACCTGCCTCAAAGTGAACCTCGGCAACGCGCTGATAGTCTTTGCGAATAAAGCCAAAGAGAATTTCCGCATAGACCCGCCGTGTATACTCATCGATGCGGCCCATGATGCCAAAATCATAGGCGACGACATCTCCGTTCGCAGCAACCTTTAGGTTCCCTTGATGCATGTCGCCATGAAAAAAGCCGTCTCTGAGGGCGTGGTTTAAGAAGAGTTGAAGCACGCGGGTCGCAATGGCGGTGCGGTCGTGGCCTGCTGCATCGAGGGCAGCGTTGTCGCCGATGCTCGTACCTTCTGCCCAGTCGAGCGTCATGACACGACGCCCCGAAAGATGCCAACGAATGCGCGGCACGGCAAAGCCTTCGTCGCCTTCCGTGTTTGCTGCGAATTCAGCCGCAGCCGAACTTTCCAACCTAAGGTCAAGCTCGCCGGCGACGACCCCATCAAAATGCTTGATCACTTCCAGCGGTCGCAGTCTACGCGACGCGGGAGACAAGAACTCGATCGTACGCGCCGCAAAATAGAAGGCGTCAATATCGCGCTTAAACGCCCGCTCGATACCCGGGCGAAGGACCTTCACCGCGACAGCGTCACCGTTTTCAGCAAGATGCGCCTTGTGGACTTGTGCCAAGGACGCTGCGGCGACGGGCTCTGAGAAACTGCTGAACAAGGTCTCAACAGGCTGACCGAGTTCGCGGAGGATTTCTGCCTTTGCCTCTGCCATTGAAAACGGAGGAAGCTTGTCTTGCAGAACACGAAGCTGATTGGCGAAATCATCGCCGACAACGTCGGGTCGGGTCGAGAGCATTTGCCCAAACTTGATGTAAGCGGGCCCAAGCGCATTAAGGGCGCGAGGTGCAGGTGGCATGGAAAGGTCACCCTTATAACCTAACCATTGAAATGGCCAAACGACCGCACGCAGAAATGCGCTCAGGACGGGTCCGACTTCGAACGCATGCAAGATGATCTTCATCGCGCCCGTACGTTCAAGCGTGGCACCCGTGCGGATCAAGCGAATGATATTGTGAGGTCCGCGCATCCTAGAGTTTCCACCCTGAATGCAGTGCCGCGATGCCCAGCGACAGGTTGCGATACTTCGCGTTTCCAAATCCTGCGGTTTTTACCATGCCTAGGAACGTTTCTTGGTTGGGAAATTTTCGGATCGACTCAACAAGATACTGATAGCTGTCGCGATCACCCGCGATCAACTGTCCCATCTGCGGGATCACGTTGAATGAATAAGAGTCATAGGCGGCTTGCATCATGGGATTCGGCAATTGGCTAAACTCTAATACCATCAATCGACCACCAGGGCGAAGCACGCGGTAGGCCTCGTTCAATGCCTCTTGCGGGCGGGTCACATTTCGGATGCCAAAAGAGATCGTATAGACGTCAAACGTGTTGTCCTCAAATGGCAGGGCCATTGCGTCGCCAACGACCCAATCAAGGCTACCCGACATGCTTTCGGCTTCGGCGCGTTGGCGGCCCGCAACGAGCATTGATTCTGTAATATCGCAAACTATCGCGTGGCCTGATCCCGCACGACCTAGGAACTTAAACGAGACATCACCAGTGCCACCAGCCACATCCAAGAGCTTTTGACCTGCGCGTGGGGCAAGCCAATCCATCATCGCTTCTTTCCAGATGCGGTGTATGCCGACAGACATGACATCATTCATAATGTCGTATTTACTGGCCACAGAGGTGAAAACAACCTGCACGCGGCCGGCTTTTTCATCTTCGCGAACGGTTTCAAAACCAAAGTGTGTCGTATTCTCGCTCATCGGGGCTTGTCGTCCTTTGCGCTGCACCCAACAATAGGGTTTGAAGCGCATATATCGCGCCCTGCCTGTTATAGAAAGTGTCCCATGCCCGAATTACCAGAGGTCGAGACGGTTCGTCGCGGTTTAGCGCCCGTTATGGAGGGGGTTGTGATTGAACTTGCTGAGGTAAACCGTCCAGATTTGCGTTGGCCATTTCCAGAAAGCATGGCTGAACGTTTGACAGGAAAGCAGATTTTGCAGCTTCGACGCCGGTCGAAATACATTCTGGCTGACCTTGATAGCGGCGAGACGCTCTTGGTCCATCTTGGGATGTCGGGCCGCATGACAATTTCGGGGCACACCGTTGGAGAGTTTCATCATCCGCACCCGACACCCGCCAAACACGACCATGTTGTCTTCCATATGGCGAATGGGGTTCGGATTACGTTTAACGATGCGCGGCGCTTTGGTGCGATGGATTTGATGGCGACGGGCCAAGAATCAGATTTCTGGCTGATCAAGGATTTGGGGCCCGAACCATTGGGGAATGAATTCGATGGGGGGTATCTGAAGGCGCGGCTCAAGGGACGCAAAACGCCAATCAAAACAGCGCTTCTGGATCAGCATATCATTAGTGGTCTGGGAAACATCTACGTTTGCGAGGTGCTTTACCGCGCGGGTATTCATCCCGCACGCAAAGTTGGCGAATTAAGTGGCAAGCAAGTCGAATCTCTCGTTCCTATTATTCGTGACGTTTTGAACGAAGCGATTGAGGCGGGTGGCTCGTCGCTTAAGGATTACCGCAAAGCGGATGGTGAGTTGGGATATTTTCAGCACAGCTTTGCGGTCTACGATCAAGAGGGAAATCCTTGCCCAACACCTTTGTGTGAAACGAAAATAACCCGAATCGTGCAGTCGGGACGTTCATCTTTCTTTTGTGCGCAATGCCAAAGATAGCTTGATCCGGCGGTTGGGTTCGTTAATCAGTCAGGTCTGAACATGGCTACTTGGACTGAAAAATGGCATTTAATACCATCATCGTCGAAATCTCGGATTATATTGCAACGATTAAGCTGAATCGTCCCGACGCGCTGAATGCGATCAACGCCAAGTTGCTGGCCGAAGTGTGCACAGCGCTGGAAGAGGCCGATGCCAGTGACAAGGTGCGTTGCATTATTATTACGGGCTCGGAAAAGGCTTTTGCCGCTGGGGCTGACATCAATGAGATGGCCGAAAAATCCTTTGTCGATATGTACACAAAGAATTATTTCGCGGCGGAAACCACGCGATTTAACAATACCCGCAAACCAATTATCGCCGCGGTATCAGGTTATGCATTGGGCGGTGGTTGTGAACTTGCGATGATGTGCGATTTCATCATTGCAGCCGACAACGCAAAATTCGGCCAGCCAGAGATCAACCTCGGCGTCATTGCTGGCATTGGCGGCACGCAGCGGCTTTCGCGTTCCGTTGGGAAGGCCAAAGCAATGGATATGAACCTGACTGGACGTTTCATGGATGCTGCCGAAGCGGAGCGCTGTGGACTTGTGAGCCGTGTTGTTCCTGTGGCCAAACTGCAAGCAGAGGCCCGTCAGGCTGCTGAAAAGATTGCAGAGAAATCCCAAATTGCAGCGATTGCGGCGAAAGATGCCGTAAATCGTTCCTTTGAGACAACTTTGGCCGAAGGTGTGAACTACGAGCGCCGTCTGTTCCAATCGCTCTTTGCGACCGAAGATCAGAAAGAAGGCATGTCTGCATTCTCGGAAAAACGCGAAGCGCAGTTTCGCGACCGCTAAACAATTTGGGGTTTTCTTTGGGGCACAATTGCCCTAAAAGAGGCCCATACATGCGCGTGAGGTCCGCTTTGACCAGAATCAGCCGGTTCCCAAAACCCGGCTCGGGCCAATTGCGCAGATGAATTTTTATTGACCCGAAAGAGGGAACTGAGACATGGCAAATACACCACAAGCTAAAAAACGCGCCCGTCAAAACGAAGCACGTTTTCAAGTCAACAAAATGCGCCGTTCGCGTATCCGTACATTCTTGCGCGCTGTAGAAGAAGCAATTGCTTCTGGCGACCAAGCTGCTGCGGCAAAAGCATTGCAGGCTGCACAACCTGAGTTGATGCGCGGCGTCACAAAAGGCGTGGTTCACAAGAATACGGCTGCACGTAAAATGTCCCGTCTGGCATCCCGCGTAAAAGCTATCGCATAAGCGAGAATCGCGGCAATCTGTTGCCGTATTACACAAGTCAAGAAGCGCGCTAGCCCTAGCGCGCTTTTTGTTTTTCTGACCGCCGTTGATGAGTTTTTGCATCTTTTCAAAGGGGTCATAGATTCTTTTTCACGAACACCCGAGTCAAGCGCGATGTTGTGTTGATGCCACCGCTGAGAGCTTGCTAACTTACCCAAGCGATTCACATCGTTCCGGGGGGACATGAGGGGAATCGGACAGTCACAGCAGCAGTGGTTACCCATTGCACCGTTCGTGTTTGTCCGCCTTTTCATGCAAGGTGATTCACTGGTTGCAGGACGTTTGCATCAGGGAATCAGTTTGTGTCGAGTGCTGCTTAGGCTCACTTGAAGGTCCTTAGCCCCGTGATTGCTGATATTGATTTTGTCGTGCGCCCTGCGCCGGCCTTTTTGATGAAGGCTCAAGAGTTTTGCGCAAGTCAGGCGCGCCCGAGACCGACTGCTCGGACGACCTGTTGTTTTGTGCGATTGAGCATGTGGAAAGTAGCTGCGAGCTTTGCGCGTGGTCTGAGGTTGGTTAGTGCAGAAACGGGACAAAAATGACGAACGACATGTGGGCAAAGGTTTTGGACGGCTTGAAGGCAACTGTAGGTGCCAATAACTTTTCAAATTGGATTGAGCCTTTAGAATTCGTCGAGCTGTCTGGCACCGTGGCAAAATTCAAAGTGCCCACAACCTTTATTGGAAATTACGTTCAGCAGAATTTTGGCGAACAGATCATCTATCAGATCAATCGCGCTGGAAAATCTGTAAACCGCGTGACCTTTGTGCCGTCAGGCGCGGCTCGCACTGCGTCGAAGCCCTCGGCAAACGCTGCACCAAAGCCAACCTCTGTCGATGATATCCAAGGCTCGCCTCTTGACGCACGTTTTACCTTCGACACTTTTATTGTCGGTAAGCCGAACGAGCTTGCCAATGCCGCAGCGCGTCGTGTTGCCGAAGGCGGCCCCGTGACGTTTAACCCGCTGTTTCTTTATGGTGGCGTAGGTCTCGGTAAAACACACCTCATGCATGCGATTGCTCATGAATTGCAGCGCCGTAGCCCAGAATTGAACGTCCTCTATCTCTCTGCGGAACAGTTCATGTACCGTTTCATCACCGCCTTGCGTGATCGCAAGATGATGGATTTTAAACAGATGTTCCGTTCTGTTGATGTTCTGATGGTGGACGACGTGCAGTTTATGGCGGGCAAAGACAGCACGCAGGAAGAATTCTTTCACACCTTCAACGCCCTTGTTGATGGCAAGAAACAGATCATCATTTCCGCTGACCGCGCTCCTGGCGAGATCAAGGACCTTGAAGAGCGGATTAAGTCACGGATGCAAAGCGGCCTTGTCGTTGACTTGCACCCAACCGACTACGAACTGCGCCTTGGCATCTTGCAGTCAAAGGTCGAAGTGTACCGCGGCCAATACCCTGGCCTTTCGATTGCGCCTGGTGTTTTGGAATTCCTCGCGCACCGCATCTCAACGAACGTCCGCGTTCTTGAGGGGGCATTGACCCGCTTGTTCGCTTTTGCGTCGCTCGTCGGCCGCGAAATCACGCTGGAACTGACGCAAGATTGCCTATCCGACGTGCTCAAAGCCTCTGATCGTAAGGTGACCGTCGAGGAAATTCAGCGCAAAGTGTCCGAACATTACAACATTCGCCTCTCCGAGATGATCGGGCCAAAGCGCGTGCGCAACTATGCCCGCCCGCGTCAGGTTGCGATGTATCTTGCAAAGCAGATGACCAGCCGTTCGTTGCCCGAGATTGGCCGCCGCTTTGGTGGGCGTGACCACACAACCGTGATGCACGGTGTGCGCCGCATCGAAGAGTTGAGGATTACAGACAGCCAAATCGCGGATGATCTGGAATTGTTGCGTCGCGCACTTGAGGAATAGGGCGTAAAGCCTTGACCCGAAAGCAACACTCTACGACAGTCTGACGAAAGCCCTTGCGAGGCGCTGGAAATGCGGTAGCTTTTCAGTCCCGAAGGCACAAGCCCAACACGATATGCGGAGCATGGGAAATGAAACTGAGTATTGAACGCGCAAGCCTCTTAAAGGCAGTCGCACAGGCCCAATCCGTTGTAGAGCGGCGCAACACGATTCCGATTTTGGCGAACGTCTTGATCGAGGCTGAGGGCGATAGCGTCCAGTTTCGCGCAACTGATTTGGACATCGAAGTTGTGGACCGTGCGCCTGCGCAAGTGACCCGCGCTGGTGCCACCACGGTATCCGCCGTGACGCTGAACGAAATTATCCGCAAATTGCCCGACGGCTCTTTGGTCACTTTGACCGAAGAAAGTGCGACAGGCCGTTTGACGATTGAAGCGGGCCGCTCGAACTTCTCCTTGGCGACATTGCCAAAAGAGGATTTCCCTGTGATGGCCTCGTCCGAATATGCCGCTAACTTCTCGGCCCCTGCGCCGATGCTGCGCCGTTTGTTCGACAAATCCAAATTCGCGATCTCGACAGAAGAGACCCGCTATTACCTCAACGGCGTCTACATGCACGTCGCTGACAGCGAAGGCGGCAAGGTGCTGCGTTGCGTGGCAACGGACGGTCACCGCTTGGCCCGCATCGACGCTGACTTGCCGCAAGGCGCTGGCGATATGGCTGGTGTAATCGTGCCGCGCAAAACTGTCGGTGAATTGCGCAAATTGCTTGAGGATGATGACATGCAGATTGCTGTGTCTGTGTCCGAGACAAAGATCCGCTTTGCGACGCCAAACATCACGCTGACCTCCAAGGTTATCGATGGGACTTTCCCCGATTACACGCGCGTTATCCCGCAAGGCAATACGCGCAAGCTCGAAGTTGACGCCGCTGATTTTGCAAAGGCCGTTGACCGTGTGGCCACCGTTTCGTCCGAACGGTCCCGCGCTGTGAAACTGTCGCTAAGCCAAGACAAGCTCATCCTTTCCGTCAATGCACCTGATAGCGGTGCTGCGGAGGAAGAACTGGCTGTGGCCTATAACGACGAGAACCTCGAAATTGGTTTTAACGCAAAATACCTGCTTGAAATCGCAAGCCAAGTTGACCGTGAAAACGCAGTCTTCATGTTTAATTCGTCAGGTGATCCGACGTTGATGCGCGAAGGCAATGACACTTCGGCGATCTACGTCGTCATGCCAATGCGCGTCTAAGGTCGGCGTGCCGCTTTTCGTCATGCCAGAAATCAAGTAAGGGTCGATGCATGTCGGCCCTTTCTTTATCTGATCTCACCCTCTCTCATTTTCGGTCGCACAAACGCGCCGTGATGGCCTGTGACGGTCGTCCCGTTGCCATTTATGGCCCTAACGGCGCTGGCAAGACCAATCTTTTGGAAGCTGTGTCTCTGCTGTCCCCCGGTCGTGGGTTTCGCAGAGCGTCGCCTGACGATTTGATCCGCAGGCCAGAGGCGCTTGGCTGGAAGGTCAAAGCCGAGTTGCAGTCGGGCCACCAGACTCACGAGATTGAGACATGGGCCGAACCGCAAGCCTCTCGCCAAGTTCGCATCGACGGCAAAGCCGCGCCGCAAGTGGCCCTAGGGCGCATCGCCAAAATTCTTTGGCTTGTCCCCGCGATGGACAGGCTTTGGCTCGAAGGGGCTGAGGGTCGTCGGCGTTTCCTAGACCGCACGACATTAAGCTTCAAGCCGACCCATGCCGAGGCCGTGCTGAGCTATGAAAAGGCAATGCGTGAACGGAACCGCCTCCTCAAAGACATGGTGCGCGATGCCCATTGGTATATCGCATTGGAACGGCAAATGGCCGAAGCGGGTGCGAAGATCCATATCAACCGCTGCAATGCGATTGACGAACTGACGGCAGCCCAAGACGCAACAAAAACCGCCTTTCCCACGGCAGAACTCACCTTGATGCACCCCGATCCCGCAGTTGAGGCGCCGCATGATCCCGAAGCTATCGCCGCCGCTTTTGCGGCTAGTCGCAGTCGCGATATGGCCGCAGGGCGCACGTTGGTCGGGCCGCACCGCGCCGATCTTGATGCGGTTTTTGCCGACAAAGGTGTGCACGCGAAGGATTGTTCCACAGGCGAACAAAAGGCGCTGCTCATTAGTCTCATCCTCGCCAATGGCCGCGCATTGATCCGCGACTTTGGTGCGCCGCCGATCCTGTTATTGGACGAGGTCGCAGCGCACCTCGACGCGACCCGCCGCGCGGCCCTGTATGACGAAATTTTTGCGCTGGGCAGCCAAGCCTTTATGACAGGCACGGGCCCCGAACTCTTTGCAGAACTAGGTCTACGTGCACAATATGCAGAAGTGACCGAAACCGAGGGCGTCTCGACCCTCTTTGAGAGGGCATCCCCATGACTCCACAGCGTGTGACCCTGATCACTCTGGGCGTATCGGACCTGCAAAGGTCGAAAAACTTTTACGACGCAATGGGTTGGAGGCCTACAAGCGAAGTGGAGGGGCAGGTGGTATTCTACCAAATCAATGGCCTTTTGTTTGGACTGTTTGGCCTTGAACCACTCGCAAAAGATCAAGGCCGCCCTGATGCGAAGCTTGGCACAGGTGCCTCCACTTTGGCGCAAAACTTTACGACAGAGGCGGAGGTTGACGAGGCCTATGCCCTTGCATTGAAGTGTGGCGCGACCGCCTTGAAAGCTCCAGAGAAAGTATTTTGGGGCGGATATTCTGGCTATTATGCCGATCCGGATGGACACGTTTGGGAACTCGCAATGAACCCGTTCTGGCAACTCAACCCCGATGGATCATTGACCTTACCTGAGGCTTAAGTGATGCACCTTTGGCTATTGTCATTGACCGATTTGGCGTGAGATGACGATGCGACACATAACCTTGCAGGACGCGCTTATTGATGACGATTTCAGTCTATGACCTGATGCTCTATGCGGGCGCGTTGCTTGTTCTGTTCCTCACCCCTGGTCCGGTGTGGGTGGCCCTCGTGGCACGATCGCTCTCGGGAGGATTTCACGCCGCATGGCCACTCGCGTTGGGTGTCGTCGTGGGTGACGTCCTTTGGCCGTTCCTTGCGATCCTTGGCGTGACTTGGATCGTCTCGGTCTTCTCAGGGTTCCTCGTTTTCCTCAAATGGGTCGCCTGCGCGACATTCCTTATCATGGGGTTTCTGATCATCCGCAGTGCTGGCGCGAAAATCTCGACGGATAGTGCGCTTACCAAGCCCGGAATGTGGGCGGGGTTCCTTGCAGGTCTCGCTGTCATCCTTGGCAACCCAAAGGCCATTCTGTTCTACATGGGCATGTTGCCGGGCTTCTTCGATTTGACGAAATTGACATGGGCCGACATCGCCGCAATCTGCTTTTTATCGTTCTTGGTGCCACTGATCGGTAACCTGATTTTGGCGGCCTCGATACACAAAGCCAAGGCGTTTCTGACCTCCCCAAAAGCCCTGCGTCGTACGAATATCACAGCAGGTTCACTGCTCATTTTGGTTGGTCTGGTTATCCCCTTCATCTAACGCAAAATATGGGGGTTTCGCCGTGACAATCCCTGTCAAAACGCCTATATTTAGCGGGTAGAATAACAGGAAAATCCGCATGTCCGACGATAACGCCGAAAACGCCGCCTACGGCGCCGATTCTATCAAAGTTTTGAAGGGTTTAGATGCCGTTCGTAAGCGTCCTGGTATGTACATTGGCGACACTGACGATGGTTCTGGTTTGCACCATATGGTCTATGAAGCCGTCGACAACGGAATTGACGAGGCGTTGGCTGGTCATGCGGACCACGTTACTGTGACAATTCACGACGATCACTCGATTTCGGTGGGTGATAACGGGCGCGGTATTCCCGTAGATATGCACAAAGAAGAGGGTATTTCCGCCGCAGAGGTCATCATGACCCAACTGCACGCTGGCGGTAAATTCGACAGCAATTCCTACAAGGTTTCGGGCGGTCTGCACGGCGTGGGTATTTCTGTTGTGAACGCGCTTTCCGACTGGCTGGAGCTGCGCATTTGGCGCAACGACAAAGAACATTATTGCCGTTTTGAAGACTCGATCACCGTAAAGTCCCTTGAGGTCGTTGGCCCTGCGAATGGTCGCAAAGGGACTGAGGTGCGCTTTCTTGCATCCTTGCAGACTTTCTCGAACCTTGAATATTCTTTTGAGACTCTCGAAAAGCGTCTGCGCGAATTGGCGTTCCTGAACTCTGGCGTACGGATCATTCTAACGGATGAGCGCCCAGCCGAGCATTTGCGCTCTGAGCTGTTCTATGAGGGCGGCGTCAAGGAATTTGTGAAATATCTCGACCGCTCCAAAACTGCCGTGATGGACGAGCCAATCTATGTGGTCGGTGAACGTGACGACATCGGTGTCGAGGTCGCGATGTGGTGGAACGACAGCTACAACGAGATGGTTCTACCCTTCACCAACAACATCCCGCAACGCGACGGCGGCACCCATATGGCGGGCTTCCGTGGCGCGCTGACCCGTACGATCAACAACTACGCGCAGTCCTCTGGCATCGCGAAGAAAGAAAAGATCAGCTTCACAGGCGACGATGCGCGCGAAGGTTTGACATGCGTGCTATCTGTGAAAGTGCCGGACCCTAAATTCTCGTCCCAAACCAAAGACAAACTGGTCTCTTCCGAGGTTCGCCCTGCGGTGGAAAACCTTGTTGGTGAAAAGCTGTCGGAATGGTTCGAAGAGAACCCCACAATCGCCCGCCAAGTTGTCAGCAAAATCGTTGAGGCAGCACATGCCCGTGAGGCCGCCCGCAAGGCCCGCGAACTCACGCGCCGCAAAACCGCGATGGACGTGAACTTCCTCGCAGGCAAACTCAAAGATTGCTCTGAAAAAGATCCGTCAAAAACCGAAGTCTTCCTCGTGGAGGGTGACTCTGCTGGTGGGTCTGCACAGACTGGCCGTGACCGTGGCACACAGGCGATTTTGCCTCTCAAGGGTAAAATCCTCAACGTTGAACGCGCCCGTTTTGATCGTATGCTCGGTTCTCAGGAAATCGGCAACCTTGTGATGGCGCTTGGCACGGGCATTGGACGTGACGAGTTTAACATCAACAAATTGCGCTACCACAAGATCGTCATTATGACCGACGCGGACGTCGACGGGGCGCACATTCGGACCCTGCTTTTGACGTTCTTCTTCCGTCAGATGCCAGAGCTGATTGAGCGCGGTCACCTCTACATCGCGCAGCCGCCGCTCTATAAGGTGAGCCGTGGCAAGTCCGAGGTTTACCTCAAAGACCAAGCTGCGATGGACGATTATTTGGCCGAACAAGGCGCCGAAGGTACGATCCTGCGCCAAGGCAATGGTGAAGAAATCTCTGGGGCTGACCTGAAGCGCGTCATCGATGACGCTCGCCAGATGAAGCGCGTTTTGGATGCCTTCCCAACCCACTACCCACGTCACATTCTCGAACAGGCTGCCATCGCTGGCGCATTTGTTCCCGGTGTTGTTGAGAACGATCTGCAAGGCACAGCCGACCGCGTGGCCAAGCGTCTCGACCTTATCGCACAAGAATGGGAGCGCGGCTGGCAGGGTCGGATTACGCAAGACCAAGGCATGCGCCTCGCGCGTATTCTGCGCGGTGTCGAAGAGGTCCGCACGCTTGATGGCGCGATCCTTCGGGGTGGCGAGGCACGTCGCACTGGCTCCTTCACGAAGGGTCTGCAAGACGTCTACAACCTGCCTGCGAAACTGATCCGCAAAGAGCGCACAACACTCATCCACGGCCCGCTTGATCTGATGAAAGCGATCTTGGAAGAGGGCGAGCGCGGACTTTCCTTGCAGCGTTACAAGGGCTTGGGCGAGATGAACCCCGACCAGCTTTGGGAAACTACGCTTGATCCAGATGCGCGTACATTGCTGCAAGTGAAGGTCGAAGACCTCGCAGAGGCCGACGATTTGTTCACCAAATTGATGGGTGATGTGGTCGAACCCCGCCGCGAGTTCATCCAGAACAACGCGCTGTCTGTGGCCAACCTCGACTTCTAAATTAAGGCTCTTTGGTCTGTTTGGCGATCCGTTTCCCAAGCAGGCCAAAGACAAACGCCGCGACACCGACAACCACCGTGATGCGGATGATATGCATGGTCGAGACGTAAGCCACGTCTTGATTCATCGCCAAAGTGAGCAGCGACATTTCCGTCAAACCACCTGGTGCGAAAGCCAAAAACGCTTGGCTAATTGACATATGTGACGCCCAAGCGATCCCTGCGCCAAATGCGACAGCGACGATCAACATGACGCCAGTGCCGAGCACTGCGAGCCCCATGTCACGACGCAACTCACGCCAAGTTGCGCCGATAAACCGCGTCCCGATAATTGATCCGATCACAACCTGCGATGCGATCACAAAGACCGAGGGCGGCGCAATCTCGACGAACTTGAACGCGTGTAAAATGCCGCTGACGATCATCGGGCCGAACACGGCAGCGGCTGGCAAGCGGGCCTTCTTGCCCAACCAACTCCCGACGGAAGCCGCACCAAGTAGATAGACGTAATCCATTGGCGACGGAGCATTAAGCGGGATCCAATTGCTGATATTGGCACCTGATCTGACCCCAAGGAAGAGCCCGAAAAACAACGCAACAAACAGGATAACAAGCAAGACGCGGGCAGCATGGGCCAACGCAATCTTACGTTCATTCCCGCCCGCTTCGCCGCCCAGGATAAGCATCTCATTCAATCCGCCAGGCATGGCCGAATAATAGGCGGTCACGGGATCATATCCACCGACACGGCGATAAACGTAGAAAGACAGGCCCGCAGCGACGGCCAGATATAGCGGCAAAATCACGACCGTTAGCGCCCAGCCCCCAAGCTGAGAAAGGATATCAGCCGTAATCGCAGAGCCGAGCATTACCCCCAAAATGGGAATCACATAGGGGCGCAATTTTGTCGGGCCAGCAATCGGTGCTCCCGCTAGGGCGAACCCCATATTACCAATCATCGAACCCAGCATCCAAGGCAGAGGTAGGCCCGCTGCATAGGCCAAAAGCCCGCTCACCACCCCAATGACCAGCGACCAAAATTGCGCGATCAAAGGGGACATCAGCGCCATTTAAGTGAGGCCACCAATGTGATGTGTGCCGCGCTTTTTGGCCAAAGCGATCTGCTTTTGACGCTCGCGGAAACGGCCCTTGTCTTCCTCGGTCGTCTCAGTCGCACATTGATGGCAGGCGACACCTTCCTCAAATTCAGGACGACTGCGGTCCTGAGGTAAAATCGGGCGGCGGCAGGCATAGCAAAGCTGGTGAGGCCCTTCCTTCAGGCCGTGACCAACACTGACGCGGCTGTCAAAAACAAAGCATTCACCGTCCCAAGCGCTTTCTTCTTGCGGCACTTCTTCGAGGTATTTCAGGATACCACCCTTAAGGTGGAACACATCTTCAACGCCTTGACCGATCAGGTAATTCGTTGATTTTTCGCAGCGAATCCCGCCCGTGCAAAACATTGCTATCCGCTTATTGTGGAACCGATCCTTATTGGCCTCCCACCATGCGGGGAACTCGCCAAAGGATTTCGTCTCAGGGTCAATTGCTCCGTCAAACGTGCCAATTGCGACCTCGTAATCGTTGCGCGTATCAATCACGGCAACGTCCGGCGAGGTGATCAGCGCGTTCCAATCCTCGGGGTTCACGTAGTGGCCAACCTTCGCAGTCGGGTCGACGTCGGGCTGCCCCATCGTGACGATTTCGCGCTTCAAGCGCACTTTCATACGGTGAAAAGGCGGCTCTGTCGCTGTGCTTTCTTTCCAGATCAGATCGGCACATCCGGGCAAGGCGCGGATATGCGCGATGACCGCGTCGACGCCCGCGCGGTCGCCTGCAATCGTGCCGTTGATCCCTTCGCGGGCCAAAAGTAAAGTACCGCTAATCCCGCGCGATTTGCACAGGTCCAAAAGCGGGCCACGGATTGCGCTCGTGTCATCGAAACGCGTGAAATGGTAGAGTGCTGCAACTGTAAACATGCCGCCCAAATACGCCCGAACGCGGCGTCGATCAACCCTGCTTAAGCGCGGCGCGCAGCGGCAATCGCAAGTCCGTCGGCCACAGCGGTAAACGCCTCGGTTCGTTCCAGAATGGCATGGGGAAAAAGATCGACCATCGCGGTCTCAATCACCTGCATCAGGCTTGAACCACCGACAAAAACAATCTGCCCGATTTGATCCTGTGGAATGCCCGCCATTCGCAACGTATCTAGCGCCGCCGATTTCACTGTCATCGCATGATCGCCGAGAATGCGTGACAGATCGGAGGCGCTCATACGCGCCCAAAGCTGCTTTTCAATCACCCTTAAATCAATCGCCGCATCAACGGCCTCTGGTGCGTTCACACGTATCTTGCCCGCCTCAACGGCGAAGGCGATGTCGTGGCCAAGCTCAAGTTCCAGCACATCTGACAACCGCTTGAACAGTTCTGGCTGCATACCCAATTTGCGAAACAGCGTCGCCGTTCTGCGCATTTCAGCAGTATAGAGAAACGGGATTTTCTCCCAAGATGCCAGATCATGAAAGATGCCATTGGGTGCTGTATGCGTCCCTGGTCCGATCTCGTTTTTTATCTCGGACCCATGACCAAAAAGCGGCATGACCTGCGCTACACTAATCGCCTTGTCAAAATCCGTGCCGCCGACGCACACACCGTGGCTGGCGACAATCCGTGTCTCGTCGCCTTCACGTTCAAAGATAGAAAAATCCGATGTACCACCGCCGATATCGATGATCAGACCAAGCTTCCCTTTTGCCAAGGGACCGGCCGCCAAGGCCGCCGCCTCTGGTTCATACATGAACGAAACATCCGAAAAACCCGCAACCATATAGGCTTCGCGCAAGTCAATCTCGGCCTGCGCATTGCGGGCATCGTCGGACGAATGAAATCGCACTGGACGACCCGACAGCGCGTAGTCAAACTTCGTACCTGTAGAGGCCTCGGCACGCTCGCGTACGGTTCGCAAAAAACGCGCCACGACCTCGATCAAAGTCATCTGCTCATAAGCAATCTGCCGCTTTTCACGCATCAACGGCGTGCCAAGCACAGACTTCAGCGCACGCATGAACCGCCCCTCGCGCCCCTCGATCAGGGCCGCATTGGCCACGGACCCATAGGTCGTGACCTTGCGCTCATAATCGAAAAACACCGAGGTCGGCAGACTGGTCCGACCTGGCTCGACCTCGATCAAATGCGCATGTCCACCAACAAGCACAGCTGCAGCCGTGTTCGATGTGCCAAAATCAATGCCAAGGGTCTGGGTCATCACGCGCTTCCTATCATTCAGAGAGGCGGCAATAGGCCATTCACGCGCCCATGCCAAGGGGCGAACCCTTGCCTTGCGCGTCTTGCTGACTTACCCAGTCATCAACACGAATTGGAGACCCAAATGCATGCCCTTTTAGTGATCGATGTACAAAACGATTTTTGCCCGAACGGGGCCTTGGCCGTGGATGGCGGCGATGAAATCGTCGCAGGCATCAACGCCGCAATGGACCGCTATGACGCCGTGATCCTGACGCAAGACTGGCACCCCGCTGGGCATTCCTCCTTCGCCAGCAGCCTTAGCGCCGCGCCCATGTCCGTCGTCGAGATGCCCTACGGCCCGCAAGTCCTTTGGCCCGATCACTGTATCCAAGGGACCGAGGGCGCCGCATTCCACCCCGCGCTCAACACGGACCGCGCAGATATGATTGTGCGCAAAGGGTATAACTCAGCAATCGACAGCTATTCCGCATTCTTTGAAAACGACCACAAAACACCAACGGGACTAGAGGGCTATTTGCGCACACGCGGCATCACGACATTGACTTTGGTCGGCCTCGCCACAGATTTCTGCGTGAATTACTCCGCCGTCGATGCGGCGCGTTTGGGCTTTGATGTCACCGTTGATCTGTCCCTGTGCCGCGCCATTGATTTCGACGGCTCACTCAAAGTGGCAGCCGATGGGATGCAAACCGCTGGCGTGACGCTTAAAAACGCAAAGGTCGCCTAATGCTCGTCGTCGTCTCACCCGCCAAATCTCTTGATATGCAGCCTACGGAAATTAGGCCGACCCAGCCGCAGTTCCAAGAGGACGCCGTGCGTCTTTCCAAGACCGCCAAGAACCTGACGCTGACAGAACTCAAGAATTTGATGAGCATTTCCGACGACCTTGCCCGCCTCAATCGAGACCGTTTCGCGGCCTTCGCAGCAGAGCCATCGGCGGACGCGGTCAAACCTGCAGCGCTTGCATTCAACGGTGACACCTACCAAGGCCTAGAGGCTAAAACGCTCTCCGAAGACGACCTCGCATGGGCGCAAGACCACCTTGGGATACTTTCAGGCCTCTATGGTCTGCTGCGCCCGCTCGACGCGATCCAGCCCTACCGTTTAGAGATGGGCAGCCGCCTCAAAACACGGCGCGGCGCGTCGCTTTATGACTATTGGGGTGACACGATTGCCAAGGCTTTGAACGCCCAAGCAACCCAGATCGGCACGGACACTTTGGTCAATTGTGCTAGCCAAGAATACTTTGGCGCGGCGGATCGCAAGGCGCTAAAACTGCGCGTCATCACGCCGCAATTCATGGAAATCAAAGGCGACCGCCCGCGCATCGTGTCCTTCTTCGCAAAACGCGCACGCGGGGCGATGGCGCGCTATATCGTCGAAAACCGCCTCACGGATGCAGAGTCTATTAAAGGCTTTTCTGCTGGTGGATACGCATTTGACCCCGGCCTCTCGGACGGGGGCAAATGGGTTTTCCTGCGTGATTATCCGACCTAAATCCGCTCGATTGCCAAGGCGATGCCCTGACCGCCACCAATGCACATGGTGACAAGCGCACGCTTGCCGCCCGTGCGTTCCAGCTCGTACATTGCCTTCACCGTGATGATCGCACCCGTCGCACCAACAGGATGGCCGAGCGCAATCGCACCACCATTCGGGTTCACAATTGCTGGGTCAAAGCCAAGCTCATTGCTGACCGCGAGTGCTTGTGAGGCGAATGCCTCATTGCTCTCAATCACATCAAAATCAGACGCCTTCAGCCCCGTCTTTGCCAGCAAGTTACGGACCGCAGGGACAGGCCCAATGCCCATCACCTCAGGGCGCACCCCTGCATGACCATATCCCAAAATGCGGAACTTTGGCGTGAGCCCCGCAGCCTCCGCCGCATCCGCCCGCGCCAGCACAATCGCCGCCGCACCGTCGTTCAGACCAGAGGCATTGCCCGGCGTCACAGTCCCGTCTTTCTCAAACACAGGGCGCAAGCCGCCAAGTGTTTCTAGGCTCGTCGCCTTCGGATGTTCGTCACGGGCAAAATCAACCATGTCGCGTTTCACACGCACCTGAACGGGCACGATCTGGCTGTCGAAATAGCCCGCTGCAATTGCTGCCGCCGCACGTTCTTGGCTTTGTAGCGCGAAAGCATCCTGATCGGCACGACTGATCCCATGCTCACGCGCCACATTTTCGGCAGTCACGCCCATATGCCCGGTCCCGAACGGACAATTCAGCGCACCGAGCATCATGTCGCGGGACTTGATATCGCCCATCTTCGCGCCCCAGCGCATGTCGGAAACGATATAGGGCGAGCGGCTCATATTCTCGGACCCGCCTGCCAATGCAAAATCAGCATCCCCCAACAACAGGTTTTGGACCATCGACACAATCGCCTGTACACCCGACCCGCAAAGGCGGTTCACATTCATCGCAGGCGTCCCGTCAGGAATGCCTGCCTGCATCGCGGCTACGCGGCTGACATACATATCTTTCGGCTCGGTATTGATCACATGACCTAACGCCACATGCCCGATCTGCGCCGGATCAACCCCCGCCCGTTCCATCGCGGCCTTCGCGACTACAGTGCCAAGCTCAATCGGCGAAGTCCTCGCCAATGCCCCACCAAAACCACCAATTGCAGTGCGCGCACCGCCCAAAATCACGATATCCGTCATGTTCGCCTCCTATTTTCTACAAGCCTATCAAACCGAATAGTTGCGAACAGCAAAACGTCAGGTCATTTCGCTGGGAAGTTCGACACGCTCACCCTAAGCTAGCCCTAAAAGGAGTCTCCGATGACAGATTTTCTCACCGATATCAGCGGCCGCTTAACCGAAATTCAGGCCGAAGGGCTTTGGAAAACCGAGCGTGAAATCACGTCGGCCCAAGGTGGCCATATCACCGTCGGCGGACGCGATATGATCAATCTTTGTGCCAATAATTACCTCGGGCTCGCGAATCATCCTGCCCTGATTTCCGCCGCGAAAACGGCGCTTGACGATCACGGTTACGGCATGGCCTCGGTCCGTTTTATCTGCGGGACGCAAGACCTGCACCGCCAGCTTGAACAGCGGCTTGCGTCGTTCCTCGGCCACGACGACACGATCCTCTTCGCGGCCTGTTTTGACGCCAATGCCGCTGTGTTCGAGCCGCTTTTGGGTGCAGAAGATGCGATCATTTCTGACGCCTTGAACCACGCGTCGATCATCGACGGGATCAGGCTCTGCAAGGCAAAGCGCTACCGGTACGCCAATGCTGACATGACCGATCTTGAGACGCAGCTCAAAGCGGCCCGCGCCGACGGCGCACGCCATATCATGATCGCCACCGACGGCGTGTTTAGCATGGACGGCTACCTCGCGCCTTTGGATCAAATCCGCGCCTTGGCTGATAAATACAACGCTATACTGATGGTCGATGACTGCCACGCGACGGGATTCATGGGGCCAAAAGGGGCAGGTACGCCCGCGCATTTTGGCATTCAAGCAGACGTGCTGACAGGCACGCTCGGTAAAGCGATGGGCGGTGCAATTGGAGGCTACATCGCAGGTCCGCAACCCGTAATCGACCTTATGCGCCAACGCGCACGACCCTATCTTTTCTCAAACGCATTGCCCCCCGCGGTGGTCGCCGCAGGTCTCGCCGCGATTGATCTGGTCGAGGCGGGCGACGACCTGCGTACCCAACTTTTCGATAACGCGGCCTACTGGCGGGCGGGTCTATCTGACGCAGGTTTTGACCTCCTCGAAGGTCAGCACCCGATCATTCCCGTCATGCTTTACGATGCGCAAAAAGCCCAAGCGCTTGCCGCCCGTCTGTTCGAACTCGGCGTCTATGTCTCTGGCTTCTTCTTTCCCGTCGTCCCGAAAGGCCGCGCAAGGATCAGAACCCAAATGAATGCGGCGCTCACCCGCGCAGACCTCGACACAGCATTGACCGCCTTTGCCCAAGCAGGCCGCGACACAGGAGTTCTGTCATGAGCAACGAAATGAAGGCTCTATCAAAGGCAAAAGCGGAAGTTGGTCTCTGGATGGTTCGCGCCCCTGTGCCGGAAATTGGCCCTGATGATGTGCTGATCCGCGTGAAGAAAACTGGCATCTGTGGCACTGATATTCACATCTGGAATTGGGACGCTTGGGCGGCTGGCACTGTGCCTGTGCCGATGATCACAGGCCATGAATTCGCAGGCGAAATCGTCGAGATCGGGCGCAATGTAACCGACCTTGAGATCGGGCAACGCTGTTCGGGCGAGGGGCATTTGATCAACAAAACCAGCCGCCAATCGCGGGCCGGTAAGTTTCACCTTGATCCGGGAACGCGCGGGATTGGCGTGAACGAGCAAGGCGCATTCGCCGAATACTTACGCCTGCCAGCGTTCAACGTCGTGCCACTCCCCGACGCCATCGACGACGAAATCGGCGCGATTCTCGATCCGCTCGGCAACGCGGTACATACTGCGCTCTCTTTTGATCTGATCGGAGAGGATGTACTGATCACGGGCGCTGGCCCCATCGGAATCATGGCCGCTGCTGTAGCGCGTCACGTTGGCGCACGGCATGTGGTGATTACGGACGTGAACCAAGACAGGCTCGATCTGGCTGGGCGCGTTGCCGACGTGACGCCCGTCAATGTGGCGAACCAAGACCTCAAAGATGTCTGGGCAGGCCTTAAAATGAAACAAGGGTTCGACGTCGGCCTAGAGATGTCTGGTAACCAGCAAGCCATGGATCAAATGGTCGAGAATCTCGTGATGGGCGGCAAAATTGCCCTGCTTGGCATTCCCCCTGGTAAAAGCCCCGTCGACTGGTCGCGGATCGTGTTCAAAGCGATCACGATCAAAGGCGTTTACGGGCGCGAAATCTTCGAGACTTGGTATAAAATGATTGCCATGTTGGAAAACGGTCTTGACGTGCGCAACGTCATTACACATCGCTTCAAAGTAGACGAATTCGAGGCTGGCTTTGGTGCGATGCTCTCTGGCTCATCTGGCAAAGTCGTGCTCGATTGGACCTAAAAGAGTTATTGGGCAAACCGTTGCCCCCTGCTCACACCTTACAAGATATTGCGTTGACCAATGGTCGTGTCTTTGAGGCCTGTGTCATTGCTTAGCAACGTCCAAAGCCGAAGCATCGTTGCCGCATCGCTTTGACGTGCGGATCGCTCTTCTGCATGAGTTTCTTTCAATTTCAATACCTTGATGCCTTCATTTGCCTTGGATTGCATGTGTCCACCTTTTCGCTTTTCATACCCCGTACCCAAGTGCAGATTTGCCAGTTCTGAGTTGCTAAGGCGTTAATTGGGGGCCAGCAATTCGTTAAGATTTGCGTCAAACGTGATGGCAGTTAGAGGTGGTCGCGGAAATTTG
>DFSO01000025.1 GCA_002378665.1 Loktanella sp. UBA3435 | reverse complement strand
GACCACTCGATGGGGGCACTCCACCATACGTCGCTCGAAATGCTCGTTGTGCAAGCTCTACAACAAGGCCAAAGCGACGCCTATATCGATACGATCGTAAATGAGGCCGCCAAAGCTGGCACCATCACTATTCCCCAAGGGCTGGCAACCGCAAACGGAACCGTTGACACCGCCGTCCTGCTCTATTCGCTAATTGAGAAAGCGCGCGCCGCCGCTGGCGAACCACCCCTTCCCCCGACTGGCGCGAATACGGACATCGCGCTGGCATCTGATCAAGACGCAGACCAACGCTTCTACACAGTAGGGACAGGCGACAGCCTTGGTGCGATTGCGGTGAAATTCTATGGCAGCGTTGAGAAATACGACTTGATCTATCAAGCCAATCGCAAGGTGCTCTCGAGCCCCAATGCGATCCAAGTCGGCCAGCGTTTGGCGATCCCTGAAGTCGCAGGCTAATCTATTCCCCAGTCATCCGCCTGCATCTCGCGCAGACGGCTTGCTGTGCGCTCAAACTCAAACGTGCCCTCCCCCTCGACATATAGCATCTCAGGCACCGCCGCCGCTGAACAAATCAGTTGGACCTTACCCTCGTATAGCGCATCAATCAGCGTCACAAACCGCTTGGCCTCGTTAAAGTTCTGCCGTGACAGGCGCGGAATATCTTCCAGTACTAGAACGCGCACAGCCTCAGCCAGTGCGAGGTAATCCGCAGCCCCCAAAGGCTTGCCGCACAAATCAAAGAACCCCACGCGCCCAGCACCGTTATGATAGCGCGGAATAACAACCTCACGGCCTTTCACATGCAACGTCAGCGGCGCAGACTTGCCGCCCGTCAGCCCATCCCAAGCCGTATCAATCGCCACCCGCGCCTCGGCTCCCGTTGGCGTAAAATAGGTGGGCGTACCTGCCAAACGACCCTGACGGTAATCAGTCGGACTACGTAACTCATGCACAACCAACCGCTCTTTGATCAGGTCAATAAACGGCACGAACAACGCCCGGTTCAGCCCGTTTTTGTACAGCTCATCAGGATGTCTGTTCGATGTGGTCACAATCACCACACCCGCCGCAAACAACGCCTCGAACAGACGCCCCACAATCATCGCATCGGTGATATCGGTAATCTGCATCTCGTCAAACGCAAGGAACCGCACGTCCCCCGCCAACTTCGCCGCAACTGGCGCAATCGCATCGTCAACGCCCAACTTACAGGCCGCGTTCATCTCACTATGCACCCACTGCATAAACGCATGGAAATGACGGCGCTGCTTGGGCACCTCAACCGCGTCAAACAGCAGGTCCATCAACATAGATTTCCCGCGCCCGACGCCGCCCCACATATATAGGCCCTTCACAGGCGGTGGCGGCTTGCGAAACAACCCGCGCTTCACAGGGACAGCAACCTCGACGCGTACCCGATCCAACTCGGCCATCACGCCAAGCTGGGCTGAATCTTCATGCAAGCGCCCCTCGGCCACAGCGGCCTGATATATCTCTAACATCGTCATAGGCATTCGATACATTGCACCCCGCCCCTTGCGCAACCAGTCATCACAAACCTTTATACCAAGGCGCACAAAGCAAGCCGTTGACAATTTTACAAAATCAAACGCAATTTGGCCAATGACCCGTCAGAACGCCCTCTTGAACCCCGTCCTCATCGCAGGCTGCATGATCATCATGACAGGCTTTGCGATCCGCGCCTCTTTTGGCGTCTTCCAAATCCCCATCGCGACAGAGTTCGGCTGGCTACGCTCTGACTTCTCCCTCGCCATTGCGATCCAAAACCTTGCTTGGGGCTTTGGGCAACCAATTTTCGGCGCGGTAGCAGAGAAAATTGGCGATCGCAGAGCGATCATCGCAGGCGCAGTCTTCTACGCCGCAGGTCTTCTCCTATCCTCTGGCGCGACAACCCCCTTCGCACACCAATTCTACGAAATCTTCGTAGGCTTCGGCATCGCGGGCACAGGCTTTGGCGTCATTCTCGCCGTCGTGGGCCGCGCGTCCTCAGACGAAAATCGCTCCATGTCGCTGGCCATCGCCACGGCCGCAGG
Organism: Loktanella sp. UBA3435; assembly: GCA_002378665.1. Lineage (GTDB taxonomy): Bacteria > Pseudomonadota > Alphaproteobacteria > Rhodobacterales > Rhodobacteraceae > Yoonia. The sequence continues at coordinate 33,526 of DFSO01000025.1, read as the reverse complement.
CTCCGCGGGCCAAGTCTTCGGTGCGCCACTCGCCGAATACCTCATGACCTTCCTCACATGGCAGCAAACCTTCGTCTTCTTCGCTGGCATGATCATCGCCGTGCTTATGGTCTTGCCAATGATGCGCAGCCCTATCACCGCCACCAAAGCCGAGCTTGAGGAAAGCATGGGCACGATCCTCATGCGCGCCTTCAAAGACCCATCCTACACTTTGATCTTCCTAGGCTTCTTTTCCTGCGGCTACCAACTTGCCTTCATCACCGCCCACTTCCCGGCCTTCGTGACAGAAATGTGTGGGCCGATCCTAGAGGGCTCACTGCTCGCAAACATCGGCATCACCACCACAAGCGCCCTTGGGGCCATTGCGATCTCACTCATTGGCCTCGCAAACATCGGCGGCACGCTCCTTGCGGGCTACTTGGGCAAACGCTACTCCAAGAAATACCTGCTCGCTGGTATCTACACAGGGCGGACCATCATCGCGGCTGCTTTCATCCTCACGCCAATGACGCCCCTCACCGTAATCCTCTTCTCTGTCGGCATGGGCAGCCTCTGGCTGGCCACCGTACCACTCACCTCAGGCCTCGTTGCCCACCTCTACGGCGTGCGCTACATGGGCACGCTCTACGGCATCGTGTTCTTCTCGCACCAGCTCGGATCATTCCTTGGGGTCTGGCTCGGCGGGGCGCTCTACGACATCTACGGCACCTATACCTACGTCTGGTGGGTCGGGGTCGGCATCGGCGCGTTTAGCGCCATTGTGCACCTCCCAATCAAGGAACGCAGGGTTTTTGCGCGCTAATTATTTCCAAAAGCTTTTCAATTTCCCGCAAATTTTAGGGAATTTTGAAGCAAATTTCTGAAAACTCAAGTGTGAAATTAAGACTCAAATCATCTTCATCACCTAACTGTTAAACAAGCAGAGGTAGGTAAAATGTCAGTCTGGTTTCAAAATTTCGCACTTCTTTCCGAACAAGTCGAGCTCGGCGTTTTATTAGTCTACCTCTACGGTGTTTTCGCGCGACAAAGCGGTGAGCAATGGGTGATCGACTGTAGTCTCGGCATCATTTTCGGACTTGCGTCCCTGTGCGCGATGTTGAACCCGCTCATTGTCACAGACGGTGTGATCGTTGATTTGCGCAACTTATTCGTCGGCGTCGCGGCTGCCTATTTTGGTTGGCGCGGCGGATCGCTCTGTGCCTTGATCGCAATTACGACCAGATATGCATTGGGCGGCGCAGGAGCGATGGCGGGAATGGCATCAATCTTGATTGCTGCGGTCATGGGATTGATTTGGCTCTATTAGATTAGCCCACAGATCAAAAACAAAGTTCTTTCAAAACAGATTCTTGGTTTGATCTTATCACTCCACTTCATTGGCGGATTGTTCTTACCAGAGGCAGTACAAACGGAATATTACACCCACTACGGGCCGCTGATGGCTTTATGTAACATCGTCGGCGTAAATATCTTTAGTCTCCTGATCTCCCGAGAAAAAACTTGGCAAGTGAAGCCACCCGCCTGTACGTCGAGGCCAGAACCGATCCCCTCACGGGTGTCTTAAACCGTCGAAGTGCCGTTGATGCCTACCAACGTATCCTCAACGCCCCTCGGCCCAAGCGCGGCATTGCGATGACCTGCATCGACGTCGACAAATTCAAGGCGATCAATGATACCTTTGGACATCTGGCTGGCGACCAAGTCCTACAAGAAATCGCCCACCGTATCGGCACAAGCCTGCGTGCCGACAACATTGTCTGCCGAATGAGCGGGGACGAATTCCTATTTGTTTTGATGAATGTCACTAGCAACGAAGCAAAAATCATCACCGAAAGATGTCGGTCGCTGATTTCACGCATCCCCATCAGCTGTGATGAGGCGGACATCCCCGCAACCATCAGCCTGGGCACAGTGTGGTCCGCCAAACCGCTACATTTTGAAGAATTCCGCAGTCTCGCCGACCAAGCGCTATATGACGCCAAAGACGCAGGCCGAGATCGCACGTCTTTCAAAATCAATTACGCAACGGCCATCAGACCAAATGCGGCCTAGATTAGTATTGCTCCCGCAAGACCAACTGGATCTTATCTATCAAAGCGTCAGGTTGCTCATAAGGCAATCCATGACCCACGCCTGCAATGTCTTCTTGCCGCGCCCTGCGGTTCCATTGCGCGAGTGTCCCTACGGCGGTCAGGGGGATCGTCTGATCATCGCGCCCCCAGAATGCAAAAACAGGGACGTCTTCACGCCCCAGCTTACGATGTTCTGCTTCCAATGACGCCGTCAGCGCATGACGTCTGCTCGACAAAACGGCTGGCAAATATCCGCGCCGTGTCAATTGCAGGCGCTGTGCTTCGGCAATTTCTCCGCGCTTTTTGGTAAGCCCGCGCCGCATCTTTTCACCGATGATCAACCCATGCGCCCAGTCACCCAAGACAGGAACAGAACGGCAAAACCGCTCCAACTTGCTTTCAGAAATCGCCATACCCGCGGAGGCAATCAAAAACACCCGCGCAATACGGTGAGGTTGGGTCGCGGCATATGCAGTGACAATACTCCCGCCCATAGAATACCCCATAAGCGTAATATCTTCCTTAACCTTCAAAAATGTCAGCAGCTCATCCAATTGCTGCACATAGAAATCCAATGTGTGACGCCGAAACGGGGCATCCGAATACCCGCGCCCATAAAGGTCGTAACTCAACACGCGAAACCCCAGCGCGGTCAACGCAGGCGTGATCGCATTCCACACAACCGATGGCGTCGTCAGCCCATGAACCGCCACGATGATCGGCCCGCGCGCACGACCCGACCAACGGTAATGCGTCTGACCATCCGACAATTTGGCGAAATCACCGGCCGCAGCCTTGCGATCCCCCCAATCCACAGGACGACGCTGCCGTTCCTGTAAAAACGGAAATCCAAATAATGCAGCAGCGCAAAGCGCCAAGAATATCAAATAGTACAAACGCTACCTCTCAGAACCGTCTTCGCCAGACGTCATGCCGCATTCCATGTATCAAGAATATAGCGGCTCGTCATCAAGTCCAAGTGCGCGCCTCCGCCATTCTTGAACAGCGTGATTTCATCGTCACCGCGGCGCGTGAATGTCTCCAACGCATAGTAATCCGCAACAACGTGCGCGGCATCAATCACCCCCGCCGCGATCGGGATCTTCAACTCGCCAATGTGGCCCACGGTCGTGTGCACATTATCCACAAACACGCGACTTTTCAGCAAGGCCTCATCATCAACTTCACGCATATCAGGACGATAAGCGCCAATAAGATCAACGTGTTGCCCTGCCTGCAACCACGCCCCCTTGATCAAAGGTTCCGTCGACATAGTGGCTGAAGTCACGATATCCGCCGCCCGCACAGCAGCTTCTAAATCCTCTGCAATCGCCACATCAGGCATCGCCTTTTGAAACGCTTTTGCACCCGCAGGTGAACGGTTCCAAACGATGAACTTCGCATCTGGAAACGCCGCAGAATACGCCTCGTAAAGCGACGCACCCACCGTCCCCGCGCCCACGATCAAAATGTTACGGCTATCAGGCCGCGCCAACTTTCGCGCCGCCAAAAGACTATCGCCCGCCGTTTTCCACTTTGTCACCAAATGGAAATCCAAGATCGCGACCAGCGCCCCATCATCATCTGAAAACAGGTTCACCGCACCGCCAATCATCGGCTTATCCACCGCCTTATTGTCAGGAAAAACCGTCGCGCATTTCACCGCGATCCCCATACCCTTGATCCACGCCGAGCGGTTTAAAAGCGTGTTGTTGCCGCGGTACAAAAACACATCCTCGACCTCGGCCTTGGGCAAAGTATGCCCTGCCGCCAAGGCGTCCGTCAGCGCCAACCAATCAAGGCCCCGCTGGCCGTCCTTAAATGGGATCATCACCGTCATTGTGCTTGCTCCTCGGTCAATAGTCCCTCTGCGACGAGGCGTGCCGCCCAGCCCTCTGGGGTGTCAAAATGATGCGTCTGCCAGCCTCGTTTTGCCGCCGCATTGATGTTATCAATACGGTCATCCGCAAACAAAAGCCCCTGCGGCGCATGACCACAATCAGACTCTAATAAGGCGTAAATCTCCGCATCTGGCTTAATCACCGCCATATGCCCCGAAATATACCGCCGATCAAATTCGCATAGAAACGGATAAACCTTTTCGGCCATTTCAAAGGTCTGAATTCCAAAATTCGACAGTGCAAAAACAGGTACTCCGCCCTCGCGCAGTTTGCGCAAAATCCGCACAGAGCGCGGGATCGCAGGGCTGGCCATATCGATCCAATTGTCATGCCACATCCGCACTTCGTCACGCCAATCGGGATAGGTCTCAGCTGCCGCATAAATCAGCTCGCGGAAATTTCCACCGCGATCCACCTCGTCATTAATCCCGTGCAAATCAATCGCTGCAAACATTTCGCGCCGCCGCGCCTCGCCAATCTTCGCGTCATAAAACCGCTCGGGTTTCCACTCGATCAGCACATTCCCGATATCAAAAACAACTGCCGTGACTGTCATCTTAACCTTTCAACGCCGCTGCGCGCAGCGCCCGTTCCAATGCATCCAAAAACCGCGACCGATCCGCTTTACTAAACGGTTTGCCGCCGCCCTGTCGAAACGGATCTGCGGCCCGCATATCGGTCATCAAGTCGCGGGTCGCTAACACGTTACCAATATTGGCCTCCGTCAAAGGCTCGCCGTTATGCTTGAGCACCATAGCACCATTCTCAACGCAGCGCGCGGCCAACGGAATATCTCCCGTGATCACCACATCGCCCGCACCGGCGCGATCCGCGATCCACATATCGGCCACGTCAGGGCCATCAGGCACCACAACAGTCTCTACCAAGGGGTTTTGCGAGGGCCTGATCCCGCCGTTCGAGACCACGAACATCTGCACCTTATGGCGCGTCCCGACCCGTTCCACTTCGGCCTTCACTGGGCAGGCATCTGCATCGACATAGATCACGAATAAAGCGCTTCTGCATGAAACGCGACATGGTCTTCCATGAAGGTTGAGATAAAGAAATATGAATGATCATAGCCCTTTTGCAGGCGCACAGTCCCCTCTTGCTTTGCCTCGGCAATCGCCCCAGCCATCGCCGCAGTTCCCAGCAAATGACCAAACTGATCATCCGTGCCCGTATCAATCAAAACAGGCCCATCAAACCCAGCAGAAGCCATCAAAAGGCTCGCATCATGCGCCGCCCATTTCGCAGAATCAGACCCTAAATAGATGCTAAACTGCTTTTGCCCCCACTCGGACTCCGTCGGATTACAGATCGGCGCAAAGGCAGACACCGACCGAAACCGCCCTTTCAACTTCATCGCCAAAGTCAGCGCACCATGCCCCCCCATCGAATGGCCCGTAATCGCCTGACGGTCCATATCCAGTGGGAAGTGCTCCGCCAAAAGCGCAGGCAACTCCTCCGCGATATAGGTCTCCATCTGGAAATGTGCGGCCCAAGGCGCCTGCGTCGCATCAACATAAAAACCTGCACCCTGCCCCAGATCAAACGCCTCGTCATTGGACACACCCTCACCCCTTGGCGAGGTATCAGGAAACACCAAAGCAATGCCCTGCTCTGCGGCCCAGCCCTGCGCACCTGCCTTCACCATTGCGTTCTCGTGCGTGCAGGTCAGCCCCGACAAAAACCACAAAACAGGGACAGGGCCATGCTGCGCCTCTTCGGGCAAAAACACCGCAAACGTCATGTCGCAATTCGTCGATTTCGCCGCGTGCTTATAGACGCCTTGCGTACCACCAAAGCAGCGGTTTTCTGAGAGAGTTTCCATGTGAAAATACCTTTCGTTTGGTTATGGCTACCGCACGGCTAAAGGCTTGTCACCCAAGCGATCACGCCAGAGACGGTCAGCACACTCAGCGCCGTTGAAATCAAGATCGAGGCCGAGACCCGCGAAGGTGCCACGCCGTAATGCTGCGCGATGATATAGACGTTGCCTGCGACAGGCAGTGCAGCCGCAGCAATCATCACACCCGCAGGATAGGCCGCGATGTCGAAAATCATCAGTGCCGACACCGCCACCGCCGCTGGGTGCAACACCAGTTTGCAGAACGACAACCAGCCTGCGACGGCCACACGCTCTGCCGATTTCGTGGCCAGCGATGCGCCAATGGCAAACAGGGCACCCGGCGTCGCCGCGGCCCCCAGAATTTGCAAAAATTCATTCGCAGGCGCAGGTACGGGCAGACCCAAACCAGATACCAACAACCCCAAAGTTATAGACACTATCATAGGGTTTTTCAGCAATCCGAGGCCTACTGTGCGAAATACGCCCAGCGACATGCGCCCGTCGCGCGATCCTGTGATCAAGATCACAATCAGGCTACCAAAGACGATCAAATCGACCGCCAAAACCATCATCACAGGACCAATCGCGGCCTCGCCCAACAGCAAAATGAGCATCGGAATGCCCAGAAAACCAACGTTCCCGATGACGGCGACCTGCGCCTCGACGGCAGCTTCCGCCACGATCAAGCCGCGCGCCATCGCAACACTTGTCGCCAGAACATAGATGACGGTTGAGCCCAGCAAGTAAGCAAAGACAAAGGGCCAATCCAAGATATCGCCCAGCGCAAGGTTCGCCGAGAACCGGAACAACATCGCGGACAGGGCGAAATAGAACACGAATTTCGTCAGATACGCCGTGCCCTCAGGCGTAAAAAACCGAATACGCGCCACGCCATAGCCAAGCCCGATCAGCGCGAAAAACGGGAGCGTCTTGAGAAAGATCTCCCACATCGGCGTTAATCAAACGCGCCAGTGACACGGCCAAGCAGCATAAACGCGCGTGCTGTGCGGGTCTCGGAAAGGGCCGCAATTTCCTCATCGGTCGCTTCTGGCTCAAATCCAATGAGGGTCTTATCAAAACGGCGCAAGAAATGATGTGCCGCGTCGCGGAAAATCGTGTCTTCGCGCATGCGGCCAGAGGTCAACGTCAGTGACGAGCGATCACGGACGCCCCCTAAAGCGGCCATCGCACGGCCCCGCTCTCCATTTGCAAACCGCCGCCAAATCTCAGGGCGGGCACGGTCAGGGCGCAGGTCGTCCATATAGATGCCATCTTGCGACAAAAGTGTCAGAATATCCTGTGCGGCCTGTACCAATTGGCGGGCATTGCGATCCTTCAGCGCACGACGCAAAGCATCAAAGCCGCGCGTGTCCTGATCACTATCTGGGAAATTCAGCGCACGGATCAAATCGCCATTCGGCAAAGGGACCGCGATATCTTCGGCACTGGTTCCAAGCGCCAATTTCGGCTGGTCATCAGCAACGGCAACCTTAACGCCCGTGATCTGCAACTTTTGCTGCGTGGGTCGCGACGAGGCAAACGTCGCCACAGTCGTTTCTGTCTTACGGGTCGCTTGCGCAATCTCGTTTAGCTTCTTCTCAACAGTCGGCTGCATGCCAGCACCAGCGCCGCGTGTCTCAAGATAGGTCTTACGCATCCCGTCAATCGCAGCTTGCAAACGGGTCGATTCCTCGCGCATCACCCGCGCTGACCTGCTAGCCATTGCGGCAACCCAGATCATCGCCACAGGCATAAAAATCGCGATCATGATCAGAATGAACCGCAGGCTGTCAAAACGGTCGGATGTGGTCGACTCTGGCGGCATCAGAATGAAAAACAGGCCAACCAACGCGACCCAGAAAAGCGATAGCGCAAGTGTGATGATATCGCCCGCGGGGCGCTCACCGAGAGATTTAAGATTGTTTCCGCCTTGCGACATGTCGCCAGTTACCCGAACTTAATGGTCAAAATTTCGTAGGACTTCACACCACCCGGTGTCGTCACAGACACGCTATCACCCTCGTCCTTGCCAATCAAAGCGCGGGCAATAGGGGATTTGATATTCAGCAAACCCGCCTCGATATTGGCCTCATATTCGCCGACGATCTGATAGGTCTTTTCCTCATCGGTATCTTCGTCAACCAAACACACCGTCGCGCCGAATTTTACGGTGCCAGACATGCGGCTTAGGTCAATGACATCGGCCAGCGAAATAATGCCCTCAAGCTCTTTGACGCGACCCTCGATGAACGACTGCTTTTCCTTGGCCGAGTGGTACTCGGCGTTCTCGGACAAATCGCCATGCTCGCGCGCTTCGGAAATCGCACGGATAATCGCAGGACGCTCCACAGATTTCAGATGCTTCAACTCAGCATTCATCTTGTCGTAGCCCGGCTTTGTCAGCGGTATTTTTTCCATGGCAATAGCTTCCCTCGTGAGGCGAAATTCATCAATCGAACGTTCATACCCTATTTGGCTGGTTCAAAGTCAAGTGCAAGCACCATTTCACGTCGCAGTGCGCTCTTTTAACGTCGTGTCGCGATTGCCCCACATCGCCGCATAAGGTAATCCATGACGCAACAATCTTATCAAGGGGACGGCATATGTCTAATATTGAACGCGAAGCCATGGAATATGACGTTGTTATCGTCGGCGCGGGGCCTGCTGGTTTGTCGGCCGCGATCCGCTTAAAGCAGCTAAACGCCGATACATCCGTCGTCGTTTTGGAAAAAGGCTCCGAAGTTGGCGCCCATATTCTCTCTGGTGCGGTCCTTGACACATCAGGCATCGACGCGCTGATCCCCGATTGGAAGGCCAAAGGCGCTCCGATCAACACAGCCGTGACCGCCGATAACTTCTACATGCTCGGCGAAGCAGGCCAGATCCGCATCCCGAACGTCGCCATGCCACCGCTGATGAACAACCACGGCAACTACATCGTGTCGATGGGCAACGTCTGCCGCTGGATGGCCGAACAAGCCGAAGAGTTGGGCGTCGAAATCTTCCCGGGCATGTCGTGTTCCGAGTTGGTGTTTGGCGATAACGGCGAAGTTAAAGGCGTCGTCGCAGGCGAATTTGGCAAGAACGCTGACGGCTCCCAAGGGCCAAACTATGAGCCGGGCATGGAACTGCACGGCAAATACGTGTTCCTCTCCGAAGGCGTGCGTGGCTCGCTCTCCAAGCAGGTCATCGAAAAGTTTAACCTTGCCGCCGACAGCGACGTGCAGAAATACGGCCTCGGCATGAAAGAAATCTGGGAAATTGATCCCGCCAAGCACAAGCTCGGCACTGTTACCCACACAATGGGCTGGCCGCTGAACTCAAACGCAGGCGGCGGATCGTTCATCTACCACCTTGAGAACAATCAGGTTTACGTGGGCTTCGTGGTTCACCTCAACTACAAAAACCCACACGTCTATCCGTACATGGAATTCCAGCGGTTCAAGCACCACCCGATGGTCGCCGAACTCCTCAAAGGCGGCAAGCGGGTCGCTTACGGTGCGCGCGCGATCACCGAAGGCGGCTATCAGTCGCTGCCAAAACTCACCTTCCCCGGTGGTGCGCTCTTGGGTTGCTCTGCTGGCATGGTCAACGTGCCGCGCATCAAGGGCAACCATAACGCCATGCTCTCGGGCATCGCCGCCGCAGAGGCAGCACATCACGCGATCAACGCGCGTCGGTCTGGCGACGAACTGGTCGAATACGAAAAATCCGTCCGCGAGGGCGCCATTGGCAAAGACCTCAAGCGCGTGCGCAACGTCAAACCGCTCTGGTCGCGTTTTGGCCTTCTCGCCTCGCTCACCATCGGCGGCGCGGATATGTGGCTTAACAACATCTTTGGCTGGTCGCCGCTGAACCTTAAGCACGGCAAATCCGACGCACTTGCGACCGAAGAAGCGAGCCTGCACAAGGTCATCGACTACCCAAAACCCGACGGCAAACTGTCGTTCGACCGCCTGACCAACGTGGCATTTTCCTTCACCAACCATGAAGAAAGCCAGCCCGCGCACCTGACGCTCAAAGACGCCTCCGTGCCAATCGCGGTCAACCTGCCCAAATTTAACGAGCCCGCCCAACGCTACTGTCCTGCAGGCGTTTACGAAGTGATCACAGAAGAAGGCAAAGAGCCACGCTTCCAGATTAACTTCCAAAACTGCGTGCATTGCAAAACCTGCGATATCAAAGACCCAAGCCAAAACATCACATGGACCGTCCCACAAGGTGGCGACGGCCCCAACTACCCGAACATGTAAACGATCAAAGGCCCTGCGATTTGCGGGGCCTTTTACCTGAGAATTTCGGACTGCCATAAAGTGGCAACCTCAAAACGCTCCAAAACAAATCAGTTCTTGTTGCCTTGCTGGAAATAGTACTCTTCTGCTGCTTCTTCTCATTAATCGCTACTAATTTCACCTGCGAGAGAAGCCAGTGCAAATTTGGCGGTTCTCCGAGAAACCGTTTGGCCGTAATTCCTGCCTAGGTCAAACGCCAACTTATATGCATTGAGAATAACGTGCACAGTCCCAATTGAAATTGGATCTTCCGATGCGATCTCCAACATTATATTTTCCGGAACGAACTCAACATCTTCAATACCGCCAACGTGATCGGAACCTTCAGCAGAAATTTCCCATACCTCCCAGTTGCCACTTTTGGTAGTGTCGGGTCCGGCAATTGTATAACTATCAAAAAAAAGATCTTCTGGCTGCCTGTGAAATACTAGAGTTAATCTATCTTCTACTTTTGTAATTTTCATGGCTAGTTTCCAAATCGATCAGGGGTTTTGAATTTCCACTCATTATGATCCGACAAAATGCGCGTGTAAACTTGGTGCACGCCCAGTGCACGCTCTGTGCACGTAAATCACACCCCTTTTCGGCGCATATCCGCGGTTCACGGCAAGTTCGATTGCGGCCAAGGCCACGGCCCGATACCCTGCATCCAAACATGCCCAACCAGAGGTCATATTCGTGACAAAACGCGCCATACTAACCGCGACCTTCCTAATCGCTCTCCTGCCGTTTTCGGCCGCAGCCGAGCCCAAAGCAGGGGCGTACCTTGCCGCACGCCAAGCCGCAAAAGATAGTGCTTTTAGCACAAGTGCCGCCTATTTTCGCGAAAGCCTGGAAGCCGACCCGCTGAACCCATATCTGCTTGAGAATGCAATGATTTCGCACATGGGACTTGGTGACTTTGCGGCCGCGAAACCCTTTGCCTCCATGATGGTTGATGCAGACTTCAAAAGCCAAATGGCCCATCTGGTGCTAAGCGTCAGCGCGGCCAATGAAGACGACTGGGACACTGTGACTACCAACCTCGACGCAGAGCAAGATATCGGCCCCTTGGTCGACGGTTTGACCCGTGCTTGGGCGCTTGTTGGCAAAGGTCAAATGACCGACGCAATCACCGCCTTTGACGAAGTCATCGCATCCCCCGGTCTTGGCGCTTATGGATTATATAACAAGGCATTAGCTATCGCTTACGTCGGTGACTTTGAGGGGGCTGATGCGATCTTTGCGGGCAGCCCGCAGAACGGTTTGCGCTACACCCGTCGCAGCGCAATTGCCCACGCCCAGATCCTGAGCCAGCTTGCCAGGAATGCCGATGCAATCGCCTTGTTAGACACCATTTTTGGCACACAAACCGACGCGACTTTGGCCCAAATTCGCAATGATTTGTCGCAAGAACAACAGGTGCCGTTCACCTATGTGCGCGGCGCTAAAGATGGGATGTCTGAGATCTATCTTACGCTGGCTCAGGCGCTCGTTGGGGATGCAGATGACGGCTATACTTTGCTTTATGCGCGGGCCTCGGCCTTTCTAAACCCAAACAATTCGGATGCGATCCTGCTTGCTGCCGAACTGCTTGATAATATGGGGCAGCACGAATTATCGGCTGCGACATTTAGCTCGGTCGTATCAGAAGACCCCGCCTTTCTAGCCGCCGAACTTGGACGCGCAGAGACCCTCAGAAAAGCTGGCAAAATTGGCGTCGCGATTGAAGTCTTAGAAGCCCTCGCCAGCAAACACCCCGACATGCCCCGCGTGTTTGCGACCGCAGGCGACACCTACCGCGAAAACGACGAACTCGACAAAGCAAAGACCGCCTATTCGCGCGCCCTAGACCTCTATGATGATGCCGATCCGCTCAAGTGGTTTATCTACTATGCGCGCGGGATCACCAATCATCTGCTGGATGATTGGCCCGCCGCCGAGGCCGATTTCCGCGCAGCACTTAAGCTCAACAAAGATCAACCCCAAGTGCTTAATTACCTTGGATATTCTATGGTAGAGCGCAATGTGAACATGGAAGAAGCACTGCAAATGATCGAGACCGCCGTCGCCGCCGAGCCGCAGAATGGCGCGATTGTGGATAGTCTTGGTTGGGTGCTTTATCAGCGCGGCGAATATGAAGATGCCGTTGTGCACCTTGAAAACTCGGCGTCGCTTTTACCCGTTGATCCCATCATCAATGATCACTTAGGAGACGGCCTTTGGGCCGTTGGCAGGTTTGTCGAAGCCCGTTTCCAATGGAACCGCGCCCTCTCGTTTGACCCGACAGAGGAAGACGCCATCCGCATTCGCCGTAAGCTAGAAATCGGTCTTGATGCCGTGTTGGAACAGGACGGCGAACCGCCGTTGCGTGCCAAAAATGGCGATAATTAAGGACAGCGCACCTGCGAAGATCAACCTGACGCTCCATGTGACGGGCCAGCGCAGTGATGGCTATCACTTGCTGGATAGTTTGGTCGTCTTTGCAGGGATTTGTGATGAAATCACAGCGACAATTGCGCCTGATTTACAGATCAAAGTTGGCGGTCCTTTTGCGATGGGTGTCCCCACGGATGACACCAATCTGATCATGCGTGCAGCCTATGCTTTGCGTGCCGCGCGGGGTGTCACCTTGGGTGCGCACTTGACGCTCGAAAAGAACCTGCCACATGCCGCCGGCATTGGTAGCGGCTCCTCTGATGCCGCGATGGCCTTATCGATGCTAGCCGCTTTGTGGGATGTTGAACCGCTGTCTCCCAAAGCGCCCGAAGTCATTGCATTGGGGGCTGATGTGCCGGTGTGCATGAAAGCGCCAAGCCCGATCCGCATGGAAGGCATAGGCGAACGCTTAACCCTTTGGCCCGCCTTGCCTGACTGTGCTCTTGTCTTGGTCAACCCTATGGTCGACGTGCCCACTGGCGCGGTGTTCGCAGGGCTTAAGAGCAAGAAGAACGCCAGCATGGGCACCTTACCTGCGGCGATGGATTTTGACAAATTTGCATCATGGCTATCGCAGCAACGTAATGATCTAGAGGCCCCTGCACGCAACATAGCACCTCAGGTGGACGACGCGCTTAAAGCCTTGGGAAGAATGCCACAAGTCGTGCATGCGGGGATGTCTGGATCGGGGGCCACATGTTATGGCCTTGTCCGCACAATCGGCGACGCACGTCAGGTTGCCCGCACCTTGCAGGTCGGGAATATGGGCTGGTGGGTAGCGCCTGCGCCGTTGCTTTAAGTGATCCGCGCGACCACGTAATCGGCCAGATCAATCAGCATAGTTTTCAGTGCGTGATCGGGCAATGGCGAGAGCGAGGCTTTTGCCTTTTCCGACCATTCAATCGCCGTATCGCGCGTGCTCTCCATTGTGCCGTGGCGCTCGAGGATTACCATCGCTTTTTCGAGGTCACCCTCGGCCTGATTACCTTTAGCTATCGTACGTTTCCAGAATGCCCGCTCGTCGGCATCACCTGCCGCAATGGCGCGGATCACAGGGAGCGTCAGTTTACGCTCGCGGAAATCGTCGCCAACGTTTTTGCCAATAGCGCTTGTCCCGCCGTAGTCGAGCAAGTCATCGACAATCTGGAACGAGATACCAAGCCCGTCACCGTAGTTAAACAACGCCTTCACCAGCGTCTCATCCGCCGCTGCAATCACGCCGCCGACTTCCATAGCAGCTGAGAAAAGCGCTGCTGTTTTGCCGCGCACTACCTTGAAGTAGATCTCTTCGGTGGTAGCCAGATCGGCAGCGGCGGTCAGTTGTAAAACCTCGCCCTCAGCAATCGTGGCCGAGGCGTTTGCAAGGATATCAAGCACCCGTATCGAGCCCGTCTCGACCATCAACTGGAATGAGCGCGCAAAGAGATAATCGCCAACCAGAACGCTGCTGGTGTTATCCCAAAGAAGGTTTGCAGTGGGCCGTCCGCGCCGCTTATCGCTTTCATCAACAACGTCGTCGTGTAGCAAGGTTGCTGTGTGAATAAACTCAACCGTTGCCGCCAAATGCACGTGATACGGGCCGTCGTAGCCGCACATCCGCGCGGCCGCGAGTGTCAGCATAGGACGCAAGCGTTTACCGCCCGCCTCAACCAAATGCGCAGTCACTTCAGGTATGCGTGGTGCGTGTTCCGAGGCCATGCGCGCGCGGATCATCTCGTTCACCGCCGCCATGTCTTCGGCCAAGGCCTCTGCCAGTTTTTCGTGCGGTTTGGTGGCTGCTGCATCAAGGCTCATAGCGAATTCCGTCATCAGAATAGACAAAGACGTAAACGATGCTTACGTCATAGATATGAAAGAGCTTTTACGCACCAACGACCCTACTGTCATCGCTTACGCTACCGCACTTTTGGACAGTGAGGGTATAGCTTGCTTCCAGTTCGACGTAAACATGAGCGTCCTCGAAGGATCAATCGGAATAATGCCGCGCCGACTGATGGTAATTGACCGTGATTTGTTCATGGCCGAAGCGATCATGCGTGACAATGAGATTGATTTGGGGCGTTAGGGTGGAGACAACAAACGATCTTTTCCTTGGTGGTAAGGTTACTGCGTTGCAACCTGCCAAAGGCTACCGCGCTGGGATCGATGCCGTTTTGCTCGCCGCGAGTGTGCCCGCAAAGGCGGGTGAGACCGTCCTGGAGCTCGGTTGCGGTGTTGGGGTTGCGTCGCTTTGTCTCGCAGCGAGGGTCGAGGGAGTGGAGATAACGGGCGTTGAATTGCAGCCTGAGTATGCCGCACTTGCCGAGAAAAATGGCCTGACGGTCGTGAACGCCGATTTGCGTGCCTTGCCTGCGGACTTACGCAATCGCCAATTTACCCATGTGATGATGAACCCACCCTATTTTGACCGCGCCGCTGGCTCTGCGGCCCCTGATGCGGGGCGCGATATTGCGATGGGTGGTGATACACCCTTGGGCGATTGGATTGACGTCGCGATTAAGCGTTTGGCCCCAAAGGGGTATTTCACGATGATCCTGCGGATTGAACGCCTGCCCGAGGTTTTATCTGCGCTTCTGGGGCGAATCGGATCTGTTGTTGTGCGGCCCATTTCAGCGCGTGTTGGCAGCGCACCGCACCTGTTTTTGCTGCAAGCGCGGCATTCTGGCCGTGCGCCATTTCGGCTTACGGCCCCGCTTGTGATGCACGATGGCACGATGCATGACGCGGACCGCGAAAACTACACTGCACATGTGCGTGAAATACTGCGCAATGGAGCCAGTTTTAGCCTAGCTGATTAATATTTTGGCAATCTTTAGCCGTAATTCTGGAATTCGCATGAACATGCTGCCCTGCGGCGTGACAGATGGGAAAAGATGTGGTGCAGTAGGGATGTTATTAAAACACCAGAGGAGGACGACCATGAGTGTAAGTTCACACATCGAGCAACTGAAAAAGAAGCACCAAAACCTCTCAGACTCAGTGGAGACGCTGCAACGCAGCCCTGCATCCACAGACGCGGAAATCGCGACGCTGAAAAAGCAGAAACTGGCGATCAAAGAAGAGATCAGCAAGTTAAGCGCGCACTAACGCGCCAACATGAATTAGCGACAAAAAAGGGGCCGAAAAATCGGCCCCTTTTTTCGTTTTAGCAGAGCGGTTTAGCTCATGTATTGGCCACCATTCGCGGAAATTGTGGAGCCTGTGATAAAGCCTGCATCGTCGGACGCGAGGAACAAAACGGTGCGAGCAATCTCGGATGCTTCACCCAAACGTCCCACCGGGATTTGCGGCAAGATGACTTCGTTCATCACTTTTTCAGGAATTGTGCTCATCATCTCGGTGTTGATGTAACCTGGTGCGACCACGTTCACTGTAATGCCAGCGCGTGCACCCTCTTGGGCCAATGACTTGGTAAAGCCGATGTCGCCCGCTTTGGACGCGGCGTAGTTGGCTTGCGCGAATTGGCCTTTTTGGCCGTTGATCGATGAGATCGTGATGATGCGGCCAAACTTGCGCTGGCGCATACCTGGCCAAACAGGGTGCGTCATGTTGAACACGCCGTTCAGGTTCGTGCCAATGACTTCGTTCCACTGTGCAGGTGTCATTTTGTGGAATGGTGCGTCGCGGGTGATACCTGCGTTATTGACGAGAACCTCAACCGGGCCAAGGTCGCCTTCGACTTGCGCGATACCAGCGGCACAGGCCTCATAGTCGGCAACGTCCCATTTGTAGGTCTTGATGCCTGTTTCAGCAGTGAAGGCCGCAGCCTTTTCATCATTACCAGCATAGGTGGCAGCGACTTTATAGCCGGCTTCTTTTAACGCCATAGCAATGGCAGCACCAATACCGCGGGAACCGCCAGTGACAAGAGCAACACGGGACATAGTTTTCTCCTCCAAGAAATTCTTCATTGTAATCTTGCTATAATATCAAAAAAGGGCGCACAACATTATTGCGCGCCCGATTTGAAGTTATGGGCGCTCTACGCAGAGAGCAACGCCCATGCCACCGCCGATGCAAAGAGTGGCGAGGCCTTTTTTAGCGCCGCGGCGCTTCATTTCAAACAGCAGCGTGTTCAAAACGCGGCACCCAGAGGCACCGATTGGGTGACCGATTGCAATCGCGCCGCCGTTGACGTTCACGATGGCTGGATCCCAGCCCATTTCCTTGTTCACAGCACAGGCCTGTGCAGCAAAGGCTTCGTTGGCTTCTACGAGGTCAAGGTCATCAACGGACCAGCCCGCTTTTGCCAAGGCTTTGTGCGATGCAGAGATCGGGCCAACACCCATGATCGATGGATCGAGGCCAGCAGTCGCGTAGGATGCGATGCGTGCAAGTGGTTCGATGCCGCGCTTTTCAGCCTCATCCGCAGACATCAGCAACGTTGCGGCAGCGCCGTCGTTCAGGCCAGAGGCGTTTGCCGCTGTCACTGTTCCGTCTTTGGTGAAAGCAGGGCGCATTTTCGCCATCGCTTCGAGAGTTGCGCCGTGACGGATGTATTCGTCTTGATCAACAATTATATCGCCCTTGCGGGTCTTCACGGTGAAGGCAGCGATTTCGTCAATGAAGCGGCCAGCCTTTTGTGCGGCTTCGGCTTTGTTCTGGGAAGCAACTGCAAATTCGTCCTGCATATCGCGGGTGATCTGGAACTTCTCAGCGACGTTCTCGGCTGTCTGACCCATGTGGTAGTTATTGAACGCATCCCAAAGACCATCACGGATCATCGTGTCGATAAAGTTCATATCGCCCATTTTCTGACCTGCACGCAGGTTGGCGGCATGTGCTGAAATGCTCATATTTTCTTGGCCACCAGCGACAACAATCGTCGCATCGCCAAGCTGGATGTGCTGGGCGCCAAGGGCCACGGCACGAAGGCCAGAACCACAAACTTGGTTGATCCCCCAAGCGGAGCTCTCAATCGGCAGGCCTGCGTTGATGTGTGCTTGGCGTGCAGGGTTTTGGCCCTGCGCTGCGGTCAGAACCTGACCGAGAATGGTTTCGCTTACTTCAGATTTGTCGATGCCGGCGCGGGCAACAACCGCCTCTAGCACAGCGGCGCCTAATTCGTGGGCTTTCGTCGTGGCGAAAGCGCCACCGAAGCTGCCAACAGCGGTACGGGCTGCGGAAGCAATAACAACATTGGTCATGTGATGGGTCCTCTCCGATCAGTAGCGCAAAGACAGGTCGGAGCAGCGCTTTGCCAGACGTGGCGCGCAGGCCCCATCTTGCCGCTCATTCCCTTTTACGGTTTACCTAAGGTCCACGCAACGCAGATTCGGCATTTGCATCACAACTATGCAGAGAACGCATGGTTTTTGGGCTATTGAAGGTCGAATTTTGGGACCCCAAAGTAATATCCCTGCAAGCAATCCGCACCCATACGCGTCAGAAAGTCGGCCTCTTCCGCCGTTTCGATACCATCCGCGACAACAAGCATCTCAAACTGATTTGCCACAGTCATGAGCGCCTCGGTTAGCACCTGATTGTCTGGGTCGCTTTCGATGCCACGGATGAAACCCTTGTCGATTTTAACAAGGTCAAAGAAGAAGTCCTTAAGATGGCGAAAGGCGATGAGCCCTGCACCGAACCCATCCAGAGCAAAAGCCACCCCGCGCGGCTGCATTTCGTCCATGAAGCGAATGACAATTTCGTGCAACATCATCGCAGAAGTCTCGCTGATCTCGAAGATAAGCCGCTCGCCCAACATATGATTTGACATGAGCCCTTCTTCCAGAATGCGCCGCCATTTTCCGTCACCTAACGAACGTGCGGATACGTTAATGGAAAGTCGCAGATGTGGGGCATGTGCGAGTTTTTTGATGGCCAGATCAAGGGTCACGCAGTCAATCTGTCTGCCCAGATCCGTCTCTTCGATTACGGGCATAAAATGTGCTGCAGGAATAACGCGGCCTGCCTGATCCATGACGCGAATGAGCCCCTCGTAAAAGGCAGGTCGGCCTTGCGGCCCTGTGGTGAAGATCGGTTGATAGGCTAACCGAGCCCGCCCCGCCCCCAATGCCTCGCGCACGAGCGTCAGCACATCAGCATCGCGACTGGCCATCGCAAAGTGGAGCGGGTCAAGCAAGGCTTGCTCGTCGTATGTGAGTTGCGGTTGATGCGCTGGATACATGGGTTCAGTCCTTGTTGACCCGCACAACCTGTCAAATCGACGATAACGGCGGGTTAAGGTCTAGCAATCTAATCAAATTGGAAAGACATTGCGGGCAAGCAAAAGGAGCCGATATGGAAACGCGTTGCGGTTGGGCTGGCCCTGAACAGATTTACATTGATTACCATGACACCGAATGGGGCGTGCCTGAATATGACAGCCGCGCGCTCTGGGAAAAGCTGATCTTGGACGGGTTTCAAGCGGGCCTCAGCTGGATCACCATTCTGAAAAAGCGAGACAATTTTCGTGCGGCGTTTGCGGGGCTTGATCCCAATGTGATTGCGGAATGGGGCGAGGCTGAGATTGAAACCTTGTTACAAAACGAGGGGATCATTCGCCATCGCGGCAAGATTGCCGCGACGATTTCAAATGCAAAGGCGTGGCAAAAGATCGAAGCGGCGCAAGGGTTTGATAAGTTCCTTTGGGATTATGTTGGCGGCGTTCCATTGCGGACGACGATTGCCGACCGATCCGCGATGCCCACATTTTCGCCCCTCTCCACACAGGTCTCCAAAGACCTTAAGAAGGCGGGTTTCAAGTTTTGTGGCCCAACGATTGTCTATGCTTTTATGGAGGCGACGGGGCTGATCAATAACCACACGACCGATTGCCCCCGCCATAATGTCGTGGCCGCAATGGCGCGGTCACCAGCGGTTTAAGGCTGACTCGTCGTCGTCTTTGGCTGCCACCCACGCGCTACCATCCGCTGTTGTCTCTTTCTTCCAGAACGGCGCGCGGGATTTGAGGTAATCCATCAGGAAATCAGCTGCGGCGAAGGCATCGGCGCGGTGCGCAGAGGCCGTGGCCACCATCATGATTGGTGCGCCAACAGAGAGAGTACCATAGCGATGGATCACCAAGACGTCTTTTAGCGCCCAGCGCGATTTGGCATCCTCAACGATCCCCGCAATCGCGCGTTCGGTCATAGCGGGGTAATGTTCGATTTCCATCTGGTGCAGGGTGCCATCAGTGTCGCGCACAACGCCAGTAAAGCTGACGACAGCGCCGACATCGCTGTGCCCGATCGCAAATGCGTTGAGTTCGGCCCCTGCATCAAAGACCTCTGACTGCACGCGAACAGTCATTTTAGCCGCCTGTCATAGGCGGGAAAAACGCCACTTCGCGTACGCCAGCAAGGGGCGCATCAAAGTCGGAAAGCTCTTGATCAAGGGCCACACGCAGCGCGGAGATATCGGCGAAAGCTGCGGCGTAACGGTCTTCGCGCGCGGCAAGTTCGGACACCAGTTCAGCGACTGTTGCCGCCTCTGAATGCACCACTTCTTGCGGCACGCCGATCCGTTCGCGGACCCATGCAAAATACATTACATTCATTTGGAATCCCGCAGGTAAGGCAGGGCTTTGCGGAAGTAATCAGCACCACTTAACACCGTCAAAATCATCGCAAGCCATAGAAAACCAACACCTGCGTACCAGCTGATTTCAAGACCTGTCTCAAGACTGCGAAGGCCAAGCAAGTCTTCGATGTCGCCTGCGAGAATACCAATTTGGGTGTCTTGATCCATGCCCATGCTGCGTTCGATCAGGTAATGCTCGAAGGCACCCTTTGCGAAGAGAATGGCAATCGCAACCATTTGCAGCGTGGTTTTCCACTTGGCCAGAACAGTCACTTTGAGCGTACCAGCCGTGTCGCCCAAAAACTCACGAAGGCCGGAAACGAACACTTCGCGAAAGATAATCAGAACGGCTGGCATCAAAATCCAAGGGTTCATGCCTGAAAACCCTGTGATCACCACCAATGCGATAATCACCATCGCCTTATCGGCAATCGGGTCCATCATCGCGCCGAACTTTGTTTCCTGCTTCCACGCGCGGGCCAGATAGCCATCGACGAAATCCGTGATGGCGGCTGAGACGAACAAAAGCAGCGCAAACCAATCCGCCAAAGGCCGATTGAAATAAAGGAACATGATCGCAACGCTTGGAGCGGCGAGCAGGCGCAAGAGGGTGAGGATGTTCGGCAGATTCCAATTCATGCAGGCACCTTATGCGGTTGCCCTGCCAGTGAAAAGCCGCTGTTTTTGGTGAGGGCCGTTGGGTCACCCATTTTCATGGAAGTAGTCGTAGATTGTCTGGGCCATATTCGCGGAAACCCCTGCGACGGCCTTGAGGTCTGCGAGGTTGGCCCGAGCTACGGCCTTGGCTGACCCAAAGTGCGCAAGCAGTGCGCGTTTCCGTGTCGCCCCAACGCCCGGCACGTCGTCCAAAGGCGTGGCCCCAATCGCTTTTGACCGTTTTGCGCGGTGGGTGCCGATGGCAAAACGGTGCACCTCGTCGCGCATCCGTTGGATAAAGTAGAGCACGGGATCGTTGTGCCGCAGCGCCATGACGGGCTTGCCCGTGCGGTAGAACACTTCTTTGCCCGCGTCGCGGTCTTCGCCTTTGGCCACGCCGACCATCGGCACGTCACCCACGCCCAGTTTCTCCATGATCTCGCGCACAGAACTCACCTGCCCTGCACCACCATCGATCAACAGCAAGTCAGGCCAGAAACCAGAGGTGCGCTCTGGGTCTTCTTTGAGCAGGCGTTGGAACCGGCGCGTCATGACCTCTTTCATCATTCCAAAGTCATCACCCGCGCTCATGTCTTCGCCTTTGATGTTGAACTTGCGGTACTGGTTTTTGTCGAAACCTTCAGGCCCCGCCACAACCATCGCGCCCACGGCAAAGGCGCCTTGGATGTGGGAGTTATCATAGACCTCAATCCGTTTTGGAACCTTGGCTAGATCAAAGGCCTCGGCCAGACCCTTGAGCAATTTGCCCTGCGTCGCCGTCTCGGACATTTTGCGTGCGAGGCTTTCGCGGGCGTTGCGCAGCGCGCCTTGCACGAGCTCTGCCTTTTCGCCCCGCTGCGGGATGATGATCTCAACCTTGCGACCCAGTTTCTCGGCCAAAGCCTCGGCCATCAAATCATCATTGTCCAAACCGTGACTGAGGATGATCGCGCGAGGTGGCTCACGGTCCGAATAGAATTGCCCGACGAAGGCCTCCATGACCTCGGACGGATCCTCTTCGCCGCTAATCCTTGGGTAGTAGTCGTGATTGCCCCAGTTTTGGTTGGCGCGAATGAAGAACACCTGCACACAGGCCTGCCCGCCGTTGATATGCAGGCCGATCACGTCGGCCTCTTCGGTCGCTTGCGGGTTGATGCCTTGGGCCGTTTGCACTTGGGTCAGTGCCTTGATCCGATCGCGCAGGGCGGCGGCGCGTTCATATTCCATCGCCTCGGCCGCGATATTCATTTGCTCGGCGAGGGCCTGTTGTATGCCCTTTGTACGCCCCTGCAAAAACAGTTCCGCGTCACGCACGGTATCGGCGTAATCGTCAGGCGTAATCAGGCCAACGCAAGGACCAGAGCAGCGCTTGATCTGATACTGCAGGCAGGGCCGCGTGCGGGTCTCAAAATCAGAGTTCGTGCAATTGCGCAAAAGAAACACACGCTGCAATTGGTTGAGCGTGCGATTGACCGCACCTGCGCTGGCGAAGGGGCCGTAATAATTACCCTTCTCCTTTTTCGCACCGCGATGCTTTTTGATTTGCGGATAGGCGTGGTCTTTGGCGACGAGAATATTCGGGAAGGATTTGTCGTCGCGCAAAAGCACGTTGTAACGCGGCTTCAGCTGCTTGATGAGATTTTGCTCTAGTAGCAGCGCCTCGGTTTCTGTCCGCGTGGTCAGGAACATCATCGCGGCGGTCTCGTCGATCATGCGCGCAATGCGGCCAGAGTGATTTCCGGGGCGAGCATAGTTGCTAACCCGCGCCCGCAGGTTTCGCGCCTTACCAACGTAAAGCACCCGGCTTTCCGCATCGAGCATGCGATAGACCCCCGGAGAGCCGTCAATCGTATTCAGATAGGCCGCGATGCGTGCATATCCGGTCAGTTGGGGCTCATCGACAGGATCGGTCATTTGCGTGTCCGTGATTCTATTTTGTCTGCAATGCTAACAAGGTGGCATCAAGAGGAAAGGCATCCACAGTTTCTGTGGATAAGTCGGTGGGCAAAACTCAATGACATGGAAAAATTCGTTGTATTTAACGGGCTTCGTCACATTGCCTATTTTTTAGGCACTAACTTAACCCGTTGAAATAATGAACTTAAATTATTGCAATTCTCCAAGAGATTGATTTTGTTAACTTTTTGTGAACGATATGTGACAGTTGCGTGAACGCGTGCACAACTTTGACCTAGGGTTACTCAACCCCAAGAACGTCTGGCGTTTTCCACGCCAAATGCTGCCCTCCGTCAACGCAGATCATTTGCCCTGTCACGGCAGGTGAATCGAGGAAGAAACCCAAAGCCGCCGTGATATCAGAGGCATTTGCACCGCGCTCTAGGATCGTTGCAGCGCGCTGATTGGCGAAATGTACATCGCTTTGGCGGTGGCCTTGCAAAGTTGGCCCTGGCCCAATGCCATTGACCCGCACATGCGGTGCCAGCGCTTGGGCAGAGGTCTGTGTCAGCGCCCAAAGCCCCATCTTTGCAATCGTATAGGTCATGAACTCTGGTGTGAGCTTGTGAATGCGTTGATCAAGCATGTTGATGATGAGCGCCTGTGCCATCGGTTCGCCGTTGGCATCGGTTGCGGTCATGGGGGCCTGTGCGGCGAGCGCTTGGGTCAGGATAAATGGCGCGCGCAAGTTCGATCCGATATGTCTGTCCCAGCTTTTCCGCGTCGCACTGGTGATACTGTCGTATTCAAAAATCGAGGCGTTGTTGATGAGGCAGGTGATCGGACCGCCAAGGGCGTTCGCCGCCGCAGGCAACAAGGCTTCGGTTTCGCCCTCATCTAGCAAGTCCGCTTTGAGCGTAACCGCTATACGACCCATGGCCTTGAGTAGTGTAACCGTCTCATTGGCCCCCTCCTCGGAGGAGGAATAATGCACCGCAACATCATACCCGCGCGCACCCAAATAAAGCGCCATCGCTTGCCCGAGCCTTGCACCTGCCCCTGTGACAAGCGCGCGCATTAGACGAGCACCACGACGAGATAGATGACATACAACGCGGTGAGGCCGATGCCCCAGATGCGGGTGATATCCTTTTTAAGGAACACGAAAGGGATCAACGCAGCGGAGGCCAGTGCCATAACCCAGAGATCAAAGCGCAAGAATGCGGGATCAACGGGGATGTTGCCGACGAGACTGGCGACACCCATGATGCCGAGCAGGTTAAACATGTTCGAGCCGATCACGTTGCCCAAGGCCACGTCGGCTTGGCGGCGCAGAGCGGCCATGACGGTGGTGGCAAGTTCTGGAAGTGAGGTGCCGATTGCCACAAGTGTCAGGCCGATCACCGTTTCGGAAATGCCAAATTCACGTGCGATACTAGTGGCGCCTTCAACAAGAAGGTTCGCACCAAGTGGCAGGCCGATCAGACCTAGCACCAAGTAGAGCGATATCTTAGGCCAGCCAAGGCTTGGGTCTGCGCCTTCGATTTCTTCATCGTCGGCGCAAGCCTTGCGGTGCGCATTTGCAGCGCGAGCGGCATAGACAAGCATCGCCGCAAGCGCGATCAGCAAGATGACCCCACTGATCCATGTAAGCGGCCCCATAAAGCAAAGCACGATAAACAATGCCGTCGCCGCCATCATTTGCAGATAGCTGCCTCGGGTATCACATTCGCTGGTGTGCATGGTGGCGAGCAGCGCGGGGATACCGAGGACAAGCAAGACGTTAGCGGTATTTGAGCCGACAACGTTACCAAGCGCAAGTCCCGGCACATCGTCCAAAATCGCTTGGATCGAGATGAGAAGTTCAGGCGCTGACGTGCCAAAAGCCACGATTGTCAGCGACACGATCAGCGCCGGCACGCCAAGCCGCAAAGACAGGTTCACCGCCCCTTTCACAAGGCTGTCGCCTGCAAGCAGCAAAATCACCAAGCCGACAATCGTATAGAGCCAATCCATCACGGCTTTCCTTTTGAACAGGCGCAGGGGCCCTTACCGATGCGAAATCTTCCGCAGTTTCTACATTTTGCAGCCTCCAAGCGCGCTTGGCCCGGAAACTTGAATTTGCCGAACATGGCCAGCACGGCCATTCCGACAAGGAAAAGTGTGACGACCTTGATCAGCATTTACAGACCAAACCGCGCGAATGCGGCGCGATCCTCAACGCTGCCGATGGCGTCGCCCATCAGCTTTGCGCCGAAACGATCCAGAAGCGAACGGCGCGCACCATAACGTCGGAACTGCACCTTTTCGCCAAAGCGAGACTTCATGACGGGCGCGAGGTGGCCGATACCATCCGCAAGCCCCTGATCAACGCCTTGCTGGCCGATGAAGACCTCGCCTGTGAACAGATCGGGGTTGTCGGCCAATTTCGTGCCCCGTCGTGATTTGACGTAAGTGATGAAATTCTCGTGGATGGTCTCAAGCCAGCCTTTAAGCCGTTTCACATCTGCGGGATTTTCTTTCTTGAACGGGTCCAACATCGATTTGGATTTGCCCGCGGTATGCACGCGACGCTCGACACCGTATTGCCCGATCAGGTCTTGCAAACCAAAGCCCGCGCTAATCACACCGATCGAGCCCGTGATCGAGCAATCATCGACATAGATTTCGTCGGCAGCACAAGCCAGCCAATAGCCGCCAGAGGCGGCGACGTCTTCGACAAAGGCAAATACGGGGATATTTTTCTCATCAGCCAAACGGCGAATACGCGCCGCAATCAGGGACGATTGCACGGGGCTTCCACCGGGGCAGTTGATTTCTAAGGCAACCGCAGCGGGCTTACCCTTGCGGAATGCCTTTTCGATCACGGGCGCGAGGCTTGGGCTATCAAGACCGCGACCGCCATTGCAAATCGGCCCTTGCAGCCGAATGACGGCAACAAAGGCGTCTGATTTCATAAAAGGGATATATTTTTTCATATACTACCAAATAGGTCTGTGGGGCGGGTGCCGCAAGGCGTCACTGCCGGATACGCCAGCCTGTGCGGAAAATCCACCAGATCGCAGTAAGGCAAGCGCCTGTAAACAGCGCGATTGCCAAGAGGGAGAGGCCAACGGGCACGTCTGCCGTGTCAAGGAATGCCCAGCGGAAGCCAGAGATCAGGTAAACGACAGGATTGAACATTGTGATCGTCTGCCAAACGGGTGGCAGCATGGTGATTGAATAGAAGCTACCACCAAGGAACACGAGCGGTGTGATGATCAAGAGCGGGATCAGTTGCAGCTGTTCAAAGTTGCCCGCCCAAATGCCGATGATGAACCCCAAGAGCGAGAAACTGATGCAGGTCAGTACCAAGAAGCCGAGCATCCAGAACGGGTGCGCAATCGAGATATCGACAAAGAAGAACGCGGTAATCAGGATGATAACCCCGATGAATAAGGCCTTTGTCGCCGCCGCCCCCACATAGCCGAGCGTGATCTCTAGGAAGTTCACGGGTGCCGAGAGGAGCTCATAGATCGTGCCGATGAATTTCGGAAAATAGATGCCGAAAGACGCGTTCGATGTGGCCTGCGTCATGACCGAGAGCATGATCAATCCGGGAACGATGAACGCGCCGTAGCTGTGACCTTCGACAGATTCAATGCGGCTGCCGATGGCGGTGCCGAACACGACGAAGTAAAGTGAGGTGGACAAGACAGGCGAGACAATCGACTGCGCCATGGTACGGAAAAAGCGAGCCATCTCAAAGCGGTAGATGGATGCGACGGCTGTTAGGTTCATGCTGTTTCCTTCACGAGACCGACGAAGATATCTTCGAGGCTGCTTTGCTGTGTCTTCATATCGGTCATTTGCAGACCCGCTTTTTGCAAGTCGTTGAGCAGGGTCGTGATGCCCGTCCGCTCGCCCTTGGTATCGTAGGTATAAATCAGACTCTTGCCGTCTTGGCCTATTTCCAGCCCGTAGGATTTGAGCGCGGCGGGCACGTCCGTAATGATCGATTGCAAATCAACAACCAGTTGCTTTTTGCCCATCTGCGTCATGAGATCAGCCTTGTCTTGCATCAGCAGGATTTCGCCCTTCGAGATAACGCCAACGCGGTCTGCGATGGCCTCGGCTTCCTCAATGTAGTGGGTCGTCAGGATGATCGTCACGCCAGCTGCCTTCAGCTCCGCAACGACCTTCCACATGTCCTTGCGCAGCTCCACGTCTACGCCTGCGGTTGGCTCGTCGAGGAACAACACGCGGGGTTCGTGAGACAGCGCCTTAGCGATTAGAACGCGGCGTTTCATGCCGCCAGAAAGCGTCATGATTTTGCTGTTCTTTTTATCGAAAAGCGACAACTGCTTGAGGATTTCGTCAATGAACGCGTCATTTCGCGGTTTACCAAACAGACCGCGCGAGAAGCGCACGGAATTTATGACGGTCTCAAAGGGCTCAAGGTTGATCTCTTGCGGGACCAAGCCGATCATCGCACGTGCTTCGCGAAAATTGGTGCCGATGTCATGGCCGCCGACGGTCACAGTGCCAGAGGTCGGGACAATGATGCCGCAGATCGTGGAAATCAGCGTTGTCTTGCCCGCCCCGTTTGGCCCCAAAAGTGCTAGAATCTCGCCTTCTTCGATTTCGAGGTTCACGGATTTGAGCGCCTCAAACCCCGTGCCATAGGCCTTGCGCAAATTGCGCACCGATACGATTGACGACATGTTGATCCCTTTACGTGTTGGGCAGAACCTAATCCGCGAGCCCAAGAAGTAAAAGGGGAACGTCAGGCCATGCGGACAGCCATATCAAGCATCCGACACGAAAAGCCCCATTCGTTGTCGTACCAGCCGAAAACGCGCAGGAGGCCTTGAGCGGTGACGCGGGTTTCGGGCAGAGAAACGATGAGGCTTTCTGGCCGCGAGCGCAGGTCAGACGACACAAGTGGCTTGTCCGTACAGCCGATGATTGAGGTCGGTTTTGAGAGCACTTCGATCACCTGATCGCGGCTGACGTCTTCTTGCAGCGTCACGGTCAAATCAACGGCAGAGACCGAGGCCACTGGCACGCGTACCGCCGCCCCCTCAATCCGCCCTGCGATATCGGGCAGCACATGGTCAAGCAGACGCATCGCACTTGTCGTCGTCGGCACCATCGATAAGGCGGCGGCACGGCTGCGCATCATGTCGCCGCGCGGCGCGTCGATTGTCGGCTGACTGCCTGTGTAGCAATGGATCGTCGTCATCCACCCCGTGCGCACGCCCCATGTATCGTCGAGCAAGCGCACCAGAGGGGCCAAAGCGTTGGTTGTGCAAGAGGCGTTTGAGATGATCTGCTGATCGGCAAGGTCGCTTCCATTCGCGCCAATCACAATCGTTGCATCAGCCGCAGCAGAAGGGCCAGAGATCAACACGCGCCGCGCGCCTGCCTTTAGCGGGCGTCCAGCAACATCGCGTCCGTCGGCTTTGCCAGTGCATTCCATCACCAGATCAATGCCCGTCAGATCAAGGGTGCTGACGTCGGGTGTTTGGGACATCGGGATCGCGCGGCCGTTAACATGCAGGGTTTTACCGTCAAGATGCACCTCCCCGTTGAAGGGCCCAAAGACGCTGTCGTATTCAAATAGATGAGAACACAGATCGGCCTCGGCGATATCATTGATGCCCACGATCTCGACCTCGGGCCAACCGCCTTGCGCCCAAGCCCGCAGCACGGTGCGGCCTATGCGACCAAAACCGTTGATGAAAACCTTCGTCATAACTGGCCGGCTTCTTCCAGAACTTTACGCGCTGCGCGGAAGCATTCGAGCCCCTGCGGCACGCCACAATAAATTGCGACCACATGCACGATGGCACGGATTTCTTCCTTGGTGACGCCGTTATTGAGCGCCCCTTTGCAGTGCAATTCCCATTCGTGCATCTTGCCCAGCGCGCCCAGCATCGACAGGTTCATCATCGACCGCGTCTTGGCGTCGATCACATCGTCCCCCCAGCCAAAGCCCCAGCACCACGCGGTCATGGCCTCTTGGAACGGGCGCGTAAAATCATCGGCGGCAGCAAGGTTCTTGTCCACATATTCGGCGCCCAAAGTGGCACGGCGCTGCTCTAGGCCCTTTAGAAACAGGTTTTCGTCGAACTCACTCATTTACAAAATTCCTCTAAGAAAGTGCTGGTCGCAGCCATTGCGCCTCTGCCGACTTTTGTATCACGCCAATTCGCGTCACTGTCAAAAGCCCATTTCCCGAAGGCACCTTGCGAACGTAGCTCAGGGGGTCACTGTTTTTGGGGCCACGTGTCGCTGAGCCGATACCCTTCGGGCCACGGATCGTCTGGGTCCAGCATATGTTGGTGCGTCCCTGTGATCCAAGCCCGCCCCGTGATTTCGGGAATGATCGCGGGAATCCCCCCAACCATTGTCGTGTCCA
This sequence comes from Loktanella sp. UBA3435, assembly GCA_002378665.1. Classification (GTDB taxonomy): domain Bacteria; phylum Pseudomonadota; class Alphaproteobacteria; order Rhodobacterales; family Rhodobacteraceae; genus Yoonia. The sequence continues at coordinate 4,511 of DFSO01000025.1, read as the reverse complement.
CAATGCGCCCATGAAACTCTGATCCAATGATCGATTGCGCAGTAAATGTCTCGCCCACCTGCATGTCACCCGCAGCATGCAACAACGCCATCCGCGCGGATGCGGCCGTTCCTGTCGGGGACCGGTCAATCTTACCGGGCTGGATCGCAACGGCTGCTTTCGCGCTTAAATGGCTGCCATCCCGTTGCAATGGACCTGCGAACAGACAGAAAGAAAAATGCGCCCAATCCGCGTTTTCGGGGTGATGGAAGTTCAAATGGGCATTGGCAGCATTCGTGATTTTTACTCCCAACATCGCCAGCGCCTTCGCCTCACTTGCAACCAGATCAAAGCCAAGTTCTGCGGCATTGACCACCACAAAGCTGTCTCCGCCAAACGCCGTATCCACCTTGATGTCGCCAAGCCCCTCGACATGTAACGACACACCCCTTTCGCCCGCAAATGAAGGTAGGTTCTGCACCGTAACACGTTGGGCTTTTCCGTCTTTGCAATCCGCCCTCACCCGCACCAAACCACCGGGTGCCTCAAGAACCATCTGTGTCACGGGCTCAATCATAGGGATGATACCGCTATCAAGCAGAACTGTCGCAACACAGATCGAATTTGACCCCGACATCGGTGGCGTGTCCTCTGGCTCCATAATGATCCAGCCCATTTGGGCGGCAGGGTTCTTGGCTGGGACCAGCAAGTTCACATGCCGAAACACGCCGCCGCGCGGTTCATTGAGCATGAAGTTCCGCAGGGTCTGATCCTTGGCGATCCATGTGCGCTGCTCCCACAAGGTCTCTCCCGGAGGAGGTGCGACACCGCCGACGATGACATCGCCGACCTCGCCTTCTGCGTGGCAAGAAATCACATGGATCGTTTTTGAACTGCGCATCAAATATCTTTCACCAATCGCAATGCATCATAAATAGCGGCATGGGTGTTACGCGCGGAAACAGCGTCGCCAATACGGAACAATTGGAACGCGCCAGTCTTATTGCGAACCGTGGCTTGCGGACGTCCCTCAATCAGCGCCGCGTGATCAACTTCGCCTTCATTTGACGACATAGGTTTGAGTGCAAAGTAAAGCTCATCAAGCGGCATCGTCCCGTAATTCACGACCACCTGCTCATAGTCCGACTGATAGCTATGGTCGCTATAATCCGTTCCGATTGTTGCCGTCAGTTTGTTCCCGTCACGTTTTACATCTAGCAAGCGGCGGGTCACCGTAAAGGTCACATCTTTGTCTTGCAGAGACCGCATATAGGGCACCAAATTCATGGCCATCACATCGGGAGCAAAGGTGCGGTCAGGCGTCATGATCTCGACCGATGCGCCAGTGTTTGCGGCAACTTCAGCGGCCTGCAAAGCGGGGTGATCGCCCGCCTCGTCATAGATCAAAACTTTGCCCGCAGGCTTCACATCTCCCGAGATAATATCCCATGAAGAGACAACATTTGGCTGCTCGCCGCGCGTCTCAAACAATTGGGTATTGGGGACGCCTCCTGTCGCGACGATCACCACATCTGGAGTGAGTGCTGTGATATCGTCCGCCTCGGCCCAAGTATTGAAATGGAAGGTCACATCGCGGGCGGCGCATTGCGCCATGCGCCAATCAATAATGGAAATCATCTCGCGCCTGCGCGGTGATTGCGCGGTCAATCTTATTTGCCCACCCGGCACGGCGGCGGCCTCAAAAACGGTCACGTCATGGCCCCGCTCTGCAGCCACACGCGCGGCCTCCAGACCAGCAGGCCCAGCGCCAACAATAACCACCTTTTTCTTGACCTGCGCCACGGGGATGTCGTGCCGCATCGAAAGCTCCCGCCCCGTTGCCGCGTTGTGAAGGCAAAGCGCTTCGCCCGCCTGATAGATGCGGTCAAGGCAGTAGGTCGCGCCGACACAGGGGCGAATATCATCCTCGCGACCTTCGATGATTTTCCGAACTATGTGCGGATCGGCCATATGGGCGCGCGTCATCCCAACCATATCCAACAAGCCTGCTTGCACGGCATGTCTGGCCGTTGCGACATCAGGAATTTTCGCAGCGTGGAACGTTGGCAACCCTGTTGCTTTACGCACCTCACCGGCAAAGTCGAGATGCGGGGCACTCTTCATTCCCTGCACTGGGATAATATCCGTCATCGCAGGATCCGTGTGAATGCGCCCGCGGATCACATTGAGAAAATCGATCTGCCCAGTACCCGCCAAGCGCTTAGAAATCTCAAGCCCCTCGATGGCGTCAATGCCGCCCTTTTGCGCCTCGTCCGCGGTAAAGCGTAGCCCTACGATAAATTCAGTGCCAACACGTTTGCGAATGGCGGCCACAACATCAAGCGGGAACCGCATTCTGTTTTCGAGCGTATCGGCACCATATGGCCCCGTCAGGTCATTGGTCAGCGGAGACCAGAACTGATCAAGCAGGTGGCCGTAAACCTGCAACTCGATCCCATCCATGCCGCCAGCTTTCATACGCTCGGCGGCATCAGCAAAATCGTCAATGATCCGCTCAATATCCCAATCTTCGACCAGCTTGGGAAAAGCGCGGTGTGCGGGTTCACGGTGCTTGGACGACGACACCGACGGCAGCCAATCACCCTTATTCCATGTGGTGCGGCGGCCCAAATGCGTGAGCTGGATCATGGCAGCACAGCCATATTCATGCACCGCATCCGTGAGGTTCTGGATCCACGGCACGACATCGTCACGGTAGGCCAAAACGTTGTTAAACACAGGGGGGCTATCCCTACTCACGGCGGCCGACCCTGCCGTCATCACCATTGCGACGCCCGCCTTTGCGCGCTCAGCATGGTAGGCGGCATACCGTTCCTTTGGCATCCCGTCTTCGGGATATGCGGGTTCATGGCTGGTCGTCATGATACGGTTTTTCAGCGTCAGGTGCTTAAGCTGAAACGGCTGCAACAGTGGGTCTTTTGACATCGACTATCCTCGACGAAATGAAACGCCCGCAGCGTAGAAACACGCCGCGATTTCATCCAGATTGCTTGCAACTTGACACATGTGTCAAGAAAAATATACTCGTCTTGAAATGACCCAATCCAACGCTGACACCTCTGCTGAACTCTGGCTCAACGCGGCCTATGACCTGCTGATTAGTAGCGGTATCGACGCGGTAAAGGTCATGACATTGGCCAAGCATACCGATCTGACGCGGACTGGTTTTTACTGGCACTTCAAAGACCTAAACGCGGTCCACGAATGCTTGATCGATCGCTGGGAAGAGACAAATACGGGCAACCTTATCGCGCGCAGCAATGCACCTGCGCAGACAATTGCGGAGGCCATGCTCAATGTTTTTGACTGCTGGTATGACGCTACCCTTTTTGACGCACCGCTTGACCTCGCGATCCGAAACTGGGCCCGCACGGATACCAAAGTGAAAGCGAGACTCGACGCGGCTGATTCCATAAGGATCAATTCGCTTGCCAAGATGTTCATCCGATTTGGGTATGAACCTGCGGACGCAGAAGTGCGTAGTCTAACCGTGATTTACACCCAAATCGGCTATATTTCTATGCATGTCACAGAGACACCTCAAACGCGTCTTTCCCGTGCGGCAAACTATGTTGCATTGTTTACGGGCGTGCATCCAACGGATCGTGACATCACTGTTTTCCAACAACGGAACCGTCTAGAGTTTTTACCCAACGATCAGCTTCATGAATGAACCATTGCACGTTGACAAATCTGCACGCCTATAACATTTGCTCTTCAGCGCGGGCTGTTAGCTCAGCTGGATTAGAGCAAAAATAAGCCCCAAACACGCTCCCAAGTGCATTCTCGACCTTGCTGTAAGGCAATCAAAACATGGGACATGTCCCATGTTTATACCGTCTTGACTTGATTGTTCGGAGTGACTTAAACGATGCTAATAACGCGCGGGCCGTTAGCTCAGTTGGATAGAGCAAGAAATTTCTAATTTCTAGGTCGGGGGTTCGATTCCTCCACGGCTCGCCAATATTTCATTTTTTGTCGTCCGACATCCAAACGCCGACTTTCCGACAAAAATCGGTTTTTGGGGCCTAATTTCGGTCGATATGGTCAAGCTGGCGCTCTATTTCAAAAACGCATCGACATCTTTTCGTAAATAGAGATGGCCGTAGTCTTGGTCGTTCGGCTTGAATGGACGTATTTCTGAGGACTTGAGCCGCGTCAAAAGCGCCCGTCTGTCGATACCATACTCTCGGGCCATCGTTGGCAGGGTAAAGTATCGCTCATGGAATACTGCAATATCAGCTTCTGTCATATACAGTTGCGTCAAACCAGTGATCGGGTTCTGTTTACGAGTTGCTGAGGTATGACCTGAAGTCACGAGTGCGGGAAACCGTCCATGGTCCCGCATACCGATTTGGGGGCCGAAAGCCGCTACCGTTAAATCATCAAGCCCTTTAACTCGCGGTGTTGCCTTTATCATGAACCTAGCCCACACCCATCCTTTCGGAGGTTCAAAAATTAACTCTTCGCTAGACAAAGAAGAAATCGCCCCCTTACCGCCTTGAGTGCGT
>DFSO01000001.1 GCA_002378665.1 Loktanella sp. UBA3435 | reverse complement strand
ATGAGCATCAAAGCAAATTGGTCTTATCCAACCGCAATCCGTTTCGGCGCTGGCCGCATTTCCGAAATCGCTGACGCCTGCAAAGTCGCTGGCATCAAGAAACCGCTTCTCGTGACCGACCGTGGCTTGGCCAATATGGCGATCACAACCAAAACGCTCGACCTCTTGGAAGCAGCGGGGCTTGGCCGCGCGATGTTTTCTGAGGTGGACCCGAACCCGAATGAAAAGAACGCCGCCGCAGGTGTCAAAGCCTACCGAGATGGCGGACATGATGGCGTCGTCGCCTTTGGCGGAGGCTCTGGTCTTGATCTGGGCAAACTCGTTGCGTTCTTGGCTGGGCAAACGCGCCCTTTGTGGGACTTTGAGGACATCGGCGACTGGTGGACGCGCGCCGACGCAAGCGCCATCGCCCCAATCGTGGCCGTGCCAACGACTGCGGGCACAGGGTCAGAAGTCGGCCGCGCTTCGATCATCACAAATTCCGAGACCGCTGAAAAGAAAATCATTTTTCATCCCAAGTTCTTGCCAACGGTCGTGATCTGCGATCCTGAACTTACTGTCGGCATGCCAAAAATGATCACCGCAGGCACAGGTCTTGACGCTTTCGCACATTGCGTCGAGGCCTATTGCTCGCCACATTACCACCCGATGTCGCAAGGCATCGCGCTCGAAGGCATGCGCTTAGTCAAAGAATACTTACCCCGCGCATATGCTGATGGCACCGATGTCGAGGCCCGCGCGCAGATGATGTCGGCGGCAACAATGGGGGCCACTGCCTTTCAAAAAGGGCTCGGTGCCATCCACGCCTTGTCGCATCCCATCGGCGCCATGTATCACACCCATCATGGCACAACGAACGCGATCTGTATGCCTGCTGTCCTCCAGTTCAACCGCCCCGCGATCACTGATCTGATGGGCCACGCTGCCAATTACCTTGGCATTGCGGGTGGGTTTGACGGGTTCTGCGACTACGTTGACACACTCAACGCCTCCTTGGGTATCCCGCGTAAACTCTCTGGTCTTGGCGTGGAAAATCCAGATATCGACCGGATTGTTGCAGGTGCGTTGCTTGATCCTAGCACTGGCGGAAACCCCGTTGAAATGACAAAAGAGAACACCACAAAGCTACTTCTTGAAATTGTCTAAACGCCAAGCATAAGAAAGCCGACCATGTCCAAAACTGATTTTGATCTGATCGTCGCAGGGGCGGGCATAGTCGGCATTTCAACTGCGCTTTGGGCGCAAAAAGAAGGACTTAAAACCCTGATCTGCGACCCTGCCCCTCCGGGATCGGGTACGACCTATGGGTCAGCTTGCACCATCGCCACTTACGCTTGCATCCCCGTCAATTCCCCGACCATTTTCTCAGCCCTACCACACTTGCTGACGAGCAAAGACAGTCCACTAAGCTTTAACCTTGCCCACGGGCTCAAAAATCCCCGCTGGATGTTGTCTTTCTTGGACAACTGTCGCCCTTCCCGCGTTAAACACATCACACAGGCACTTGGGGGTTTCCTGCGGCATGCAGATAGCGGCCTTGACCCTCTCATCGCCGAGGCCGATGCCCAAGATCTCATTGTCAGCAACGATTGCCTTTATGTCTGGTCCAGCCGAACCGGTTTTGAGAATGCGGCGACCAGCAATGCCATGCGGGCAGAGCAAGGTGTCGAGCTTGACGAACTCGGCCCCGATGACATCCGGTCGTTAGAACCAAACTTACAACAAGCGATGCATCGCGGACTGCGTTTCAAAGGAGCGCGGCATATCACAAACCCGCAAGAGCTGGTTCATCGGATGCAATTACGATTTGAGGCGCTTGGAGGCACGTATCTGCCGCAGAAAATTGATCGCACGAAAGCGGATGACACCGGCGTGACAGCGTATCTTGGCGACGGGACCCAAATTCGCGGAAAACACCTCGCGATAACTGCGGGCGCCCATTCGGGTCTGATCAAGGGCAGCGGCGCGGAGCATCTTCCATTAGGGACAGAGCGCGGCTATCACATTCTCTATCGCAACCACGGTGCATCTATTTCGAGACCTGTCGGATGGGCCGAAGCCGGCTTTTACGCAACACCGATGGCTGAGGGCCTACGCATTGCAGGCACGGTTGAAATCAACGCCGTCGAAGCCCCATTCAACACTAATCGAACCGAGTATTTGCGTCGGAAATCGCACGAAATGTTTGGCGATATTGGACCACCAGACGCCACATGGCTAGGCTACCGCCCGACCCTGCCAGATGCGCTACCTGTTATCGGATATTCCTCGCAATCGCGCCGCATCATTTTTGCCTTTGGGCACCAACATATCGGTCTGACCTTAGGCGGAGTGACTGGCAGAATTGTTACGGATCTCGTGCAAGGTCGCACTTCATTCTGCGATATCGACAGTTTCTCGCCCCAGCGCTTTTAACACAAAGCAAATTATTCCAGCTAACTGATTAATGAGACGCATCACATCGAAGCTGGCCGTTCGTTTACGCTGAACCGACGGCCAGAAAACCTCAACATGCGCCAAACTGTCGCTCTATTGCGGTCGTGAATGGTAATTGTTCAGTACCAGCATAGATGCCCAAACAGACATAACATCTGGAGACGTTAAAATGCGTAATCTACTATTCTCAACAGCACTCCTCTTCGGCTCATCTGTAGCTGCTTTTGCAGAGACTGTCGAAGTTGAAATGCTGAACGAAAACGACGCGGGTGACCGCATGGTATTTGGCCAAGAGTTGATCCGTGCAGAGGTGGGAGACGTCATCCGCTTTGTCCCAACTGATAGATCACATAACGCACAGTCGGTGAAAGACGCGCTGCCAGAAGGCCAAGAAGCCTTCAAAGGTAAAACCAATAATGAGGTTGAGTATCTGGTCACCGAAACTGGCCTAACTGCTGTCGTTTGCCTCCCGCACCAGTCTATGGGTATGGTGGCCCTGATTGTTGTCGGCAATGACGTCAGCAACGCGCAGCAGGTCCTTGACGCCCGTATTCCAGGTAAAGGGAAAGACAAGATCGCGGCCCTTGTCGCAGAAGCGCAGGCTACATTGCCTTAAACGATACGGAGATTAGAAGGGAGCGGTCACTGGCCTCTCCCTTTCTCTCGAACTGTCCGGCGGTATAATGGAGAAGAAAATGGTGACACTCAACCTACGCTGGCTCTTTCTGGCCCTATCCATAACTCTTCCCACACTCAGCAATGCGCAGGACCCCATGATTGAGCTTTCGTTATCTGATCCATCCCGCTGGGATTATTTTAGCGATCAAGTCATGGGTGGCGTGTCCTCGGGTAGTGCTAGTTTTGAGCAAGATGGAGGGCAATCTATATTGCGTTTAACTGGCGACGTGAGCACGGCCAATAACGGCGGCTTTATTCAAGCGCGATCAAAGCTGAGCCAAAACTTACCTGCAACCGCGCAAGGAGTAGTTTTGAACGTCAAAGGCAATAGCGAGACTTATTACATCCACTTGCGGACGACGTGGACGGTGCTGCCATGGCAATTCTATCAAGCCTCCTTTGACGCAACCAATGACTGGCAAGAGGTGCGCATTCCTTTCAAGGATTTCGCCCCTTACGGCAAACTTTTGCATAGGAGCTTCAATGCGTCGTCTGTAAAGAGTATCGCCGTTGTGGCATTCGGGCGCGACTACTCTGCTGATCTTTCCGTGCGCGTGGTCGGAGTTTACTGAAAGCTTGCCGTTTGACCTGCGGACAAATGGCCTCCGTGACGACGAAAGATTTCGCCAACATTGACGCAGGCCCCAAGGCGCGCACCGAGCAGAAATAGTCCTGCGAACTTGCGTTGAATCAACAAGACGTCGATGGGCAAAACAGATGGTGAAAACCCATCTTGAAAGAGCGCGAGGCCTTCAGCTTGAAGCTGATTTGCGAGCGTTTGATCCGCAAAATCAATAGCTCCTCCTTCGCGGATCATGTGAAACACTTGGCGCAGCATCTGCACAATACGCATCCGATGCTCATCACGCGTGTCTGCATCAAACAGCCCCATGTTTTGCGCCGCAGTCGTCAAGCCGCCCACGTCATCCTCAAGCCCAGCGCATAGCAAATGTAGGTATTGATCAACGATGTGCGGGGCAATCGTGCGCGCTGCCCCGAAATCAAGCAGGACAATTTTGTCCGTCTGGGGTTGATACAAATAGTTGGCAAAATTCGGGTCCGTTTGCATCACGCCAAATTCGAATAATTCACGCAGGGCAAGGCGGATGAGATCCGTCATCACTTGATCTTTTACCCACTGAGACGCGCCCTCGAGGGTCTCAATCGGATCACCTGCCATAAAGTCCATCGCCAGTATTTTGGGCGACGACCAGTCGGGATGGACCGCAGGAATGATAAAGCTGTCCGTCTCTTTCAAGAGGTGTCGAAAGCGCACCAACTGTGCGGCCTCAAGCGTGTAGTTGGTTTCGTCATGCAATTGCTTGCGTGCCTCGTCCAGATAGGGCGCAAGCGCAAACCCTTTTGGCAACAACCCCGACATGTTAATCAATACGCCCACATTGGCCACATCACTATCAATGCTATCCGCGACGCCCGGGTATTGGATTTTCAATGCGAGATCGCGCCCATCCTTGAGTTGTGCCCGATGAACCTGACCAATCGAGGCGGCAGCAATCGGGTGCACGTCAAACTTCCGAAATGACCCAAGCCAGCCGCTTGGGAACTCAGCGTTCAAAACCTGCTTGAGTTGCGAGGGCGGCATGGCATAGGCGTCATCGCGCAGACGGGCCATGATTTGCGCCAATTCACGAGGCAAAATATCACCGGTATCCATCGACACCAGTTGTCCGACTTTCATCGCAGCGCCGCGCATTTTGGACAATTGTTCCGTGATGCGCGTTATGTTTATGGGTGTGAGAAAGAGGTCTTTCATCACTGGCCGCTGACCGCGCCCAAGTTGCATCAAACCGCCAAGTGCCATATTGCCCGCGACGCTGACTGTCATTGCGCTGATGTGACCGAGCCGCGCGAAGCGCCCTGTGGGGATCGCGACTGGCGAAGCATTGGTTGGGTTTTTACGCATTTGAGGCTCTATTTATAGGTTGCCCGACGATCACCAAAATCGCGGACCCGCTTGCGCCATGTCTGATAGCTGCCCCGTTTGAGTGTGTGCCGCATCAGAACCTTCACGTCTTTTTCACCGATCCCGTATTCTTCCTGAATAGTGGCAAAGCTGACGTGATCCGACAGCGCCATCTGCACGATGTCGCTAATATGTTCGGGGCGCAGGTCTGATGTTTTGCTCATGGGTGAGAGGTAGCGGAACGTGAGCCCAAATCAAGGTCGCGCAAGATCTGTGGAATTTTCTTCTTTAACTTAAAGAACCCCGCGGTCGCGTGTGGCCACGTCAGATCATCATATGTCCGCCGCACTTGATGCAGCGTGATGCCCTCTTTTGCCAGTTCCGTTTTCGCGGTGGCAAGTATGGTCGCAACAGGCCCAACAGGTGCCCAAGCCGTGACGACATGTGAGACATGAGCTTGAAGTGCAGCCTCTATTATCTGTCTTGGGGTGACCTCCCTGCCCGCCTGCTCCACCGCGCCTTTTGTGAAGGACGCAGCCAAGCCCGCAGGTCTTAAGATCATCATTCCCAAAGTGTCGCGCGGCTGGCCTGCGATGAAGGTTTGTGGCGTGCAGTCCTCTGGAGTGACCAGCAAAAGCGCATCATCACAAAACCTTTTTGAAGGTGCGGTGAGCGGCACCAGCGGATGATCAAAAGGCTCGACCAACGGTTCAGCGATATTTGCCAACTGTCCAGCAGGATCGAACCGTCCTTCGGTAAACCGCGCAATATTTTCGGCAGTCGCAGGATAAGTTTTGCCCTTGGTATGTAACCCGGCCACCCAACGCCAACTGAGCGTATTGGAGGCAGGGTCGCCGTCAATCAGGTGAGTCAAAAGGAAATCCGCCCCCAACTCCCACGGCAATCGCAGCGTGAAAATCCAGATAGAGGCGAACCACATCCGCGCATGGTTGTGCAGATATCCCGTCGCGACCAACTCGGCGCACCAATGATCGAAACAGGCAATCCCAGTGCGCCCAGAAATCGCATCGGCATAATCCGCACTAATGTTTTCCCGCGCCCGATCCAGCCCGATCAGATAGTGTTCCCAGACGCTTGGGCGTTGCTCTAGCCAACCTTTAAAATACCCGCGCCAGAAAACCTCTTGCACAAAACTGACAGTCTGTGCGGGATCGTGCGCGTTGAGGATTTGCGCCAACACCTCCTGCTCGGAAACGAGCCGATGCCTGATCCAAGGGGAAAGCTGCGACACGGTGCTGGGTTGTTTTGGCCCTATATCGAAGTTCCGCAAGCGACCATAATCCGACGCACCATCAGCAGTAAACGCATTGAGTCGCGCAAGTCCTGCTTCGCGTGTTGGTTCAAACATCATCGTGCAGACTTTGTCGCAGATTTGCGCAATCCACGGCATTTGTCGGAGCAGTATTTTACTTCATCCCAGACCTTTGCCCATTTTTTGCGCCACGTGTACGGGCGGCCACAGGTCACGCAGATCTTTTGCGGCAAGTCAGACTTTTTCATTATTCTCTATCGCTTTGAAAAATCTGCGCGTGTCATCTTTGAAAGCTTCACGCTTATCGTCGCCCATCCGATCAAGGGTTTTATACATGAACCCCAGACGCGGATTGCCACGCAATTTGCCCGCGTTCCGCTCAATAAAATCCCAATAGAGATAGTTGAACGGACAGGCCGTCGGGCCGTTCTTGACCGCAGGTTTGTATTTGCACGACCCACAGTAATTCGACATTTTGTTGATATAGGACCCGCTGGCAGCATAGGGCTTTGACGCCATCTGCCCGCCATCTGCGAACAGGATCATGCCTGTCACATTAGGCAGTTCCACCCACTCATAAGCATCCGCATAAACCAGCAGATACCATTCGTTAACCTCATCAGGATCAAGCCCCGCGATCAACGCAAAGTTTCCCAACACCATTAAGCGTTGAATGTGGTGCGCATAGGCGTTTTGCTTGGTCTCGGTAATACACTGGCGCATGCAGTTCATCTGCGTCTCGGCGGTCCAGTAAAAATCGGGGAGCGGGCGTTTTGCGTCCAAAAAATTCATCGCCTTATAATCAGGCATCTTGAGCCAATAAATCCCGCGCACATATTCGCGCCATCCCAATATTTGCCTGATGAACCCCTCGACCGCGTTCAAAGGAGCCATGCCTTTATGGTATGCGGCCTCTGCACGCTCAATACATTCGAGCGGACCCAGAAGCCCGCAGTTCAGGTAAAATCCAATATGGCTGTGATACATCCACGGCTCGCCTTGGATCATCGCATCCTGGTAGTCGCCAAAATGTTGGAGCCGTTTTGCGATAAACTGCTCTAGCGCAACCAAGGCCTGATCCCGCGTCACTGCAAAATGAAACGGCGACAGCTCGCCAAAGTGATCTGCAAAATGCGTCTCAACTAGCGCGATGACGTCTTGCGTGATCGCATCAACGGGCGCGCGAAACGTGTCTGGAACATCCAATCCAGTCGCGGGCGGCTTACGGTTCTCGGCGTCATAGTTCCACTGCCCTCCAATGGGCCCATCGTGATCCATCAAGATGCAATATTTGCGCCGCATATCGCGATAGAAATACTCCATCCGCAATTGTTTACGGCCCTCGGCCCAAGTGGCGAATTCTTCGGGCGTCGCCAAGAACCGGTCATCATCGCGAATTGTCACTGGCACGCCAAGCGCCCGCGACCACCCTGCAAAGTCTTGGCTCACGCGGTATTCACCGGGTGCTGTGAGGATGACTTCGGACACCTCCATCTGTCTGGTAACGTTGCAAACTTCACCCAACAATGACCCTGAGTTTTCGGGGTCATCATATTCGATGTAACGAACGTTGTAACCATTGTCCGACAGTTCTGCCGCGAAGTGACGCATCGCCGAAAACAGAAATGCGATCTTCTTTTTGTGATGTTTTACATAAGTCGCTTCCTGCCTTACCTCGCACATCAGCAGCAGGTCGTCGGTAGTCGCATCGGCAAGGCCTGCAAGCGAATGGCTCAGCTGGTCGCCAAGAATCAAACGGACTTTCATCGCAGAATCGGAGCAACAACGGATGAATTACATCTCATCTGGTCGATCAGGGGTTTTGGTTCTGTTCTCTTCATGCACAGGAAATGGCTCAACTTCATGCGAAATCAATAGATCTCGGCTGTCCCATGCATCTTTTGTTTCACTACTTTAGGGATATATTTTTGGATATGAAGTGACCTTCCCAAATCGCAGTACATGCTTAAGTCTCTAGCTTTCACGCAATATCAACGCGGTACCCGGAGCGGGGAAAGTGGACACAGACGGTGCCAACGTCTTCGGCGGTGCGATCGATAACGACCGTCTCTGCATTCGCAAAACGAAGATTCCCAACCACGGGTTGCTCTCCACCATTCACGTCAGGACTAACAGTCACGGACATGCCAACCTCAAGGCCCTGTGGCTCGTGATCTGCCACGCCTGACTGCGCGATTGGTGCCGAATTTTTTGCGCGTACGATCGCTTCATCTGGTGCCATGGAGCTTGCCGTACCATGGCCGATGGCCCGGACGTTTTCCTCCCAGCGCCCGAGATGCGTGAATTCGGATAAGAACGATGGGCCGCCAGCCCATCGTCCCCGCAAGAACCAAACGACGTGGTAGATCTGTGCATCAATCGCGGCCGGAGCCGCACCCAGCAAGAACACTCGCCCATCAGCCAATTGGGCATTCATCCAAGACAAAGGCGCGCGCATTTGCGCCACCAAATGCGGGAGATCAGCGTGCGCTTTTTTCAGGCCCTCGGCCCAGTCCTCGCCAAGATAGAGCCGCCCGCGATCAGCGGCGAAATCTTTGTCCAAGTTATCGCCTGCGGCCCCGAGAACATGCCTCACTGTTTGATCAAACAGTGCGCCGTCTGTCCATCTACTCAGGCTCCACATCAAGCCAAAGTCATCTGTTGGCATAAAGGTGGGGGAAGGAAAGCGGCGTTCCAATTCGCGAATAATGCACTGGCTATCGCAATAAATGTCGGCCCCAATCTGCATGACAGGCGTGCGCCGATAGCCTCCCGTTAGCGCCGTCAGCATCGGCTTGGGGGGCAAACGTGGTATATCGACACTGCGCCAAGAGAGGCCTTTGATACCAAAGGCGACCCGCACTTTCTCGGCAACTGGTGATTGCGGATAGGCATGGAAGATTATTTCTGAGGCGAGGTTCGACACGAGACGCTCCTAGGTTTTATTCTTTTAAAGATCGCTGAGTTCCCTCAAACGACTAGGGCAACTTTTGCAACCTCTTATAAAGTGAAGACGTATCCCATCGCCCGCCGCCAATTTTCTGGACGTCTTTATAAAACTGGTCCACCAATGCAGTGACGGGAAGAGAAGCACCATTTTCATTGGCAGTTGCGAGACAAATACCGAGATCTTTGCGCATCCAGTCAACAGCAAAGCCATGTTCAAAATGCCCCTCCAGCATCGTCTTATAGCGGTTCGACATTTGCCAGCTTCCCGCAGCACCTTGGCTTATAACCTCAATCACAGCCGCGCCGTCGAGCCCAGCGCTGGATGCAAAATGCATCGCCTCTGACAGGCCCTGCACCAGTCCAGCGATTGCGATCTGATTGCACATAGAGGTGGTCGCGGAAATTT